>FR885511.1:246927-271145 GCA_000436375.1 Azospirillum sp. CAG:239 | reverse complement strand
ATGTTGCAATGCGGCTTATTACGCTCAAATTTCTCTTTTGCCATAGCTGTTTAATCCTAAGTTTAAGTTGTTAAGACATTTCTCTGGATATAAGGGGAAAAATTGGAGCGGGTGAGGGGAATCGAACCCCCGTCATAAGCTTGGAAGGCTTCTGCTCTACCATTGAGCTACACCCGCTTAATCAACCTCTTAATCAAGAGTTCCCGTATGGCTGCAAGAGTTAAATGGTGGAGGGGGATGGATTCGAACCATCGTAGACGTTCGTCGACGGATTTACAGTCCGTTGCATTTGACCGCTCTGCCACCCCTCCGATTTTAAAACTTCAGCCGGGATAGAGGATTTTATCATCCTTTTAGTTATTCACTAACACGCAAATAATAACATTTTTGCGCAACTGTCAACATCTTTTTTCCGATTTCGGCATTTATTTAGGATAAATTTTTTCAACAGGCGATGGCCAGCAGCTTTTTCTCCGTCTCCCGAACCGCCTCGGGAACGCCGACGTGAAACAGAATGCCCTCGTTGACGACAAAGCCGAGCCGGCCGTTCTTCTCTGCCTTGTCAAACAAATCGCGCAGCGAGAATTTGCCGTCCGGGCTGTCGGCAAAAACGCGCGGATGTACGATTGAAACGCCCGTAAACCAATAGGGAAAACCTTTTTCCTTACTAACGTTACGCTGCGGCCGCCCCTGCCCGTCAAGAAGGTAGTTGCCGATACCGCGGCCGTTGTCGCCGAAGATTTGTTCCATCGGATGCAGCAACAGCAAAATGTCATATTTTTCGCCGTCCCACTCGTCCAGCATCTGACGCATGGCCGGCTTAAAACCGCGATCGACCCACAGCGTGTCGCTGTTCATGACAAAAAAGGCCTCGTTCCCCATCAGATGCAAAGCGTTTTTAATTCCGCCGCCGGTTTCCAGAGCTTCCTTTTCTTCCGAAAAAGCAATATTAAAATCCGTCCGCCCCGCCAGATGCTCCTCTATCATTTTGCCCTTATAGCAGACGTTGACCGTTACATCCTTGATTCCGGCATCTTTCAGCTTGTCGAAATTATAGTCTATAAGCGCTTTGCCGTTTACTTCTATCAGCGGTTTCGGCAGGCTGTCGGTCAGTTCGCCCATACGCACGCCGCGGCCGGCCGCCAGTACAAAAGCTTTGCTTATCGGTTTGGATTCGGGAACCGTCCGCCGGGCCTCCGGCAAATTCTCATCCAGCCAGCGCTTCAGTACGGCAAATTTCGGATATTCCAGCGTTCTTTTCAGCAGTTCCAGCGCATGCGGTACATATTTGGCATACCATGGCTTTTTCGAAACGGTAATCAGGGTCGTAAAACGGCCGATGACCCGCATATGCCGCAGCAAAGCCAGAAAAGCATAAGCGTCTTCGAAGTCGTCCCGAACCACGCCGCTGATATTGGCAAAGAAATATTCCTTCATTTCCGCCGTCACTTCCGGCGCAATCACCCGGCGCTCGTCCTCAATCAGGCTGGCCAGGTCATACAACGACGGCCCCCACATTGCGTCCTGAAAATCAATAACGCCGCATTCGTTGCTGTTCGGAAGCAGCATGACGTTGTTGACATGATAATCCCACAGCACCAGCGACGACGGAACTTTTGCGCCCAGCGGCAGCAAACCGGCGATGATGTCCAGAAACTCGCGTCGCTGCCGGTCGCTGAGCCCATTTCCCAGTACGGCCGGCATATACCAGTCCAGAAACAGGCGAAAGTCTTTGACGATAAAGGCGTCGTCCATGTCTTTGACATAATCGGGACGCCGGGCATCCTTATAAATTTTCAGCAAAGCATCAACGGCCAGTTTAAAGACGGCCGCATCGTTTCTGCCGTCCAGAACTGCGGCAAAATCCTTGTCGCCGAAATCCTCCAGCAGCAAAAAGCCCTCTTCGGTTTTCTGCGCCAGAATTTCCGGCGCCCGTACGCCGATACCGCGCAACAGGCTGTCAATTTTGACGAACTCGCGGATTTTCGTATACGGACTTTCGTCGTCCATCAGCACCGCCGTCGACCCGTCGGCCCGCACAACCCTGAAATATCTGCGCACCGAAGCGTCCGTTACCATGTCTTCCAGACGATATCCGGCAAGCTCGCAGTCTTTTTCCAGAAACGCCTTTATTCTTAATGCGCGCTGATTCTTTTCCATTGACCCTGTCTCCTTTACTGGCTATCATACTTTTTATATAACCGATACCATTTAAATAAAGCTTAAAATCGGAGGTTTTATGAGTATAAAATACGTTGTTTTCGACTGGGACGGCACCTTGGCCGACACCTACCCCGTTATTTCCGCCGCCTATGACTACACTTTCGACACGCTCGGCCTGCCCCGCATTCCCTATGACGAAGTTAAACGCATTACCAGCACGCTTCAGAACAAAGACACTCTGGGCTACATCTTCGGCGAAAGCAAGCAGGAAGCCGCCGACGCCTACTACAGCTTCATCGGCAAACACCACGCCGCCGCTCTGGAAGCGATGCCCGGTGCCCGCAGCGTTTTGGAATACTGCCGGAAACACAATATTACCAGCATCCTGATTACCAACAAAAAAACGCTTTATGTTGCCGAAGAAATCGAAAAACTCGGTTTCTCCGAATTTTTTGACAAGGTCATTGCCGCCGGCGAATATGCGGAAGACAAACCGCACCCTCTGGCCACGCACGCCGCTTTTGGCGGGAAGCTTCCGCCGGCCGACGAAATACTGGTTTTGGGCGACGGCGAAGCCGATTTTCAAACCGCGGCAACCTATGCGCATGACAACCGAAAAGCTTTTTGCGTCATTTATGACCCCAAACGCAAATACAAGGGCAGCGAGCCTGACCGCAAAATTGACGACCTGCGGCAGGTCATTGAGATTATCGGAGAATGCAATGGCTGAAAACCGCAACCCCGATACGGTCGACATTGATTTGATGGATTCTCTCAAAATAGCCCGAAGCATAAACCGCGAAGACACAAAAGTTGCGGCAGCCGTAAGCCAGGTTCTGCCCGATGTCGCCCGTGCCATAGACCTTGCTGCCGAAGCTCTCCGCAGCGGCGGCCGGCTTGGCTACTTCGGAGCCGGCACCAGCGGCAAAATCGCCATACTTGACGCTACCGACTGTCCGCAGACTTTCGGCATCGACGAAAACCTGATTCAAAGTTTCATCGCCGGCGGCGACGAATGTATCCGCGCTTCGGTCAACGGCGCGGAAGACAATGCCGAACTGGCCGTCAAAGACCTTGAAACTTTCAATGCCGGCGCCGGCGACGTTGTTGTCGGCATTTCGGCCAGCGGCAATCCCGCCTATGTCGTGTCCGTGCTTGCAGAAGCCCGGCGCCGCGGCGCCAAAACCGTTGCCGTCACCTCCAATCCGCAGGCAAAATTCAAACCCTATGCCGACGTCTTTATCAATCCGCTCGTCGGTTCTGAGGCCATTGACGGCTCCTCGCGAATGAAATCGGGTTCCGCTCAGAAAATGATTCTCAACATGATATCCACCGGAGCCATGATTCGGCTCGGCAAAACCTACGAAAACCTGATGATTGATGTCAATGTCAGCAACGAAAAGCTTTATCGACGGGCCTTGGATATGATTGAGCGGATTACCGGCGTAAACCGCGGTGTCGCCGAAAAATGTCTTCTTGCCGCGGACAAAAACGTAAAAACCGCCTGTGTCATGGCCGCAATGAATTGTCCGCCCGCCGAAGCCGAAAGGCTTCTGGCGCAAAACGACGGTTCTCTGCGCAAAGTCATTCAGCAAGGAAAAGAAAATGTCTAAAAAATTCTCAGTACCGACAGCAGCCAAAACGCCTCTCATTCTTTACGGGCGCCATGCCGTAACCGCAGCCCTCGCCAATCCCGAACGCAAAATTGCCAAACTGCTCTGCACGGCCGAGAACGCGCCCGAGGCAAAAAAAATCTGTGCGGCGCGAGGCCTGCCCGAAGCCGCGGTCAACATCGTCGACCGTCGGGAAATTGACCGCATTCTGCCCCGGGATGCCGTTCATCAGGGTTTTGCGCTCTATTGCTCGGAACTTCCCGAATATTCTTTGGAAGACATCTGCATTCTGGCCGCAGACAAACCGGACTGCCATCTTCTGATTCTTGACCAGGTAACCGACCCGCAGAACATCGGCGCCGTCATCCGTTCCTGCGTCGCTTTCGACACGCTGGCGCTGATAATGCAGGACAAAAATGCGCCGGCCGAAACCGGAGCCATGGCAAAAGCTGCGGCCGGCACCATTGAATATCTGCCCGTTTGCCGGGTTACGAATCTTTCCCGCGCCGTCAACCGCCTGAAAGAGGCCGGCTTCTGGACAGTCGGAATGGACGGCTACGCGCAGACAACCATCGACAAAATGAACAAAGGCGGAAAAATAGCCATCATTATGGGATCCGAAGGCAAAGGCATGCGTCGCCTGGTTGAAGAAAGCTGCGACATGACGGTCCGCCTGCCCATCTCCGGCCGGGTTGAAAGTCTCAACGTTTCGACGG
Organism: Azospirillum sp. CAG:239; assembly: GCA_000436375.1. Lineage (GTDB taxonomy): Bacteria > Pseudomonadota > Alphaproteobacteria > RF32 > CAG-239 > Scatacola_A > Scatacola_A faecigallinarum. The sequence continues at coordinate 266,653 of FR885511.1, read as the reverse complement.
CCGCCGCCATCGCCCTCTACGAAGTCAGTAAAAAATAGTTATTATTAATTAACCATCTTCGATTATATTAATGACAGTTTCAGGGAGAAAAAACATGGTTAAAAAACTCATTTTCACACTTATCGTTATCGCCGCAGTCGTTTTCATTTCCTTTCGCCTCAACAATCCCGGCGACGATCGGGTTTCATCGCCGGCAGAACCGTCCTTTGCGGCTGAGGTTCTGTCTGCGCTGGAGCAGAAAAAAGCCGCATCGGTTGTTGTTTTGGCCTATAACAGCCCGGCCGATATTCGCAACGCCGACAAGGTCATCGCCGCGCTTGATGGCGGAAAGATCAAGGTTCTCGCTTATGAAATCTATAACGGAAACACCAGCCCCGCCCGTTTGGCCGAAGTTGCCAGAGCCGGAGGCGAACCTGACGTTTTCTATGCCAACGGCAAACTGATAGCACCTGCCGAAATCGACGCTTTCATCAAATCGGAACTCGGCTGGCGCAAAAATTCCGACGGAAAAAAATAACCAAAGGAGACCTGCTTTGCCCGCCGCCATAGAAATCAGGCATCTGACCAAAGATTACGGAAATCTCAGGGCCGTCGACGACTTGAGCTTCACGGCGGCGGCCGGAGAAATCATCGCCCTTTTGGGGCCGAACGGCGCCGGCAAATCAACTCTGATGAACATGATAACCGGCTATCTGGCGCCCAGTTCCGGAGACGTTTTTGTCCTCGGCCGCAACATCCGCGACAACCCGTTGTCCGCCAAGGCTTCGGTCGGCTTCCTGCCGGAGGGTGCGCCGTTGTATCCGGATCTGAGCGTCAGGGACTTTCTGCGCTATATGGCCGAATTGCGCGGGCTGCCCGCAGCGCGCATTGCCGAGGCGGCGGAAACAGCCAATGTTACGCAGGTTCTGCGACAGAAAATCGAAACGCTTTCCAAAGGATATCTGCGCCGCGTCGGCTTTGCTCAAAGCATTTTGAGCAATCCGCCGATACTGCTGCTTGACGAACCGACCGACGGTCTCGACCCCAACCAAAAGGCTCACATTCGCAGTCTGATTAACCAAATGGGACAGGAAAAAACCATTCTCATTTCGACCCACCTGTTGGAAGAAGCGGAAACCGTCTGCAGCCGGATCATTCTCATGAACCGCGGCAAAATCATGGCTGACGGCAGCTGTGCGGAAATCATCGCCCGCAGCGGCGGCAAAACGCTGGCCGAAGCTTTCCGCAAACTGACCGCCTCCGAGGAGGAAAACTGATGAACAAGCTGTTTGTGGTTGCCAAAAACGAACTCCTGCGTTACTTCATCTCGCCGCTGGCTTACGTCTATCTGATAGCCTTCCTGCTGCTCAACGGTTCCTTTGCCGTTTATTTCGGCAGTTTCTTTGAACGCGGCTCGGCCGATCTGTCGTCTATGTTTGCCTTTCAGCCCTGGCTTTACCTTCTGTTTATTCCCGGCATTTCCATGCGGCTGTGGAGCGAGGAGTTTCGTGCCAAAACCGTCGTCCAGATTATGACCATGCCGGTTCCTGTGTCTGCTTTCGTCTGGGGAAAGTTTTTTGCCGCCTGGATATTCTGCGCTCTGGCGCTGTTTCTGACCTTTCCGTTCTGGATTACCGTCAATGTTCTCGGCACGCCCGACAACGGCGTCATTGCCCTGAGTTACGCAGGCAGTTTTGTCCTCGCCGGCTGCATGCTCGCCATTTCGCAGACCATGTCGGCACTGACCAAAAACCAGGTCATCGCTCTGGTGCTTTCCGTTGTCGCCAATCTGGCTTTTTTCCTGAGCGGACTGGAATACATACTCGCTTTTGTCAGGCTGTTTTTGCCGCTGGCCGCCGTCGATATGATTGCTTCGTTCAGCTTTCTTACCCATTTTGACGCCATATCCCGCGGTCTTCTCGAACTGCGCGATCTCATTTTCTTCGTTTCGCTGATTCTGCTGTTCAACTTTACCACCGTTCTGATTGTCAGTTTCAAAACCGCCGGAACCGCCGGATGGCTTAAGTCAACGTCGCGGAGCTATTATATTTTTGCCTTTTTCTGCCTGTTGCTCGGTTTCGCCGGCCTCAACCTGCTCGCCAACAACCTTACCCGCGGTATATCCGCCGATTTTACCGAAGAAAAAATCTTTACCCTTACCGACACCACCAAAAATACGCTCCGCTATCTGCCCCGGCCGATAACCGCAAAACTCTACTATTCCCCGGTTTTGGGCGAACGCAATCCTGACCTGCGCCTGATGTTTGACAAAGTCCGCCTGCTGCTCCGCCAGTATGCCGCGCTGTCCGGCGGCCGTTTTGCCTACCGGATTTACAATCCCGAACCGCTTGACGAAATCGAAGACAGAGCCATTGCCGCCGGCCTGCAGCCGCTGCCGGTTGCCGACCTCAACGTCAATGCCTTTTTCGGTCTGACGCTAACCGATTCGGTTGACAATCGTCAAACCATTCCGTTTTTCGCCCTGGAGAGACAGAACTTTTTGGAACAGGATATTACCCAGAAAATATTCGAACTTGCACATCCCCGCAAAAAACTCGGCATCATTACCACGCTGCCGGTCTTCGACACCGTCATCAACAACAACGTCGTCAGCCAGGAATGGCAGATTATCAAACAGCTCAAAGAGCTTTACCGAATAAAGCACATCAAAACCGCGGAAGACTTCCCCGACGACCTTGACGTCCTGATGATAATCAACCCGCAGAATCCCGACGAGAATTTGACCGGCAAAATCAAACGTTACTCCCTCGACGGCGGCAAAGTGCTGCTTATTCTCGACAACGCCGCCGAAGCGCCGCGCATTTTCTCGCCGGTCAACCATGAATACGTTCCGTCATATCCCGGCGAACTGGCCGACTTCTGGGGGATCCGTTTCCGCAACGATGCCGTCGTCGCCGATTTGGACAACTCCATAATGGTCGATGCCACCAAAAACTATAAAAACAACCCGTCTTTTACCCGCGACGTGGTTCAGTTTATCCTGACCGAGAAAAACGTCAATCCGAAAGCGCCGGAGGTTTCCAAACTTAAGAACCTTCTTTTTTCCTCCGCTTCAGAAATCGAACCGGCGGCGCCGGACATCATTTTCGAACCGCTGATAATCACTTCGCCCAATGCCGCGTACCTCGACGTTTCGGCAGTTTACCAAAACGTCAACCCCGGCGACATTCTCCGCAGCTTCCGCTCGGACAATACCCCTAAGGTCATCGCCGCCAAAATCAAAAGCGGCCGCGCCGACCGCCCCTTCGAACTGATTGCCGTCGGCGATTCCGACTTTCTCTACGATTCGTTTTGGACCAGTTCGGTCAAACTGCTGGACGGCAACTTTGCCGTGCCGGTCATGGACAACGGTAACTTTGTTCTTAATGCACTCGAAAGTCTGAGCGGCGGCGACAACCTCATCGGCCTGCGCGGCAAATCGGCCAAGGTCAGACGATTTGAAGACGTCGAAAGAATCAGGCGCAACGCGCAGCTTGACTTTAAGGTCAAAGAGAACGAAATCATCGAACGCATCAATCGAACCAAAACCGAACTTCAGGAAATCTGGGGCAAAAAAGACTTCGAACGGCGGCAGACCTTTACTGCGGACGAATTGTCCCTGATTGCCGGCATTCGCAAACGTCTGGATGCCGAAAGAAAAGAACTCGGCGAAATCCGCCGCACGCTTAACGCCGAAATCAACGCCATCGACACATGGGTAAAAATTGCCAACATCTACGCGGTTCCGCTGTCCATATTGGCCGGATTGCTGCTGTCGGCATTCTTCTCCCACCGTAAGCGGCCGGGAAGCTCTTTCCGTTTCAACGAAGAACTCGGCAGGATTCTTGCCGCTTCCCTGCTTTTGCTCGGATTGGGCATCGCATCGGTCTATCTGACCGAAGACCGCCAAATCGAAGCTTATGAAAACAAACCCGTTTTTGCCGGACTTGATAAAAAAATCAACGACGTCCGGCATATAACTCTCCAAAACAACAGCAATATCCTTGAGTTTTATCTTGACGGCGACAACTGGAAACTGAAAGGACATGAAATTTTTCCGGTTTATCAGGAGCGGCTTCGCAGCTTCTTGAGCGCAATGCTGGAAGCCGTTTATTATGAGAAGAAATCCGACCGCGGCGAAGATTTGGGTAAATTCGGACTGGCACCGCTGGGCGTCGCCGGTACGCCCAATATCCGCATTGAACTGCAGGATGCGGACGGAAACAGCCTGACGGCCTTCAACGTCGGCCGCTATGATCTGGACGTCGGCCGCGGAGCCAAAGCCGCCTATATCAAGTTTGACAACCGTTTCCAGGTCTGGCTGATTGCCGCCGACTTCATTGATCTTGAACCTGTCTGGCAAAACTGGACTTACAGTTCGCTCTGGAACCTGCGTTTCGGACGACTGGCCGCCGTAAATGGCCAAACTGACGCCGGCCTGCTGGCCAATCTGGCCCGGATAATGCTGAACACCTACTTTACCGGTGAAGCGCCCGAAAAAACAAATGCCGAAAACATATTCGGTTTCACGCTGGACGCCGAGAACGGCAACCGTGTCGATTTGAAATTTTACCGCGAGAAAGGCCGCTATTATGTCGTTTACGATTTCATCGGCACAATCAACGGAAAACATTTGCAAACTTTCGCTGACGGCACTAAAAATAAGTTTTTTGAAATAACTGCCGAAGATATGGAGAAAATACAAAATGCCCTTAAGTCAGGAAGAAAGCAAAAAACTTAAAAAAACGGCCACCGCCGCCAGCGTCGCGCTGGCCGTCAGCCTCAGCCTTCTCAAGATGTTCGGTGCCCTTTACACCGGTTCGCTGGCCGTGCTCTCGTCCATGATTGACAGCCTTGCCGACATTTTCGCGTCTTCAGTCACTTTTATCGCCGTCAAAATATCCTCCCAGCCGGCCGATTCCAATCACCGTTACGGTCATGGCAAAGCCGAGGCCATTTCGGCGCTTATTCAGTCGGCGTTTGTCGCCGGTTCCGGCATTTTTGTCATGTATGACGGCATCAGCCGTTTTATTACGCCGGTAAAGGTTGAACAAACCGGCATCGGCATAGCCATCATGCTGATCAGCCTGTTCGGCACGCTGGCGCTGATCGCCTTTCAAAAATACGTTACCCGGCACACCGCTTCACAGGCGATTGAAGCCGACAGCGCCCACTACACCGTCGACGTCGCAACCAACCTCTCCATCATCGTCACGCTTGTTGTCGTCAAGTTTTTGGGCTGGAGCTGGTTTGATACGCTGACCGCCTTTGCCGTTTCCGCCTATCTGTTGTACAACGCCTACAAACTGGCGCGCGACGCTGTCGGACTGCTGACCGACCGGGAGCTTGACGACGAAATTCGCCTGAACATCAAAAAAATCGTCCTCGGCCACGATTTTGCCCACGGCATTCATGACCTGCGCACCCGCGACCTCGGCGGCGAATATATGTTCGAATTCCATTTGGAACTGGACGGCGCCCTTTCTCTGTATCAGGCGCATGACTATACCGACGAGGTTGAGAAAGCGCTGCTCAAGGCTTATCCGAATGCGCAGATAATCGTTCACGAAGATCCGGCTGGTATCGACGAAGACCGTCTCGACCGCAGGATCCGCTGTGCTAATCCCGAAGCCACCGATTGTCTGCTCTGAAACGAAACAAGGCGGAACCAACGTTCCGCCTTGCAAACTTTTAATCCGACCGCTTTTCAATTACAGCCGCAGCGTTTTTTAAACCATCTCTTTCCACGAGCTTCCAGTCCCGCCTTATGCCGGTAAAAAACCCTTTCAAACATTGGCAGACAGCTGTCGTCAATGCTTTCAAAGTTAAGCGCCAGCAGACAAAAAGCGCAATGCACCGCATACGAATAGTTTCTCCGAGCCAAAACTGCCAGCAAATCTTCCGTTTCGGCAGCGCACGAGTACCCGCCGGAACCGTAATAAAATACCACGGCCAGCGCACCCAACTCCTCAAACAAACCGCGCGAAGCGTATTCCAGAATACACAAGGCCGTTTCCTTGCGCACTTTTTCAAGCAAAGGGGCATTTTCAAAACGATTTTCCGCCAATTGCCGATTCTTTTTCGGATTATCATAAATTTCCCGAAAAGATTTCATATCCGCTTCCGGTATATCTTTTAAAAACGGCATCGGAATTACCATGCCGTGCATGGCCTTCCACAGTTCAAGCTGCATTTCTTTCTTTGTCATAATTCAGATATTTAATAATAAACAATCAATTAACGGACAGTTCCCCAAACAGGAACCGTCCGCATCATTAAAAAAATTTAACCGAGTGCGACCAGCAAACCGTTATGCTTTTCCAACGCCTGATAAAGCAGCGGCAGCAGGTCTTCGCTCATCAGGTCAAAACTGAACGCCACGAGGCAAAAACCCCAGTAAACGTCATAGTCGGCAGAAACGTCCGCCTGTTTCTTCAGCATGTCTCCCAACACTTGCGAGAGGTCAAGTTTTGTATGCGTAACATACAGGGCGTCAGCCAACTGCGCAAGATAAGGACGCTTGCAAACATTCGCTTCGTTGCGAATAAAATTGGTCAGTTCGTCCTTCCAACAAAACTTCACTTCGGCAAAATCCCTGCTCTGCAAAAACTCAAGCACCGACAAATCCAAACCGTCTTCCGGAAATATCTCATTCCAAAAAGCCTGATAACCCGACAAGGTCGTATCATTCGCAATCAGAAGATACTTTTGTTTCGGGTCCTCATAAATTTTTCTGAACTTGTCAAACAGGTCATCACCTGCATCATAGCGAATATCCGCCATCACACTGTTAGGAATAATCCGTCCGTGCATCATGTTGAATAAATCCAACCGTGCTTTTTGCAACTTATCCATAAGCCAAAAAATTTAGTTAAACATAAAAAAATACATATCTTGTATAAAAATACATTCGCATAAACATAAAATTTTGAACCATCACCATAAGTCTTTTGTCCATCTCTGTCAACCACTGTTTTCTCTTCGGAAAGCGTAAAAAAGAGGGCGGAAAACCCGTCCGGGATAAGCCCTTTCGAATTTTCCGCCGCTCTTTTTTTTAATGGACGAGCGTATAAAACTCAGTCTACTTTCTTCGGCTCAATACGCATTCCGTAAAACGATCTGTATACGAAATACAAACCGATGAGGAAAAACGCGACGCCAAGTCCGACGGATACGCAGCGCGGCGCAGCAACGGCCATCTCGACCGCCAGCAGACCGAACAGCGTCGTGAACTTGATAATCGGGTTCAGAGCCACCGAAGAGGTATCCTTATACGGATCGCCGACCGTATCGCCGACAACGGCGGCCGCATGCAGCGCAGAACCTTTTTCATGCAAATCGACTTCAACCACTTTCTTGGCATTGTCCCAGGCACCGCCGGCATTTGCCATATACAGAGCCTGAAACAGACCAAAGACCGCTATCGAAATCAGATAGCTGGCAAACAGCGTTGCATTAAAGCAGGCAAAGGCAATCGTAAACGAGAAGATGACGATGAAAATATTCAGCATGCCTTTCTGCGCATAAATCGTGCAGATTTTGACCACGCTCTTGGAATCCTCAATCGACGCTGCCTTATTGGTATCCAGCTTGATGTGCTCCTTAATGTAGTTGACCGCGCGATAAGCGCCGGTCGAAACCGCCTGCATCGAAGCACCCGAGAACCAGTAAATGACCGTGCCGCCCAGAATCAGACCGAACAGAACATTCGGATCCAACAGGTTCAGCTGCAGATTCAAAAGCAGAATGATTGAGAAAATCATCGTCGTTGCGCCGATAACCGCCGTGCCGATAAGCACCGGTTTGGCCGTCGCTTTAAACGTATTGCCGGCAGAATCGTTTTCTTCCAGCAGCTGTTTTCCCTGCTCAAAGTTCGGTTTAAAGCCGTATTCTTTCTCAATTTCCTTGTCAATGCCTTTCACGCCCTCAATCTGTGACAGTTCAAATACAGACTGTGCATTGTCGGTAACCGGCCCGTAGGAGTCAACGGCAATCGTAACCGGACCCATGCCGAGCATGCCGAAAGCAACCAGACCGAACGCAAACACCGTCGGATATACCATATAGGCGTCCAGGCCGGTGCGGGCGGTAAAGAAAGCGATAACCATCAGGCCGACCATGACCATACCCTGCCAGAAGGCGGAGAAGTTACCGGCAACGATACCCGAAATAATGTTCAGAGAAGCGCCGGCTTCACGGCTGGCGTTGACAATTTCGTCAACATGCTTCGATTTCGAAGAAGTGAAGATTTTGGTAAATTCCGGAATCAGTGCCGCGGCCAGCGTACCGCAGGAGATAATGACCGAAAGCTTCCACCACAGGTCGGCACCCATGTCGCCGATCATTACGTAGGAAACGCCGAACGTAACCAAAATCGACAGGATTGAGGTCAGCCAGATCAGGCTTGTCAGCGGCGTTTCGAAGTTAAAGGCGGCTCTGTTGCCGAAGATCATCTTCGAAGCCTTGTTGTTAATCAGATACGAAACGACCGAAGTGATAATCATCAGTACGCGCATCGCAAAAATCCAGACAATCAGCCGGGCCTGAATATCAATGCCTCCGGCCATCAGGGTCAGATCGCCGTTCGGCGCATACATCATGCCCGCGGCCAGAACGATAAAACTGATGAGGGCCACGCCGGTTACGCCGTAGGTCTCAAAACCGTCAGCGGTCGGGCCGACGGAGTCGCCGGCATTGTCGCCGGTACAGTCGGCAATCACACCCGGATTGCGTGCATCGTCTTCGTCAATTTTGAAAATGATTTTCATCAGATCGGCACCAATGTCGGCAATCTTCGTAAAGATGCCGCCGCAGATGCGCAACGCCGAAGCGCCGAGCGATTCGCCGATGGCAAAGCCGACGAAGCAGGCGCCGGCGCTTTCCCTGTCGACAAACAGCAGAATGGCAATCATCATAATCAATTCGACGCAAATCAGCAGCACGCCGATGGACATGCCGGAACGCAGAGGCAGGCTCATAACCGAAAACGGTTTTGCCTTCAGGGAGTCAAACGCCGTACGCGAGTTGGCATAGGTGTTGATTCGCATGCCGAACCAGGCTACCGAGAACGAACCCAGAATACCCAGAATTGACCAGCCCAGAATGGTCAGAACCTTCGGCAGCGGCGTCGCATTCAGATAAAAGAAATAGTAAAAAATGCAAGCGGCAATGAAAACTTCCAGCAGCACCAGAAGCTTGGCCTGCTGCTTCATATAGGTCTTGCAGGTTTCATAAATGGTCTCCGACACGTTCAGCATCAGCTTGTGCGCCGGCATTCCCTTGATTTTGACAAATTCATAAAATCCGAAAAGCATACCCAGAACACAGATACCCATGCCGTAAAGCAGGAGCTGCGAACCGGTCGTGGCATAACCCCAGATATTGTAGCTGACATCCAGCATCGGAATGTTCAGGTCAATTTCGGAAGCAGCCGCACCCTGAATCAGGGCCGTCATAACCAGCAGGGTCATCAACATAACGCTGCCGATTTTCTTACATGCTGTCATATCCTTATCCTTAAAAAGTTAATACAAAAGTTGATAAAATTAGCTTATCGCCCGAAAACGAGAGTTGCAAGCGCTAAGTTAAATTATGGCCAAAAGTCTAATCCCGGAATCTAAAGAATCGGTTAAGATTCTTGATGAGATTCGGTTTCCGCCGATTCGCCCCGCGGTGGATATAAGATTTTTTTTGCTTTAAAAACCAAAAGCAGCTCCGCCGGAACCCCGGAGGAACTGCTTAAAGCCCTAAAAACCGAAATCATACCGACGCCGGACAGACATAACTTTCGCTTTCGAGAACATCGACGGCCTCTTCATATTCCTTGCCGCCTTCGCTCAGGACAATCGTAAACTCTTCGACAACGCCTTTCTGCGGACAGCCGTTCAGAACCGAAAGCATTGCTTCCACCATTTCGGCCTGCGACAGAGGACAATTCCCGCCCAGACGAAAATCCGGAACCGCCAGCGTCGTCAGCTTAAATTCCAGCGCCTTGACCAAAATATTGGCAACCGCCGTCTTCAGCTGCAGCAAATACGTATCCTTGTCACCGGGTTCCATTGCCGAATGAAATAGATACTTTGCATTGCCGCCGCCCGGTGTCGTAACGACGCATCCGGGCTTCAGCCGCGTCTTTTTCGAATACGCTTCAAAAGACTTCAGTCCGTCTTCGGCACCGCAGTACGCCAGTCTTCTGGTCAGCGCCGTATCGGCAATTTTGTTGCAAAACTCAGGCACCACCAGCGCAGCCGTGGTAATTTTGGTAATGTCGCCGCACAAAACCTCAACGGCAACGTCATTGACTTTTTTCATGTTCTTAAAATTTTATAATTATACATCAGAAAATACTTAATCAAAATCCCGGACAAAATATCATATTTTTCAGCCGCCCGCAATTAAAAACGCCGCATAAAAGCAAATTTTTTGTAGAAAAGAAAACAATAAAATGGCATAATCTTAATTTGAGATTAAAATACTGGCTGATAATGGAAAGGAAGAAAGAACTATGAAAAAACTGTTAGCAATGGGTTTAATGCTTTTGGTTTCCGCCTGCGCTTCCGAACCGCAGCCGCTGCCCCAGCCAAAGGAAACCTATCCCTACGGCATGACCGAAAAGGAATGGAACGAACTGTCGATTAAAGACAAGGCCCGCATCCGCCGCGACTTTTATTTCTACGAAAAAGGCACTATCAGCTTTGTCGACCCGCAGATGGAGGTCGAAGGCAAAAAAGAAGTTGTTCCCTACAATATTCGCAGTCAGGCCTCGGCGCCCAGACCAATTGTCGAAAAATAAAAAAAGCCGCTCATCCGAGCGGTTTTTTTTACTTATTCGCCGCATCGCATATTTTCTTCCCAACGGTCGGCCTGCTGATAAAACGCGATTCCCTCTTTCAGGTTTTCGTCCACGGTTTTCGGGTCGGCATCGCCCGGCTCATATGAAAAGCGGCGAACCGGTTTCAAAATCACGTTCACGCCGTTCTTTACATACCCGACTTTCTGATAATTGCTGACAAAGAAACGCGGCTCATAATTCGCCGACAGCGCGTCCTGCCCGTAAAAACGGCTGTCATAGTCAAAATTCAGCAGCCCGAGCAGCGTCGGCAAAACGTCAATCTGACTGACCGGCATGTCGATTCGCCGCGCCTTGACCAGTTTCGGCGCATAGATGATAAACGGAATATGATGCCCCTCAAGACTGATTTCCTCCTTGCCTGCAGCCCCGGCCGTATGATCGGCCACAAACACGAACAGGGTATTGTCAAACCAGGGTTTCGATTTGGCCTCTTTCACAAACTGTCCGACGGCATAGTCGGCATATTTCACGCCGCCGAGCCGCCCGCCTTTCTCGGACGGAATGTCTATCCGCCCCTCCGGATAAGTGTACGGCCGATGATTGGAAATCGTCAGCAGCACGGTCAAAAACGGCTTTCCCGCCGCATAGGACTTGTCCGCTTCGCGAATAACCTTGGCAAAAGTGTCTTCGTCCGCCGCCCCCCAGGCGTTGGCAAAAGTAACCTCGTCCTTGTCCCATACCGCGCGGTCAACAACCTGAAAACCGTTATGTCCGAAAAAATAGTTCATATTGTCAAAATACCCGTAGCCGCCGTAAATCCATTTATTGTCATATCCCTTTTCCGCAAAAACCGAACCGATGTTAAACAGGTTTTCGTTTTTCTGGCGGCGGACAATCGACATTCCGGGCAGCGGCGGCACCGACAGCGTTACCGCCTCGATTCCCCGCACCGAACGCGTGCCGGTCGCATAGGCGTTGCTGAAAAACAGCCCCTCGCGGGAAAGGCGGCTCAGATTCGGCGTAATCTCGGGCATGCCTTCCGGGTGATTCTCGTCCAGATACTTGGCGCTCATGCTTTCCATCAGCACCACAATCACATTGGCCCGGTTCTCCGGCCGATACGAACCGATATGCCGGGAAATTCCCTTTTCCGGCGCCAGAAAACGAACATTCGGCGCGGCAAACTTTTTATGCAGAATTTTCAGATTCTCGCGTACGTCCTGCACCGGATAAAAACTGGCATAATCCAGCTCGTTTTTCAAGAAGGCCGAAAACAGGCTGTAGGTTCCGTTTTTGGAAATTTCGGCATTGTAAAAATTCCGGTTTGCTTCCAAATTTGCCATATCGACAAACCGGTACGCCGCCAGACACAACAGCGCATAAACGGCGGCGGCAGACAATCGGCAGCGCGGCCCGCAATCTCCGGCAGCCGGAAAAAGAAACCGCTTCGTAAGCCAAACGATTGCCGCCGTTGCCGCCAGCAGCGCCGACAAAATCAGATTAACCGGATACGACTGATAAATGTTGGCAATAACCTCATTGGTATAAACCAAATAATCGACGGCAATAAAGTTGAACGCTGCCGAAAATTCGTCCCAGAACACAAAAGATGCGGTCTTCTCAAACAACAGCGCAAACACAAAAGACGCATACATGAACACCGTCACGGCACGGTCAAGTTTTCCGTTCCGGCGCGCCGCAGGCAGCGACAGCAAAAACAGCATATAAGGAATAAGCATATACAGCGTGGCAATAGCCGTCGTCAGCAGCATCACGCCAAAAGTTTTCAAAAGTTCGGCAGCGGCAAAATCCGGCTTGTCCGCCTCAAATGCCATCAGTCCGGTTTTATAAAGCAGTTCCAGCCCGATGCTGAAAACGCCGAAAGGCAAAAGCCTGCGCAAAATATACATCGATTTCTCCCGGCAAATACGCAACTTGTCTGCTTATACTACAGAGATATTAATTTGAACAGCCGGAAAATAAAACTTTCGCAGACTTCGTCTTGTTGAAACCCGGAAAGCCGGTGTTATATACAAACCAGCATAATCTTTCGGGAGAGAAAAAGATGTTCACACTAAGACCGGCCAACGAACGCGGCCATACGCAAATCGGCTGGCTAGACAGCTATCATACCTTTTCGTTCAGCGGCTATTATGACCCGGAGCACATGGGATTCGGCGTCCTGCGCGTTATTAACGACGACGTTTTCGCGCCCGGCACCGGTTTCAACATGCATCCCCACGCCAATATGGAAATTATGAGCATCGTCCTTGACGGCGAGCTTGAGCACAAAGACAGCATGGGGCAAAAAGCGCTGCTCAAACCGGGCGACATCCAGAAAATGTCGGCAGGCACCGGCGTTTATCACAGCGAACTAAACGCCTCGGCGGACAAGCCTCTGCATTTTCTGCAAATCTGGATTCTTCCCAACATCGAAGACATTAAGCCGGCCTATGGCCACAGGCATTTTGCCGAAGACGACATGCTTAACCGTCTTTGCTGCATCGCCGCGCCGGACGGCCGCCACAACGCTTTCATCATTCAGCAGGATTGCGAAATCTTCCGCACCCTGCTTCAGGAAAACGCCGAAATCGTCTACAAACTCGAACCGAACCGCAAATACTGGCTGCACGCCGCCCGGGGAAGTCTGATCCTCAACGGACAAATAATGGTTGCCGGCGACGGCATGGCCGTTGAAGACGAGAATGCAACCTTACAGCTGCGCGGCGTCGACGCGGAATCAGACTTTCTGCTCTTCAACCTGCCGAAATAATGCAACTTCTCGGGAGAAAAAACATGATTACGGGAAAAATTGATGAACCGGTAAAAGTCCGCGACTACTCCGACCAGAATTTTACCCCCGACGACGAAAAGGACTTTGAGGTTAAAACTCTGCGTGAAGAACAACTGATTGACACCGTTCCGGAACTTGACGAACTTTTTGAGCAGGACATGTACAACCTCGGCAATGCCGACGACCTGCCTGACAGCGACCGCACACTCGACTGCCAAACCCGCGGTATCGACAGGCGCATGTGCTTCGGCAAAGATACCAAACCCGAAATTATCGTCGACTGACCGCCGGAATTTCTTCGTTGCAAAATAGAATTTTGCCTCTATAATCACTCCTGTTATCAGAAACGGTTAAACTGATAACGGAGTGTCGAAGCTCATCAAATAGAACCGTAATAACCTCCTGTAAGGGAGGATGGTGCGATATAAGCCGCTTTGCGGACGAATCAGCACACTGTCTATTTGCAGCTTCGAACTCCTCCCACCTTACCGTCAAGTAAGGTGGTTTTGTTTTACGGCAAAACTTTAGAAGGAGTCGGAGATCATGTCATTTGAATACAACCCGCGTACGGAAAACCCGCGCCGCATTCTGCGCCGCCGCTTGGGTCTGCAACTCTTTGCCCGGCGGCACGACCAGCAGCTGACCCTGGAATACGTCGCCCGCCGTACAGGCCTTAAAGCGGAAATAATCGACCGGATAGAAATCGGCAAAGGCAACGTTGCATGGGGCGATTTGCTGGCGCTGATAGACTTTTACGGCTGGCGCTTTGATTTCAACCCCGAAAAGGACGAAAAAACGGCCTGACCGGCATTTCGGTTACTCAAACTCTACGACAACAATCTCCGGCCGGCAGTTAAAACGCACCGGCAGCAGACTGGTACCCAGCCCCCGGCTGACCAAAAGCTTTTTGCCGTTTTCCACTGTCAGCCCGCCTTCATACCTTTTGCCGAAAGCGGACGGTACCAGCAGCGCTCCCAGCCAGGGCAGCGCCACCTGCCCGCCGTGGGTATGTCCGGCCAGCGTCAGCGCCGCCCGCTCCGGCACCTGCGGAAATATATCCGGCGAATGGGTTATTACCAGAACCGGATTGCCGGCATTTTCCAACGCCTTGCGCACATCCGGCCGCCGCATGTTGCAATCGGCCAGCCCGGCCAGCCACAAACTGCCGCCCGCATGGTCAATCCGCCGATTCTCGTTTTCCAGAACTTCAATGCCGTGTTTTTGCAAAACATCGGCAATCCGCACCCCGTCCCGCCGCCAGTCGTGATTGCCCAGCACCGCATAAACCCCGAGCGGCGCATGCAGCTCTGCCAGTATCGGCGCAATCTTTTCAATCGGCATACTTTTCTCAAAACGGCGGCCTTTGACAAAATCGCCGCCGAGCAGAATCATGTCCGCTTGCTGCGCGGCAATTCTGCCGACGATTTTCCGCAGCCGCCGCTCATGCCCCGGCGCCGCATGGAAGTCGCTGGCAAAGACGATTTTCAGCCCCGCCAGCTCCGGCTGCCGAATGCGGTAAACCGAAGTTTTCAGCAGTTTCGGTTCAATTCCGAACCCCCAGAGCAGCGCCGCCACGCCCAACATAACCAATATGACCGGAATACTTATCATTTCGTCCCAAATAACAGATGACTTTTTGCGGCGGAAACCGCATAATGCTTTTGTCACTATAACAGAAAAATACGGAGCCGCAACCATGAAAACCGCACTTATCCTGCACGGGATCTGCCCCGAAGAAGAATTTTTCTTTTCCAAATACCCGTCACCTTCCAATGCCTGGTGGCTGCCCTGGTTGCAACAGCAGTTTCTGCGCGCCGGCTGGCAGTGCCAGACGCCGGAACTTCCGCATCCTTACCGCCCGTCCTATGCCGAATGGAAAGAAACTTTCGAATGTTTCAAACCCCAAAAGCTTTCTCTTCTCGTCGGGCACAGCGCCGGTGGTGGATTCGCCATAAAATATTTGCAGGAACACAAACTCAAACTTGAAAAACTCATTTTAGTCGCCCCCTGGCTGGACCCGGAACGGGAATTTGACGACTTTCTGCAAACCGACCTCAAACCGACAGCCTTAAACAGCATAGATGAAGTCCATCTTATCTTTTCGGAAGACGATGACGAGGCCGAACGCCAAACCAAAGACAGGCTGCTGGCCGCCTACTCGCAAATCGTTTTTCACGATTATCTCAATTTCGGACATTTTACCGCCGGCAAAACCGGACGCAGCTTTCAGGAACTCTGGAATCTCTGCCGCTGAAACGGTCAGGCGTTAAAAAAACAGTTCAGCCTCAATCTCTGCGGCATCCCAGCCGCAGACGGCCATGTCGACTTTGCCTTCGTCCGTAAAGACCGCGCCTTCCGCTGCCAGCAAAGCCCTTTGTCCGGCATCGGCAAAAGCCATGCCGCCGTCCTTATAAACGACCCGCTGCCAGGGAACGTTATCTTCCGCCCGCGCCTGATGCAGAGCATAACCGACGGCGCGCGCCGCATGCGGACTGCCGGCCAGCCGCGCCGTCTGTCCGTAGTTCATGACCTTTCCCCGCGGAATCCGCCGCACGATGGCAAACACTCTCTGATTAAAGTTCTTCATCTTTCATCCGTTTTTGCGCTGTAACTTTGTTTCAATCCTACCCAAACGCAACGGGGCTGGCAAGCATAATCTCGTAAAATTAATTATTGACATTTTTAATATATGCAATATTATATATATAGAAATATTGATATATATAAAATATTACATTAACAGGAGGCCGATATGAAAAAAATTGACAGTGTTAAGGAGTTCGTCGAAAAAATCGACAGTTCCAAAAAAGTAAACCCGAAAGATTTGTCTTCCGACCAGGATTTGAGCATTGCCATCATGAACCTGATTTCCATTGAGGAACATCTGGTTTTTTCCGGCGCCAAAACCGGCAAAAATTCTTTCTATGACCTGATTCGGGACGTTCGCGAAATGCGCAAAAACCTCATGCAAAAAATAATTCCTTCTTACGAAGGCGAAGTCTGGTGCATATCCAAACATCTGCTGGCCTCGTCCATGCGCCTTATGGAAGTCGGCACCAAACAGCAGTCGCTCAACCACCCCGAAGAGGCCTACAGGCTTTTCAATCAGGCCTATGAACTTTACTGCCTGTTTTGGGGACTGAACATGAACATGCTTAACGTCGACGATGTCAAATGGATTGAAGACAAGTCCGAAGACATCAAAAAACTTTCTTCCAAACTCGACGCCGTCGTCAGGGAAGCGCCTGCCGCCGCCGAAAAGATCGGCGCGCTTTCCAAAATGAAGGCCTTCGTCCGCAAAGCCGTCGACTGTTGCATTGAATAAGGGGAAAAACCATGCGCAAAATCTGTCTGACTCTGTTTGCCGCCGTTCTGCTTGTCTGCGGCTGCGGCAAAAAAACCGAAACCGCCGCGCTCGACGACGGCAAAATCTATTTTTTCTACTATAACGAATGCCCTTATTGCCACGATGCCATAGACTACATTGACCGGCAATACCCGAACCTGAACATGGCTATGGTCAACATCCATGTCGGCAACGGCTTTGAACTCTTCAAAGCCTGCGGCGAAAAGTTCAGACTCGGCAACAGCATCGGCACCCCGTTGTTCTGCATGGGCGGCAAATACCTCATGGGCTGGTCCGAAAACAACGCCCGCAAATTTGACGAATATGTCAAACCCTATCTCAAATAATAAAACGCTTTTAGTATCCTTGTCCCTCCGGTCACCGCCGGAGGGACGTTTTTGTTTGCAATACCTGCAAAATCTGCTATATATAAAAAGCGAAAGATATTAAAAAGAGGTTCACATGGAACAGCAGCTGCCCGAAAACATCATGCGCAAAGCCGTCAAAGGCATTTCTTACATTGCCCACCCGCTGCGCCTGCGCATTTTGGAATACCTCGACGTCAACGGCAGTTCTTCCGTTTCGGCCATAACCAAAGCCCTCGGCGAAGAACAGGTCATCATCTCCCAGAGCCTGAAGAAAATGCGCGAGGCTAACCTGGTCAGAACCAACCGCCGCGGCATTTTCATCTATTACGACATCTGCGAAGAATACCCGGCCAGCATCTTTACCTGTCTGCGCAAACTCTATGCCATGATGACCGACAATTTCTACTTTCTTGAAGACGGCGTCAAGGCGATTCTGCCTTCGGACTATACCATGATGACCGCCAACCGCATCAAGCTCTTTGCCAATTACGACAAAATGCGCATTCTGGAGTTCTTGACCCTTTACGGTCCCCAAAATGTTACCGAAATCGTCAACGGCATCGGCAGCGAACAGCTCAAGGTTTCACAATATCTCAAACGGCTGAAAGACGACGGTTTTGTCATCTCGCGGCGCCAGGGACGTTTTGTCATCTATGACATTACGCAGGGCGTGCACAAAACCTGCGTCCAATGCATTCACAAACGCTACGATTCGCTTGAAGACAAAGGCGCTTTCTGATTCCCGCTCAGTCTGCGGCTTTGCCCTCTTCTTCCCTCTTTTCATGATGATGTCCGCGCAGATTTGCCAGAAACTGCGCTTCGATTTTCATATACTGGGTCAGCAGCCACTTGGACTGCGCCAGAACAATTACCGAAACAAACAACAGCAGCAGCGAAATCCGCGCGTCTTCGGTTAAAAAGGTATGAAAGACCGTGACAATGAAAAACGCCACCACCAGCAGCCGGAAACTGGTCATCAGAATCAGCGGCAGCCGGTTCGCCTTTTTCGAAATCCACAGTTTATAATAGATTTTAGCCAGAATACTGTTGGAAATGAAAAAGTTTTTGATATTTTCGGCATTTTCGCTCAGATTGCCGCAGAAAGCGAATTTTTCGCTCACTTTTTTCAGCCAGCCGTCTTCATGGCCGTCGTCCGGCGAACGGCCGCTCAACCGGCACAAAATCCGCATTACCGTATCGCGCAGAAATGCCGGCAGAATGGCTTCCCAGCCGATAAGCGCTTTCAGGAACGGCGCCATAACCAGCAGCGTTATCCCGGTCATAACCACCCGGCCGCTCAAGTTCGGCAGATAATGCAGAACAACCGGCTGTACATAATGCTGCGCAAGCAGAATAATCGTGTATAATATCATCGAAAACAGCACCATCCGCAGCAGATAGTTTTTAAACAATTCCGACCACAGCCGCTCCTCCGAGGGGCTTACCCGAACCGGCTCTTCCGTCCGGCCGATGTAACGCCGCCACGATTCCGGACAAAGTTTCAGCACCAGCCGGTAAAACGGATCGGCGGCCTTAATCATCATCGGCGTCAAAAAGGTCGTAATTACCGACACCGCCACGATAATCGGATAAACCTGCGCGTCGAGAACCTTGAGGCTCATGCCCAGGCTGGCGATGATAAAGGCAAACTCGCCGACCTGCGCCAGCGAAAAACCGCAGAGAATCGCCGTCTTTACCGGTTGGCCGGAAATGATGAAACCCAGACACGAAAAAGCAACCTTGCCGATAACGACAATCAGCGTAATCAGAAAAATCGGCCAGGCATACGTCACAAACATCGACGGGTCGACCATCATGCCGACCGAAACAAAAAACACCGCACCGAAAAAGTCCTTAATCGGCTGAATGTTCTTTTCGATTCGTTGAATCAGACTGCTTTCCGCCAGAATGGAACCCATGATAAAAGCGCCCAGCGCCGACGAAAAGCCGGAACAGGTCGCCAGATAAACCATGCCGAAACACAGACTGATGGTAATCAGCAAAAGCATTTCATCAGTCAGGAAACCTTCGATTTTTTTCAAAAACGTCGGCACCAGATAAATTCCGGCAATAAAACACAAAACCAAAAAGAACACCAGTTTCAGCGCGCTGCCGAGCAAAGCCTCGCCGTCAATGCTGTTGCCCAGCGCAATCGTCGGCAGCAGCACCAGCATCAGGATTCCCATAATGTCTTCAACCACCAGCACGCCAAAAACCAAATCCGTAAATCGCTGTTTTTTGACGTTCAGGTCGTCAAAAGCCTTAATGATAATCGTCGTTGACGACATTGAAATCATGCTGCCCAGAAAAAAGCTGTCCATCGTCGACCACCCGAGCAGAATGCCGGTGCTGTATCCCAGATAAAGCATGAACAGAATGTTGGCGTTGGCCGTAATCATTGCCGACTTGCCGACATTGATCATTTTTTTGAAGCTGAACTCCAGCCC
>FR885511.1:137283-246890 GCA_000436375.1 Azospirillum sp. CAG:239 | reverse complement strand
TCCAGCCCCAGGCCGAACAGAAGAAAAATAACGCCGATGTCCGCCCACAGCGTCAGGTCTTCGCGGTCGCTGACCGTCGGCAGAAAATTGAAAAACGGACCGGCCAGAATACCGGCAACCACGTACCCGAGAACAATCGGCTGCTTCAGTTTTTTGCAGACAAGCGTCATTATGCCGGCATAAATAGTAATAAGGGTCAAGTCTAAAATAAGGGTATGGATATGGTGCATTTTTTCTTACATTAAAATAAAGGATTAAACTGAAATTAAATTAATTTTATTTCTGTTTAAATTTTCTTAATACAGCGCCATAAAACCGCCGGCCGCGTCTGTTTCCCATACGTCAGGACAAATGCATGCCTCCGGTCACGCCCATAACCTCTGCCGTCACATAACTTGATTCGTTCGACGCCAGATAAACGTACAGCGAAGCCAGCTCCGCCGGCTGGCCGGCTCTTCTGAGCGGCGTTTCCTGCCCAAACTCGGGAATGTTTTCCGGCAGCTGTCCGCCGCAAATCTGTAAAGGCGTCCAAATCGGCCCCGGCGCCACCGAATTCGCCCGAATGCCGCGGTCGGCAAGCTGCTTGGCCAGTGCACGCGTAAAACAGACGATTGCACCTTTGGTCGCCGCATAATCAAGCAGGTACTTGCTCGGCTGATAAGCCTGTATCGACGAAGTGGTAATAATGCTCGAACCGGCCGGCAGATGGGGCAGTGCGGCCTTAACCGTCCAAAACAT
The DNA here is from genome assembly GCA_000436375.1 of Azospirillum sp. CAG:239. GTDB lineage: Bacteria > Pseudomonadota > Alphaproteobacteria > RF32 > CAG-239 > Scatacola_A > Scatacola_A faecigallinarum. The sequence goes on along the minus strand of FR885511.1, from coordinate 246,152 downwards.
CGAAAAGACGTTGACCTGAAACGTTTCCAACAGCTGCGCGTCGGACAGTTCGGCTAGGTCGGCGCAAGCCGTCTGCCGGCCGGCCGCCAAAGCCAAAACATCAAGGCCGCCGAGCCCGTCGACGGCTTTTTCGACAATTTCCGCGCATACTTCCCTGCGGTTAAGGTCTCCGGGAAGCAAAACCGCCTTTTGTCCGGCTTTTTCAATCAGCTTTTTCACTTCCTCGGCATCTTCTTCCTCACTCGGAAAATAGTTCAGCGCCACGTCGGCCCCTTCCCGGGCAAAGGCGATTGCCGCCGCCCGTCCGATGCCGGAATCGCCGCCCGTAACCAGCGCCTTGCGTCCGGCCAGCCGGTTGCACCCCTGATAACTGTCTTCGCCGCAATCGGGCTTCCGTTCCATTTCGGCCTGCACCCCGGGCGCTTTCTGGAGCTTTTCTTTAAACTTGCCGTTAAAATACGCTTTTTGCGGATTAATCAGTTCAGATTTTTCATTCATGGCTTTTTTCCTTTGCTGTAAAACGGTTTTCCCATCCAATGTAATCAGACGAAAGCCGGAATCCAGCGCCTTTAAACCGAATGGATTAGCCGAACTATACGAAAAATTAAATTATCCGCAATATTCTGAACAAAATTTAACGTTACCGGAAAAGACATGAAACTCTGGATATCGCTCTGTTTGTTTCTGCTGCTGGGCGCAACAGCGTTTGCAGTTCGCGAAAATTCTCTGGAAAGCAGACTTCGCCGCATAATCCGCCTCTCAAACACCGATGCAGGCGTCGCCGTCGTCAGCGGCAGCCGAAATTGGGCGGTCGGCAACCGGAAACGCCCGCTGCTCAGCGTTTTCAAGTTTTTTATTGCGGTTCAAACCCTCCGGCAGATGGAGCAAACCGAAACAGCTCTTAACGCAAAACTGACAGTCAAAGAAAACATGACGGACGCGAACATGTACAGCCCCATGCTGAAAAAACATCCCCGCCGCCCCTTCGAAATCAGTCTGGCCGAGCTGCTCGAATACATGATTGCCGAAAGCGACAACAATGCCGCGGACATTCTGCTGGAATATTCCGGAGGAACCGGACAATTGGAAAAATTTCTGCATGACCTCGGTTTTTCCGGCATTGACATTCGCGTCAACGAAAAACAGATGAACCAAAAAGCAGAAAACCAATACCTGAATCAGGCCGCGCCGTCAGATGTCGCCGGACTGATAAAACTTGTTTTTGAAAAAGACGTTTTGTCAGCCGAACACCGGAAATTTCTCGCCGATATCATGATCAAAACCTCCACCGGCGCCGACAAAATAAAACTAGGCCTTCCTCCCGGCGTCATATTCGGCCACAAAACCGGCTCGTCTTCACGCACCGCCGACGGCATTAAAATTGCCGACAACGACGCCGGTTTTGTCACTTTGACAAACGGCAGCACCTATTATATCGCCGTCATGATAACCGAATCAAAACATGACGACCGTGCCAATGCCGCACTGGCCGCCCAAATATCGCAGACCGTTTACAATTATCTGACGACAGAAAAAACCGACTAGAGAAAAGTCACAAAAAAATCCCCTGCAACCGAAACGAATTTAGAAGCCTGGAAACGAACCCGGGTGAGAAAAAATAATATTGTCATCGCCGTGCTTTTATTCTTTCCTGTCATTCCCTGATGTTCCTCTTTCTGTCATTCCCGTGCTCTTTTCTTCTCCTCTGTCATTCCCGTGCTTGGCACGGGAATCTAAAAGAGATGTCCGGCTCAAGGCCGAACATGACAAAAAAAGCCGCCCCAACAGGACGGCTTATAAATGGCGTACCCGGAGGAAGCGCTAAGCAAAATTAACCGTTGCTCCGGTTAATTTTGTCTGTAAGCTCTCTGTAACATCTTAATAAGTGAGGAAAACTCTTTGACCGAAACGAATTTAGATGCCTGAGGACGAACCCGGGTTCGACCCTGCCGGAAAGCCTTTTATAAAAAAGCCGCCCCGACAGGACGGCTTACAAATGGCGTACCCGGAGGGATTCGAACCCACGACCCTCGGCGTCGGAGGCCGATACTCTATCCAACTGAGCTACGGGTACATCTTCATATATCGTTTTCCTATGTACATTATTTTAATTTACATTTCCAGTCTTTTTTGAAAAAATCCTCTCTTCTTTCCCGCTTCGCAGAAAATTTGCCGAAATTATCGCAATTTGGGCTTGACTTTTAGTTACGGAAACGTTATTAACAAGCAACAAGTTTATTTACGAGGATTAATACAATGGCTAAAAAATGTGATATTTCCGGCACCGGCGTTATGAGCGGCAACAATGTCAGCCACGCTCACAACAAAACCCGTCGCCGTTTTCTGCCCAACCTGCAGGTTGTATCTCTTCTGAGCGAAACCCTGGGCAAAATGTTCAAACTCAAAGTTTGCTCCAAAACCCTGCGTTCTATTGAACACAACGGCGGACTGGACGCTTATCTGGAATCCACGTCCAACAGCAAACTGACCGAAGAAGCTAAAAAAATAAAAAAGAGCATTGCGAAAAGCAAAGCCGTTAAATAATTATAAACAGGTCAACTCCGAAATATCCCTCTGATTTTTCAGGGGGATATTTTTTTATCCCCACAATTAACAGCCCTGAAATCCCCTTCGCGTCAAATCCTTTGAGTTTTACCGAGAACTTGTTTATAAAGAGGCAGTAAAAGAACTAATTTTTTTTCACATGAAAGTCTGCCCCGATGGAACAAATCGACACCGCTTCGCTGCCGCAAAACCTGGAAGCCGAACAGGCTCTGCTCGGCGCCGTTCTGGCCAACAACAAAGCCTATGAAAAAGTTTCCGAATTCCTGCGCCCCTACCACTTTGCCGATTCGATTCACGCCAAGATTTTCGAAGTCATTTCCAAACTGATTCAGCGCGGTCATGTTGCGGACGTCATCACGCTCAAAAACTATTTTGAACAGGAAGGCTCCCTGAACGAAGTCGGCGGCCACCAATATCTGATAAAACTTGCTGACAGCGCTTCGCCTCTGACCAACGTCGAATATTACGCACAATTCATTTATGACAAATACCTGCGCCGCGAACTGATAAACACCGGTTACGAAATCGTCAACGACGCTATGAAAGAAGACTTGGATACCGATGCGACCGCCCAGATAGAAACTGCCGAAAAGAAACTTTTCGAACTGTCTAACCAGGGTGAAAGCCAAGGCGGATTCATCGACTTTGCCGAAGCGCTCACGTCTTCCCTCGGACAAATCGAACAGGCCTATCAGAAAGACGGCAAAATATCCGGCCTTCCCTCCGGCCTTGATGCTCTCGACGAAAAAACCGGCGGGCTCAACAATTCCGACCTCATTATCATTGCCGGACGTCCGGCAATGGGCAAAACCGCTCTTGCCACCAATATCGCCTATAATGTGGCCGAATTTATGAGCCATGACAAATCCGTCGACCCAAAATCGCGCGGCGTCGCTTTCTTTTCGCTTGAAATGTCCGCCGACCAGTTGGCCGGCCGTATTTTGTCCACCGTTACACAGACGCCCGGACACAAAATGCGCACCGGCGAACTCGACAATGCCGAGTTTACCCGCATTGCCGCCGCCGTCCGCGAACTGGAAACCATTCCGCTGTACATCGACGACACGCCGGGCCTGAACATCAACGCTATCCGCACCCGCGCCCGCCGCCTCAAACGCAACAAAGGCCTGGGCTTGATTGTCATCGACTATATCCAATTGATTATGGGAACCGGCAGCAAAAAGACCGAAGGCAACCGCGTACAGGAACTTTCCGAAATCTCCCGCGGCCTGAAAATCCTCGCCAAGGAACTGAACGTTCCGGTCATCGCCCTGTCACAGCTGAACCGCGGCGTCGAACAACGCGATGACAAACGCCCGGTTATGTCCGACTTGCGTGAATCCGGCTCAATCGAACAGGACGCCGATATCGTCATGTTTGTTTTCCGCGAAAACTATTATATCCAAAACGAAGAACCCAAACAGCGCTCGGGCGAAACGCCGGAGCATCTGCAAAACCGCATGGAAGAATGGCAGAAACGCATCCGCGAAACCGCCAATCTCGGCGAAGTCATCATCGGCAAGCAGCGCCACGGCCCGACCGGCACCGTCAAACTGTTCTGGAACGGAGAGTTTGCCCAGTTCGGCAATCTGGTTAAGGAAGAATACCTCCCCGACCAAATCGGCTGAGTTTATTTGCGGTTGCAGCAACGGCCGCAGCCGCAGGAGTCCTCGCCGTCACAGCCGGAACCGTCCTTGACCTCCACCGGATAACCGCCGTAAAATGCCGAACCGAGGATTTTTCCGGCATATTCATGCTCCGGCGTATCGCAGGTAATAACCGCGTCTTCAGTCGACTGCGGTTCGCCTTCAATGTCGCCGCTGAGAATTGCCTCCTGCATTTTTTGCAACCGTTGTTTTTTGCCCTCGCAACAGGAGCACGAACTCTGTACCGGGGTCTTAACCAGCATGTCGGCCAGCCATTTAAACATTTTCACTACTCCTTAATTAATATCCTGTATAATATACCGTAAAATTTATGAATAAAAAGGAAACGCCTTGCCAAAAAAACTGGAAAATATGACCGAAGAAGAATGGGAAGCCGTCTGCAACCGTTGCGGAAAATGCTGTCTGATAAAGCTTCAGGACGAAGACACCGGCGAAATTTACTACACCGACATCGTCTGCAAATATTTTGATTTCGACACATGCGAATGTACGCAATACCAAAACCGCTGCACGCTGGTGCCCGAATGTCTGAAACTGACCAAAGACAATGTCGGCAAAATCGGCTGGATGCCGAAGTCATGCGCATACCGCTGCCTGATTGAAGGACGGCCGCGCCCGGTGCGAGAACCGGTATCGGCATTCTGCATTTCCGAAAATCTGGTCAGCGATGACGAACTGGAGGACCATATTCTGGAACGGGATGACTTATGAACAAAGACGACTATATAATAGAAGACACTTTTAACCCTCAGTCCCGGTTTGAACATCTGGAACATATCGAACCCGAATTCTGGAAAAAGAAAAAACTTGAGGAAATGTCCGCCGAAGAATGGGAGCTTCTCTGCGACGGCTGCGGCAAATGTTGTTTGAACAAATTGGAAATCAAGGGCAAAATACGTTTTACCAATACCCGCTGCCGCTTTCTGGACTGCCGGAGCTGCCTGTGCCGGATTTATCCCGAACGCTTTGAGAAAGTTCCCGACTGTCGCGACATTGACCTGAACGCTGTCCGCGAAAAGCCGCGCTGGCTGCCCAAAACCTGCGCCTACTGGCTGCTGGACAACGGTTTCGACCTCCCGGAATGGCATCCGCTTAAAACCGGCCGCGCCGCTTCCGTACATGAGGCAAAGATGTCGCTGAAAGACCGCGAAACCGTCTCGGAAACAGGAATACAGAATTATGAAAATTACATTGTTTACTGGGAAGACCTTTGACATCCGCGAAGCGCTCGGCTTTGATATAAAAATCGTCAAATCGTCGCGCGCCAGACGAATGACGCTCCGCATCGATTCCAAAGAACGGCTGCCGGTTCTGACCATTCCCGAACGTTGCGCGGCCAAACGTGCCGTTGACTTTGTCAACCTGCACCGCGGCTGGATAGAACGCTCTCTGGCAAGGCTGCCGCAAACCAAAAACTTTGAAGACGGAGAGCAAATCTCTCTGTTCGGCCAACCGGTTGTTATTCGCCGGACAAACGACCGTCGCGGCGGCACTTTTCTCGAAAACGGTTTTCTGAATGTTTCCGGCGACGCCGAATTTTTGCACCGCCGGGTCAAAGACTACATTAAGGCACAGGCCAAAACCGAATTTTACCGCCGTTCCAAAATACTCGCCGACCGGCTCGGCTGCCCTCTGAACGACGTCACGATAAAAGATACCAAATCACGCTGGGGCAGCTGTTCGTCCATGCACAACATCAACTACAGCTGGCGCATCGCCCTTGCCCCCGAAACCGTAATCGACTATTTGATTGCCCATGAGGTTGCCCATCTCAGGCACCAGGACCATTCCAGAGCATTCTGGCGTTGCGTCCGCGAACTTTATCCCGAGGCCGAGGCCGGCAAAGTCTGGCTCCGCCTGCACAGCAGGGAACTCTATCGGTACGAATAACAAAAAACTTGATAATTACATATTTGCTCCTTATATTTTAAACAGACACCAACTTCATGGAGAACAATTTAAATGTTAGAAAATAAAAATTTTGCCGCCGTCAGTGCCAAATCGGCCGCAACCGTAGACGAGGGGCTTCGCCAGTACATGATTAAAGTTTACAACTACATGGCTGCGGGTCTCTGCCTGACCGCCTTTGCCGCCTATCTGGTTGCCAATACCTCGCTGATAAGGCTCTTTTTCAACATTACCCCGCAGGGCGCCAGCCTGTCCGGTTTGGGCTGGCTGTTTCTGCTGGCGCCGTTTCTGATGATTTTTGCTTTCGGCTGGGTCATCAGCCGCGGCACGCTGCAGCAGGTTCAGGGCGTATTCTGGGGCTTTTCGGCAGTTATGGGCATTTCTCTGGCGCCGATTTTCCTGACTTATACCGGTGACAGCATTACCCGCCTGTTTCTGATTACCGCCGCAACTTTCGGCGGAATGAGTATCTACGGCTACACCACCAAAAAAGACCTGACCGCCATGGGTTCCTTTATGGTCATGGGCTTGTGGGGAGTCATTATCGCTTCCATCGTCAATATCTTTATGCAGAGCTCCGGCCTGAGTTTTGCGCTGTCGATTCTGACTGTCATCATCTTTACCGGCCTTACCGCTTATGATACGCAGAAAATCCGCAGTCTTTACCTCAGTGCCGACACGGGCGATACGCTTTCTCGCAAAGCCATTGCCGGAGCATTGGAACTCTATCTTGATTTCATCAACCTGTTCCTGGCTCTGCTCAGACTTTTCGGCGACCGCCGTTAAAAAAACAAAGTGTTTTCAGGCTCCGTGCATACGGAGCTTTTTTTTGCAAAAAATCATTGACTTGCCGCCCAAAAATGTCTATAAGCAGAATTACCCGAGGCCTTAGATTCAAAATTAAGGCTTAAATAACTAATAAAAATCAGCCGGCTGACGCCGGCGTTAACCGGAGAAAACAAATGAAAAGAACCTATCAGCCGAGTAAACTGGTCAGAGCCCGCCGTCACGGTTTCCGTGCCCGCATGGCCACGGCCGGCGGCCGCAAAGTCATTGCCGCTCGCCGCAGCAGAGGACGTAAAAATCTTTCGGCTTAGGCTGCAAACCTATGTCTGAAGTTTTGATTTTAAAAAAACGGAAAGATTTTGTAAGAGTCGCCGCAAAAGGCGTTAAGGTAGCTACCTCGACGCTCATTTTGCAGGCGGCTCAAAGTTTATCTGCACCCGAGGGCTCCTGCCGCACCGGCTACACGACAACCAAGAAAATCGGCAAGGCTCATGTCCGCAACCGGACCCGCCGCCGCATGCGCGCCGCCGTCCGCGAACTTTTTCCGGCCCGCGCCCGTCCCGGTGTCGACTATGTTCTGATTGGCCGTTACAACACAGCAGACTGCCCCTTTGACAAACTGAAGGGTGATCTTTGTTACGGGCTGAAAAAACTCCACAAGCTGCTCAATCCGGAAGAAAAAAAAACATGAACCGGCTACTGAAAAACCTGTTGATTTGGCCGATTAAATTTTACCAGAAATTTCTCTCGCCGCTTTGTCCAGGCGTCTGCCGTTTTCGGCCGACCTGCTCACAATATATGATAGAAGCCATCTCCGTCCACGGCGTCATCAAAGGGCTGTACCTTGGCATCCGCCGCATTCTGCGCTGCCATCCGTGGGGAGGTTCGGGGTACGACCCGGTTCCGCCGAAACGCGAAAAAGAAAATAAGGAATAAGGCTGGATATTTGCTTGCCTAAACCCTAATTATACAGTAGAAAATTTAAGAAGAGAACAAAGACGCCGACACCGGCCGACCGAGCGTTAACCGAGGAGATTAAAAAAAAGATGAAAGAAGAAATGAAAGGCATTTACTGGGCCGTTATCCTGTCAATTGCCGTTATTTTCATAACCAACTACTTTTTCCCGCGCAAACCGGCAACAACACCGACGACGCCGGAAGTTCCGGCTGTCGAAACCGTCGCAGAAAAAGTCGAGCAGCCGCTTGACGATGTTACGGCCGAAACGCCGCTGGAAGTCTCCGAAGTCCTCGGCAAAGACGCCCGGATTAAAATCAAAAACGCTGCAGTCAGCGGCTCCCTCCGCATTAAGGGCGCCCGTTTTGACGAAATTTTGCTCGACAAATACAAGCAAACGCTGGAAACAGACAGCGCAGACGTAGAGCTCTTTGCTCCGGCTAAAACTGCCGCCCCCTACTATGCCGAATTCGGCTGGCTGCCGCAGGACACGGCCGTCCGCACGCCGAACGCCGACACGCTCTGGAACGTCAAAGGCAGAGAATTGACCCCGCAGACGCCGGTAACGCTGGAATGGAACAACGGACAGGGACTGACCTTTGTCCGCCGCATCAGCTTAGACGACAACTATATGTTTACCATTGAACAAAGCGTCGAAAACAATACCGGCCGCAGTATTGTCCTTTACCCCTACGGCTTAATCAGCCGTTTCCACAATCAGGCGGCAGCCAGCAGTGTCGTTCATGAAGGGCTTATCGGCGTTGTCGACAACACCCTGAAAGAAATCAAATACAAAGATCTTGAAGACGGCAAAAAAGAAGACTTCAAAACAACCGGCGGCTGGGCAGGCTTTTCCGACCGCTACTGGTTTTCGGCCTTTGTCATGAACAACGCTCAAAACGGCACCGTCAAATTCAGCAATACCGGCAAAGACACCTATCAGGCGGATTATGTCGGTGCACCGATAACCGTCGCACCGGGCTCCGTCGGCACCAATACGGTCAAGATGTTTGCCGGCGCCAAAGAAATCAAGCTGCTGGACAACTATACCAAACAGTTTAACATTCCCAAGTTTGACCTTGCCGTCGACTTCGGCTGGTATTACTTCCTGACCAAACCATTTTTCTATATTCTCGATTTCCTTTACAACTTCATCGGAAACATGGGCTGGGCCATTCTCCTGTTTGCCGCCCTGCTCCGTTTTCTGATGTTCCCGATAGCCAACAAATCCTACGAGAGCATGTCCAAAATGAAAAAGGTTCAGCCTCGGATTAAAGAACTGCAGGAAAGATACGGCGACGACAAAATGAAACTCCAGCAGGAAACGCTGGAACTGTACCGTCGCGAAAAAATCAATCCGGCCGCCGGCTGCCTGCCGATGCTGATTCAGATTCCGGTCTTTTTCTCGCTGTACAAGGTTCTGAACATTTCCATCGAAATCCGCCACGCACCGTTCATCGGCTGGATTAAAGACCTTTCCGCGCCGGATCCGCTGACGCTTTCCGCTTGGACGCATCTGCCGGTTCCCGGCCTTCTTGACATCGGCGTCTGGCCGATTCTCATGGGACTGACCATGTGGATTCAGCAGAAACTTAACCCGGCGCCCACCAACAAAGATCAGGCGCGCATGTTTGCCATGATGCCGATAATTTTTACCTTTATGCTCGGGCACTTTGCTTCCGGTCTGGTCATCTATTGGACGCTGAGTAACATTCTTTCCATTATCCAGCAAAAAGCGATTATGAAGAAAAACGGAGTAGAATAACATGGCCTCGGACAAGTTTAGCCCCGAACAGCTTAAAGAAGCTGAAAGCTTGTTTAACAAGCCCTGCAATTTTGTGCTGAGCGTGGCCAAACTTGACCAGCTGCCGTTAACCGAAATGGGCGAAGTTGCGTTTGCCGGACGCTCCAACGTCGGCAAGTCAAGTCTTATCAACGCTTTGTTTAATCAGCGCAAACTGGCGAAAACCTCCTCAACGCCCGGCCGCACCCAGCAGCTGAATTATTTCAATCTGGCCGATAGAATTCATCTGGTTGACCTGCCCGGTTACGGTTTTGCCCAAGCTCCCGAAAGCATGGTCAAATCATGGCAGAAACTCATCTTTGCCTATTTGCAGGGACGGGTAAATCTCAAACGGGTTTTTCTGCTCATCGATTCGCGGCACGGCATAAAAAAAGTCGACGAAGAAACGATGGAACTGCTCGACAAAGCTGCCGTCACTTACCAGATTGTTCTGACCAAAACCGATAAAATCAGTGCCAAAGCTCTGGCCGATACAATCAAAAGAACCGAAGAAATTATCAAAAAGCACGGCGCCGCCTACGTTGACGTTTTGGCCACCAGTTCGGAAAAAAACCGCGGGCTGAATGAGCTCAAAGCCGAAATCAACAGTTTGATTTGACAAACTGCTTGCGGTTTTTGCGTCCCATGGACCAAAGGTTGCCGATACCGTTTATCGGCTGCACCGCATGCAAAGAGTTAAAGTTAAAATCCCGGCTGAAGAAAACCGACGTCGTTTTGGTGTAATTGTTCATCGGGCAAAAACCGTAAAAATCAACCTGCAGCAGATTCGCCGCGCGCAGTTCCGCAACGGCCCGGACATATTCCTGCGACGTATTGATACGGTCGCTGTCATCCAGTATGACAATGCCTCCCGGCGCCAGTTTTCTAACTGCCGCAGCGGCGCAGTAGGCCCGACATTTGCCGTCAATCGCAATCACGTCATAAACCTCATCCTGCTCAAAAATCGCATTAAAATAAGCTTCGCCTTCATCACGCCAGTAAACGGAAAGATTGGGACATTTAAATTCCTCGCGCCAGCGGGCAAACCATTCCGGATTATCTTCAATGCTGATGACTTTTGCCGCCCGTTCAGCCCAAAACAGCGACGAATAGCCGCAGCCGTATTCAAAAACCCTTTTGCCGCCATAATCAAACTGCGACAGATACTCAATCGCCGGATACGTATACCAGGGAATGGGGTTGCCGTCTTTATCCGCACAGACTTTTTCGTCGATGCTGCGTTCAATGGCATATTCTTTCTGCCACATCTCAATAAATTTCATAAACTTGTCGCTAAACATTCGGACGGTCTCCGTTGAAAATATGTTTGCGGCACATATATCATAAAAGTACGGTTTTTTGAAATGTTTTTTAGGAGATTACAATGGAATATTTAAGAAAAACCTCTCTGGTTCTGACCATTATCGGCGCCCTCAACTGGGGCCTGGTCGGATTTTTCGACTTCAATCTGGTTGCCTTCCTGTTTGGCAGCATGAGCATTTTGTCCCGCATCATCTACATGCTGGTCGGACTTTCCGCTCTGGTTGTGGCCTACTCCGCCGCCACCTGCTGCCGTACGGAAGAGCATTTTGTAAAAGAAATCAGCAAATAAGTCCTGTTCTCTCCCTCAGTGAGGGAGAGAACAATTTTTCCGTCATTAAAGATTAATCAATAACTCTGATGTACAATCAAAGAAAACAAAATTGAGGACTGATATGGCAGGCGCAAATTTAATCTTCAAAAATCCCCGCACCGGAATAATCAAAGTTGCTCCGACCGGTTTTTCATGGACGGTTCTGCTGTTTGGATTTCTGGTTCCCCTGCATCGCAAAGACTGGCTGTGGACCGCAATCATTCTCTTTTCTCAGATTGTGACTTTCGGCCTGGCTGCAGTCCCTTTTGCTTTTCTGTACAATAAACTTTATGCCCGGAAACTGATTAAACGCGGCTACACCTATTTCAGCCGCACCGGCAGTGTTGCTCCCGAAATACTGAAAGAATACCTGCGGCTGCAAAACCGCGTTTTTGAAAAAGCCTTTGCCGCCGCCGAATAAAAACTGCCGTTTCGATACGGACCATTTTACGCCCGCTGGATCAAAAACCGGAAAATTAAGAAAATAACTTTACGCAAGTTTTCTTGCCGCGGACGAAATCTGCATAAGCGTATAAGACACAATATCCACAACCGGCATGTTGGTCGTCTTGCAGTCGCGTTCGCACTTGTAGAGAAGCTCCAGCACGCTGAGCAGTTTCTCTCGCGGCCAAATGCTGACCTGCCGTTTAAAACTCGATTCGCGAAAAAAGATAATCCGCGGCTGCAGCTTGAAAACCGCCTTGTCTACGGTGTCGCCGTTTTCCATGAAAGCCTTGCAGGTCAAAATCTTGTTAAAATGATACGTCAGGCTGCGAATAATCGAAATCGGCTCGTTACCTTCGTTAACCAGCTTGTTGAAAGCGGCCAGCGCTTTGTCCGCATAACCGCCCGCCGCGGCAAAACAAACGTCGTCGCCGGAAGAAGAAGACGCATCGCTGATAATTTTCTGCACATCTTCAACCGTTACGTTCTTATGATCGCCGAGATAGGTTATCAGTTTTTCGATTTCGCCGGAATTACTCATCCGGTCGTTGGAAAGCCGTGCACACAACAGCTGCAGCGCCTCATTGCCGATAGTAATCCCGTTTTCGATAAACTTGGCGCGGGTCGAGTTGAAAATATCTTCGTCACGGTCTTCATAGCAGGCGATTGCCGCCATATTCTCGTTTTCTTCCGCCAGCCTGACCAGCGAAGACTTCTTGTTCAGACTTCCCGAAGACACAATCAGCAGCGTGTCGGAAACATTATTTTCCAGCAGGGCTTTGACATGTTTGGTCAGATTATTGTCTCCGTCCCGTACGATAACCACGCGGCGGCCGCCCATCAGCGACTGCCCGTTATATTCGCCGAACAGAATTCCCGGATCGCCGTTAACGTCGCTCCCGTTCAGGTAAACGACCCGAAACGGGTCATATGGATCCGGACAAACTGCCGTTGTAAATTTCTTGACATATTCGGCCTGCAGTCCCTCGTTGCTGCCGTAAATTACCGCGCAGCGCAGCACGTCGTCCGGCTTCTTCAGATACTTGTCTATTTGTGCCTGTTTAAATTGCACTGCTGTCTCCCACGCCGGTTTTCCGGGAATGGAAATATGCCCCCAGACGCAGCGCTATGTCATTGGCAATAATCTGCGCACAGTCTTTTTCGCCTTTTTTCTCGGCAATCGTCGTCGAATACGGATTGGACATAATGTCATAGCTGGAATAGGCGATGCTGTTGCCGCGCACCAGTTCCTCGTCACTCTGGGCATCATACAGAATATAATCCACCCGGTAGCGAACCTGCTCGCGGGTTGCCGTAATGTCGTTGCGCAGCGCCTGCTGAATAATCTGGCGGTCCGTCAGTTCGACATACAGACGATACTTAGGATGCGACGGAACACCGCGCGGCGTCAGGCTGTCCAGCAGTTCGTTGCGCACAATCTGACCGAACCGCTCTTCAATCGGTTCAACCTTAATCTGCGACATCTCCCGCGTAATTGAAGTATCAAAGTCGCCGGAAAAATACCAGGCGTTGTTATGCTTTTTTTCCACGTACAACGGCTGAAACCCACAGGCGGAGAGCAGCAAAAGCAAAAGCAAAACCCGACATTTTTTCATTTTCGGAACTCCTCTCTAAGCCGCAGCGGCCTTGGCAACGATATTAACGATTTTGTTCGGAACGACGATAATCTTGATGACTTCCTGGCCTTCCAGCTGACGTTTGACATTGTCGACGTTCAGCGCCGCCTTTTCAAGGTCTTCTTTTGAGGCGTCTTTCGGCATTTCAATCGTGCCGCGCATTTTGCCGCAGACCTGAACCGCAATCGTTACGACGTCGTCCTGCGCCAATTTAGCATCGCCCTGCGGCCAGCTTTCGGTAATAATCAGCGACTGTTTGCCCATACGCGCCCACATTTCCTCGGCCAGATGCGGTGTAAAAGGCGACATCAGTTTCAACAGCGTCAAATACAGCTCGGCCGGAACCTTTTCCAGCCCTGACATATAGTTGACATAGGTCATCAACGACGAAACCGCCGTATTGAACTTCATCTGGTCTATGCGCTCGGTCACTTCAAGAATGCACTTGTGCATCGCGCGCAGATCCTTCTCGTTCGGCTGAACGTCATATACCTTCTTCATCAGCGCATAAACCTTGCTGACAAAACGGTAAACGCCCATCAGGCTCTCGTCCGACCACATTGCGACCTGGTCAAAGGGTCCGATGAACATTTCATATAAGCGGAACGTATCCGCGCCGTAGGCGTCGACAATATCGTCCGGATTAATGACGTTGCCGCGCGACTTCGACATCTTCTCTCCGTTTTCAGCCAAAATCATGCCATGCGAAGTACGCTTGTTGTAAGGTTCTTTGGTCGGAACCAAGCCGCAGTCATACAAGAACTTATGCCAGAAACGCGAATACAGCAGATGCAGCGTCGTATGTTCCATACCGCCGTTATACCAATCGACGTTCATCCAGTAGTCCAGAGCTTCCTTGGATGCAAACGCCTTGTCGTTGTGCGGGTCGCAATAACGCAGGAAATACCAGGAGGAACCTGCCCAGTTCGGCATTGTGTCCGTTTCCCGGCGGGCATGTCCGCCGCATTTCGGACATGTGGCGTTCAACCAGTCGCCGGCCTTTGACAGCGGCGATTCGCCCTCATCGTTCGGATGATAGTCCGGAACCGGAGGCAGCGTCAGCGGCAGTTCCGATTCGGGTATCGGCTGCCAGCCGCATTTCTCGCAATAAACCATCGGTATCGGTTCGCCCCAGTAACGCTGGCGGGAGAAAACCCAGTCGCGCAGTTTGAAGTTAACTTTCGAACGGCCGAAACCATGCTCTTCGGCATACCTGATGGCAGCTTTCATGCCGTCTTCCTTGTTCATGCCGTTCAGAAAACCTGAGTTGACATGTGCGCCGTCCTCTTCCCACGCCTTTTCGGAAATGTCGCCGCCTTCCAGAACCTGAATAATCGGCAGACCGAAAGCTTTGGCAAAGTCATAGTCGCGCTGATCATGCGCCGGCACCGCCATAATCGCGCCGGTACCGTAGCCCATCAGCACATAATCGGAAATAAACACCGGAATCAACTCGCCGTTATACGGGTTTTTGGCCTTGATTCCTTTCAGTTCGACACCGGTTTTGGAATCGTTCGCCGTACGTTGCAAATCCGATTTCTTAGCTGTTTCGGCAACATAGGCCTTGACTTCCCCGGCATTTTCAAATTTGTCCGCCAGCGCGCCGACATATTCGTGCTCCGGCGCCAGAACCATATAGGTAACACCGAAAGCCGTATCCGGACGGGTCGTGAAAACGGTCAGCTTTTTGTCACCCAAAGGCGCGCCGTTATTGTCGGTCAGGCCGAAGTCAAGCTCGGCGCCTTCCGAACGGCCGATCCAGTTAACCTGTTGCGATTTGACGCGGTCAATAAAATCCAGCCCGTCCAAATCGTTGATCAAACGGTCGGCGTATTTGGTAATCGCAATCATCCACTGTTCTTTGTTTTTGCGCACCACCTGCGCGCCGCAGCGCTCGCAGCAGCCGTTGACAACCTCTTCGTTGGCCAGGCCGACCTTGCAGGACGGGCACCAGTTGATGGCAATTTTGTCTTTATAGGCCAATCCCTTTTCAAAGAACTTGATGAACATCCACTGTGTCCACTTGAAATATTCCGGCGACGAGGTGTCGATACATCTGTCCCAGTCAAAACTGAAGCCGAGCGATTTCAGTTGTTTGGTAAAGGTCTTGATGTTGGCCTGCGTCGAAACCGCCGGGTGCACGCCGGTTTTGATGGCGTAGTTTTCGGCCGGCAGCCCGAAAGCGTCAAAGCCCATCGGATACAAAACATTAAAGCCCTGCATGCGTTTTTTGCGGGCAATGACGTCCAAAGCGGTGTAAGAACGCGGATGTCCGACATGCAAACCGGCGCCGGACGGATACGGAAACTCGACCAGGGCATAAAATTTTTCCTTGTCATGGTCGATTTCCACCTTGTAGGCTTTCTCGTCGTCCCAGATTTTCTGCCACTTTTTCTCAATGGTATGAAAATTGTACCTGTCTTCCAGCGCCCATTCCTTGCGCCATTCTTCAAAACTTGCTTTGCCGTTGTATCTGGCATTGTTCTCGGTCATTTTCGCTTATTCCTCTCTAGCCGCTAAATCTCTTCTGTACAGTTTTCTGGCCTGGGTCAGGATGGCGTTCTCAATCTCGCCGGCCAGTCTTCTGTCCGCCGTGTCGTTAACCCACTTGCCGTCGCGCAGAACTCTTTTGAAGACTGCCACTTTCAGGCAGTCGGCACGCAGATTGCGTGACAAAATGTTGACGGTAATTTTGAACTGCTCGTTCTGAATGTTGTCCATCGCCGCCCAGTCGGTAATGATAACGCCGCCGGCGGAATCCGCCGAAGCAAGGGGCATAAAGGAAAGCTTCGTAAGCGCCGCCTGCCACAAATACGGATTAACCCCTATGCTTTCTTCTGCCGGCGCTTCGCTTTCTGCTTCGGGCGCACCCTCGGCAAACGGATTAAGGGATGACATCGACGGCAGCCAGGAACAGCCGGAAACCGTCAGTATTGCAATCAGAACCGTGCTTAGTTGCTTTTTCATCGGATAAACCTCATTCATTCAAATTACACATTGCACCAAAAGTATAATACTTTTCACCAAAAGACAAGTCACTTGCGCCATTTTCTCACTTGTAATTAACGTGTCTTTTGCATAAGATAGGCAAAAATTACCCTCAACAAGGAACGAAAGATGCCAGATCCCCGCCAAACCGCCGCCGAAATGCTTCAAAAAGTCCTGACCGAAAAAGCCTTTTTCAGCGAGGTTAAAGGCTCTGTCGATTCGCTCGCCGGCAAAGACGCTGCTTTTGCCAACATGCTGGTACTCACGGCGCTGCGCCGGCTGGTTTTTCTGAAGAAGGCACTCAGACAATACGCCAGAAAAAAACTTCCCGAAAAAGCCGCCTTTGCCGAATTTGCCATGCTGCTCGGCCTGACCGAGATTCTCTTTATGGAAACGCCGGACTATGCCGTCATCAACAGCTGGGTCGAAATCGTCAAAAGAAAAGCCGACAAATATGTCGCCGGATTCGTCAACGCCGTCCTCCGCAAAGCCTGCGCCGATCGTGAGGAGTTGAAAAACCGCGATACGGGAGAGTTTTTCACTTCGGAGTTTTACCGGATTCTCAATCATGCTTACGGCAAAAAGACCGTTTCCAAAATGCAAGCGGCCGCATTAATCGAACCGGCGCTCGACCTTACCGTCAAGGCCGATCCGGCCGGTTGGGCGCAGAGGCTCGGCGGCCTGCTGCTGCCGACGGGTTCCGTCCGTCTGAGCAACAACGGCCGCATTGCCGAAATCGAAGGCTACGAAAGCGGCGCCTGGTGGGTTCAGGACGCGGCGGCGGCTCTGCCTGTCAAATGCCTCGGCGATATCCGCGGCCTGAAAGTTCTTGACATGTGCGCCGCTCCCGGCGGCAAAACCGCCCAGCTCATCAACGGCGGCGCCGAAGTCATTTCTCTGGACATTTCCGAAACCCGTCTGAAAAAACTGCGTGACAATATGGCGCGCCTGCAGTTCTCGCCGCCGCAGACCGTCTGCGCCGACGGCGCGGACTATTTGCAGAATTGCAAAAGCGGACAGTTCGACGCCATTCTTCTCGATGCGCCCTGCTCTGCGACCGGAACACTCCGTCGGCACCCGGAACTCGTACATATCAAAACCGTCGCCGATGTCGAGAAACAAACCGTTCTGCAGAAAAAACTGCTCGACGCCGTTCCGCCCGCGCTCAAGCCGGGAGGCTTTCTCGTTTACTGTGTTTGCTCAATCGCTAAAGCCGAAGGCGAAGAACAGCTGAAAACATTTTTGGAAACGCATGCCGGCTTCCGGCTTTGCCCGCTCGCCGCCGAAGATATATGCCGCGGCCCCGGTCCCGACATTTCCGAAATTTTTACCCCCGAAGGCTGCATCCGTACACTGCCGTTCCATCTCGCGGACTGCGGAGGCCTTGATTCTTTTTTCATTGCCAAACTGCAAAAGGTTGCCTGAATGTTTTTCCGCAAAGATATCTTCAATACCAAACCCGCCGCGCTCGAGCCTGAAGCCGAAACGGCCGAAGACGAAGTCAGAAACCCGCCTTCCGACACGCGCCCGGTCTATGTCATCGGCGACAATGCCCTTACCTGCTATCTGGCCGCCAAACTGACCGACGCCGGACACGATGTCATCGTCATCGCCGGCAAAGAAAACAACCTCAGCTTTTCCACCAACGGCATCAGCCTCAAGGAAGACAGCAGCCTCAAACTCAGCCGCTACAAGTTCAACACTTCTTTCTGGATAAAGGAAGAACCGAAACTGGTTATCATCGCCGCCGACGCAGGCCATGTCAACGCCTCGCTGGCCGCCGTGGCCAAAGACAAAATCGGCGCGGCGCCGGTTCTGTGCTTTACGCCGCTCAAAGACGTCAACTACATTGAAGCCATGGTCGGCGGCAATCTTTTCCGGGCCTTTTTCGACGGCTATCTGCAACAGAACGGACAGCAGGTTTTTCTTTACGGCCGCACGCCGCAGGTAAAAATCTGCAAAAACGTCAACTGGGAGAAAGAAAACCCTTTTCCGGACATTTTTGCCTACACCGGCCTGAACGTCGGATACGAAACCGACACCGTACGCTGTTACTGGGAATTTTTCGCACCTTACGCGGTCGGTTCGCTTTTGTCCGCCCTCAACAACAAAAATCTGTTTGACATTACCAAGGACAAGCAGCTTCGAGACCAAATTCCTCGGCTGATTGCCGAAACGGCGGCGATTGCCGCCGGCGAAGGACTGGAACTGGATTGCGAGCCGCTGGTCAAAAAGCTTTACGCCGCGCCGATGAACTATCGCTTTCCGCTTCAGGACGAAATCAACGCCGGCGGCTACGGCGAGGCCAACCTCATCAGCTCGGTGCTGATGAACGCCGCACGCAGCGCCAAAATCCGCTTTATGGACAGCAGCCTCAACAAAATTCTCAAGCAGATATACAACTTAATCTTAGTATAAAAGTGCTTTGCAGGTTGAAGAAAAAGAAGAAACGGATTATAAAAAAGTAAGTTGGCTCAATAATCAAAAGGCTCTGGCCCATGGAATTTGCATACATTATCACTCTTGCCGCTTTTCTGGTTTGTTTCTTGGCCGCGCTTGTCGGTCTGCGGCTGGCCGTTTCGGAATTGTCATCTCCTGTTCCCGGCAGCAGCTGGCGCCGCGATGCTTTCCTGCCGGTGCTGCTGGTTTCCTTTACCGCTTTTGCCCTTCTTTTTACCTTTGCCAACCGGACATATGATCAGATTTTTCCGCTGACCTGGGTTGACCTGTTGCTCGCTTTTGTTTCGGCAGCAGCGGTTTATGCCGTTTCCCTGTTCAAAAAAACCGACCGTTTTGCACTGCCGGCACTGGCAGGCGCCGTGCTGCTCTGCACTGCGTTTCTGCCGGCCGATTTCATGCTGTTTCAGAATCATCTGCCTTTCTGGGGCGATCGGTTCTGCATCGTCTTGCTCTGGACGCTGTTTGCCTGGTGTTTTCGTTATCTGAACGGCATTGACGGCATCGCTTCCCTGCAGGCTTCCGGTTTCGTCTGCGGGCTGCTTATCCTTTCCGTACTCGGCGGCCTGCCGCTCTTATACGGCAATTTTGCCGCCGCGCTGCTCGGTGCCCTGACCGCATTGCTCGTTTACAACTGGTATCCGGCCAAACTTCTGCTCAAAGACAGCGCCTGCGTTTCGCTGGGATTCCTGCTCGGCTGGCTGACGATTCTGACGGCTCGCGAAGGCACGGGCAGCTGCGCTCTGATTTACGCCATGTATTATATTCTTGAGATTTGCTGGGCCGTCGGCCGCAAACTGATTGCCAATGACGGCAGCCTGGTTTCCAATACGCTGTATTACCGTCTTAACGCCTCAGGCCTGTCCCCGGCCGAAATCGGCCAAAACGTCGCCAAACTGCTGACCGTCCTGCTGGTTCTGGGCAGCTTTCAGGTTTATGCGCCCAATAACTATTCTTTGCCGCTGGCCGCCGCGCTCGTTACCCTCTGGTTTATGAGCAAACTCAATAACTGGCAGGAACCGCAGCAAAGCCTGAAAGATATCAATCGCGAAGTCATTCGCGACATCAAAGATAATGTCGAAGACATAAAGAAGATAATCAGATAGGAACGGTCTCGAAACGATGGCACTTTTCGGCGCAATAAAAAAACTGTTTCAAAATCCGGCCAGCCGTTCTGCCGAAACGGTCAGCCCCGCTTCGGCTGTCATGCCCCGCTTCCGGGTCAAGGTCATTGAGTTCAGCGACAACGTTGAAGGCAGCAGCGGCGAAATCATCGCCAGACAGCTGGCAACGCGCGAAGGGATAGAGGTCGGCTATTTCGACGAGCCTTTCAACAAAAGTTTTCTCAATCTGGAAAGCCGCACTTTGTTTGACCTTATTGACAAAGGCCAGACGATTCTGGACAAGACCGGTGCCGACGTCCTGCTCTGGGGCTGCAGGGAAAGCAGCCGTATCCGCCTGAACTTTCAGGTGCCCAGTCAGTACGAAGACGAGGAGCTGGCCTTTGTTTCACTGATGGACAGCCTTTATATTCCGGCGCGTCCCGAAGGCGAAAACTATCCCGACGCCGTAATAAACCTCATCTACGGCGGCCTGCTCAGTTCCCTGAACGCCGCCGGAGTTCAGGCCAAAGTCTACAAACGCTACCTGCTCAAAAAAATCATCGACCGCCTGTCTAAAGACAACTCAGCCAAAACGCTGTCCATCGAATATATGCCCTATATCATGAACTTTTTGGGCATTATTTACCTCAGCTACGCTTTCGACAAATCAGACGGCCGCGACTTCAAAATTGTCAAAAGCCTTTTTGACACGGCCATTAAACATCAGGACCTGATTACCTCGCCGATTCATCTGGGCTGTATTTACAACCATCTCGGGCAGCTCTACGACTGTGCCACCCGTTATATGGATAAAAATCCGGCCGCTTATTTCAAAGGCGCCATCGAATATTACCGCCTGGCTCAAAAATACCTCAGCAAATATACCTATCCGTACGACTACGGCTACATATCCTACAAACTGTCCAAACTGTTCTTTAACTACTGGCGGCAGAAAGAAGACATTCAGGCGCTCCGCGATGCCGTCTTCCAACTCCGCGAAGCCGAGAAAATCTATACCTACGCATTATTTCCCGAATTTTGGGCCGAGATTCAGGGGCAGCTGGGTTATCTGCTCTCGCTGCTGGGTTCGTTTACCAAAAGCGAAGACATTTCCGAATTGGCTATCGCCAGCTACAAAAACCGCCAAAAAGTCATTACCGAACGCCGCGATCCGCTGCTCTGGGCCGAATGTTCGGAAAACATCGGCGACATCTACTATCGCATTGGCAAAAACAAGGCCGACCGTGCCGCTCTTGAAGAAGCGCTTGAACATTTTCACGATGCCCTGTACATTTTTGAAAACGCTCAGCTTTCCGAACGAATCAAAAAACTTACCACTGACATCGCCCGCACCAACCAGAGTCTGAATCTGCTTTGAACGGTTCAGATTCTCCGTCCCGGATCAGTCGTCACTTCTTCGGCAGAATCTCAATCCAGTAACCGTCAGGGTCTTCAATAAAATAAACGCCCATCTCCCGGTTTTCAAAACAAACGCAACCCATTTCCGAATGTTTGCGAAAGGCTGCGTCATAATCGTCGGGATAAACCGCCAGATGAAACTCGCCCTCGCCCAAATCATATTTCTGCGGATGATTTTGCAGTTCGGTCAGCTCCAACTCAAAGGACGTTCTGCCGTCGCCAAGATAAACCAGCGTAAACCCGTTTCCCGTCATTCGGCGAATTTCTTTCAGTCCCAGCGCCTTTTCATAAAACCTTTTGCTGTTTTCCAGATTCGCGACGTTAAAATTAAAATGCGCAAATTCAAAACTCATCTTTTCCCCTTTCGTTTTTCTCTTTTTGCAATAAGCGGAAAGCGATGTCAAACAATTAATTTTTCCATATACAAGGTATCGTATTCATATGTCTTTCCCTCAATCTCCGTCATATAAACCTCGTTTCCGGTCGGCAAAAACGCCGACTTTCGATACAGGTTAATCGCCGGACGCTGGCTCGTCGTAACATGCAGACGCAGTTTTTCAAAGCCTTTCAGACGCGCCATGCGTTCCAGATAATTTAACAGTTTTTCGCCATAGCCGCGCCCTTTAAACTCTTTGCGGACATGAAGTTTACAGACTTCGGCCTCTCTGTCGCTCTTCCTGACGATACCGCCCATCCCGACGATTTGTCCGTTTTCAAAAACACCGGCAAACATGCCGCCGTTGCGTTCAGTCTGTCGGATAAATGTCTTGATGTTCGGAAAAAGATACAGCTGCTGGATAAACCCCTGCGGATTGTCCCGAACCGAGGCCTCATAAAGTTGTTCCGCCGCAGCCAGATTTTCTTCGCGTAAAACTTTGACTTCAACCATCGTCAATACTCCTTCATGGCAAAATTTTTCAGAGTTAAGGCATAAATTTCGCTTACTTTTCGCAAATCCTGCTGTGCCGCACGTTCGTCAATCTGATGCATGCCGCCTCTCCTGCCGTAATCGCCGCGCGGCTTGCCGTCAACGATACCGCCTTTTTCGGGCGTTCCGAGTTCAATAATCTGCGCCCGGGGAAAATATCTGCCGATAAAGCGGCCGTCGGTCGTTCCGCCCGAACCGTCAGTCTGCGCCTCGATTCGCAGCGATGCGCGAATAGCCTCAAGCGCACTCTGCGCCAACGATCCCGGTTCCGAATAATAAGGCTCTGACGCCGTTTCCATATTTGCCCGCACAATCACTTCCCGTGCCTTGGCATAATCAGGATGCCTGCGCAGAAAACGCGGCGGATTCAACAATATCTCCTGCAAATCGGCCAGCACCTTTTCCTTGCTCTGCCGGCTCGTAAACCGCACGTTCCACATTGCCGCGGCCGTTTCCGGAATAACCGCGCTGGCGGCAAAATCGCCAGACTGCAGGGCCACCGTCTCGAAAGTCGTATTCGGAAAATGCCGGTTGCCGTCTTTCCATCTTTTGGCATTGAGAATAACCATGGCGTAAGCCAGCGCCCGATTCGGATTTTCAAACAGCTCCTCATAAGCCCGGTGTCCCTGCGTTCCCTTTGCCTCCAGATACCCGACCAGCGAACCGCGTCGGCCGGTTTTGATATGCGTTCCGAGATAATCCCGCGACGACGGTTCCCCGACAATAAAAGCGTCGGGATTTTTGCCGTTGGCTTTCATCCAGGCCAACACCTTGTCGCTGCCGTTAACCGCCGCCCATTCCTCGTCGCCGGTAATCAGTGTGCCGATTGTCAGATTCACGCCGACGCCTTTGCCGGCTTTCAGCTTCTCCAGAGCGCTTATCCAGGCGCCGACGCTGCCTTTCATGTCCGTTGCGCCCCGCCCCCAGACGAAACCTTCGTCAATCTGCCCGGAAAAAGGCGGACGCCGCCAGAGCTTCTCCTCGCCAACCGGAACAACGTCGATATGCCCCATATAACATAAAAATTTGTGGCCGGCTGCTTTCCTGTCGCCGATAGTCAGTTCCGCATACAGATTCGGCACCGGATACCACCATTTGTCATGCCCGCCTTCAAAAACCAGCTGCTCGGTCTGTGCACCCTGTTTTTGCAAAAACTCTTCCAGATATGCAAGGACTTCGCGGCAACGCTCAAAGCGCTCGCGACGTTCTGTTTCATTTCGTCCGAACGGCGAAACCGAAGGAATTTTGACCAAATCGCTGACAATTTCGACCGCATCAGTCATTTTTCAGTTTTTTCTCCGTATATTTCAATCTTATGCCCAAGCATCTTATAACCGTGCGACGCCGCAATTTTCTCCAAAATGACGTCCAGCTCGTCAGCCGCAAATTCGGTAACCGCACCGTCTCCCATATCAATAATATGATGGTGGTGATGCACCTCCCCCGAAACCTTTTCGTACGCAGGCTCCAAATTCGGAAATTCGTGTTTTTCAATCAGGCCGAGTTCGCAAAGCATGTTCAGAGTACGGTAAACCGTTGCCAAGCCGAGCGTCTTGTCTTTTTTTCTCGCCCGGTTCAGAATCTCGTCCACCGTAAGATGGGTTTTCGAATTCTCCAGCACCTGAAACAGCGCCCGCCGGGAAGACGTCAGATTGATTCCCTTTTCCTTAAATACTTTCTCAAAAAGCGACATGAATTTCCTCATAAAAAATGTTGACACATAAAAAATAAAGCTTTATAAAATCTTCTGTTTGAGAAAGATTATCATTCTCAATAAATAAGTCAACAGTAATTTGGAACAAGTCATGACTGAGCCGGAAACAATTTCTTTCATTCAGGATTCCTATAGGATTCTCCGTCGGCAGAAAGACATGACGCCGGACAACGAAACGCTCTGCCGCGTTCTTAATCGTCTGGTCATGACGCTGATAGAAAAAAACGTCTGTACGCAGACATTTTGCGACAAAATTCTGAACAGCCCCGGCATCAGGCCGCTGGTTGGCAAAATCCGCAGCATTGCCCAATGCGCCGAATGCGAGATGGAAAAATACTGGGCTGCCCGATTTTGCAAAGAACCGAACGGCGGCATAAACCGGCTGAAAACTTTCTGGTATTACGAACAGTACCGGCAGATTACCCTGAATGAATACGGCTTCATCAAAGACCTGCCCAATATCAGGCACATTGCTTTCGTCGGTTCCGGCCCTCTGCCGATGACCGCGATTCTGCTGCGGCAACTCGGCAGTTACGAAATCGACCTGATTGACAAAGATTTGAAAGCGTTGACGCTTTCAAAACGATTATGCGACAGTCTGAACCTTGACTTCGGCTTCATTCACGCCGAAGCTGCACAGGCGGACTATCGCAGATATGACCTGGTTTTCATCGCCAGCATGATCGATGAAAAGACATCCCTGGTCAATAAACTGCACAACACCGGAATCAAATATCTGATTGTGCGGGACGCTGAAAAATTCTCCTGCCTGTTTTATGCCGAACTGGAAAGGGAAATTTTTCAGAAATATAAAATAAGCAACTATCATGCCGGAGACAATATGACGTTAAACTCATCTTTTCTCCTTGAAATACAATAAACATCAAATATAACTCCTGAAACGAAAGATACGGAATCCGCGCAACCGGGTTCCGTATTTTCTGCCTTGAAATTAAATGTTCCCGGTCATATTATCAATGGCAGTTTTACAACTTCTTCCGAGAATGAAAATGAGACAGTTTTATCCGATTGTACTGCTTGTCGTTTCAAATATTTTCATGATCTTTGCCTGGTACGGCCACCTCAAATACAAATCGGCCGCCCTGTGGATCGTGATTCTGGCCAGCTGGGGAATAGCCTTTTTCGAATATTGCTTTCAAGTTCCCGCCAACCGCATCGGTCATGACTATTTTACCGCCCCGCAGCTTAAAATCATACAGGAAATTATTACCCTTGCGGTTTTTGCAGTCTTTTCGGCGCTTTACCTCAAAGAAGGGTTGAAATGGAACGACGCGGTCGGTTTTCTGCTTCTTCTGCTGGCAGCTTTTTTCGTCTTCAAAAGATGGGACTGAAGCTGACGGCATCCGCGGCCAAACGTTTTCTCCGAAAACGGATAAAAAGACTTGACTTAAAGCGGGCTCTAAGGTTTATGCTGTAAGCAACCGATTGCCATAACGAACAGAAAAAAATGAACAAAACTTACTTTCGCATTCGCTGCATCATCGCCTGGGTTACAGGCATGTTGTGCTTTCTTGCCTTTTTCAGTGCATTTTACCCCGTAAAAATTTTTGACCTCCAATTGACCGCGCTGCTGCAACGTTTTCTCGTCGACGTCTCGCTGACCGCGGCAATTCTTCTCAGCGCATTATTGCTTCTCACGCTCTTTTTCGGCCGTGTCTATTGCTCAACCCTCTGCCCTTTCGGGCTGCTCCAGGAATTTCTGATGCTGTTTTTCCGACGCCGCACCGGCTTTCGTCAAAACCGTCCGGCCAAATATTTTCTTGCTGCCGTTTTCTTCGGCGTACTGCTCGGCGGCACGGTTGCCGTCATTCGCCTGATTGACCCCTACGCTCTTTTCGGTTCGGCGGCAAGCGGCGCGCTTCCCGGACTGGCCGCTTTCGGATTCGTTGCCGTTCTGACCTGGTTTTTTGGACGTATTTTTTGCGCCAACATCTATCCGGTCGGAACCCTCCTCGGCCTGCTTGCCGTCCATGCCCGCAAAAAAATTCTGATTAACCCGGAACAGTGTGTTTCCTGCGGCCTTTGCGCAACCGGATGTCCAACCGGCAGTATTGACTTCAGGAGCAAAACCGTCAACAACGAAACCTGCATCAAATGCTTCAAGTGCCTTGCTGTTTGCCGACAAAACGGCATTGATTACCGCAGCGAACCGGTTGCAGCAGTTCCGTTCAGTCCGGAAAGACGCAGATTGTTGACAGCGGCGGCCGCAGCGGCAGTTTTGTCCGTAGCCGTAAAAGGCGGCATCAGGCTCAGCCGGACAATCGCCGACAAAACCAAAAAAGTCATTCTGCCTGCAGGTGCTGGCAACCCCGGAGAATTTGCCAGCCGCTGCCTCAACTGCAACCTCTGCGTCGCCGGCTGTCCGATGAAAATCATAAAAAAGGCGTCAGCGGATTATCCTGCCGTACATATTGACTACGCCGAGAGTTTTTGCGACTATGACTGTCATAATTGTTCTGCTGTCTGTCCATCGGGAGCCATTAAAAAAATTTCTCTGGCAGAAAAGCAGAAAACACAAATCGGCCTGGCCACTGTCGACGAAAACGCCTGCATCAAATGCGGCATTTGCGTCATGAAATGCCCGCGTCAGATTATTTGCCGAAAAAACGGCGGCTTTCCGCAAATCGATGCCAAAGGCTGCATTGGCTGCGGCGCATGCCAAAATGCCTGTCCGGTAAATGCCATTACCGTAATTCCCGTAGAAACACAGAAAATATTATAAGGAGAAAATAATGTCTTTAGGTTTATCCGAAATCGTCCTGATTCTAATCGTTGTTCTGATTCTTTTTGGCGGCAAAAGAATTCCCGAACTCGCCAAAGCCCTCGGCAGAGCACAGTATGAATACAAAAAAGCACGGGACATGCTGCAAAACGAAGCACAAGAGCTGAAAAAAGACATCGACAACGCCGCCGAAGAAGAAAAAAAGAAAGACGAAAAATAACCGATGGAAAAACGGCAGGAAAGTCTTATTGAGCATTTGGAAGCTCTCCGTTCAACATTGATAAAATGTTTTGCGGCATTGGGCATCGGACTTCTTCCGATGTTTCTTGCCGCACCGGACTGCATTGACCTGCTTATCAGAATCATGACATCAGGCAATAACATCTCCTTAAACTATTTTTTACCGATGGAAGTTTTCGTTTTACAGATCAAAACGGCTGTTGTACTGGACATTCTGATCTGTTCTCCTTACATCGCCAAAAATATTTGGGAATTTGTCCTGCCGGCACTTCACGACAACGAACGCCGTTTCATCAGGTCCATTGTCTTGTCTTCCTGCATATTATTCATCTTTGGCGCACTGTTTTGCGTCTTTTTTATCCTGCCCCTGCTGATAAATTTCGGCTTGAGTTTTGCAACACCGAATATAAGAGCCGTTTTTGGCGTTTCCGGCATCATTTCAACCGCACTTTGGCTGTCGGTAGTTTTCGGGCTGATGTTTCAGTTTCCGCTGATTACCCGCTCGCTGATTCGTTCCGGTATCGTTTCTTACCGCTCCATAACCGGCAAACGTCCACACGTCATCGTTGGCATTTTGCTTCTGGCCGCCCTGCTGACACCGCCCGACATTGTCAGCCAGCTAATGCTTGCCGTTCCAACTTATGCGCTTTTTGAAACCAGTTTGTTTTTTTCGCGGCCGAAACAAAAATAAAATAAAAAAAGTTCTTGACCTAGAGCATGCTCTAAAGATTAAGCTGTAATCAAATCAATGCAAAAAAATCTCTGCCATATATTGAAACTGGTGGAATCGTTCACAAATTCAGTTCAACACACCAACAAAGGAGAAAAAAAATGAACAAAACAATCCTGTTCGGAGCCGTCGTCCTTTCTCTGCTGGCTCTGTTCGGCTATAAATCAAATGCCCAACTTAAAGAGGAGAACAATACAGTGAAAAACGAAACGCCCAAAATCCTGATTGCCTACTATTCATACAGCGGCAACACCAAAGAAGTCGCCGAAGCAATTCATAAACTCGTCGGCGGAGACCTGTTCGAAATTAAAACCGAAGGAAGCTATCCCGAAGAATACCGCCCGATGACCACGCAGGCCAAAAAAGAAATCGACGCTGGCTATCGTCCTAAATTGACAACCGCAGTTACCGACATAACCCAATATGACGTTGTTTTCCTTGGTTCGCCAAACTGGTGGGGCACCATTACGCCGCAGGTAAGCAGTTTTCTCGAAACCTACCGTCTGAAAGGAAAAAAAGTTATCCCGTTTATAACACATGGTGGCGGCGGTGCCCAACATACCGTTACCGATATGACGGCACAGTGTCAGGGTTGCGACGTGAACAGCAATGCCTGGATCGGCTACGGCAACCGTACAACAGGCCTCTCCGGCTGGCTGAAAGGTTTAGGTTTCAGCAATTAAACCGGACTTCATTAAACAGAAACCCTGCAAATGCAGGGCTTTCTGTTTAATGGCGGAGAGATAGGGATTACTCTGCGCTGCGCTTGAGTTGCACAGGCGCTCATTCGCTCCGCTCACCGGCGTTCTCCCGCCCGCCTTTCGCTGGTAGTCGAACCCTCTTCCCTAGGGTTCAAATCCAACGCCCCTCATCATTATCAGTAAACCCCGCACAGGGCGGGGCTTACTGATAATGGCGGTGTAGAAAATCCCAACGGTATTGAGCATACGAAAGAGCAATTCTATCTACACATAGAAATTACTGCAACTATCACAGACGCAATAGCTATAGCTAAAGTCCATTTAGAAATAATCAAAGATTTTTTCAAAATAAGATCATTCGTTCTTCGTGAAAGTTCATTTTTTCCTATGCTGATTAGATGTTCAACATCTTCAATCTTTGAAACTATTCCGTTTTGATACTCTCCCTTATTAATATAAAGAGTTAGATTCGTAGCTCTATAAATTTCATTATAATTTATTTCCAATTTTTGGATGCTAGCTAATAAATCTTTATCAGACATCGAAAACGGATATTCATAGGGAACTTTTATTTGGTATCCGCCTCCGGCTATTGCAGGTAAAAAGTCATTATTCGAATTTCTTTTCAAAGATTTCTTAAAAAATTTATCAAACATTAAACTTTCACTTTCAGGTACATATCTTATTTTTCTAATACCCTATACAGACGTACTTTTATAATTATCTAACAATTCACCTATTTCATTAACAATAGAAGGATCTGCAGCATCTGCCCAGCCGAGAACCTGCATTTTGTTGTTTAATATTGGGCCGCCACTATTGCCATGACGTATATCCGCCGTAATTTCAAACTTTTTCACAGCATGCTCAGTTTTCTTTGCAACAATTTGCCCTGTTTCTTTGCGAATTTGATGCCCAAGTTCAAAGGATGGATATCCGCATAACATGATTTCTGTACCAGTTTGGATTTTACAACAGCTTTCCAACTCAAAGTAATCTCTATTAATAGATAGATCATTTGTATTTTTTAGACTTAAGACAGCCCAATCCCGATTCTTATCCAGATTAACCAATTGTACATTAACACGATGGCTCGGATTTGTTGGGTTAAGAATATAAAAATTACTCATTGGAGACTGATTAAAATCCACATCAAACTCATCTGTTGTATTTTTTTTATTTGGAAATAAAACATGTGCAGCCGTTACAATACCGATATTTTTAAGAAAGAAACAAGTGCCTTGGCTCATTCTTTCAATCGGACTGTCATTTTTTTCTGCATTCACAGTATTATCGATAACCCATACCGCTTTTTGTATAATCTCTTCAGGTGTCGGTTTCAAAAGCAGTTTCATATCCGGCGACAATGTATTAAATAATTTAGCCATTTGTTGATAATAATGATCTGTAACACCTCGAACACTTTTATAAAAATTTAATTTTCCATAAATAACTTGTTTAAAGCTTTTATGACCTCTAGAGAATTTGCTGAGATATTCCTTTTCTGCATTTTCATAACCAAATTTTTTCCAGGCATGAAGCATTGCTCGTATTTGATCACGATAATTCCTTACCAAGTTAGGTTTATCATTGATAATAAGACCTGTAACCTCCATTCTCTGTGTTTTATTCCGATAACGAACTTTATCCTCATTAATTTGAAAATCATTTCGGGTAATTATATCAACCAATTCTTTGCAAAGAATAATTTTATTCGTAACAGGATTTTCTTTAAAAAGTTCTTTCATTGTTCGTATGGAAGAAAAAGTTATATCATCAGCATAACGAGAGTAGCGAAGACCATATTTAACAGCAAATGCTTTTAGGTCATTATCGAGTCTCCTGCAAACTAATGTCGAAATTATAGGAGAAAGAGGGGAGCCTTGCGTTAAACTGCCGTAATATGTTGCAATTTTAGCTAAGCAGGAAGACAATTTTTCAGGAAAATTAAATGGATGTCCATGGAATACACCATAAACGCGATTAACTGTTATGGAATCAAAAAAATCTTTAAGATCTAAATTAAGAATGTGCTTACGTTTGAGGTGGTAATTTGCGTTTGTCTTTATATCTTTGCCACGTGCAAAACCATGAACACAGTCTTTTACTTGTATCTCATCGTATATAAAGTTCGCAATTTGGCGCTGTATATATTTTAATGTCTTGCAAGGGGCTGCAATTTTGCGATAACCACCACTTTTTTTGGGAATAATGTAGGGAATATAATTTTGGTCATCGGTTCTTTTGTAAATAAGATAAGTAAAATAGCTATAATCCATATTAAGTTTTGCTGCTAACTGGATATTTGCTTTCAGTTCTGTAAATTTCATCTTATCCTCAAAAAAGCAAAGACCAAAGTTTCACTACTTCCTTACGACTGCGGATTCCCATGTTTCCCACTGCCTGAAGGTTTCTCAGATAACAAAAATAACAGATAACTGGATCAGCTATCCCAATTCAAACTATGGTCTTTAATAAAATATAAAATTTAAATTTTTATTGCGCAAGAAAAAATAGCAAGCGATGCGGTATTACTTATTATTCCTTTTATTTTTTTATCTAAACTATAAACGATTTCATAAATTTAATCATATGATAAATATTTGGCCACAAATCTTTTCTATCCCCGAATCACAAATGTACCATTGCCTCACTGCAATAACAGGGAATCTACAGGGATATTTAATCAGATTTTATGCGCAAAATCTTCGTAAATGTACAGCTTCTCTTAAATAGCTCCTATCTAGCCACAAATTTATCAGGGATATTTTGATCAAAGAACAGGGATTTTATCTATTAACATTTCTAAAAATAGTTACTCATAATCTTCAAGATTGAATTCTGTGCTTAGAATGTAACTTTTAATACATGGTTTTTGATATTTTTTACGAACACAGTTAAATGATAAATAAGCGTCCTTATTTAATTGTTTTACGAAGCATAATGTCTGTAAAAATCGATCATTTATAGAGATGTGCGCATATTTTCCATCAAAAGCACCAGCCAACGGTGCATCATCGTATATTCGTTGTCTTTCAGAATATTTAAACTCAAAAACACTTGGATCAGAAGGATTGGGATGTTCAAATTTTGTAAAAGCGTAAATAGGAACATAAGTTCCTTTGGAATAATTTTTTGTACTTGAAAAAACAACTTCACCTTTAAGTTCTAAAAATTCAGATTGATCATCTCTGTATCCTTCAGGAAAACGCTGAAAACTTAGAGAAAGATCAAAATCTATAATTTTAATCACAAATATTATTCCTACTTCATCCCATTTAATCATAAAAGCCAATATTACCCATGCTAAAAAATTAAAATTGTGTTAATAGAAGAGTTTTATTCCTGGACATTAAAAATATTTTACCCTATTTTAATAAATAGTAAATAGAGTAAAATATGATGAATTGTAAACTAAAATTTATAGACTTATTTGCCGGTTGCGGCGGACTCTCTTTAGGATTAATGAATGCCGGCCTAGAGGGAATCTTTGCTATTGAAAAAACAGAAGATGCCTTTAAAACCCTTATTCATAATTTAGACCACAAAAAAATAAAAAATGGATACAAATGGCCAATATGGCTGCCTAAAAAAAACATGACGACTCGAGATTTGCTTGATAATTATCAGTCTCAATTACAAGAATTAAAAGATAAAGTAGATTTAATTGCAGGAGGGCCACCTTGCCAAGGTTTTTCTTTTGCTGGTTTAAGGGACCCTAATGATCCTCGCAATAGACTTACCGAAGAATATATTGAAATAGTATCAATCATAAATCCAAAATTCTTATTATTAGAGAATGTTAAAGGATTTCAAGCTGCCTTTAAAAAAAATGGTGCCTCAACACAAGCATATTCAGAGTATGTTGTTGAGAGATTATCAAACCTAAATAAAGGTTATAAAGTTTTCAGTAAAGTTTTACCAGCCTCTTTATTTGGTGTTCCTCAACCACGCCCTCGATTTATAATGATTGCAGTGAGAAATGACATTGCTCAAAAGATATCTTACACTACTTTAGGAAACGAAGAATTCTACCAAAAAATTCTTCAACAAGCTGATAAATTTAAAAAAGAGAACAATTTATCAAAGATTACCGTTCTAGGTGACGCAATTGGAGATCTAGAAATCAAGGGGAAAAAACTTATTGAATGTATTGATAGTAAAAATTTTAAACAAATAAATTATACCGAACCTAAGATTCTTAATCCTTATTTGAAGCTTATTCGACGCAATGTAAAAAAGGATTTTATGCCTGACAGTCTTCGAATTCCAAACCATAAAAAAGAAACCAGAAATAAATTTGAGTATATATTGCTGAAATCAATCAAAGGGCATACTCTTTCAAAAGAACTTCGGGAAGAATTGCATATAAAAAAACAATGTTTTACAGTATTATCATCCAAAGCATTATCTACAACGATAACGACTCTTCCCGATGATTGTATGCACTATTCTGAACCCAGAGTTTTAACGGTTCGAGAAAATGCCCGAATACAATCTTTTCCGGATTGGTTTGAATTTAAAGGTAAATATACAACAGGTGGCGATAGGCGTAAAATAGAGTGTCCTAGATACACCCAAGTAGGTAATGCTGTTCCGCCCCTTATGGCTGAAATACTTGGGCAGTCAATATTAGCTATAGAAAGATTAATCAATGAATGAGCAACAAAAACTATTTTTTCAAGTAAATGCAGGAATTAAGAATATTGTAGGTAAAGAGCTTATTCATAGTGATAGTATCGCCATAATTGAACTTATCAAAAATTCAAAAGATGCAGATGCCACTAAAAGTACCATACGATTTATAAATGAACAAAAAAATCAAGATTCATCTTTAATCATTTCTGATAATGGTAAAGGAATGACTTTAAACGATCTGAAAAACAAATGGTTAAATGTTGCATATTCTGAAAAAAAAGAAAATATACTTAATAAATTATATGCTGGCAACAAAGGAGTCGGTAGGTTTAGCTGTGATCGACTTGGAAAAAATCTTACATTATATACCAAAGCTCAAGAGGGAAATTACATAAAACTCTCTATAAATTGGGAAGATTTCGAAAATAAGGGAATAAATGATGAGATGTCTACAATCCCTGTTCTTGCACAAGAATTATCAAAACACGATTTTTTACAGGAAATAAATGTTCAAAATTTTACAACAGGAACAATTCTTAAAATTGAAAATCTAAGAGAGACATGGCCCACAACGAAATTAAGAAAACTAATTGCAGAACTGGAAAAATTTTCGCCATCTATTGATGATGATTTTAGCATCTTTTTATATTCAGATAATCAAGATAATAATATCGCAAATAAACTTAATAGGCGTATTGAAAATAATATTCTAGAAAAAGTTTCTTTTAAAACAACACACATTGAATCTTCTATTGATGCTGAAGGAAAAAACATCAATACAACTCTTTACTATCAAAATAAAGAAGTATACCACTACTCAGTAAAAAACCCTTTTCCTAAATTAAAAAACATAAAGACAGTAATCCATTACATCGACCCATTAGCCCGCTCTTATTTTACAAGGACTGTTGGCATTAGCCCCGTACAATATGGTTCAATTTTTCTGTTCTATAATAATTTTAGAATATCTCCTTATGGAAATGTTAAGAATGATTGGTTGGGATTAGATCAACGAAAAGCTCAAGGACGCGCACGATATTTTGGAACTCGAGAGCTTTTTGGGCGTATTGACATTATTGATAAAGATAATACTTTTGAAGTTTTATCCAATCGCGAAGGACTAGCCCAAAACCAAGCATTTATAGACTTAGTTGCCTATGATAAAGAAGATAAAACCACCATTTTAATTGATGAAGAAGATGAAGATAGAGAAAGTTATGGCTATATTACCAATATTATCAGACAATTAGAAAATTTCGTTGTAAATGGTTTAGAATGGAATAGATTATTTGATAAACAAAATCCTTCTTCAACAAAAGTTATATCCGACAACGATGTTCTAAAAAACCCCGATCGTTATACAATGCGCCAAATATCACCTGAAAAAGTTAAAGCTGCTTGCGAAAAACTGCTAAAATCTAACTGGAAAATATCCGACATTCAAATTAATGAAGATCTCATTTCTCATATTTTTTCAGAAGCCCAACAGAAATATGAAGAATTTTTAAATGACTTCATGGAAAAAATAAAAGACAAATCATTTACGGAATTATCTGCCACCCAAAAAGGAAATGTTCGAAAAATAATTGAACGAGAACGTCAGGCGACTAAAATTGCAGAAAAAGACAGAGATATTGCTGAACAAGAAGCAAAATATGCAGCTGAACAGGCTGATCGAACGCAACAGCTATTTGAAGCCGAAAAACGTCGTAGCAGCTTTTTAGAAGAGCTTAATTCTCCCAAAGTAAATTTTGATGCTCTCGTTACTCATGTAATCAAACAATTTTCTCAAGGTATGAAAAGAAATATTGATGCAACATTAAAAATGTATTACCAAAGTTCAGAAAATACAAGCAAAGAGGAGTTAATTGAAGTATTAGAAACTTTATCGTATGATCTTTCTATAGTAACAGAAACAGCTTCCATTGCTCAATATGCAAATTTTGATCTAAAGGTTTCGTATATTGACGACGATATTTATGCTTTTATTGAAGACTATGTTAACACAATCGCATCCAAACAAAAACGATGGGGTCTAAATATAACATATATTAACTCTGAGAGAGAAAATTTAAAAGTAGAGTTTTTACCATCCGAAATTTGTACTTTTATTTCTAACATACTTGATAATGCTCGAAAAAATAATGCTAAAAATGTAAAAATCATTTGCGGAAACAGAAAAATCATTTTTGAGGATAATGGAGATGGCTTTGATTTTCAAACATTTAGCGCAGAAGATTTTTTAAAGAAAGGCATTACGACAACCTATAATGGAAGTGGATTAGGATTATATCATAACAAAATTATTGCCGAGAAAATTAATGCAAAAATTAATTTAAGAAATAGTGAACAAAAAAAAGGAGCGATAATAGAAATGGAGTTCAATAAATGAAAACCGAGTATAAAGCGCTTTGGGTTGATGATAAACATTCTACCGTTATTGGCGAAAAAAAACTAATAGATAACTTTTTAAAAACAGAAGGTATAAAATTTACCTCTATTGATGTTACTATTAAACCTAGTTGGACAGCTGAAAATGATGAAGTTTTTATTTCAGCTATCAATGATCCTGAACTAGATATCGCATTCATTGATTTTAATATGGCTCAAGATAAAAATGGTGCACAAATAATTAACTTCATTCGACAGGGGCAAAAACATTATCATTTACCAATTATATTTTATACTAATGAAACTAACGCATTAGATTTTTTACAAAAAAAGATCTTCGAATTAAATCAAGCCCAACCATTGCAAAACATTTTAGACGGTATTTATTTTTGTGATCGCGCTGACATTAGTATGAAATCCATAAAAATTCTAGAAGGATTATTAAAAAAAGAAGAAAAACCCCAAAGAGGTAGAGGATTATTAATGGATCGAGTTAGTGAATTAGAAGCTTTAGTACTTAAAGCAATAGAAAAATATTGGAACAAACTACCTGAAGATAAAAAAGCTACAATAAGGCAAGATTTTGAAAATAAACTTCAAAAGCGTAAAGCTGACATTGAGAATTTAATTAAAATATTTAATGATGATTGCTCAGAAAATTTTGTAAAATTCATTATCGACAATAAATTAAAAATAGATTCTACAACTAGAACCATCTTGTTATGCAAGATTTTAAAACATTTTTCAGAAATTCAACCTGACATAAAAACAAAATTGAATACATTATGTTCAGGAGAACCAACATCTTTATTTAAAATTAGAAACAATTATGCCCATAAGACATTAAAAGAAATAGAGCCTGAACATAATAAAGAAAGATGTATTTATATTAGAAAAGAAACAACAGCCCAATTGGAAAATATTAGAAAAATAATATAGTCAATTTTATGAAAGCCGTAATTTTTGATATAGATGGAACTCTTGCGGATAATTCAGAAAGACAAAAATATCTTTCTGAACTAAGATGGGACATGTTTTTTAATGAAATGGGAAATGATTATCCTGTTAAAGAAGTTTTAGAGCTTTATAATCTAATCAAAAATTCACAACAATATAAAATGATAATAGTTTCAGGACGTCCAGAAAAATATAAAAAGCTTACAGAGCAATGGCTTACATGGAATAATATTTATTATGATGATCTTTACATGAGAAAAGACGGTGATCAGAGAAAAGATAATGTGATTAAACAAGAAATCCTTAAACATATAAAAGAAAAGTATGAAATATCATTTGCTTTTGATGATAGAAAATCTGTCGTTGATATGTGGCGTGAAAATGGTGTGTTTTGTTTTCAATGTCAAGATCATAATTATTAATCTTCTTCACTGCGTCTCACATACCCCCAACACGATGAGGAAACGTCAATATTATTTAGAATAGTGCTTTTATTGATTATTTGATTGCCCCATTGGTCAACATCTTTAACAACGATGACATCCGCGCTGTTTTTTCCTTTTTTCAGGAAAGTATATTCGATATCGCCGACAGTCAAAACAAGCGTGTCTGCGCCTTTTTTCTTAAATTGATAATTGTTTGCAGAAGCAAAATCAGAATTAAACTTTACCGCATCTTCTATAAGAAACTGAACAAAAAAGATAATCGGACATTTATTAACCTTTACCCGCATAAAATCCGGAGCCGCCTGTTGCATTTTTCTTATAATCGGATTGTCCTCGGCTAAAAGCGCCGCAATCTTTTTATTCATCTGATTTTGAGAGGAAATTTTGCTTTTTAATTCCCTAAATTTTTCTATTTTCGGCGTATTTTTCTCTTTTTGCCGCGCCACAGTTTGATAATCCGCAACAATACGGTTTCCATCATTCTTATCAAAATATTCTCCGTTTTCACAAATCTGATAGACTTGGGCAAAATAAGCGATTATTTTATCACGCTCCCAGTATGCAATAGTGCTGTCATTAGATTGTTTAGCAAAGCTGGCAACTGTTACTCCCTTAGATATTTTACAGGTATCAAACTTTTCAGAACTTGCCAATAAATCATCAAGAAGTTTCTCTTTCTTAATTAAATCATTCGTCTCCTCGATCTGTTCGGAGAGCTTTTGCATTTGTTTGGCATTCTCTTTCAGACATTTCTGATTTTCCGCCGCATAGAAAATATCATAGCTTTCGTCCTTAAGCTGACGGCACGAGCGTATGAATACCTGTTCATCCAGAAGGCGGAATTCTGAAGAATCATTTAAGGAAACAAGATTACTCTGTTCTAATATCAGAGTACATCCACCTATCAACAAAATCGCCAGCCAACTAATTTTTTGCATATCCGTTTCCTCTCATTATTTAAGCGTTGTTCTGTTATATTTTTCTTCCTTCTCGTCTTCAAAAATCTTAACAAGATGTCCGCAATGCTTACATTTTCGCCAAATTTCATAATGACGAACCAATACGGGAACCTCTACTTCCTCTACCCACAGCACATTTCCGTTATTGT
This sequence comes from Azospirillum sp. CAG:239, assembly GCA_000436375.1. Lineage (GTDB taxonomy): Bacteria > Pseudomonadota > Alphaproteobacteria > RF32 > CAG-239 > Scatacola_A > Scatacola_A faecigallinarum. The sequence continues at coordinate 208,211 of FR885511.1, read as the reverse complement.
CTTTTATTTCTTCTTTTCTGGATTCGGTCACAACATCCGTACTCAACAGTTCTTTCTTTTCCTGCCGCATTACCCACCATTTTTTGCACTTCGGACAGCGATAATGCCAGATAACCCCCACCGCCTTAAAAAATAAATAAATCGCAACACCGATAATAAAGAGCTCATAATTATTCCGTTCGCTAACACCGTTTGCATTTTCCTGTGCCTGAACAGGAAAACATACAATAAAGCCTAGAAATAAGTATTTCCAAAACATTACATTACCCTTTTTCATATCTCAAATTCCGCAATTATCGGGTAATGATCAGACAAATTCTCAATCTCCGCCGCATAATCAACATGCGGATTATGGACGGTAAACGTCTGGCTGGCAAACATCCAGTCTATCTGTCGATTGCCGTTATGTTTAAATGTTGTTTCATAACCGCCGTCAGGAAAATGCCCCAAACAATCCTTAAGATCAAAGGTTGCCAACCGCTCAAAAAAGTTCAAATTCTTGCGCGACTTCCCCTTATCCCATTGCGGCCCGGCATTCCAATCGCCGGCAATAATAAATCTTTTGGCAGAAGAAAAACCGTCCAGCAGCGGCGCAGTATCGGATAAACAGCGATGCAGATTGGCCAGATACGAAAAAGCCGTTACTTTTTCATAATCGCAGACATTTTTGCCATACATGGAAATAACGGCAATGTCCGTTCCTGCAATCTGTGCAACAGTTATGCTTCCCGGATAGGCGGTGTTATATTTTAACTCGATTTTTTTCAAATTGACATTCTCAGCAGCCAATATCGCCGTCCCCCATTTAGGGCGGCTAGTATTATTGCGCGTATCGATCGAAAAATCCATCACGCCCCATAATCCTTGCCCCTGTGGATTATAAACGGGAATGTCAGAATAAATCTGGTTAGGATAAAGACACCGCAACTCGTTTGGATCAAAAATTTCCTGCGCCAAAACAATATCCACATTATTTTTCCGTAGATATTCAAGGGCTTTTTGAACCTTCGTCTTGTTGTTCTTGCTGGGTGAACCAACAGAACCGTAGCCAAAGTTCCAAGTTGCCGCGCGCAATATCCTAACCATAACCTGCATCCTTTATTTCGACAGTTCTCTCAGCTTAAACATGGCTCTAACGCCTTTGTTGCCGATATAGGCAAAAAAGGCTCCCGCAAAAAATGACAACATTCCGGCTTCATCAGGATTCATCCTGAAACCCATAATAAGAAATACCTTAAGGTACCCCATGGTCATAATAAAAATAAGAACCGCATAAATAAACGCAGCCAACGGCGGCAAGCCGGGCAATTTTGTTTTTGGGGTTTCTTTTTTAACTTCCTCTGTCATTTTTTATCTCCTTTAATATGTGTATTTTCCCAATCTCGTAATCAAACGGTGGCTCTTTTGCCAACCGGCCAGGTGTTCCTGTGTAACCCGGAAGACTTTCAAATCTGCCTGATACTCATGTTCAACCCAATATATTTTAACCGTCGCTTTATAGTCCTTATCTTCAAAAAACCATTTTGACTCCGTATTGGCCTTGTAATCTCGATCAACCTCGAAAAAACATAAATCAGCCTGATACTTCTCATTAACGGCAAATACTTTTATATCTGCCTGATATTCAATGTCCGTAACGTAAACTAACGCCATTTTCTTTCTCCTTATGTTGATTTAATTATTTTGTTTAGTCAATAAAATTATATTGCTTTATCGCAATACTTTTATCAAAAAAGCTATTGTATCATCCCAATATATTTTTAAGGGGTGAAGCATGCTTAATGAAAAAGAGTTTTTAAGGCTTATCAGCGATTCTATTCGAAAAAGACGATTAGCCGGCAAAATTTCCAGTGAAAAATTGTCCGAGTTGAGCGGTATGGATTATTCGTCTATTAACTTGATTGAGAATCAAAAGCAAAATCCGCGCTCCTACTCGCTGTACAAACTGCTTTTCGCTTTGGATATTGATATTACCAAAGATTTGAAAGAAGATATATCGCAGCAGGACGTGAAAGACAAAATCATCCGCAAACTCAACCTTATGACTGATTCTCAAAAGGAATCCCTGCTAAAGCTGATTGACAATTTTGAAATAACCGCCAAGTAAAACGTCTTAAGATTTACCATTCCACCAAGCATAGCCCCCGTTAGATTTATATGGCATATTATTCATGCTATAGAGTTCCTCTATGCCGGTATTATAACCGCCCATGCCACACATCGTATCCGCACGGACGGCTAACGGCATATTTTGCGAAACCTGATTATAATTTTCCAAACCATAATTCAGGGCTTGGCTCAATGCGTCACATTGATCCTTAAATAAAGAATCCGGAAAAGTTAAGAACTCATCTTCAAAATTTTTGAACCAGGATTCATATTTGCCCGGAAACAACAAGTCCCCTTGCTCGGTTTTTAACGCGACAATATTAAAGCGCTGCTCTTTAGAACCTTTGCAAAAAACAGACTTCAGGCTTGCGATTCTGCCTTTCAACGTTTGATATAAAGAAGTTCCGGATGAAGCGTCTTCAATCAAAGTTATAGTCCGCCCTTGCGCAATTCTTTCATATTTATCAGACATTTCCTGAACCTTTTTTGTTAATTCAGGAAAATTAAGTCTGCCGCGAAACACCTCTATCAGATAATATTTCTGACCATTTTCATTTCCGATTCCGACAACCGTGCAGGCAGAATAAGCGTTATTTTCCATAGCCTTAGCCGCAGTATCCCACGATAAAATAATTTTATCTAATCTTGACGGCAGTGCTTGATAATACTTCATCCACTCCTGTTTAATCATTCCGCTGCCGATAGGCATTGGATTCTGCTGATACTGCGCAGAAAATACAAAAGGACTCATCGAATTGCGATAACTGTTTACAACTTTTTCGCCTTCGCGTTCCGGATGCAGCAATTCTCCTTTTTTCCGCTCATATGTCGTTATCGTTTTAGTAATACGATTTTTTATTTGCCATTTTTCATCTTTTTCAGCAATTAGCGGCAAGACGATAGACTTAAAATCAGGATCGTTCTCAAACAGGAAACCGGATAAATCATGCGCATGCAAACGCTGCATGACTACAAGTATTCTCCCGGTATTTTTATCATTCAGTCTGGAACTGACAGTATTTCCATAGAGTTCATTAATTTTTTCCCTAACCACATCTGAAAGGGCATCGGCCGGTTTTAGCGGGTCATCTATAATAATCCAGTCTGCGCCGCGGCCTGTGACTGCTCCTGAAATTGTCGTTGCAAACCGTCCGCCGTGTTTTGTCGTTTCAAAATCCATAACAGATTTTTTATCTGTCCGGATTCTCGTCTCAGGAAAAAGCGCTTTATACCAATCCGCCTCCATAACGCTCTTACAATCAGCCGCTAATTTGGAAGCCAACTCCTCGCCATAGCTGATGCACATAATTTTAGTTGATGGATTATGCCCCAAAATAAACGCAGGCAAAGCTATAGAACATATAACCGATTTTAAATATCTTGGAGGAAGATTGATTATCAGTTTCTGATTTTTTCCCTCTATCATATTTTGGATTTGATCGCATAATAAGTCTATATACGCGCCTTTTATAAATATCTCCGAAGGATTTAATTCATAAAAACACTTCTGTACAAAGCTTGAAAAACTTTTGCGTAATATCGCATTTTTAACCTGATTTTTATCAGTCATTTTTACTCTCCTGTTTATTTTCTTCTAAAAATTGTTGTAAAATTTCCTCATCTTTTAGAGACAATTTGTTTGTTTCCAAGGATTGCTCTTCTTTCATGTCCAGCTGCATCATGTATGGAAAAAGCGCCGCAATGGCCTTAATTTCGCCTTTTACCGCAGCATTAACCAATTGCATCAGCATCGCCTGCTTTTTGGTAATGCTGATAGTTTTGCCCTCTTGCTGAATTTTAATTTTCTGTTCCAAAACAGCATCCAGAAGTTTGAGCGTGTTCTTGCTTCCTTTCGGTCTCCCTGCAGGATTACCCGAACACCCTTTCTGAAATCGCGAATGTTTGGGTGGATTTTTATAACCGCTTTCACTCATTGATTTTCTCCAATTTTTCTTGCAATAATTGCTCATATGATTTTTGCGAACTTAGATGAATAGCCCAATTTCCAGTTAATTCGTGATACCGACGGATAATCGTATCGATATACAAGGGCTCATACTCGATTCCATAACAAACACGTCCGGCCTTTTCTGCCGCAATCAGTGTTGTTCCGCTGCCGAGAAACGCATCCAGCACAATATCACCGCGTTTAGAAGCATCCAAAATTGCATCACGAACCAATTCCACCGGTTTGACTGTCGGGTGCATTTTAAGATTTTTCTGTTCGGAACCAAAGCCATTAACACCGGCATAATGCCAAACATTTGTCCGATAACGGCCGTGTTTGCCTAATTCGACATTATTGACATGAGAACCTTTGCCGTTCTGAAAAACAAGAATCAGCTCATGCTGCGAACGATAAAAACTTCCCATTCCGCCGTTTTTCTTGCACCAAACCACCATATTCAGCATTTTTGGATAGATATCCCTCGCCGCTGAAAGCAGCTCGTATATGTGCCGCCAATCCATGCAAACATAATGAATGGAATTTTCAACAGAATATTTAGCTATATTCACCATTGAAGTTTTCAAAAACGAAATAAATTCAACCACATTCATCTCGCCGGAGGCAAAAGCAAACTCTTTATGCTTCGTTTGACCGGCTCCACATACATGTCCTTGAATTTCAACATTGTATGGCGGGTCCTGGAATACCATGTTGGCTTTAACCTCTTCAAACAAACGCTGATATGTTTCCTCTTGCAGTGAATCTCCGCAAATAATTTTGTGTTTTCCCAGAAGCCAAACATCGCCATGTTGACTGACTATTTCATTTTCCGGTACATATGGAACGGAATTAAGTTTTTCATTCGCTTTTTCGCTAGGCTTGTCTTCCTCCAGAAGAACATCTATCTCCTTAAAATCAAATCCGGTAATATCCAAATTCAGTTCATCTTCAAGGTTTAGGGCCAATTTTTCAATTTCTGAAAATTCCAGCTTCAACAAATCCGTATCCCATCGACCATTCTCCGATAATTTATTGTCCGCTATGCGATAAGCTCGTTTTTCCTGTTCAGAAAGATGTATAAGACGAACTACCGGAACTGTTTCTAGTTTCAATAGCTTTGCGGCCAACAGACGACCATGACCGGCAATTACCTCCGATTTTTCATCAATCAAAATAGGATTATTAAAACCAAATCTTTCAATCGATTTAGCGATTTGCTGAATTTGTTTTTCGTCATGAACCTTAGGATTTCCTTTATAAGGGTTAAGATTTTCCAAGGCTGTATATTCAATTTTTATATGCGTATCAGACATACTTTTTCTCCTTTGTTTTGGGTTTTACTACCCCCCTTATTAATAGAATTTTTAAATTCATAAGTTTTGTTGAAAAACAAAGAGTTATTAGAATGACAAAAAGCGAAAAATAAGTCTATTTTAGACTATTTTGAGTTGACTTTCTGTCCTATGTAAGCGTTACTGAACTTACAAAATATGTAAAAACAAGGAGTTGATAGATGAGGAAGAAAATATACCTGCCGAGAAGCGCTGAAGAATTAAAAAAACTAAGTCACCAGAGACAAGCTGAACTATGGGCGCGGTATCATAACAGTCCTTATGAACGGCAGTTTCGGGCACTATGGTATTATATCGCCTGTGAGAATGTAAATCTTAAAATTGAACGCAAGCACCTGACTAAATTGGAAAAATATGCCGAAAACCCCGATGAGTGTATGGTTAAGGTTTATAAGACCAAATACAACCTGCATCCCGGCACCGAAATCATTAAGACCTATCTTGGCAGGCAATATAAGGTTATCATAGCTGAGATTAACGATTTTATCTATGAAAGGCAGCATTATAAAACCTTATCGGCCATCGCTAAAGAAATCTGCGGCATAAAGGTCTCCGGTTATGACTTCTTCGGATTAAATAACAAACGGGCATTAAAGGAGGCGATTCATGGCTAAAGTAAACTGCGCGATCTATGTCCGCAAATCTACCGAAAAAGGCTTGGAGCTTGAATTTAACTCCCTGCATAATCAGGAAGACGCCTGCCGCAGTTATATCATGTCCCAAGCCTTTAACAACTGGGAATATTTTAAAACCTATACCGATGGCGGCATCTCCGGCGGCACGATGGAACGCCCGGCTTTAAAACAAATGCTTGAAGACATCCGCCGGGGCTTAATTCAAACGGTGGTGGTTTACAAGGTTGACCGTTTGTCACGCTCGATTATGGACTTTCATAATATGATGAAAGAATTTGATAAATATGGCTGCAGCTTTGTTTCGATTACCCAAGCCTTTGATACATCAACCTCCATGGGTAAACTAACCTTAAATATGCTGCTGTCCTTTGCCCAATTCGAGCGAGAGGTATCCTCGGAACGTGTCCGAGATAAAATCCGCGCCAGTAAGGCCAAAGGTTTGTGGACGGGCGGCATTCCTAAACTTGGTTACGATATTAAAGATAAAAAATTGGTCATTAATCCAATTGAGGCTGAACAGGTACGCAGCATTTTTGAAGGTTATTTACAATGCGGCTCTCTGGCCGAACTTGAGAAATTTGCTGAAATTAAAGGTTTCAAACATAAAGGCTGGATAACCAACAAGGGGGAACAGAAAGGCGGCAAATCTTTTAAAATATCCGCGCTCCACCGCTTGCTGCATGAAAAATTATACCTCGGCATGATTGAGAATAAACGCACTGGACAAGCATTTAAAGGACAGCATGAGGCCATCATATCAAAAGAATTATGGGAAAAGGTACAAGCCAAACTCAAAGATAATGACAACAGCTCTAGTCATACAAGGAACAGAAACAATAATCTGCTGACTGGAAAACTGTTTGATGCCAATGGCACAATTTTTACCAATCAAGCCAACAGCAAAAAGAAAGCTACCAAACGACATTACTATTCTATTAAGGGTTTGTTCCTACCCACGGAGCAAATTGATAAGCTCGCCAAAGATGCCATTATTGAGATTCTTAACGGCAATCTCAATGGCTTAAACAAAGACAGCGCAATGGCTTTAAAACTGATAAACTTCAACGATATGGACTATTTCGCGCAACGCAATTTTATCCGCAACTTCATCAATAAAATCATCTATCAAAAAGATCACTTAACCTTCTTTTTTAATACTGATCCAACAATCCTCTCGGCTTACACCGGCGATTCGCTGAATAAAAGCAACGACCCGCTGGAGTTTATTGCTGATAATGCCAATAACCAAGTTATCTATGAAAAGCAGGTGGTCATCAACCGTGGACTGTCAAGCAATATCTATAACGCCGGAAAGGTCGGACTGATGAGCATCAACGACAACAACCGTCTGATCGTCAGAACCTTTGCCTATGCATGGAAATTTAAGAAACTATATGAAAAAGGCATCCGAATGGAAGACATCATGAAACAGGAGAAAATGACCAAGCGTACAATTTACAAATATCTCAACCTTGCTTATCTCTCGCCAAAAATAGTAAACCAACTTCTCTCCGGAACTTTAACCGTCAACCTGCAAACCCTCTTCGATATCGCCTCTAAAAACCTGAGCTTCGAAGAGCAGGAGAAAAAAGTATTTAATTAAAAGAAAAAAAATTTAATGCTTCAACAACTCTTTCTTTTATCTGTTCATCTGGTTCTTCATGTCTTGCTAGAGTTAAATAATAGTTTTGGTTATCTTTCCGATATAATACAATCCAATCACCTGTAAGTCTTTTTTCTTCATGACGCTTTAGATATCCATCATCTGTAAAAATTTGCCCCATCCTTCCAAGGGCATATTGATTTGCCTTATTTTCATCAAATTTCTCTATTACATAATAATAAAGAAATAAAGTATCATATACGAGCTTTTCATATTCATCTTCAGACATTTTCAAAGAACCAGCCCTTTTTTTCAACTCATTAATACAATTTAAAGCAATATGAGAGGCCTGAACATGATGTATATGAAACAAATTATCTATGCCAAAATTTCTTAAAGGCTTATAGACATTCTTATTAAAAGCACATTCTTCAAGCTGTTTAATCTTATCTAATATTATAAATACATTATAATATATTGCCTCATATTGTTTGGTATATTTATTATAATAATTACCAGCTTTATTAGCACCATGCTCAATTAGTTGCCTTAAAAATTCAGGACTAAAACGGTTATAGCCTAAAGAACTTTCTATCCACTCTTTCATTTTTTCTCTCAAGTAACAACTGAAGTGACTCGCCAAAAATAGGCATTGTATGTAAGTGTCGTAATTTTTGCGATTTATAATCTAAACTAAGCTTACCATAGTCATTTCGGCGGAGTCAATGGCCTGCAAAGCCCGTGTTTCCGCCGCACACGAAAAAAGACGCTTCATTCAAGCGTCTTTTTAATCAAAATGGCGGAGAGATAGGGATTCGAACCCTAGGTACCCCGATAGGAGTACAATTGATTTCGAGTCAACCGCATTCGACCACTCTGCCATCTCTCCACAGCTGACCTATTTTTAATAAAGTCAAATCAATTAATTTGCAAGCCAAATCTTATCACAATGCAAAAATTTTCTTTTTTTATCGTTTCGATATGCTAAACTAAACATGTTTGACAATCATCCGAGACGACCATGCTAAATCTGAAAGACTATATCCGCAATATCCCCGACTTTCCCAAACCGGGAATTATATTTCGCGACATCACTACCGCGCTGAAAAAACCTGAAGTCTTCCGACAAATTATCGATGAAATCTATTTTAACTTTAAAGATGAAAACATCGATTACATTGCCGCCATAGAATCTCGCGGCTACCTCTTCGGAGCTCCTTTGGCATACAAACTTGGTGCCGGTCTGGTTATTATACGCAAGCCGGGAAAACTCCCGTCCAAAGTCGAACGAATCGAATATGAGCTTGAATACGGAACCGATTCGCTGGAAATTCATCAGGACGCCGTTGAACCGGGAAAAAGAGTTTTGGTTGTCGACGATTTGCTTGCTACCGGAGGAACAATTTGCGCAGCCTGCCAACTTATCGAAAAAATAGGCGGCATAGTTGCCGGTACCGCTTTTTTAATTGAGCTGGATAATTTAAAGGGGAAAACACATCTCCCAAAATCGGCTAAAAATATTGCGCTCCTGCATTACTAATTGCCTACTTAAACACCTTAAGCCGCATATCCATTGGCAGATAAGTTTTCTCACCCGCAGACGCTTCAATGCTGCCAAACGGCATCTGCGCTCTCAGTCGCCAGCTTTGCGGCAGTCGCCATTCTTCACGCACCTTTTCGTCAATCAACGGATTATAATGCTGCAGGCTGGCTCCGACATTATTTTCGGCCAGCGAAGTCCAGACCATATACTGTAAAATGCCGTTTGCCTGTTCGGCCCAGACCGGAAAATTATCGGCATACAAGGGAAATTTAGCCTGTAAATCCGCTGTAACCTGATCATCGACAAAATACAGAACCGTACCATATCCGGCCGCAAACGAATTTATTTTTTCCTCTGTTTTGCCGAAGGCTTCCGCAGGAACCCTAGCCTGCAAGGCATCTTTGACAATATTCCACAGTTTATGATGATTTTCGCCGAACAGAACGACAACCCGTCCCGATTGCGAATTAAAAGCAGACGGACAGTTTTTAACCATACCTTCAACCAGGCGGACAACCTCGTCTTCCGCCAGAATTTTTCGTTTTCCCAAATTATAAACCGACCGGCGTTTCTCGGCCAAGCGTAAAAACTTCTCTTCCATATTCGCCCCCGCTGAATTGTTATAAAGATAAATATTTCTCGTCTCTGGCTTTTTCAAGCAGTTCGGTCGTCATATTCTTTACAAACAGCCCAACCAGATTAAACTTGCTGACCATATCGGCCGGATACAGCCGCTCAAAACGCAGCATCAGTTCGTCTTTGTTATCATATCCCAGAAGCTGTGGCGTCAGATAGTCAACCATGTCTTCAAAATTCTCAAAAATTGCTATGCCGCGCAGCTGCGTCAACAGCTTTTCCTGTGTACGCGAATTGACAAACTCAATCACATCGCCGATTTTCAGCTGCTGCCTTTTCTTGTCAAACAACCTGACTTCGACATGACACTCATTGTTTTTCATTTTGTTAAACGAAATGTAGTTGGACTTCATGGTATATTTCATCGGCGTCTCCGCGTTTAATTGTTAATCCGGATACCCTCAAACATCTGATATTCAAAAAGCGCAAAATCATCCGTCATCGCGCTGACATGATCGACAATCAAATGCACCCGCAGCCACCATTCCAGACCGTCCGGACCATAAAGACGGACGGCATCTTCATCGGCAAACCATTCTTTCAACTGATTCTGATAACTCTTGAGACAACGTTTTGACAGGCGATTGAACAAATGCTGCTCATAAGCCCTTCCGCCAACTTTCTTTCCGGCGACAAAAGCCTCAAACTCAGCCCGCGGAAGTTTCAGCAACCTGCCAAAATAACGTTCAAGCAGCCCCGAAATAACCGCATAACCGGAAAGCTCGATACTTTCCGCTTCTTTCGACTGATAAATCCTTTTAACCGAAAAATCCTTAATTACGTTCAAAACGCGTCCCATCGGCATATCTTCGGTAATCAGCTCTTCCGCCGAACTGTCGCAAAACGCGTCATAACGCCGGACAAATGCTTCTGCGGCAGCCTCCACGGCTCTATGACTGATTTCGATACAGATTTCAACGCCGAAATCCCGAACGCTCTCTTTCTCGGCCAGACTTTTAACCGGTATTTCTTCACGCCCGTATTTTTGTTCCCACATCTCGTGAAACTCTTTCAAAAATTCGGCCGGCGTAATAATCCCTTTGGCAATGGCATCCGAAACGTCGCTCAAACAATAGGATATATCGTCAGCAGCTTCCATGATATAAGTCAGCGGATAACGAAATCCCTTCGGCCAGCCGATAAGCCGATACGCCTTTTCTATCTGTGCTTCTTCCGATTTGAAATAACCGGCCTTTTTTCTGATTTTGCGACCGGCTTTCTCTTCTCCGGAAGTTCTGGCATACTTGACTGCCGACAACAGCGACGGCACTGTCAGATTCAGAGCAAATTCATCTTTTTCGCAATGCAGGCGACTGACGATTCGAATTCCCTGCGGATTCCCGTCAAACTCATAAAAATCCGCCAAAAGCGACTTTATTGCCGCATAATCGAGTTGCAAATCTTTCGCATAACTTTCCAGATTGTCTTCCGCCCATTTAACCAGCGCCGCCTCTCCGAAATGTCCGAACGGCGGATTGCCGATATCGTGCATCAAACAGGCGTTTTCAACGACAGCCGGAATCTCAACGGCATTTTCCGCGCTTATCTTTCCCTCGGCACATAAACGCCGGGCTATTTTGCTGGCCAGAATTTTCCCGATATCAGCCACCTCCAGCGAATGCGTCAAACGCGAGCGCACACTTGAATTAAGTTCCAGAGAAAAGACCTGCGCCTTTTGTTGCAAACGCCGAAAAGAAGAAGAATAAATAATACGCGATTTGTCGCTGAAAAATTCTTCCAACGGAACACGACCGCCGATATCTGATTTCCGCAGACGTACCGGGGTTAAAATCCGCTTAAACAAATTCTCCGTCATATTTTCCACCATGTTTAACTTTCTGAATATATTACATTTATAGCAGAAAAATAAAATCTGATAACATTTAATTGCAGTTTTTACAGCACAAAAACCGCCTTTTATCACAGAAAATAAAACTGAAACAAAAAAAACCAGCCTCTCGGCTGGTTGAGAATTGGAGCGGGCTCGAGGATAAAAACAGCCGCCATCCGGCTGTTTTTACCGCAAGAGACGATGTTTGGTTAATGTTTTGAGCCTGCGACAGCGGCGATAAAACATTTACAAAACGAGTGACCGCAGCGAGTTGGTGAATGTTAATGAACCTACGAGCCAGACAGGGATTTGAAAAATCCCTTTGCCCTGAAACAAAAAAACCAGCCTCTCGGCTGGTTGAGAATTGGAGCGGGCAAAGGGATTTGAACCCTCGACATCAACCTTGGCAAGGTTGCGCTCTACCCCTGAGCTATACCCGCATTCTGTAGAACGAGATATTAATTACCATATCCGAAAAAAAATGCAAGCCCTAATTTTAAATTTTTGCAATTTTTTTTACTCACACTGTTTTCGAAAACAGCCGGATAACCAAAACGCCGCAAATAATCAAAGCCATACCGGCAATTGCAGGCGCATCAAGTTTTTGATGATAAACAAAATATGCCGCAACCGAAACCAGAACGATTCCCAAACCGGACCATATCGCATAAGCCGTTCCCAGTTGAATGCCGGACAGGCTCAGGCTCAGAAAATAAAAGGCCCCGCCATATCCGAAAACTACGGCCAAACTTGGCAGCAATACCGTAAAGCCGTTTGCCGCTTTAAGAAACGTTGTAGCAAAAACCTCGCAGACGATCGCCGCCAGCAAATAAACATAACTCATTTTAATCTCCTACAAACCCGCGGAAAGCAGATAATCCTGCCCCCGGTAATATTGAAATGCCAGAAAAGCCAGACCGGCCAAACGCCACAGCCAGATGACTGCCCGACTGCCGCGAAACCGTATGCCGCCGGCGCTGTGATTGATGAACAGAAACTCGGCCAGCGCCCAAAACGCCGTAACCAGCAACGGAATATAATACATATAAAAGGAAATCAGTGTCAAAAACAGTTGAACGCCGCCGCGTTTATAATACCCGGCGTAAAAATTGTGCAGCCCGATTGTTCCGGTAAAATAAGCCAACAACAGATAAACCAAACCGTTTTTACTGCGGACTTTCTCTTTCCGGTCATTCAAAACCCGCTGCGCCATTCGGTTATAATGCCGTTCGAACTGCTCTTCGCTCAATACGCCTCGCGCTCGCAGCGTTTTCAGTTCCTCAAGATTCTCAAAATCCATTTCCGCCACCTTTTTCCCTATCATAAGCTTTCGAGATTAATATTTCATAAACTTCCACCAGCTAACGCAAGTGGTATTAACTGTTTCGAACTTACGTTCGCCCAGCCCAAAGGCTTCGCAAGCCTGACGGCTGGGCTGGAATGTCTACATCTACCTGCTGACGCAGGTAGTGTTACGTTCGAATCATAAAAAAAGAGCCCTTAGATAAGGGCTCTTTTTTCGGAGTTAACCTTCGCCGGGCTTTAAAAACCCATGCCGCCCATACCGCCGGGCATGGCTGCGCCGCCGGCATCGCCGCAATGGCATTCTTTCTGCGGCGCTTCGGTAACCATGGCCTCGGTCGTAATCAGCAGACCGCCGACCGAAGCGGCATCCTGCAAAGCCGTACGGACAACCTTGGTCGGGTCAATGATACCGGCCTTGACCATATCGGTATATTCGCCGGTCTGAGCATTATAACCATAGTTGGTATCGGTGCTTTCCAGCAGTTTGCCGGCAACAACCGCACCGTCAACACCCGCATTCTCGACAATCTGACGGATCGGAGCCTGCGTTGCCTTGCGGATAATTTCGATACCGACTTTCTGATCCTGATTTCCCGGAACCAAAGCGTCCAGCGCTTTGCCGGCATACAGCAAAGCGACGCCGCCGCCAGCGACAACGCCTTCCTTGACCGCGGCACGGGTCGCATGCAGCGCGTCGTCGATACGGTCTTTCTTTTCCTTAACTTCAACTTCGGAAGCACCGCCGACTTTGATAACGGCAACGCCGCCGGAAAGTTTGGCCAGTCTTTCCTGAAGTTTTTCGCGATCATAGTCCGAAGTCGTTTCTTCAATTTCCTTGCGGATTTGCGCCGCACGGGCAGCGATTAAATCCTTCTCGCCGGCACCGTCAATAATCGTCGTGTCTTCCTTGGTAATTTCAACACGTTTGGCCGTACCCAGCATATCAAGAGTAACATTCTCAATCTTCATGCCCAGTTCGTCGGAAATAACCTGTCCGCCGGTCAGAATGGCAATATCCTGCAACATGGCTTTGCGACGGTCGCCGAAACCAGGAGCCTTAACGGCGCAAACCTTAAGTCCGCCGCGAATGCGGTTGACAACCAGCGTCGCCAGCGCTTCGCCTTCAATGTCCTCGGCAACAATCAGCAGCGCACGGCCGGACTGAACAATCGCTTCCAAAACCGGAATCAGCGGCTGCAAATTGGAAATTTTCTGGTCATAAAGCAAAATGAACGGATTTTCAAATTCAACATTCATCTTTTCCGGATTGGTAATGAAATACGGCGACAGATAACCGCGGTCAAACTGCATGCCTTCGACAACTTCCAATTCGGTTTCCAGCCCTTTGGCATCTTCAACCGTAATAACGCCTTCATTGCCGACTTTTTCCATCGCGCGCGCCAGATATTCGCCGATTGAACGGTCGCCGTTGGCCGAAATCGTTCCGACCTGAGCAATTTCCTCAGAAGTTTTAATGTCCTTCGAACGCGACTTGACATCGGCGACAACGGCCTCGACCGCCATGTCGATACCGCGTTTCAAATCCATCGGATTCATACCGGCCGCAACGGCCTTGGTGCCTTCGCGAATGATGGCTTCGGCCAGAACCGTAGCGGTTGTGGTGCCGTCGCCGGCCTTGTCGGCCGTCTTCTGGGCTACTTCCTTAATCAACTGGGCGCCCATGTTCTCAAACTTGTCGCTGAGTTCAACCTCTTTGGCAACCGAAACGCCGTCCTTGGTAATTTTGGGCGCGCCGTAAGACTTGTCCAAAACGACGTTGCGGCCTTTCGGGCCTAAAGTAACCTTAACGGTTTTTGCCAGAATTTCAACGCCTTTGAGCATTTTCGCACGGGCGTCTGTTCCAAATTTAATATCTTTAGCAGCCATTGTCTTATTTTCCTTTTCTACAATTATTCTTCAACGACAGCCAGAATGTCTGACTCTTTCATAATAACCCGGTCTTCGCCGTTCAGCTTGACTTCGGTGCCGCCCCACTTGGCAAACAGAACCTTGTCTCCGACCTTGACGCACATCGGAATAACCTTTCCGTCTTCGGTGCGAGCACCGTCGCCGACGGCCTCGACAATACCTTCGCTGGGTTTTTCCTTAGCCGTATCCGGAATAATGATACCGCCGGAGGTTTTCGTCAGCTCATCCAGTCTTTTAACAACGACACGATCGTGTAACGGTTTGATTTTCATAATCTTTTCAGCTCCTTTAATAGGTTGGTTTAAGCAGAATTAAATTTTTCTAGTACTTTAGTTAGTGTTTCGCCAGGGCATTGTCAAGCGCGGCGGCAAAAAAATTCCTTTCCGACCGTAATTTGTTTTTGACAAAAAAAGCCAAATATTCTAATAATAAAAGCCTGATTTCTTATTAGTATAGATATATTCACCCAAAAATTCAGAAATATGAAAGCACAGGATTTAAAAAAACAGCTTTTGAATGTTGTCGGTCCGGTCGATTTTTCCCAAACGCCTTTAGAACTTTTGCAAAAATTTGCCGATGCCGAAACCGATGAGACCCTCCGCAGATATTTTTTCACGCTGCAAGACGAAGCAAAAAACAACTGCCCCGATACCGACAGCCTGAAGGAACTGCATGAAGCGGAACATGACATGCTCTGCCGGCTCATACAGATTTATTTCAACGACGAAACGAAACCCGTTTTCAAACGCTATCTGACCGTCGTCTGTCTGTTCCCTGACTATGTAATGGATACGAAGCTACTGCTGAGTATCTTGAACTACTATAATATTTTTAACAAAAAACTTTACTAAGTTATGGAAAATTTAAACATCCGTAAGCGGGTTTTTGAAAATCTCGGCGACTTGCATTACACCGCCGACGTGTACAAAATTTTCGGCGACGAACAAAAGAAGTATCGCCGGCAGTTTAAAAAATTCTGGCAACGACTGCAAAAGGACAAGCAGCTGATAACCGAACTGCTGTTCAGACGCCAGCTGCATATCAAACTCAGCGGTTCCACCTACAAAACGCTGGTCTATGCTTTTGCCAAAGCATATCACGAAAGAACCGACGTTCAGGTGCTCAAGGAATATACCAGCGCGCTGATGGGACGCTACGAATACGGTTACGACTGCTTTGCCAAAATCATCCGACAGAAGGAACTGGCCCTGATAAACTATATTATCGACGGCATCAGGGTCACGGACATCTGCAGCGACAAAAGGACACAGGTTTTCATGCGTCAGGCAATGACTCTGCTGATTCTGACGTCGGACATGAAGTACGACAAGGAAACCGAACTTGTCATCGACCGACTGCTTGACGAATTCAAAGAAGGCCGCGCCCAAATGTAAAACATTTCTGAACCCGAAAAACGCCTCCTGCTTTTAAGCCGGAGGCGTTGCTTTTATTTACGGGTTTCTGTCCGAAACGTCCATTATACGAAGTTTTACAAAAATTTGGAGAATGAGACGTATAGTAAGATTTAAGAGTGAAAAAAGCGGAGTGTACACATTAGTACATGAGCATTTTTTCAACTCACAAAATCTGTACTAGACGTCCATTATACAAATTTTTAAAGGCGGGATTTAAGATTAAACGCCCTCCTCACAACTTCCGAAACCACACTCATCAGGAACGAAACGGTAATGAGGAACGAGATAAAGACAAACGATACAAAGAACAACCAGGAATGCGGAAAAACCGCCATAACCGGACGCGCGATGTTTGACGCCCAGCCGTCCAGCGTAATCACCTGCAACAAAGCAAACAGCGAAGACCCCAGATCGGAAAACTCGATAAAGACGTCACCGAACAGGCAAACGGCCATAATTGCAAAAACATAAAAGAAAACCGCCATAACCAGCAGCATGGCCATAAAATTCGGCAACAGAGCCAAAAAGGTGTTAATCATCTGCTTAAGGCGCGTAAACTTGTTGACATAACGCAACAGGCGAAACAGACGAAACGTTCTGAAAATGATAAACCAGCTGGCAAACGGTACCGAAGAAATCGCAATGACCGCAAAGTCGAACACATTCCAGCCCGATTTGAAGAACTTTTTGCCGAAAGCAAAAATCTTCATAATCATTTCGATAATGAAGATAGCCATAAACAGACGGTCGAGAATAAACAGCCCGCCTTCAAAGAAACGGTTCATCGCATCGGATGTCATCAGCCCCAAAATGACCGCATCCATACAAATCAGCGACATAATCAGAAAGTCGAAGTTTTTGCCTTCCACCAGTTTTTTCACTCTGCGTCTGTCGGTCTCAACTGCATTTTTCTTCATGGTCAATATCCTCAAAAAACTTACCGGTTTTTCATTTTAGCCTAGAAAAAGTAAAAAGCAATCATTATTGCGGCAATCGTAATCGCCGGCCCGAAAGCGCCGACCCGCATCCGCCGTGCCAGCGCATACAGCACAAACAGCACGCTGGCCAAAATCATCGTATATATTACCAGCTCCATACCCAGCCAGGCGCCAAGCGCCGCCAGCAGTTTGATGTCGCCGCCCCCGAAAGCGTCCTTGTTTTTCCAAACCAGAAACGCGCTGGCAACCACCGGCAGCATATAACCGGTTACGGCGCCGAGCACGCTTTCCGCCGGAATAACCCACTGGCTGACAAACACCGAATAGGCAAAGCCGGCAATCAGCAGCGGCACGGTCAGAATATCCGGCAGCAACATCATGCGGTTGTCGATTTCGGTCAACAGCAGCAGCGTCCAAATCAGTCCCAGATACCAGACGATATAAATGTCGCTGAACCGCTCCGCCGCCAGATAGCTGATTGCCGCGGCAACGATTCCCCAGCCGATGCTGCGCATGCGGTATCTGGTCATCAGCCGCCGGTATTCCGGATTGCCGGCGCGTTTGGCACACGAAACGCTGCGAACCGGCTTGAGGATTCGATACAACGCATAAGCCGGCGTTGCCGGCATAAACTTGCTGAAACGCCGTGCCAGATAAGGGATAAAAAGGCCGAAAACAAGGCCGTAAGCCGCATAAATCATTGTAATTTTCCTGTTTTGTTACTCTGCCGGAAGCATAGCGCCAAAAGATTAAAATCAATTTAATGACCGAATACTGATTGCAAAATAGTTTTTTGCTTTTATAATCAGTTTTGCCATAAGAATGGTTAGACTTATGGCGGAGCCTTCAAGCTCCTTATAGAGAACCGATTATAACCTCCATCTGTGGAGGATGACGCGAAATAAGCCGCTTTCGCGGACGAATAAGCGTGCTGTCTCTATACAGTTTGAAGCTCCTCCGCTCTCATTTTGGGAGCGGTTTTGTTTTTAGCAAAACCTTGCAAAGGAGGAAGTTATGGGAAACAAAATCAGAAAACAAAATTTACGGCGATTGCGTTCAGAGTACGGCGAAAGTTTCCGCCGGGCTTTGGCGGAATTGAAGCTGACGCCGGAAGAGTTCAGCGCGCAAAGTAAAATACCGCTGAAGTTTATTGAAGAACATTTAAGCGGCGAAATACGCTTTTTGGGACATTTGAACTATATATCGTTTCTATTGAACAAGCGCATGAAAATAGAACTGGTCGACTGAAACTTGCCGACCGGGCAAACTGAAAAGTCCCGCCGAAGCGGGACTTTGTAAACTAAAACGATTTGAGAATATACTCGCTCATCTTCTCGCTGTAAAAAGACGGGTCGCTGATACATTCGCCTTCGGCAATTTTCGCCTGATCCAGCAGCAGCCGCGCTACTTCTTCGACTTTCGGCTTCAGGGCTTCGTCGCCCATTGCCTCTGCCAGCCGGATAATCAATGGATGATACGGATTCAATTCCAGGATTCGCGTGCTGGCAAATGCCGTCTGTTGCTGATGGTTGCGCATCAGCCGCTCAAGATGAATGCTCATCTGCCCGGCCTCGACCGTCAGGCTGACCGGAGATTTGGTCAGTTTGTCGGTGGTCGTGACCTTGCCGACCTCGTTTTTAAACATTTCGCCGAGCAAATCGGTCAGCTTCTTCAGGTCACCCTCTTCCGCCTTTTGGCCTTCGCGCTTAAACGACAGGTCAATATCTGCCTGCGAAACATGCTTAACGGCAAAAGTCTTGTATGTTCCGAGCGTTTGTGTCCAGAACTCGTCAATCGGATCGGTCAGCAGCAAAACTTCCAGACCTTTTTCCTTAAAGGCCTCCAGCTGCGGATTATTGACCAGCGTCTTGACGTCATCGCCGGTAATGTAATAAATCGCCTTCTGTTCCGGCTGCGCGCGGCCGATATAATCGTCAAGCGACGTCAGCTTCTCGGTGTCGTTGGTCGAAACGAAACGCGACAGGCCGGCAATTTCCTCCCGGTTGGCAAAATCCTCGTAAATACCTTCCTTAAACGCAATGCCGAAAGCGTCCCAGAACTTTTTATAATCCTCATAATCCTTGCTGCGTTTTTTCAGCTCCTTGAGGATTCTGGAAACCGTGCCCTGCCGGATTTTGGCAATCAGCGGCGACTGTTGCAGCATCTCGCGGGAAATGTTCAGCGGCAGATCCGACGAGTCGATAATGCCGCGGACAAAGCGCAGATAAGAAGGCAGCAGTTCCTCAACCTTTTCGGAAATAAACACGCGGTTGACATAAAGTTTCAGCCCCTGTTTGCGATCCGGCTGAAACAGGTCATACGGCGCCGTTCCGGGAATATAGAGCAGCCCGGTATACTCAATGCTGCCCTCGGCCTTAAAATGCAGCGTCATCCAGGGTTCGTCAAAATTTTTGGAAACGTGATGATAAAATTCCTTATACTGTTCCGGAGTAATTTCGGCCTTATTGCGCGTCCACAGAGCCGAAGCGCTGTTGACGGTTTCTTCGCCGGCCTTGCCCAGACAAAGCACGATCGGATAGTTGATGTGGTCGGAATAGGTGCGGATAATCTGCCGCAGATAAATGCTGTCGGTGTAGTTTCTCTCGTCCTGTTTCAAAAACAGCTTGATTTCCGTACCGTTGGTCTTCTTCTCCGCTTCACGGATTTCAAAGCCGTCCACGCCGTTTGAAACCCAGAACCAGGCTTTGTCTTCGCCGGCGCGCCGGGTCAGGATTTCGACCTTGTCGGCCACCATAAACGCCGAATAAAACCCGACGCCGAACTGCCCGATCAAATCTACCGCCGAACCGTTGTCGGAAGCGTTTTTCACAAAATCGGCCGTACCCGACTTGGCAATCGTGCCCAGATGGTTAATCAGGTCGTCACGGTTCATGCCGATACCGTTGTCGGCCACTGTCAGCGTGTTTTTCTCCGCATCCGGCGTAATCCAAATTTTCATTTTTCCGGATTCTCTGGCAATGTCCGGATGCGTCAGCGCCATATATTTCAGCTTGTCGCAGGCGTCGCTGGCATTCGAAATCAGTTCGCGCAGAAAAATCTGCTTTTCCGAATACAGCGAATTGACCACAATATCGAGCATTTTGCTGACATCGGCCTGAAAATTCAACTTGTCGCTCATTTGTTCTTTCTCCCGAAAAATATTTCTTTCGATTTATCCTAATATATGGGAAGCGGCGCGCCGTTTCGCAAGTTTGCCAGGCAAAAAAATCCCCCCCTGTCTTTTTTGCTTGCATTTCAGGATAAAATTGCTAAATTGGAGCCGATGTTTAAATGAACTAAATTAGGAGTTATATTATGGTTTCTGTTGTTAATGACGCTTGCGTCAAATGCAAATCCTGCGTAGACGTTTGCCCGGTAGACGCTTTCCATGAAGGCGAAACTCAGCTGGTTATCGATCCCGATACCTGCATCAGCTGCGGCGTATGCATTTCCGAATGCCCGCAGGAAGCAATCACTCCCGATGACGAAGCTGACGAAAAATGGGTTAAATTCAACGCCGAAAACGCCGCCAACTGGCCGAACGCTAACGAATAATCCGTTTAGTCGGAGCAATTTTCTGAAAAAAGGCCTTTGTTTATAAGGTCTTTTTTTATTTGCCCCCTTGCCTGTTTGCCCAAAGCATATTAAAACTCGGATAAAAGCAACTGAATTTAGGACAACAAAATGATTAACAAAGATTCCACCCTTTATGATGTCGTCGGCATCGGCAACGCCATCGTCGACGTTCTGGCCAAGGTCGGCGACGGCTTTCTCCGGGAACGCAGCCTGCCCAAAGGCGGCATGACGCTGGTCGAAGCGGCCGACGCCGGCAAAATCTATGCCGACCTCATTCCCGAACGCGAGGTTTCCGGCGGTTCGGCGGCCAATACCGTTTCCGGCCTCGCCTCGCTGGGCTCCGACTGCGCTTTCATCGGCAAAGTCCATGACGACGAACTCGGACAGGAATTCCAGCGCAACATCGGCGCCGCCGGCATCGATTTCTTTACCAGGCCGCTGACCGAAGGCCCCTCCACCGGCCGCAGCATTGTTTTGGTTACGCCGGACGCCGAACGCTCCATGTTCACTTATCTCGGCGCCTCCAAACGTCTGACCGCCGACGACATTGACGAAGAAACCATTCGCGCCGCCAAAATCACCTATCTGGAGGGCTACCTGTGGGACGAGGGTTCAGCCAAGGAAGCCGTCATCAAGGCCTGCGAACTGGCACACAAACACGACCGCAAAGTCGCATTCAGCCTGTCGGACAAATCCTGCCTGCTGCGCAATAAGGACGAAATCGTCAATTTGATAAAAGATCATGTCGACATTCTTTTCGGCAATGAGGAAGAACTCAAAACCCTGTTTGCCGAAGACGACTTCTACAAAGCGCTCGATTTGGTCAAGCCGCTGGTCGAAATCGCCGCCGTTACCCGCAATGCCAAAGGTTCGGTCGTTGTCAACGGCCGCGTCAAAATCTTTGTCGAAGCCGAAAAAGTCGACGACGTCGTCGATTCGACCGGTGCCGGCGATTTGTATGCCGCCGGTTTTCTGTACGGCATAACCCAGGAACGCAGTCTCGGCACCTGCGCCATGATTGGCGGCATCTGCGCGGCCGAAATCATCAGTCATTACGGCGCCCGCCCGGAGGTTTCGCTGCGCGGCTTTGTTCGCAACCGCCTCCGCCAATACGGCAAAAGGGCCTAAACCAAAGCCCTCTCCAAGGAGAGGGCTTTTTTTGACAGCGACATCTATTTCCAAAATCTCATTCGCCGCCAGCCGATTAAAAGAACGGCAGCGATAACTGTCAGAAACAAAACGCAGCATATGTCGACCAGAAACTGCGACAAAAAAATTACCGCCCTGACCGACAGAAATGCAGCTGCCAGAGACAGAACCAGCACCCCGGCAAACTGCATGGCGCCGGCGGTAAATATCTCGGCGTCGGGCACTGCGGTCAAAGACAAAAACAACCCTAAGATCGTCAGACATTCAACCAGTGCAATTCTTGGCATTTTCGGCACCAGTCCGGCATTGAAATAATTGCGAAGCACAAACAAATCGCCGTCTCTGCGTTCGGACAAACCGTTTCCGAACACTTCGCGAAAACGCCTGTATGAGCAGTATCCGCCCAAAATAACCAAGATGCACGCGTAAACCGCCGCGGCAATAAAAATAATTGAATCCATAAAGCAAAAATATTTAAGTGAATAAAAAATTTCAGCTAAATACAAGCTTCTCGGGCCGAATAATATCCAGGCTCAGAAAAATACGTTTTAAATCGCCAAAGATTTAACATCATTGCACAAACTTTTCAATCAGATATTTCACTAAAATCTTGAATTTTAATTTTAAAGCGGTATTGTAGGGCGAATTTAATTACTGCCGGAATTTGAGTGCACATTTTTCCTTACGCAACGGCTCCGTCAAAAGAAGCGCCGCAATGTGCACAAAGGCAGGCATGGGCGGTTAAGCCCATGACACGACAAGTTTTTAGGAAAGAAAAAACATGAAGAGAAGAAACATTGCCATTATTGCCCACGTCGACCACGGCAAAACCACTTTGGTTGATGGCCTCCTGAAACAGAGCGGCACCTTCCGCGAAAACCAGAAAGTCGAAACCTGCGTCATGGACAGCAACGATCTGGAAAGAGAGCGCGGCATTACCATTTTATCCAAATGCACTTCCGTTCAGTGGAAAGATACGCATATTAATATTGTCGACACCCCGGGCCACGCGGATTTCGGCGGCGAAGTCGAACGCATCATGTCCATGGTTGACGGCGTCGTTCTGCTTGTCGATTCGTCGGAAGGCCCGATGCCTCAGACCAAGTTCGTTCTGGGCAAAGCCTTAAAAGTCGGCCTCAAACCGATTGTCGTCATCAATAAGGCAGACAAGTCCGACGCCCGCGTCGACGAGGTTCTAAACGAAATCTTTGACCTGTTTGTCAGCCTCAACGCCAATGACGAACAGCTCGACTTCCCGGTTCTTTATGCTTCGGGGCGCAATGGCTGGGCCGTCAAGGACATGAACGACGAAAAGAAAGACCTTACCCCGCTGTTTGAACTGATTCTGTCTTATGTGCCGGAACCGGCCTGCGAACCCGACAAACCTTTCTCCATGCTGGCTACCACGCTGGAAGCCGACAAGTTCATCGGCCGCATTCTGACCGGAAAAATACATTCCGGTAGCCTGAAGGTCAATGATTCGGTCAAAGTCATTAACGAACAGGGCGAAGTCGAACGCACCCGCATTACCAAAATTCTGGCTTATGAAGGTCTCAACCGCGTCAGCAAAGACGAAGCTCATGCCGGCGACATCGTTGCCGTTGCCGGTATCGTCAAGGGAACGGTTGCCGACACCATCTGTGCGCCGGAAGTTTCCGAAGCCATTCACGCGCAGCCGATTGACCCGCCGACCCTGGCCATGACTTTTTCGGTCAACGATTCGCCGCTGGCCGGACGCGAAGGCGATAAGGTTACCTCCCGCATGATTTGGGATCGCCTTTGCAAAGAAGCCGAAGGCAATATCGCCCTGCGTATATCCAAAACCGATTCGACGGATTCTTTCGAAGTCGCCGGACGCGGTGAACTTCAGCTCGGCGTTCTGATTGAAACCATGCGCCGCGAAGGTTTCGAACTTTCCATTTCCCGTCCGCGCGTTCTGATGAAAAAAGACGAAAACGGACAGTTGCTGGAACCTGTTGAAGAAGTCGTCGTTGACGTTGACGAGGAGTTTTCGGGCGTCGTTGTTGAAAAACTAGGACAAAAACGCGCCGAACTGATTGAAATGATTCCCTCGCAGGTCGGCAACAAAGTCCGCCTGATTTTCCATGCGCCGTCCCGCGGCCTTATCGGCTATCACTCCGAATTTCTGACCGATACGCGCGGCACCGGCGTCATGAACCGCATTTTCTATGCTTACGAACCTTACAAAGGCGATATCGACACCCGCCGCAACGGCGTGCTTATCTCCAGCGAAGCCGGCACCGCCATCGCCTACTCGCTTTGGAAACTGCAGGACCGCGGTCCGATGTTCATTGACGCCGGCGTTCCGGTATATGTCGGCATGATAATCGGCGAACATACCAAATCCAACGATTTGGAAGTCAACCCGACCAAAGCCAAACAGCTTACCAATATTCGTGCTGCCGGCAAGGACGAGGCGATTGACTTGGTTCCGCCGCGCAAACTCACGCTGGAACAGGGGTTGTCTTATATTCAGGCTGACGAACTCCTTGAAGTCACGCCGAAAACCATCCGCCTACGCAAACGGATTCTGGATCCGATTGCCCGCAAACGCGCCAAACCGGACCTGGCCTCTTAAGCTAAAACCAAACAAAAACAGCCTGATTAAATCAGGCTGTTTTTTATGCAAAAATAAGACCCGCGTTTCACGGGTCATAAATTTTTCTGAAGAAGTTTTATCTCAACGCATTGTTCAGATACGCTCAACACCGTCTTTCACATAGCCGGATGGCGTCTTTCCCTGAGAAAGCCAGTTCCGTTCTAATGTAGAATGCAAACTTTTGACAGCCCCTTCTTTAAA
The DNA here is from genome assembly GCA_000436375.1 of Azospirillum sp. CAG:239. Taxonomy (GTDB): domain Bacteria; phylum Pseudomonadota; class Alphaproteobacteria; order RF32; family CAG-239; genus Scatacola_A; species Scatacola_A faecigallinarum. The sequence goes on along the minus strand of FR885511.1, from coordinate 183,421 downwards.
AAATTCCGTAACATTTGTTCCATAGTCTCTTTCAAGCCCCTGCGCCAGAGATACGGCGCCGCCGGCAACCAGCTCCTTGCTCGCAGCCAAAACCTTGTTGTCCTTAATTCTCTTAATGTCCAGTTTGGCTCTGGCCGTTTCTAATTTCTGTTCTTTATTATCCATAAAACTTCTCCTAAATTCTCTTGCTATTTTTGTCTATTATCGCAATATAATCCCGTTTTGTCAACAACAAACTTGTCGGAAACTGCACAATATAAATAGATTATTAGCTATTTATACAATATACTACCGGCAAATCAATAAAATTGTCTTAACAAATAACAGTTTTTTAGAAAAAATCGACGGAAAAACATGTCACTTTTCAAATCAATCGCCGCATTCGGAGGCTTCACGCTCATCAGCCGCATTACCGGTTTTGTCCGGGATATGGTTTTGGCCAACATTCTCGGAGCCGGCGCCGTTTCCGACGCTTTTTTTGTCGCCTTCAAACTCCCCAATTTCTTCCGCAGTCTTTTCGGCGAAGGCGCCTTTACGACCGCCTTCGTTCCGATGCTCTCGCAGAAACTGGCGGTCGGCGAACGCGAAAACGGCATCAGATTCGCCGCACAAGCCATTTCCGTACTGGTATTTTTTCTGACTCTGTTCATTATACTGATGGAAATTTTCATGCCGGCGGTTGTCGTCGCTTTAGCGCCAGGATTCGCCGAAAGCGGCGGCAAGGTTGAACTGGCGGTTGTCCTGTCCCGCATAACCTTCCCCTTTCTGCTGTTTGTTTCCATCGTTTCTTTTCAGTCCGGGATTCTGAATTCGCTGGGACGCTTTGCCGCGCCGGCCGCGTCGCCGGTTATTCTGAACCTGATGATGGCGGTTTCGGCTTTTCTGTTCGCTCCTTTCGGCATTTCGCCAGCCCACGGCATCGCTGTCGGCGTCACGGTTGCCGGCTTTCTCGAAATCCTCTGGCTAAGCTGGTTTCTGCGGCGCGAAGGCGTGTTTGTCCGCCCCCATTTCAACATCGGCCGGCTGGTTCGCGACCCCGAAATCAAAACGCTGTTTCGCCGCATCGCTCCCGGGATGCTCGGCGCCGGCGTCTATCAGATTAACATGTTTGTCGACACGGTTCTGGTTTCGCTGGTCGGCACTGGCGCCATATCCTGGCTTTATTATGCAAACCGCATGCAGCAGCTGCCGCTCGGCGTCGTCGGCGCCGCCATCGGCGTCGCATTGCTGCCTATTCTTTCCCGCCAGCTCAAAACCGGCGACAATGAAGAAGCCCGCCGCACACAGGACAAAGCCGTCGAATACGGCATCCTGCTTTCGCTGCCCGCGGCAGTCATGCTGGTTATCCTCGCCGAGCCGATTATTAACATTCTCTTCCAGCACGGCAAATTCGGCGCGCATGATACGGTTATGACCGCCAACGCCCTGATTGCCTATGCCGTCGGACTGCCGCTTTATGTCGTCGTCAAAGCGCTGGCCCCCAATTTCTTTGCCCGCGGCGACACCAAAACGCCCGTCAAATATTCTGTCGTCGTACTGATTGCCAATATTGTTTTTGCCCTGCTGCTGATGAAGCCGTTCGGTCACGTCGGCATTGCCGCCGCCACGACACTGGCCGCCGTCATCTCGCTCTGGCAGTATGTCCGCGGTCTCAAAAAACGCGCTTATTGGCGGTTTTCGCCCGAACTTGTCAAAAAAATCCTGCTGATTGCCTTGTCTTCGCTGCTGATGGGCATTATAATGCTTGGTATTCAGACCGGCATCAATTTCGGTTTCGGCAACTGGCTGGCTTTCCCCGTTCTGCCTAAAATCGCCGTTTTAGGGCTGTTGGGCATTTTGGGGCTTGCAAGTTTTCTGCTCTTCGCTAAACTGACTCGGGTGCTGGACATCAGCGAAATTCTGAAAATGTTAAAACGCAAGAGGAAAAATAATGCCAAAGTTTCAGTTTAAAGACCTGACCAGCCGCACGGCAGCCTTTTTCAAACAAAAAGTTTTGCCCCGGCTTTCGCGTCTTCCGGACTATCTGGTTTTGTTCGTCAGTTCCTGGTGGCATGTTATTCTGATTGCTTTTGCGGCACTGGTTTTTCTCTATTACCCGATTGGCGGTCTGATGGTCAGCAGCATCGACACCAACACTTCTTACGAAATCAAGGAGCCTGAAACCAACCAGTCGGCAACGGTCGACATGATGGCATTCATCATTAACCGCGAAGTTAACGAAAAAATGTGGACGCCGAACCTGCCGTTCTTCTTTCCGTCTTATTTTCTCGACAACATGCCGGCGTTCCAGCTCGGCATGTTTGACACGCTGGCCAAGTTCTCCTCCGGCTTTGCCGAGCGCACCGGCAATCTTGTCATGGCTGACGATTTGCCGCACCACCTGCAGGAAGCCGCCGTTCTGCTCAAATATCCGGGAACGGTATGGATGTTTTCGCCGACCAACCGGCTGTTGCCGGCACCTTCGGCCAATACCCAATACCGCAAGGCACGCAAACACCTGATAAAGTTCAATGCCGCGCTGGCCGACGGCAGCGAAGTCTGGTACAAAAACCCTGAAGACCTGACACTGCTTCTTAACCGTGCCCGCTCGGATCTCTGGAAAAACGCCACCCGGCAGCTGGAACGCCAAATCCGCGAAAACAGCGCAGATTTGATTGACACGAAAGCCGACGATGTTTTCTATTACGGACAGGGCAAGGCCTATGCTTACTATCTGCTGTTTAAGGCGCTCGGGCACGACTACAAAAACATCATTGTCAAAAAAGACGCCTACGGTATCTGGACGTCCATGCTCAAAGCTCTGGAAAACGCGGCACAAATTAACCCGGCCGTTGTCCGCAACGGCAAACTCGACAGTCTCGGCGCGCCAAATCATCTCGCTGCCCTGGGATTCTATGTTCTGAAAGCTCAGACGCTGATGAACCGGATTGTCGACAAAATCAATACACCAGCACCAAACAAGGAATAACCTATGCTTATTGAAACCCAGATTACCCCAGACGTCAACGTTATCAACTTCTTTCCGGCCGAAAAAGTTCTGCGTTCCGGCACGGCCGAATTTGTTGACGCCAAATCTCTGCGCAAATCGCCGTTGGCCGAAGCCATCTTCGACCTCGGCGGCGTCAGGTCGGTCTTTCTCACTTCCGACATGATTTCGGTAACAAAGGAAAACAACGCGTCCTGGGACGACCTTAAACCGCAGATACTTGCAGAAATTATGGATTTCTTTGCCACCGGCGAACAGGCCGTCGTCGAAAATCCGGCCGACCGCAGCCCGGAAAACGTCGTTCGCGAAATTACCAGCCTGATCAACGCCCGTATTCGTCCGGCCATTCGTCAGGACGGCGGCGACATCGTCTTCAGAAGTTTCGAAAACGGTGTCGTATATGTCGAACTGCAAGGCAACTGCAAAGGTTGCCCCTATGCTCTGGTTACATTGAAAGAAGGGGTGGAAAAAATTCTCAAAACCTATATTCCCGAAGTAAAATCAGTCGAAAACTACGATAAAGATGCCTAAATGAAAAAAATTCTGTTCCGGTTGTTCTTGTCCGTCTTTCTGATTGCCGCCGCAAATGCCGCAGCCAAAACCAAAGTGGATATCCGGCCGGACGGTCTCTATCTGACTGACGTTACCGTTGCCCAGCTGGAAAAACAATACGAACTGTACGGCTATAAAGATTACATTTATATGCCCGACTGGGTTTATCCCCCCATCTTTCTTACCAATCTGCCGACTGACTTTGACAGGATTTCCGACGCCAACCGGCGCAACAAACTGTTCCTGCAGATTATCGGCCCGCTGGCGCTGAAGCTAAGTGACGAACTTCGCGAAGAGCGGCTGGCCGTACGCGAACTGCGCGCCGCATTTTTGGAAGGCGCCGACCTTACCCCCGAACAGGAAAGGTTTGTTGAGGAAAAAGCCGTCAAATACGACATTTTTACCCGCATGAAAGGCCGGCGCCGTTACGATATTCTGCTCAAACGGCTGGAACTCAAGGTCGATATCGTGCCGCCGTCCCTGTTAATGGCCGCCGCAGCCATCGAAAGCGACTGGGGAACCAATCGCATCGTCCGCGAAGGAAACTCGCTGTATAAGGAACTCGCCTGGTACACCGACAAAGGTCTTAAACCCCAAGACGACCGGCAGGACCAAAGTTATCGCTACAAGACTTTTCCCAGCCTTTACGATTCGATGAAATCTTATGCACTGCGCCTCAACAGCAGCGTTAACTATGAACAAATGCGCCTTTACCGCGCCGAAATCGAATACCGCGAAAAACCGGTCTTCGGACGTTCCCTGGCCCATACCATGTTGTTTGACTCCAATCTCAAAAACTTTGCCGGATTGCTGGACTACACCATAACTTTCTATGAACTGACCAATTTTGACGAAGCCGAACTCGGTTTCGTCAGGCTGCCCGACTTAGAGGACAAAAAATAAAAAAAATTTGACTAAACAGAAAGACCGCGTATTATATATGCAGATTTGTAACAAAAAATTAATGAGATTTTTGTACAATAATACATTATCATAGAAATATGGTAAACACATACAGGTTGTCCCATGGATAAGAACGTCTTAACTGCAAACGACATAAAACTTTTATCCCAGAACCCTTCCGTAGAAAACAAAGGCAGTACGGCCCGCAAAGTCACGGCTTATTACGACGGCGGACTGATTACCGAAAGAGGCCTCAAACTGGCCGAAGACATTTTCCGCATCATGGTTGAAGACATTGAGGTCAAGGTTCGCGAAATTCTCTCCGACAGCCTGAAAAACTGCAAAAGCATTCCCCGCGACGTTGCGTTCAGGCTGATAAACGATCAGGCCAGCGTTGCCGTTCCGTTCATCAAACATTATGCCAACCTGACCCGGGAAGACCTGATCAGCATTCTTGAAATGCAGAACATCGACAAGCAGAAAGCCGTCGCCCAGCGCCAAAACCTTTCTGAAGACATTTCGCAGTACATTGTCGACAAATGTCCGGAAGAGGTTGTCGGTACATTGATCTCAAACGATTCGGCACGGATTCTTGAAAGCACTTACACCAGCATTGTGCAAAAATATCCGGAAAGCGACAACATCAAAAAACGGCTGGTTTATCGCGCCGAACTGCCGGTTTCGGTTATTGAAAAAATCGTCAACTCCCTTTCCGAAGAGCTGCAACGCCACCTGATTGTTTCGCATAACCTGCCGGACAACATCGCCACCGACATCATTGAACAGGTCAAAGAAAAGGCAACGCTGAAAATTTCCGAAGAATACAGCTCCGACAAGCAGATTGAAGAGTTGGTGCATCAGCTGTACACATCCAACCGATTGACGCCGACTTTGGTCGTCCGCGCCGTTTGCATGGGCGATTTGAAGTTTTTTGAATATGCGCTGGTCTACTTGTCCAACACGCCGATTACCGAAGTCCGCAAAATTCTGTATAACACGCAGCTGGATTTTATGATTCGCAACCTGCTGCGCAAGGCTTTCATTCCCAAAAGCATGTTTCCGGCTGTCTTCAGCGCCTTGAACGTTATCAAGGACATCCGTTTCGACTGCCGCCGCTCCGACCGCAGCTCTTTCATCCATAAGGTAATTGAGCGTATTTTGACTTTCGGCAGCGCCGGCGAAGACCTCAACGAAGACGACGTAAACTACCTGATTTCCCGCATCAGTTGACGCGGCGGCGTTAAAATGTGCAAGCTTTGCAAAATTCCTTGATTATATCGAGTCCCTGTCTATATAATATGACAAATAATTAGCAGAGGAATAAAGAATTTGGCCGCCAATGCAGACATTCTGCCCGACTTACTGAAACTCAACAATCTTCTCATTGCCGAGAAGGATTTTACTGTCGTCATCGAAAACATCATGGACACGGCCGCCAACATATGCAACGCCGACTGCGGCTTTTTCTACACCCTGAATGACGATAATTTCCTCAGTCTGGATTACAGTTTCAATAAGTCTCAGCGCACCGCGCTGCGCGGGTCGGACAACCTGACGCTTTTTCAGACCGTATATTTGCCCGAGCGCAAAACCAAAAATCCGAAATCGGTCGTCGAAATCTGCTATTTTAACAACGAGGTCGTCAACACCGCCAACCTGTACGGTTCGCCCGACTTGGACAACTCTTTCTTTGTCGCCTACGACGAAACCAATGCCTACCGCACGATTTCGGTTCTTACGCTCCCGATTGTCAGCCGCAAGGAAAACATCGTCGGCATTGCTCAGTTCGTCAACCCGCAGGACTACAACGGCAAAACCGTCGTCTTCACTTCCGAAATGCAGAAAACCGTTCAGTCTGTTTTATCCTTGGCCGGCTTGGTTCTCGAAAACCGCCGCATGAACGAAGCCTACGGTCAGCTTTTGGAATCTTTCATTGAAGTTCTGGCCCGTGCCATCGACGCCAAGTCGCCCTATACCGGCGCACACTGCCAGCGCGTTCCGGTCATTGCCCGCCTGTTGGCAACCGCCGCGGTGCAGGAAGAAAGCGGCCCGCTGCGCAATTTCGAAATGAGTCCCGAAGACTGGTATGCACTGCATATTGCCTCCTGGCTGCACGACTGCGGCAAGGTTACCACGCCTGAATACATTGTCGACAAGGCTACCAAGCTCGAAACCATTTACAACCGCATTCACGAAATCCGTGACCGTTTTGAGATTCTGCGTCGCGACGCTCACATCGAATACCTCAAAAAACGTTTGAACAACGTCGACAAGCAGGAAAACCTTCAGGCCGAATTTGTCAGCAAAGTCAAACAGCTGGAAAACGATTTTGCTTTCATCGCCGACTGCAACATCGGCGACGCACCGTTGACCGACGATGACATTCAGCGGCTGGAGCGCCTTTCCAAAATAAAATTCATCCGCTATTTCAACCGCATGCTCGGACTTTCCTGGGCCGAACGCGACAACGTCAGATGGCCGGAGCTCTATGAGCGCCCAAGCTGGGAAAACCTGCTTCAAAACCGCGACGACCACATTTTCGGACAATATAACCGCGGCGAACTCTATAATCTCGAAATCCGTCAGGGAACCATCAACAAGGAAGAACGGGAAAAAATCAACGAACATATCGTTGTTACCATCGATATGCTCAAGGCGCTGCCTTTCCCCAAAGAACTGTCCAAAGTCGTCGAATATGCCGGCGCCCACCATGAACGCGTCGATGGCAAAGGCTATCCCAACGGCCTTACCGGCGATGAAATGTCCGTTCCGGCCAAAATCATGGCCATCGCCGACATCTTTGAGGCGTTGACAGCCAACGACCGCCCGTATAAAGAACCCAAAAAGCTTTCCGAAGTCCTGCGCATTATGCAGGAGATGAAAAATACCGGCCACATTGACCCTGACCTGTACAAGGTTTTTATTACCGGCAAAGTATATATGGATTATGCCGAACAGTATATTTCGCCGCAGCAGATTGACGAAATCAATCCCGACGACTATCTCTGATTAAAACAAACGAGGTATAAATGAGTCTAGACATTGAAACGATATTGTGCCGCGCCGGACGCATGGACAATTACGCGTACCTGCTGACCGACAAGGCAACCGGCGTCTCTGCCGTTGTTGATCCGTCGGAAGCGGAACCCGTCATTAGCCGTTGTGAGCAGCTCGGACGCAAACCGTCCTACATTCTCAACACGCATCATCATTATGATCATACCGACGCCAATCTTGAAATCAAAAACTTCTTTCATGCCAGAGTCGTCGGCGCCGAATACGACGCAAACCGCATCCCCGGCCTGGACGAAACAGTCAAAGACGGCGACATTTGGATGCTGGGCAACACCAAAGCCGAAATCATCAGAGTTGACGGACACACCCGCGGCCACATCCTCTGGTACTTTCCCGACGACAAAGCGTTGTTTACCGGCGACACTTTATTCAACCTCTGCATAGGCGGCCTGTTTGAAGGGACGGCCAAAGAAATGTTCGTTTCCCTGAATAAGATAAAAAAACTCCCGGACGATACCCTGTTTTATCCGGGACACGAATATACCATGCACGGTATGGCTTTCGCCGTTCATTATGACCCGCACAATCCGGAGCTGCGCAGATATGTCGCCGAAGCTCAGGAGCGCCTCGGCAGAGGACTTCCGGCCGGTCCCGTATCAATCGGCCTCGAAAAACACTGCAATCCCTATCTCAAAGCTCAAACTCTGGACGAACTGGAACAACTGCTCGGCCAATAAAAAAATAGACAAAAAACTTTTTTTGTGCTATATTGACCTCATATTAAAATCGGAGGAGAAAGCACCATGCCGCCCAAAAAAGAAGAATGGGAAGTCAGATTTGAAGAATACCGCGATACGCTTGTTTCTCTGGGTGCAAAAATAAAAAACGAAAAAGCGCTGAAACTGGCATTTAAAATTTACGGCGAAGAACGAATGCCAGCACGCATCTACCAGAACTGCGTCGAAGAAACCGGTGCCGTTTCCTCAAAGACCGAATCTCCGACCCCTACCGAAACCGTGAAAAAAGAAAAAAAGGCAGAGACAGATACCAGCACAAAACCGTCAACGCCCCCAAACGGCAAAAAGCCAACAAGCCTCAACAGCTTTGAAGCTCTGGCTGACATCCGGCTCGAAGAGACTGCCGCCGGCCATGTCGAAACAACCTCCCCAACAGAAGAACGCAAAGAAAAGAAAACGCGCAAGACCCAGCGCGAACGCTTCGAAGAATACAAAAGCCGCCTTCAGGAAAAAGGCATTACCATTAATGACGAAAACGGACTGTGGGAAAAGTTCCGTTCAATCCGCGGCCGGCTGGATTACGGACAAATCGGCGAATTTGTAACTTTCCCCGAACGCAAACCTCGCGGCAACGCCAAAAACGGCAACCGTTCCGAGCGCAGAAACGACGAAAGAAACAGTCAGACTCGGCATGACAGCAGCCAGGAAGCCCGAGATGACAAAAAAGACAGGCGCAATGAAGAAACACACAGCGACCGCCGCAATCACAATCCAAGGAACGAACAAACCGACAATACAAAACGGCATAGCTCGGACAAAACGCCTTTCGACGAGTATCGTGAAAATCTTATCGCTCAGGGATACGAAATTACCGATCTCAACGCTCTGGCCAGACTTTATGTCAAAGGCAAAGGGTTCATTCCCCCCGAGCAGTTGTCCGGACTTGTCCGCAAGACGGAAAAACAGCCGCAGGCCGTCGTTAACAGCACCCTCGTTCCGATCGAAAAAGACGCAAGACTGCCTGTTGTCATTGAAGGGACCTTTGCCGACAAATGGATTAAACCGCTTAAAGAACACTGTCAAAAGGATCTCGACCGCAACGGTCGGCCCAAACGCACCGTTACGGCTGTCAAAGCCGACCAACAGTCCGTAATTGTCGACGTAATTCCCTCAGAAGCTTACGCTGCCGAGAACCCACAGGACGGCGGTGCCCGTTACAGCTTTGAAAAAACCGACAACCGCGGCAGCGTCAAAGTCGACATGGGTTCCAAAGACGGCAATCCGCTGAATTACGAATATTTTCGGATGATGATGGAGGCCAATCGTAAAAACGGTATCAAAGTCATCGCTTTCAAAGACATTCAAACCGACGAGTTCCGAGACAAACTGCTTGCCGCAGCCCTTGAATTTGATATGAAAGTTAAGGACGCGCCGGAAAAAGTCAATGTCAACGCCCCTTATTTGAAAACGCTGCCCAACAAGGTCAAAATTAAACTCGGTATTTACAACGGTGACATTACACCGGCTAAAAGCGCCGAACAAATAAAGGAAAACATTCAGCGGAAACAGCGGCCGGAACAAGAAAAAGAACCAAAGGAACACGGAAAACCGATGCTGGCGCTTCCCGCACATATCCCAACCCGGGAAATGGACTAATCGCAAAAACCCGTTTTTGTCTGAAAAACGGGTTTTTTATTCTGCCTTTACGGATTTAACCGTACAAAGCTTTACAAGCCCCCGGAAAATGAGACTTCTAAGAAGAAAATTTTTTGGGCATACAGTAACCCGCCAATCCGGTATTCGTTTCCCGTTATACAAGGTTTAATCCTTGCCGAGCGGAACGTTCCGGTTAATATGTACGCAAAGGATAATGCCGAAAGAGGCCATAATGGAAAGCATAACCGTACCGCCGTAGGAAATCAGCGGCAGCGGAATGCCGACCACCGGCAGCAACCCCAAAACCATCGCAATATTAATAAAGACATACATAAAATAGTTAGTCGCCAAACCGATGGCCAGCAGCTTGCCGAAATAACTCGTGCTCTTAAGCGCAAAAGAATAGCTGTAAGCCAGAATCAGAATATTTAAAATCACGACCAGAACCGCGCCGACCAGACCAAACTCCTCGGAAAGCATCGTAAAAATAAAGTCGGTATGTTTCTCGGGCAAAAAGTTTAAATGGCTTTGCGACCCTTTCAAAAATCCCTTGCCGAACACGCCGCCGGAACCCAGTGCAATTTTCGACTGAATAATATGATAACCGGCGCCCAGCGGGTCACGTTCGGGATTCAGAAAAGTCAACACACGGTTCTGCTGATAATCGTGCAGGAAATGCCATGCAAAAGGAATGGTTATCAGTCCGCCGATAAAAACGACGACAAATTTCCAAATCTGCACGCCGACGACAAAAAACATTGCCGCCGTCGTAAAAATAAGCATCAGCGCCGTTCCCAAATCCGGCTGTAACACAATCAGAAATGCCGGAAATATTGCCATCAGCAGCGGCGGAATAATGCCGCGCACGCTTTCAATACTCTGCAGCGACGACGTATGAAAATAACGTGCCAGCACCAAAACCATGGCTATTTTCATAAACTCCGACGGCTGCAGTTTGATAAAGCCGAGGTTAATCCAGCGGGTGGCGCCCATACCCGTATGCCCGGCCACTTCAACGACCACCAGCAAAATCAGCGTAATGAAATAAAATACGTAGGCATAGCGCAGCAACAGCTTAATGTCCGTCAGTGCCAGCACAATCATTACCGCAAACCCCATGCCAAAACGTATCAGCTGGTTAATCGCCCAAGGACTCCAGTTGCCGTTCGCGGCCGAATACAGCATGACAATGCCGATGGCGGCAAGAATGACGATAAACATCACATACGAAAAACTGATGTTATACAGCTTTTCGCGGATAGTCATGCTCTGGTTTCTGAAACTTGTTTCATAAGGTTTATACATTTTCCGACCTGCTCCTAACGAACTTCTTCCCGGGTGGGATCCAGCATAACCGCCTCTCTCAGAATTTTTCCGGCCAGCGGTGCCGCAACCGAGGAACCGCCGCCGCCGTGTTCAACCAACACCGCCACCGCATATTTCGGATTGTCATGCGGCGCATAGCCGACAAACAACGCATGGTTGCGCAGACGCCAGGGAAGCTCGCTCTCCTTTTTGATGCCTTCGCGGCGCTCTTTCATCGTAATCCGGCGCACCTGAGTCGTACCGGTTTTACCGCCCATTCTTTGACCGTGATAATCGAACTGGGAACGCCAGGCCGTACCGCCGGGCTTGTTGACAACCGCATACATGCCCTCTTTAATCAACTCCAAATTGGTCGGCGATACGTCTATTTTCCTAATCTTGCTCTTTTCCCCGTCCGAAACTTTCAGAAATGTCGGTTTAATCTCATAACCGCCGTTAACCAGCCGCGCAGTCATCGTCGCCAATTGCAGGGGCGTAGTCAGAATATATCCCTGTCCGATACCGGAAATCAGGCTTTCACCCTGCTGCCACGGCTCGCCAAAACGCCTGAGTTTCCACTCCTTGTCGGGAATCAAACCGGCCTTCTCGTTTTCCAGACCGATGTTGATTTTAGAACCGAGACCGAAACGCCGCGCCATATCGGCAATTTTCTCGATTCCCAGTTTCTGAGCCGTTTCATAGAAGAAAATATCGCAGGAATGCTGCAACGCCTCAACAACGTTAAGATGCCCGTGTCCTTCTTTTTTCCAGCAGTGAAAGGCATGGTTACCCAAAAACATTTTGCCTGCGCAGTACGTACGCGTTTCCGGTTTGATGACGCCGGCTTCCAAAGCGGCCAGCGCCACAATCATCTTAAACGTCGAACCCGGCGAATACTGCCCGGAAATCGCCTTGTCGGTCAGAGGATTCCGCTCATTGTGCAGCAGCGCGTTCCAGTCTTCGGTGCTCAGTCCCTGCGTCATCATGTTCGGGTCAAATGAGGGCGCCGACACAAAAGCCAGAATTTCGCCGGTATGTACGTCAAGCAGCACGGCGGCGCCGCTCTCCTCGCCAAACAGCTCAAAAGCCTTCTGTTGCAGCCGCGAATCTATCGTCAGCTGCACGTCTTTGCCCGGAATACCGTCCACCCGTTCAATTTCTTTCATAATCCGCCCGTAGGCGTTTACTTCCAGTTTCAAGTTGCCGCTCTCGCCGCGCAGCGCTTTTTCCAGATATTTCTCTATTCCCGACTTGCCGATTTTAAATCCCGGAACCTCAAGCAGCGGATCGTCTTTCACATCTTTGTCCGAAACCGAAGACACGTATCCCAGAATATGAGCCATACCCGCACCAAAAGGATAATAGCGGGTCAACCCTTCGTCGATGACAATTCCCGGCAAGTCCGGTGCGTTGAGCTGAATCCGGGAAACCTCCTCCCAGGACAGATTGTCGCGGATTTTAATCGGCACGAAACTGCGATTGCGTTTCAGGTCTTTTTTTATCCGTTCCTCCTCGGCTTCGCTCAAGGGCATGATTTTCTTAAAAGCATCCAGCGTTTCCTGAACGTTTGGCGCCTGTTCGGCGACAATCAGCGCCTGAAAATTCTGTTGATTGCTGGCAATTGTTACCCCGTTGCGGTCAAAAATAATCCCCCGCGGCGGAACCAGCAGCCGGGTCGAAATCCGGTTTTCGTCAGCCAGCGTCTTGTAGCGGTCCGCCTGGTAAACCTGCAAGTAATACAGACGGGCGATAATTACCATCAGCAACAAAAACTTTATCAGCGCCATAATCAGCGAGCGCCGGATAAGAACTTTGCCTTTGTCGTTGTCGCGGTTCATCTCACTCCTCGTCCGTCATCAGCCGGTTCTGCACAAAAACGTTTATCAGGCTCAAAATCGGATAAGCCGCCGCCGTAACCAGATAACTGAACATAACCGTCGCCAGCGGCAGAAAATGACTGTAATAAACCGAAACCAGCAGCCAGCGGCTCAGAAAAGTAACCAGCGACAGCAACGCAAAGCCATACCAGATAATGACAAACGGCTTAGCATTGAAAAAACGGGAAAGATTCGTTACCAGCACATACAGAACCAGCAGCGCAAAAATGTTTGAACCGAACGGCGCCGAACTGATAACGTCTTCGGTCAGACCCAGCAGATATACCGACAACAGGTTAAATACGTCGGGACGATGCAGCAGCCAGAAATAAGTGCAAATCATTCCCACCGCCGGACGAATGTTGTTCGAAACCGGCAAATCGAGCGGAATATACGAAACAAACAACAACAGCAGCGAAAACAGCAGAGGCAGCAGCCGCTGAAAATACAGAGTCAGGTTTTCGCTCCATTCGTCATTCATCGCCGACGCCCTTTTCCGGAGTTTCTTCGGAAGCGCTTTCTTCCCCGTCAAGGCCGTAGTCAATAATCTTCACATACTCCAAACGGTCAAGATTGCCGAACGTCTTGATTTTAACGCTGTTTTTTTCAATGGAGCTTATCTTGCCGATTGGCAGTCCGGGCGGAAAAACGCCGGCAACGCCGGAGGTAATGATGCGGTCGCCGACGGTTAGTTTCGCCGACAACGGAATAAATATCATTTTCGGCACTGTCGTATTGTCGCCGGACAATATGCCGCGAACCCGGGTTCGTTCGACCATTACCGGAATTTTCGAGTTAATGTCGGTAATCAGAATGATTTTGGAGTACATCTTGCCCGGTTTGTCGACACGTCCGATAACCCCGTTGTCACTCATGACGACCTGCCCCTTTTTAACGCCGCTGTCACGTCCCGTATAGGCTATAATCGAATGCGAAAAGGCATCGCCCTCTTCGGCAATAACCCGCGCCGTTACAAATTTGGCGTTTGGCGGCGGCGTATAGTTCAAAAGCTTTGCCAGAAGCTTATTCTCAATTTCCAAAGCCCGAGCCTTGTCACTGACAATCTGCAGACGGTTGTTTTCAGCGCGCAGCTTCCTGTTGTCGTCATATATTTTACTTAAATCGCGAAAATAATCAAAAACGCCGGCCAGCGTTCGTGCCGGAACAACCAGCACATCAATCAGCGGGCTGACCACGTCGGTTGCCATCGAAGAAGTTTTTTCAATAATGACCGTGTCAGTCTTGTTAATCAGCATCATGACAAAGGCTGAAAGAAACAAAATCACAATCGCAAACTTTTTGGCCAAAAGTCTGATTTGACTGAGTTGTATAAATAAGACCTTGCGACGCTTCATTTTCCAAAAACTTCTAATCAATCAAAAATTAAAATCCGCTCGACGGCGGCAAAGTCACCTCGCACGCAGGAAAACAACATTCAATTTTCCGAAACCGCACAAAATGGCTCTGCCTTGCCGCCGGGCAGATTTTAATACATCGTGGAAAGAATGCCTTTCAGCTTTCTGATCTCGTCCAAAGCCTTGCCGGTACCCTTAACGACGCAGGCCAACGGATTTTCGGCAATTGAAACCGGCAAACCGGTTGCATTGCGCAGCACCTGGTCAAGGTTCGAAAGCAGCGCGCCGCCGCCGGTCAGAACAATACCCTTATCGACGATATCGGCCGCCAGTTCCGGCGCAGTGTTTTCCAAGGCGACCTTTACCGCTTCGACAATCTGCGAAACCGGCTCGGCCAGACTTTCGGCAACCTGACGTTCGGTAATGATAATTTCTTTCGGCACGCCGTTCATCAAATCGCGGCCTTTGATTTCGACCGTGCGGCCCTCGCCCTTCTCCGGCGGACAGGCGGAACCGATTTCCTTTTTGATTTTCTCGGCACTGCCTTCACCGACCAGCAGGTTATGATTGCGACGAATATAAGAAATAATCGCGCTGTCCATCTTGTCGCCGCCGACGCGGACCGAACGTGCATAAACGATACCGCCCAAAGACAGAACCGCAACTTCGGTCGTACCGCCGCCAATATCAACGACCATGCTTCCGGTCGGCTCCGTTACCGGCAAATCGGCACCGATTGCCGCGGCCATAGGCTCTTCAATCAGCCACACCTTACGCGCGCCCGCCGCTTCAGCAGATTCCTGAATGGCCCTCCGCTCGACCGCGGTCGAACCCGACGGGACGCAGACGATAATCATCGGCGACGCGAACGTGCGACGGTTGTGAACTTTGCGGATAAAATATTTAATCATCTCTTCGGCGATTTCAAAATCGGCAATCACGCCGTCGCGCAGCGGACGAATGGCATGAATGTTGCCCGGCGTGCGGCCCAGCATCTGTTTGGCTTCGTTGCCCACCGCCAAAACCTGTTTTTTGCCGCGATATTCTTCAATCGCAACCACGGAAGGCTCGTTCAGCACGATACCCTTTCCCTTAACGTAGACCAGCGTATTTGCGGTACCCAGATCCATCGCCATATCGGCTGAAAGCCAGCCCATTAATTTTGAAATCATTTTTATGTTTCTCCGCAATTTATTTCAGAATTTAGTATTATCTTGTTTTTTATAACCATATTGGCTTTTGTGCAAGCGCTATAATCGTTTTTTAACATCAAAAATAATATTTTCCGCCCCCTGATAACACGCGTCCAAAACAACGTCCGCCGCCAACTTGTTTTTAAACCAGGTGCGTTGACGCTTGGCATACTGGCGGGTATGCAGTTTTGCCAGACCGACGGCTTCCTCCAGCGAACGGACGCCGTTCAGAAAATCAAGCAGTTCCGGCACGCCGAGCGCTTTCATCGCCGGCAGCGAAGCCGGCAGATTCATGGCCTTCAGCCGCCGAACCTCGTCCAAGGCGCCGGCCGCCATCATCTTGTCAAAACGCCGGACGCAGCGTTCGTCCAGTTCTGCCATTGGCGGCAAAATTTTCAACGTGACAAATTCGGCTTCCGGCAATTTCTGAACCATTGGCCGCCGATGCCAGACCGACAACGGTACGCCTGTCTGATAAAAAACTTCCAGCGCCCTTTTGACTCTTGTGCTGTCGTTCGGGCTCAACCGGTCGGCCGTTACGGCATCGACGGTCGAGAGTCTGGCATGCAGAGCCGGTATTCCCTCCGCAGCCGCGGCTTCAGCCACCTTATGTCTGACCTCCGGCTCAGCCTCGGGTATCGGCGTCGTTCCGTTAATCAGATTGTCAATATACAGTCCTGTACCGCCACAGACGACCGGCAATTTGCCTTCGCTCCAAATCCGGCGGATTTCCCCGGCTGCCAGCACCAGCCATTCGACGACGGTTCCGTTTTTCGAACTCGGAAACACGCCGTACAGACAATGTTCTATTCCGCCTCTCTCGGCGGCGGACGGAATTGCTGACAGAACCGGCGTATCAGGATAAACTTGCATTGAATCGGCATTAATCACAACGCCGCGACAGGCGCGGGCAACATCGACCGCCAGCTGCGATTTTCCAGATGCCGTCGGCCCGGCGATAACGACAACTTTTCTCAATGCCATAAAAAACACCCCGTTTAAAATTCCCGGAACTTGCCATTAAATCTTGCGGCAGGAAGCATTTTCCACCAGATATGAACACAACCGCTCATAACCGATGCCGATATATTTGGCTTGTTCGGGAACCAAAGACAAATCGGTCATTCCCGGCGCCGTGTTGATTTCCAGCAAAACGACCCCGTCTTCGGGATTGTAGCGGAAATCGCAGCGAGACACGCCCCTGCAGCCGAGAATATTATGCAGATGTTCCGCATAAAGCTTGCAGCGATTGGCCGCATCCTCCGGAATTTCTGCCGGCAGAATATGCTGAGTCGCACCGGCGGTATATTTGGCGTGATAATCATAAAATTCATCGCTTGCCCGTAATTCCGTCACCACATGCGCCTGAGAACCCAAAACCATACAGGTAAGTTCCTTGCCGTCAATAAATTCCTCAATCAGAACCTCTCTGTCGTCTTCATAACGAACCGCTTCCAGATCTTCTTTTTTGCGGATAATATATACGCCCACCGACGAACCGTCGCTGACCGGCTTTATCACATACGGCATCTTTAAAAACGTGCCTTCAGCTTTAAACTTGCGGAAAATCATCTTTTCGCCCTGAGGAACCTTGATACCGTTTTCCGAGGCCAGTTCCTTGGTCAGTGATTTGTCCATGCCCAAAACCGAAGCCTTCAGCCCCGAATGCGTATAGGGAATTTGCAATACGTCGAGAAAACCCTGAATTTCGCCGTCTTCGCCCCAGTTTCCGTGCAAGGCGTTAAAAACGACGTCCGGCTTTTCTTTCTTCAAAGTTTCAACCAGTTCAAACCCGTTCTGCAAATCATGGGGAACCACTTCGTAATCAGCTCTTTTCAATGCCGCGCAAACGCATTTTCCGGTGGTCAGAGAAACCTCGCGTTCGGCAGAAAAGCCGCCCATCAGCACCAAAACTTTTTTTGCCATTTCAATTAGTCCTTTATTAAAATATTTTTTGTGATAATAATAGGCGGAATTGTTTAAGAAAGACTAAAACAAATGAAGAAAACTCCCGCATTTTTGCTGGCGGCGCTGCTGCTCGGAATCCAACCGGCTCAGGCTTTTTCGGTTCGGCACGACTTCAGCGTCCAAATCGGTCCCTTCGACGCCAGCCGCACCAATTTCGAATATGCGCTTACCTCGACCGAATATCGGGTCGAATCAACCGTCAAAACCAACGGTCTGTTTGACACGCTGTACCCTTTCCGCGCCGATTACGCCACTACCGGCAAAATCAACGGCGACAATATGGAAACCCGCAGCTACAAATACAAGTCGCAGTCTCGCTTTACCAGCCGCAGCCGCGAACTCGTCTATGACCGAAACGGCAAGCCGCTGTACCGTCTGAGCGCCAAAAACGGCAAAGAGAAAAAAGTCGACATCCTGCCCGACGCCAAAAACAAAGACACCACCGACCTGCAAACCGTTTTTGCCGAACTTGCCCGCCAGTACAACCGATTCAAGTTCTGCGATTCCCGCATGGAGGTCTTTGACGGCAAACGCCGCTACGACGTTATTTTCAAAGACGAAGGCAAAGAGTTGCTGAACGACGAAACCCTGCCGTATAAAGGCGAAGCCGTCAAATGTTCAATGTACATCGACAGTCTCGGCTCCTCCGGCGACGACCTGCTCTGGGACGTAACGCAGGACGAACCGATATATTTCTGGATTATGGAAGACGGCGTCAGAAAACTGCCGTTTATAGCCAAAATTGAAATCGATTCCACCCCTCTCGGCAGACTTCAGGTTCTTACCCAAAACATAACCATCAAGGATTAAAAGCCATGCACAAGTCAGAACTTCTGCTTCCCGCCGGCTCACTGGTCAAGCTCAAAACCGCAATTTTATACGGTGCCGACGCCGTCTATGCCGGCACGCCGGACATGTGTCTCCGCGCCCAGTCAAAATTCTCGCTTGAAGAGCTTGAGGAAGGCATTGAATTCGTTCATAAACACGGCAAAAAAATCTACCTGACCCTGAACCTGTTCATGCACAACCGCGATGTTGCCAAACTGCCGCAATTTGTCGACACTCTGCGCCGGCTGCGTCCGGACGGCGTGCTGATTGCCGATCCCGGCGTTTTCATGTATGTTCGGGAACATGCGCCGGAACTCAGTCTGTTCGTCTCCACGCAAGCCAACATCTGTTCGGCACAGGCGGTAAAATTCTGGCAGACGCAGGGAGCTAAACTCTGCGTTCTCGGCCGCGAAGTAACTTTCGCCGAAATGAAGGAAATTCGCGAACAATGCCCGGACGTCCGGCTTGAATGTTTCATGCACGGCGCCATGTGCATGTCCTATTCCGGCCGCTGCCTGATTTCAAACTATCTTGCCGATCGCAGTGCCAATCAGGGCAAATGTGCGCACTGCTGCCGCTGGCACTACAAGCTGCATCTGCGGCTGAAAGACGGCTCAATCAAGGCAATCGAAATCAACCAAGACAACAGGGACGCTTTCGAATTTTTGCTGGAAGAGGACTTCCGCCCCGGCGAATATTATGAAGTCGTTGAAGACGAACACGGCGGTTACATGCTCAACTCCAAAGACATGTGCCTGCTGCCGCGCCTGCCCGATTTGCTCGGCATCGGCATGGATTCGCTCAAGGTCGAAGGGCGCAACAAAACCGAATACTACGCCGCTGTCGTTGCCCGCGCTTATCGGCAGGCCATCGACGATTGGTACAAGGCGCCGCAGGACTGGAACTTCGAAAAATACATGCCGGATTTAAACACGCTGCAAAACCGCGGTTACTGCCTCGGCTTTCATGACGGGCCGCTGACCAACATATCCCAAAACTACGAATACACGCGCACCTTGGGCGATTGGCTTTTTGCCGGTTCCATTGTCGAATGGCAGGGCGATGACGCAATCTTTGAAGTCCGCAACTACATTAACGGCGGCGAATTCATCGAATTTCTGCTTCCCGGCACGCTTGATAACCTGCGCCTGACCTTAACCGAATTTAAAGATGCCGAAACCGGCGAGATTACCCCGCGTGTTTCGGCCGGACAAGGCAAAAAAATCCGCATTAATGCGGCCGCTTTCGGCAAACCCGCCGAAGAAGTCAGAAAACTTCTGCCGCAATACGTAATTGCCCGCAAACCGGCTGTTTTAACCCCGGAAGACCATATTCGCCTCAGCCATAAGAAAGCCGAATACCGGGAACTGATAAATAATTCCGATTAAAAAAAGGGCATCGTTTTCGACGATGCCTTTAGCGTAAATCACGCTTCGCGGTTTTCAGCTTTCGGCATAAACCGTGAATAATCGTCGGCTTTAACTTTGTCGACGACATTTTTGATAACCGCCTGCCTTTTGAATTCCCGTTCAATTTTCCGCAGTCGTTCTTTTTCCGCCTCCTCCGCCAGAATAATTCTTTTTTGGCGGCAATAGGATAAAGGCAGCACTGCCAAAAATCCGATTCCGCCCAACAGTAAAACCAAATTTCCGGTCAGAAGACTCAAACTGAGGGTAACAACAAAGGCAAAAAAACCGGCCATCATAACCCACCAGTACATCAGCGTTCTTCTTTTTGCCAATAGCGCGCCTGCGGCAGCAGCCAGCAAAGAAATCGAAAACAAGTCAACCGCTGCCAGAAATAAATTTCTAAGCATGGCGTCTTCAACATAAATAATTTCCATAAAAACTGTATTTAGAGTTAAACCATAATAAGCATTCAGAATGAACGGAATTATCGCCTGTTGGCGGAAAAAATCAACCTTTTTCTGCAGAAAAAAAGCTCCCGGCGGGAGCTTGGTCTTTTATTCGGTCAGCTTTTTCAGCCGATTGACGGTTTCAGCCCTGACGTCGTCATCGCCGGACATCTGTGCCGCATAAGCCAAAGCCTTGGCATACAGCTCTTTCTGCTGTTTTTTGTCGGCCGTCTCCCGGGCAATGTCCATATACAGCCGCGTCTTGTCTTTGTCGGATACCGACGGAACCTGCTGCAGCTTTACCCGGCACCATTGCTTTTTGTCGTCCAGATTCCAGTACATTGAAGCCGCGCCGTCCAGAGAACTGAGTTTCCGTCCCGCATCCGGAGCCGTCTCCGCCGCTTTCAGATAATAGGCCGCTGCTTCGGCATAATTTTGAGAATCATACGGATAATTGGACTGAATCAGATTTTTCTTTTTATAGGCGCGGGCCGTTTCCCGATAGGCGTTGTACAGATTTTCGCCGCCGGACGGGGCAAACTTCTCCAAAAACAGTTGATTGGCCTTAATGATCGTTTCGAGCGCCTCGGGATTTTCCCGGGCAAAAGCCGCCAGCGCCGTTGCCGCTTTTTCTTCGTCTGCCGTGTTTTTCAGGGTATCCAGAATTGTCGTCATCACTTTTCCCCCACATTGTTCAATAATAAAAATCCTACATCGCAAAAATCCTTCTGTCCACAATTAAAAACCTCTCTCAGACAGAAAGCATTTTTTTCAGCCCGTCACGCCCATACGACATTCCGTCGGAAGTAATACGCTCCCCTTCTTCCAGCAGGCCGACAATCCGCCCGGCCGTCTGCTTTTTCAGCCGGCGGTCGCCTTTCCCGTAAACCAAAGCGACCTCCAGCATTTTTCCGTACCATTCCAATTGTTTTTCCCGGCTCTTTTCCGCTGTTGTCTTATCCTCCATAGCCTGAATGGTCAGCCGCGCCGTCTTGTGCAACAGCCGTCCTATCCGCCGGGCATTTGCCTTGTCGCCGGCATCTTTGTAACTTTGAGCCAGCATTTTGCAGATGGAAAGCGTATTCTGACACTTGCCCAGAAACGAAACCTCTTCTCTGGTCACATAGGCCAAAGCCTTTTCAAGCCACTCGGCGGTTTTCGGATTTTCCCGGTTATTCTGCGCCAGACGCATATATCCCAGCCTCTTATATTCGTCGCCAAGCGAATGCACAATCGCTTCCCTCGTTTTATTGAGATTTCCGACATCACCGATCTGTTTGTATATGGCGGCGATTCGCTGCAGCGAATTTATCTTTTCCGCTTCATCGCGGGCAACGTTCACAGCCTCGCGGTAACAGCCGACGGCCTTGCGCAGCGCGTCGTTCTTTTCGGACGGATTCTGATAGGTTTTGGCCACCCAGGCGTCACCGAGGTTATTATATGTCCAGTACATTACCTTGTTGCGCTTAATGCTGTCGTCAGTACGGCACAAACCAGACGAAGCGCAGAAGTCGACCACCTGGCTGAACGCACGGATTTTCACATCCGGATTTCCGCTTTCGGCCGCCTCGTCAAAGGCACCCCGGTAAACGCGGAGGATGTCGCCCCGTCGGCCGCTCCGCCTGAAAAAGTTAAGACGCTGTCCGAACATATCGGCTCTCCCGGCCTAATTCGGATTTTTTCCGTATTCGGGAATGCCGCCGGAAACAATGCAGTAATCCTCACGGTTCAAATCATACATTTTATGTATTTCGCATTCCGGACAAATGCAGCCTTTGTCTTCCTTAATGCACTCGCTCTTGCTGAAAGCGCAGAACATCTTTTCATAATGATCGACCTTTTCCAGATCTTCGGCCAGCTTAAACAGGTTTTCCGGTATGGAACGGATTTTGCAGCCCATCGTGTAAGACGGACAGTCCATACAGATACACTTTTTCAGATTTTCCTTGGTCTTCTCTACTTGCATTTTCAAATCTCCTAAAATAATTTCCCGTCTAGGAGATATGCTCTGGACAACCGAAAACAAGAGCCGCAGCCGTTAGCCAAATCGGCTATATGCGGGTAAAAATGCCGGGCATCACTTCGGGCAGAAAATAACTCGGCGGCCGCGTCAGAAAACGGACTTCGTCAACTCTTGCCAGCGACGGCCCGCGGTAGGTCCGCTTAATCATCTCGTCTATCTGTTCTTCCGCGCCTTTCATACGGATTTCCACCGTGCCGTCGTCGACATTGCGCACCCATCCGGAAACGCCGAGTTCCCGCGCCGTGCGCACTGCCCAGGCCCGAAACCCGATACCCTGAACGCGGCCGTCTATTTTCAAATAAACTTCTTTGTCCATCGGTTTTCATTCATCGGAACTATGCAAAAACTTCTCTATTTCGCAAATTTCGTTTTTAATCATCTGTCGTCGGTTTTCGGCCTCTTCGTCAGCGCCCCAGGTTTCAGCCTGCCACAATTCGTCCAGAAAGGCGGCGCGAAAAGCTTCTTCGGAATTTATTTTTCCTTTGACCAGCGCCGCGGCCAAAAGCACCGAACGCATTTTCAGCGCCGCGGCATAAAAGGCTGTCAGTTCCCGGTCGGAAAGCGTTTCCATAAACTGCTTCAGCCGATAGCCGGAAGTCCGGTTTTCTTCGGGAACGTCAAGGCTCTGCGTGGTAACGAATTTGGCGTCAAGCTCCTCCCTGGCCCACTTCAAAATCGGCCCCCAGGCTTCGGTCTGCCGCTCAATCAGGTCTTTTTCCTGTCCCCAGAACAACAGCATGTCGGTCAGTGAATACCTTACCAGCCGGTCAATAACCTCGCCGCGGTTTTTTGCAATTTCCCTTTGCGCCTCTTCAAGATAGTTCTGCATCGTTCTTATTTTCCTTTTGGCTGCTTAAACATGTTGAGAATGCCCTTGGCCGTATCTTCCAGTCCCTTGGCGGTTCCTTTAACCGTATCTTTTACGGCCTTGACGCTGTCGTCGACGGCATCGCCCGCACCGTTATAAACGTCGGTCGCGGCCTTTTCGGCGGCCGTCGGTGCCGGAAACTTATTCTGATAAGGGGTTCCTTGCAAAGCGGTATAACACGGCGCCGGATCGGCGTCAACCAGCTTGGAGCCCAAGTAAGCCGGACCGGTTAGAGCCACGCCGACCACCGACTTGAGCGCCGCTTTGTCGTCAAGGGCAATTTTCGGGTCTTCTATCGTTCCCTTAACCTTGATAAAGGACGACAGCGCCTGAACCGCATTGGTATCGACAATTTTGCCCGAAAAAGGACGAACGTCGAAATCAATTTTGTCGTTAATCAGATTCACGCTGCCGTTGCTGACCAGTTTCAGCAGATTTGACTGCAGGGCAATGCCCTTCGGAAAGACCGCTTTACCGCCGCCCAAATCCGCCCGGACAACCGCGCAGTTAAGCTCCATCTTCTTATTGCTGTTCTTGACAAACGGCATCACGTTCAGAAGCTGAGAAATGAAATTTCCGGTAAAGAAAGAAACGTTGCCGGTCTGAATAACCGATTCGTTGACAATGCCGATTATCTGGCCGCTGAGCGACTGAACAAGCTGGCGATAGGTGCTGCCGGCGGCCGTCAGCGTAATTTTAATGTCCGTATTGCCGCCCGACACAATACCGAAATCTCCCGGACCCGCAATCTGAAATTCCTGATGCAGATTCTGCAGCAAAATGTTCGAACTGGTCACGTCCAGTTTCAGAGACTTTGTGTTGGCATTGACCGTCAGCGTTCCCGCAATGTCGCCGCCGCCGAAATTCAGCTGCAGCGGGTTCACGTTCAGCACGCCGTTTTGCAGATTGGCGCCGACCGAAACATTGTCGGCACTCATGCCGGGATTGACAACCAGTTTTTTAACTTTCAAATCCAGCTTGGCGTTAACCTGTTTCATAACGTCATACGGAACCGCCGTGTCAGGAACCAGCGGACTGGCTTCGGCCGCACTGATTATTGACGACAGCTCAAAGGCAAAATTGCTGCTTGAATTAAAATTCTGCAAATTGATTTTATCGCTGTTAAGCGTCGCATTTATGCTCGGAACCTTACCCGAAATGTCGGCGCGGACTTTACCCGTAATCAGATTGTTAACAACATTGAGCGTCTTGATTTCCGCCGCGACGTTTTTCAGCGTTCCCGTAATTGAAGCTTTCAGCGTCGTTTCCGGTGCTCCCATATTTCCGGCCGGATTATAAACGTTAATGTCGGCGGCATAAACCGGCTCCCCAAACAAATCTCGAGCCGTGCCCAGCGCCGTCAGGTTAATGCCATAGGCGGACGCATTCAAGTCGAACGGATACGGCGCTTCGCCGTCCAAAAGCGTATTCAGTGAGCCGAGAACCGTTTTGCCCTTGATCGTCTGGCCGTCGAAAACAACGTCGAAAGCTGCCGTAATATTGTCGTCCATGCTCTCTTCTTCAAGATTAAAGGCGTTAATGACAACTTTTGTCGTCTTGCCCGACTTTGCATCGGCATATTGAACGACACCGTCGGCAATCGAAACGTTTTTCGCGGCAAAACCGGCCAGCACCGCGGCGGCCGGATTAGCCGTCTTACTTTCCGCCTTGCGGATAAGCTCCTGCTTTTGCGGAGTCAGGGAAGCGTTGTCCGGCTTCAGCACCTCGTTTACGTCAACTTTTTGCGCCGAAGTACCGAAATCCCAGTTGTTTTTGCCGTCAGCCGCCGTTTCCAGATAAATTTCCGGCCGAACCAGCTCAATATTGTCAATCACAACCTGCTTATGCAGCAACGGCAGCAGCGAGAGCTTAATTTCCAGACGCTGTACTTTAACCATTTGCGGCTGGGCGGCCCACGGAGCGTTTGCCAGCTCGACATCTTCGACAACCAGCGTCGGAATCAGCGAAATGCCTACCGACGCGTTGCCCTTAATGGCAAGTTTGCGCCCGAGTTGCTTGTCAACAATATCCTCCACATAAGACTTGTACTGATTCAGGTCAAAATTGCGCACAAACAGATAGCCGCCGATGGCAATAATGATAATCAGGCTGAAAATTACCGTTCCCAGAATTTTAACCAGTCTTTTCATTTGTTATTACTCCTTAAAACCAATTCCCAACGCTTCCAGGTCCGCTTTAAAATAAGCCGGAAGCGGCGCCCTGAGCACAAGTTTTTTATTATATATGACCGACAAGTCGATTTTGTAAGCGTGCAGATGCAGTTTATCTGCAATCATCGCAAATTTTTTCCGGCTCTCGCCGCCGAAATATCTGTCATCGCCGGCAATCGGCATTCCCAGATACTCCAAATGTGCGCGAATCTGATGGGTCCGTCCCGTCAAAGGTCTGGCCTCCACCAAGGCAAAACGGTCTGCAGCACTGTCCAAGACCCTGTATTCGGTCACGGCCGGTTTGCCGCCTTCCGAAATCAGGCTTCTTTCGCCGGCCTTTTCCAGCGGCGCTTTAATAACGCCCTCTTCCGGATTCGGACAACCGACCGTCAGCGCCAGATACGTTTTTGGCAGCGTATGTTCCCGAAATGCCCTGGTCAGCAGGTCGGCATATTTTCGGTTCCGCGCCAAAACCAGCAGACCGCTGGTGTCTTTGTCAATCCGGTGCACCAGTTTCGGCCGTTCTTCCGTTCCGAATGTCAACGCGTCCAGCATGCCGTCGACATGCCGGGTTGTCTTGCTCCCGCCTTGCACTGCCAGACCGGAAGGCTTATTTAAAACCAGAATGTTGTCGTCCTTATAAAGGAGCAGCGACTGAATAAAAGCTGCGTCTTTGACCGAAACGCCGGTCTCGCGGTGCGGCGCCGCCTTTTCCTCGTCCAGCGGCGGCACCCTGATTTCCTGCCCGGCCGCCAGTTTCAGATTAGCCTCGGCTTTTTTGCCGTCAACCTTAATCTGCTTGGTGCGCAACAGTTTTTGAAACCGTCCCAGCGGCAGTCCGGGATAATATTTCAAAAACCAACGGTTCAGACGCATTCCGTCATCTGATTCTCTTACCTTAATTAAGCTCACGCCCGGCATTTGTGTTTCCTTTCGCAAATTTGCGCCAGTATATATCAAAACTTCTTAATTTAGAATAAAAAAAACTGCCCGGATTTTCCCATCCGCGGCAGTTTCTCGCTCAATTTCAAAACCTCTTTTTCGGTTTCAAACACACCTTGCCCATTTTCCTCGGCACAAAATAATCCCGGTTTTGTTGCTTTTTCAAAACCTGTTTCGGGCTTTTCGTTATGGAAACGTTTTCTGCAGCTTCCTTTATTTCCAACTTTGCCGGCACAATCCCGTACTCTTCTTTCAAAACGGCAGCCAGATCGTTTATTTCGGCAGTTTTCATTTCTGCCAGAGCCTTGGCAAATTCTCTCAGCATAACTGCTCCTGATGCCCTCAATAAAGCCTTCTTTGCTTTTTCTTTCATATTTCACAAATTTTAATGATAAACAAAATTCTTAAATTCAAACTTTTCATCAACGGCTGCTCAACTCGCTTTCCAGTCTTTTCAGACGCATAACCGCATCTTCTTTGCCGGCGTTTATCGCCTTTCTGACCAGTTTGCAACAGCGTTCCATGTTCCCGCTTTTGTCACCGACAGCAACCGTTTTGGCGAAAGCGGCAAAATCTCCGCCCTGCCCGGTCACAAACGCCGGTTCCTTTTCGCCGGTCCGATAAACTTCTATTTTAACACCTTTTTTGTCGGCTTTTTCCAGAAAATCCATCATTTCCATTGATCGGATAATTGAATCGCCGCTGTCCACCTCCAATGGGTTTCCCTGCGGATACGCGCCCTTCCCGCGCACATATTCGGTATAATCCTCGTCATATCTGAGCTTACGTTCCTCGACATTCAAGGCGCTGGCATACATGTCGTTGACAACCGCTTTCAACGCTACGCCGTATCCCAGCGACTTCACGCCGCCGACCAGCCTGCCCGCGTCGGACATCGACATCGCGTCATAAACGATGTCATATTTCCGCCGTACCGCTTCGGTCAAAATTTCCTGCGTCACTCTCATTGCAAAATCACCGATTTCCAGGTCATACGGATTATCCCGCGGATCAATGCCGACGGCGGCATAATAATCGGCAACATAAGCGTCCGGCGAAATGACCGCCGCATTTTCAAAACGCGCCGTCAACGAAGACTTTCCGACGCCCTGAGCGCCCAATACCAACGTAAACGTCGGTCGTTTCGAGGCCTTCAAACCGCCCAAAACCCTTTTTTTGCTGTCCTCGATAAAAGCCTGCTGTTCGTCTTCCGCCAATTCCAACATTTTGCTCTCCCTTGCTTTTGATATAAGGATAGAGCAGTTGGACAAAATTGTCAACAAAGCTTAAAAACACATTTTGGCGATTTTTATTCCGACAACCAAAAATGCAATTCCGACCGCCACCGAACCCAGCAGATAAAACAGCGCCTCATAAATCCGCCGACTGCCGAGCAACAGATTAAAATCAAGCATGTAAGTCGAAAAAGTCGTAAAACCACCCAACAGACCGGTAATAATAAAAGCCCTGATTTCCGGACGCAGACTGGCTCGGTCGGCAAAATACGCATACGCCATGCCGATCAGCATCGCCCCGAGAACATTGACCAGCATAATTCCCCAGTGGTTGCCGATTCGCGAAGACAGAAGATGCCTCAGCACCGACCCGATGCCGCCGCCGACAAAAATTGCCGCAATCACGCTCATTCCTGCCCCTCTTTCTTTTTGGCCTTTTGCTTCTCGCGGCGCAGATTGTCAAAATATTCGACCCGTTTTTTAATCTCGCGTTCAAAACCGCGGTCAACCGGAAAATAAATCTTAACCCGGTTCATGCCGTCAGGAAAGTAGTTGGCGCCCGAAAAACCGTCTTCACAATCGGGATCATATTCGTAACCTTCGCTGTAGCCAAGCTGTTTCATCAGTTTCGTCGGCGCGTTGAGAATGTTTTTCGGCGGCATCAGCGAACCGGTTTTCCGCGCCAGTTCCCGCGCCTTGTACATGGCCTTGTAAACGCCGACCGACTTCGGCGCCGTCGCCAGATAAGCCACCAGCTGCATAATCGCCAGATCGCCTTCCGGCGAACCCAGCCGCTCATAAGTTTCCCAGCAGGCAATCGCCTGCGTTACCGCGTTCGGATCTGCCAGAGAAACGTCTTCAACCGCGAAACGGGTCAGCCGCCGCAGCAGATACTTGGGATCCTCACCGGCCTCAATCATGCGCGCCGCCCAATACAGGGCCGCGTCTACGTCGGAACCGCGCAGCGATTTGTGCACGGCCGAAATCAGATTATAATGCCCGTCGCGCCCCTTGTCATATATGGGTGCCCGCGACCGCACGATTTTCAGAATGCTGTCCTTGTCAAAGTTTTCTCCTTCCTTGGCATAGGCAAACACGCTTTCACAGAGATTGAGAATATAGCGCCCGTCGCCGTCGGCAATCTCTTTCATAAACGCGCGCGCTTCCTCGTCAACCGGCAGTCTGCGGCCGGTTTCCCTTTCGGCGCGCTGCAAAAGCTGCTCGAAAGCGTCGGCATCCAGACGGTTC
Organism: Azospirillum sp. CAG:239; assembly: GCA_000436375.1. Lineage (GTDB taxonomy): Bacteria > Pseudomonadota > Alphaproteobacteria > RF32 > CAG-239 > Scatacola_A > Scatacola_A faecigallinarum. Next base: position 154,704 of record FR885511.1, on the reverse strand, counting down.
AGCACAAACACCTGGCATCTGGACAACAGCGCCGCATTCAGCTCAAAAGAAGGATTCTCGGTAGTGGCACCGACCAGAATAATCGTGCCGTCTTCCACGTAGGGGAGAAAACCGTCCTGCTGCGACTTGTTAAAACGATGGATTTCGTCGACAAACAACAGCGTGCCCTTCCCTTGTGTCGCCCGGCGGTCCTGCGCATATTGAAAAACCCGCTTCAAATCGGCCACGCCGGAAAAAACCGCCGAAATCTGTTCAAAATAAAGATTGGTGTTTTCGGCAATCAGACGCGCAATCGTGGTTTTTCCGCAGCCCGGCGGCCCCCAGAGAATAAACGAAGATATTTTTCCGGACTTTACCATTCTGCCCAGCGGCGCGTCTTCTCCCACGATGTGGTCCTGCCCGACGACTTCGGCCAAAGTCTGCGGACGCAGACGGTCGGCAAGCGGCCGTTTAACCTGTGACGAAAAAAGGGTGTCTTCCATGTCTTTGCGATTCTTTTCAACCAAAGTGAACTGTTATTGTCAGAATATAGCAGAAATTTTGCCAACCTCAAGCGGCAAAAACAGAAAAAGAAATTATCAGCTCTTTTCAAACGGATTTTGTTCAACGTCTTTGCTGACCGAAAAAGAATCCTCTTTCATCCACCATTCGTCAGCAGTTTCCGGCATTCTTTCCTCGTCAAAGCGCCCTTCTTTGCTCCAGCGTTCCGAAATGTCCTCGGCCAGGGCATTTTGTTTGTCCTGCGGAGATTTCATCACGCCCTCGGCCACCACGTCTATCTGGTCAGCCAGATACGCGTCAACCTCTTCCTCCCGCTCAACTTGAATACCCGCGTCGCGCAGCACGGTCAGCAGCGCCGGCGCTTCCGCGTCTTGTGCGTTGCGCTGCGCCGCAGTTCCGGCATCAAGAAAATAGGCCGTACCGCTCAGCGCTTTCCCCTTCAGCCCTTCGTCACGCAGAAAATACCAGGAATCGATTCGCACCGGCAAATGATAATATCCCTGTGCCAGCAGCAGATGCTGCCCTTTGCGGACAATGTTTTCCCGGTTTCGGCTCAGCAAATCGTTGGCAATCCGATGATAATAGCCGGCGTCCGAAAGCCCTTCCCTGACCTTGAGAAACGCTCCGGTTCCGGTGGCCGGAATCTGCACCGACTTGGCGCCGTAAACCGCCAGCCGGTTAAAATGCTCGCTCAGACTGCGGTTGTTCTCGGCAAACATCAGCTTATAAGAAGTGTTGGTAATAATGTCTTCCAAGCCGTCGCGGCCGTAATTGTCGTGAATGTTTTTCAGATTGTCGGTCAACAGCATAAACGACAAACCCGCCGACGGCCCGTAAATCAGCCCCTCATGCAGCTGTCCGAACTTCGGCAGAATCTCAAAATCGTCAAAAACGAACAGCAGCGGCGACACCTCTTTTTCTTGTGCGGCAACCAGAGAAGTTTTTATCAGCATATCCGTAAAAAAACGCGTCATAAAAGCCGCCGGACGATTGTCGGCAACCGTATAAACCGTTTTTATGCCCGGCTCTTTCCGCAGGTCGGACAAAATCAGGTCGCTGGACGAAGTCCGCTCCCGAACCGAATTTTTGCGAAAAACCATCAAAGGTTCCAGCATCACGGCAAAAATCATCTTCCGTTGTTTTTTGGTCAGATAATACAAATGCTGCATAACCTGGTTGGCGCGGGGATGATAACCAAAGAACGCCGCTTCCCGGATAAAGCTGCCGAGCATGGTTTTCCAGCGTCCGTAAGCCCGGCCGGCTTCTTCCTGCCGGATGGTATAATAGCGTTCAATCAGACAGTCAACCATCATTGCAAAGCAAAATTCCTTTCCCTGCCAGGCAGGCGGAATATTTTCCCAGCTGCCGACGGGAAGATAGTTGTCGATCGTCAGCCGGTTGTTTTGCAGATTGTCAATCGCCGGCGCGGAATATTCCTCCGGCATCAAGGCATAATAGCTGAGCAGAATATCCTTGTCTTCCGCACTCAGTTTGCCGTTATCCAAAAGTTTGCCGAGGAAATAATCGTTGGCGGATGCCTGTTCCGTTTTCGAAACGTAGAACTGCAACAGTCCCTCCAAGGCAATTCCCGCCAGTTTACCCCAGTAGCTTTCGTCTTTTCCGCCGGCAATATAACGCGCAATCCACAACAGATAGTGATCCCTTTCCAACCCTTTGGGCGGCAGATTGCCGTCCGAAAACGGATTCCAGCGCGGCCATATCTCTCCGGATTCGGGTTTGTCCAGCATGTTCCAGTTAAAATAATAAACCCTGCCGAGCTGAGCCCGGTAGCCGCTGGTATATTTTACCAGCGAGCCTTTGCAGTCTGCCGCCACAACGCTCACGCGGTCGCTTTCCAGAATACTCGGTATGGCCACGGTCGAGGTTTTGCCCAGCCCCGGAGAACCCCAGCCGAAAACCGACAACGCCTTTCCCAAATGCAGTATCCGCCCGGAAAAACGTCCGAAAACGCCGTATCCGTCATTAAAAAGCCCCATCTTTTCAATATCGGCTTCATTGGCAAAATGATTGTTCAGGCGGTACCACAACCGGAAAGAATAAGGGCTTTTGACAAAAGCGCCGACCGTCAAAATCAAAAACAGCAACGGCGCCAGCGGCGGAATAAAAGAAGCCGCGTTCAGCTGTCCGAAACGAAAAGCCAGAACAAAAACCCTCCGCCATTCGGCATAGGCGACCAGCAAATATTCCGGATTTTGACGCAGCTTGAGAAGAAAACCGCTGATGTCTTGCAGCGATTTTTCGTTAACGCCGTTCTGAACAAAATGCGCCGCAACCAGACAAGCCGTTCCGCAAACGTACAAAAACAAAAAAGACATCAGCAGCCATAAAATGCCGCGCAGCCAAACCGCGCCGGTTACCTTTTCACCGCTGCCCCGCTCATCGCTCATTGCCGCCTCTGGACAGAATCCGAACGTCTATCGGCCGTTCCGCCTTTTCTTCGCGTCTTTCCTCTTTTCCGGCGGTTTCACGCCTGACTTCCTGTTCAAGCTCAAGCTTTTTGCTGCGGCGATTCTCAAGTTCCTGTCGTTTGTGTTCCTCTATCTGACGCCGCAGCGCGGCCTTGTTTTCGTCCGCCGCTTTCTGCTGCGCCGATTTGACCTCTTCCAGAGTCTTGCTGTCTTTGACCGGCGGCCGCTTGGCGTCGCGGCGGAATATTTTCTTGCCGGCTTCCAAAATCTGCTTAATGCTGATTCCTTCCTGATGAAGCGCGTCCCAAGTGCCAAACTCTTTACCGTCATCCCGCAGCAGCGACATCATGTCTATGCCGACCTTGCCCTTTTCGCCTTTTTTCTTTTTGGGCGCCAGCAGCATTTTCATCTCTTCGGGCGTCGGCACCCGGCCCAGCGCCTGCGCAATCTGCTGCGGCGTAATGATGCACTCGCTCAGGTCCAGTTCCATAATGTTAATGCCGGTAAAATCGATTCCGGTAAAGTCAACCCCGCGCAAATCAACGTTTTTCAGATCGATTTTCGTCAAATCGAGCAACATCAGATTCATCTTGCTGAGATTGAGCTTATGCGGATAATATTTCGCCAGATACTCCACCAGTTCCTGCAAATCCTGCAGAGCAAGTTCATCGATTTCAATATCCAGCAGAATGGCGTTCTCAATATCAATGTCTGTCAGTTTGACCTTGTTAAGTTTGGCGCCGGTCAAATCCGTGCCGATGAGCTGCGCGCCGGAAAGCACCGCGCCGGTAAGGTCTGCGCCGCGCAAATCGGCACCGCTTAAATCCGCGCCGGAAAAGTCTACGCCGCGCAGATTGGCGCCTGAAAAATCAACGCCTTTCAGATTGGCCACCGAAAAATTGGCGTTTTCCAGATTCTCTCCGGCAAAACGCCCACCTTCCAGATTTTTGCCGACAAAATCGATTTTGAAAGAAAGAAAATTGTCCAGACCGTCGATTTTAACCGTTTCGTCAACCCGGGAAACCGCACTCCACGAACAGCTGCCGCCGCTCTCCGAACCCCCGGCCTGATGCGCCCGCAGCTCCTTATACGCACGGGCTTTGTCGCGTAAAGAATCTATTTCCAAATCTTTTTTGCTTTTCTCTGCCATTCTCAATCCGGATAAATTGGTTCGTTTCTCACGATAATAGCCTAAGTTTCGTTTTTTGACAAATATTTTTATAAGAAATTGCGGCAGCATTCCCTACGAAATGCTGCCGCTTTCAGATTAATCAGCCGCCAGCCCGTCGTTTAACGAAGCAGACACTGCACCCTGTCCCCTCTCAGCCTGTTGCAAAGGGACAGGAACCCCCCGGATTCAGAATGCAGCACCAACCGGTAAAAAATCTGTCCGTTAATCCGCGTGCGTATAACCTCCGGCGTTTTGGATCTTAGTTCTGGGTACAGTTCCTGAAGCATTTTCCATTCCAAATCGGCATTTTCACGCTCGACATAGGAACCGAGCTGCATAACCTTCTTGCGATCATACGCCGGATCCGCATACGGAGCAAAGATGTCGTCAGAACCAGCATGAACGGCCGGTCCTGCCGACCCTGCCGGTTGCGCAGCCGGTACCTCCGGCTTGTTTTCCATCAGGTCTTCCAGCCAGTTTTCCTTTTTGGCCCAGTCGTTGCTGACTTTTTCGTCATAAGCCTCTTCCGCGGGAACTGCCGCCAGCATCTCGACCATATCTTTGTTAAAAGATGCCCGCAGCGAAACGACTATGTCCTTGATTTCGTTTTTCAGCAACGTCTGCGTAAACGGCGAAAAACCGGCGTAAAAATACAATGCCCGCAAAGCCAGCGCCTTTTCGGCCGCAATCTGGCTCTGTTCATTTTGCAAAGCCAGCAGTTTTATCCTGTCGTTGAGCAGGCTGATTTCCGCATCGGCAGACAAACGCCCGCGTTCCCGCTGTTTGATGTCTTTTTTAAGATCAGCGGCCTGCTTACTGACAACGCCAAAGTCGATTTCGCTGAGCCGTACCAGATTATAGGCAACTTCAACCTGCGTGAATATCGCCGTTCCCAGCTCGTCAAAAGCCTTTACCCGCAGCCGGTCGCGTTCCCCTTCCTTGGCTTTTTTGTAAGCTTCGGTCTTTTTTACCAGCCCCAGCGCCAGCGCATAGGCCCTTTTCTCCAGATTTTCGGCATAAACTTCGTCTTCCACGTCATAACCGTTAATGTTCAGACGCTCGATTTCCGGATACTTTTTCAGCAGATTGTATTCGACTTCGCGAAAACGATACGAACGCCCCATTTCCTTGGCAATGTCAAATTCCGAACGGTTGTTAAACGCCGAGCGCTGAAAAGCCCGCACAGTCAGTTTCTTGTCCAAATCGTCCAGCTCATAAAAAGTCCGTCCTTCCAGTTTCAGTTCCTTCGGTTCGGCCTTGACCAGATGCGCATACTCCGCTACGGCAAAAGCCTGGGCTTCGTACATTTCCTTAAGCTTAAGCAAGGCGACTTCCAAACCCTTTTTATAGCTCAGTTCCGCCGGGGTCAGCCGTCCGGTGCGTTCTTCTTTCTTATTGATGTCGTTAAGCTTTTTCTGCTGTTTGTCCGTAAGCCGTGCAATTTCCTTCAGCTGCCTGGCGGCAAACAACGCGCCTTTGTGGGCTTTTATCGAAGCCAGTGCCAAATTCTGCGAAGTCTTAACGAAAATATTGCTGTCAATGTACGACCGACTGCCGCTCAGATTGACCATCGCGTAAATTACCGCATAGTCCAACGCACGCAGGCTGTCATACAACGGATTGTCCCGGCCGCTTTTAACGTTCATCATGTTCTGAATAATGTCCTGCGGCGCCATGTTCTGATTTTGGGAAAACAGTTTTTTGTTCATCTCCTGCGCGGCAACATCAACGTTATACTTCACGCCGCGCGCCATCGACGCATAAACGTCCAGCTTGCCTCTGACCGGTTCCGGATTTTGCGCAAAAATCAGCTCGTCAACCTCGATTTTATCGCCGACACCGCCTTTTTCGGCGGAAGAACAGCCGCCGATAATACCCAAAACAATCAAAACAAAAGAAAACTTCCCGAACTTATTCATAGGTCAACCCCGCAGAATATATAGATTTCCGGCCCGACGCCGAACTGTAACATTATGTAACAACTTGTTAAAAGCTTTTTAGCAAGAAATTTGCTATAAGTAAACTAAATTTAAGCAGCATTCTAACTTCAGAGGTAAAATCTTATGACTAAAAACATCAAAGTAGCCGTTATCGGCGCGGGCATGATGGGCAAAAACCACATGAAAACTTACAAAAGTCTGAACGGCGTCGAATTGGTCGGCGTTTATGACATTTTTCCGGAAGCGGCCAAAGCCGCCGCCGAAACTTTCGGCATCCGGGCTTTTTCGTCAATGGAAGAAGTCGCCGAAAACGTTGATGCCGTCAGCGTTGTTACCACTTCCGTTACCCATGCCGACGTCGGTGAATTTTTCCTCAACAAAGGCATTCACTGCATGATGGAAAAGCCGCTGGCCTGCACTGAAGAAGAATGTCAGCGCCTGATATCCGCAGCCGCCAAAAACAACGTCGTTTTGCTGGTTGGCCACATTGAACGCTTCAATCCGGCTGTCGAACAGATGGGCAAACTGCTCTCCGACACCTCCAAAATCCGTTCGCTGACCGCACAGAGAATGTCAGCCGCCAGCGGTCGCATTACCGATGTCGACGTTTCCATGGATCTGATGATTCACGACGTCGAAGTCATTCAGTCGCTGGTAAAATCACCGGTTGTCAACATTCAGGCAGCCTCTGTCAAAACCAAGGAAAGCCCGATGGGCAAAGACTACATTACCGCCCTGCTCGAATTTGAAAACGGCGCCACCGCCAACATTACGGCCAGCCGCATTACGCAGGCCCGTGTCCGTACGCTGACGGTTACCACCGACACCAACTATATTGATATGGATTTCATCAACCAGAGCATTAACGTCCACTCTCAGGGGCGCATGCCCTATGTCAATCCGGAAAACATTCCGGAATGGATGAACTACGGCCTGAAAGGCAGCGTCGAACAGCTGTTCATTCCGACCAACCAGCCGCTGTCCGCCGAACTGAATCACTTCCTGAGCTGCGTCCGCGGCGAAGCCACGCCGCGCATTAGCGGACAGAATGCCCTTGACGCGCTGCGCGTTATCTGGAAAATTCAGGAAAAACTCGGTTTTTTTAACCTTTCCGCAGACAAACCGGCCGCAGCCGCATAAACATTGCAAATTAAAACAAATTGAGATAGGTTAAGGGGCAGAAAAGCCCCTTAACTTTTAAACGGAAACCAATGCGCTACAAACTTACCATCGAATATGACGGCACCAATCTTCTCGGCTGGCAGGAACAACAGGACGGCCCGTCCGTTCAGGACTATCTGCAAAAATCGCTGAGCTGTTTCACGCCGGCACTGACCGATGAATACCCGCAGGTGTCCAATGCCGCTTTAGACGACAATGATTTTAGCGAGGCACATGATGGTGCTTCCACGGAACGCAGACCCGCAGCGTACATAGACGTACGTGAGGAGACGGGTACCGGAAAGCACCTGCAGGTGTCCAATGCCGCCTTAGACGACAATGATTTTAGTGAGGCACATGATGGTGCTTCCACGGAACGCAGACCCGCAGCGTACATAGACGTACGTGAGGAGACGGGTACCGGAAAGCGCCTGCAGGTGCCCAATAAAATCGTTGTCTACGGAGCGGGAAGGACAGACGCCGGCGTCCACGCCTTGACCCAGGTCGCGCATTTTGATCTAAAAGAGGATATGGAAGACTGGAAATTGCGCGAAGCCATGAACGCCCGGTTAAGAGACATGGAAGCGCCGGTTTGCGTGATTAGTGTTGAAAAAGTAGGCCAAGATTTCCATGCAAGGTTCAGCGCCAAAGGGCGCGGTTATTTATATCGGATTCTCAACCGCCGCGCGCCGGCAGTCCTAGAAAAGAACCGGGTATGGTGGGTACCGGTGCCTCTTGATGTTGAAAAAATGCGGGAAGGTGCCAAATACCTGCTTGGACACCATGATTTCAGTTCTTTTCGGGCGGCCGCCTGCCAGGCAAAATCTCCTATAAAGACTTTGGATAAGTTGGATATTGAAGTCTTCGGCGAGGAGATTCGTTTTATTGTTGAAGCACGTTCTTTTCTGCATCATCAGGTGCGCAATATGGTCGGCACGTTAAAAATGGTCGGCGACGGACATTTGCAGCCTGATGACGTTAAACGGATTTTGGAAGCCAAAGACCGCAAAGCTGCCGGCCCTACCGCTCCGGCCTGCGGTTTGTATTTAAGCAAAGTGGTCTATTAGCCTTTTTGTCCGGTTTTATCTTCAAAACCAGCGCCCCATAATTTATTCGTTCCAAATCCCGGTCATAATACTCGTTCAAAATCCGGACAAAGTTCGGACTGTCCATGCCGTAAAATTTTTCCGGCCGCGGACGAATAATGTTCAACTCAAGCAACCCGCGGTTGATGCCGCCCAGATTCCGGGTGTTTTTCAAAATCATTTTCGTGATCAGCTGCTGGCCGTTCATCCAGTGTCCGGCATTGGCCGCGGCTTCAACATAATTGTTCATCGCCTGTTCATTGAATCTTTTACGCCGTGTAAAGGTCGTCATAAAAGAAAACTTCATCAACTCTTTTCCGGCATCACTTTTATAAAAACCAAACTGTGCGGCATAATCCAACCCGGAAAAATATTGCCCCGAACGTTCAATCAGCATCGCCGCCGCGTCAAAATCCCCGTTTCCGACAGAACTCTTGCCATTTAAGGCATCTGCCAGACGGCGATTCAGCAGCGTTATCGCTTTCACGAACTTCGGAGCAGATAACACCGTCTCGTCATAAATCTCGTTGCAAACTTTGTCCAGAACCCCGTTACCGGTATAAGGCCGCTCATAATTGGCCATTTTCCGGGATGCCGCCGTCTTGCGCAAAACGTCAATCACCGTCGCGTTAACATACTTGCGCTGCGGGAACGGCGCCGCAAACAAATCTCTTACCTCCAGAGTCTGCGGTTTGTCATAAAGCGACAAATCCAGCCAGCGGCTTTCCCGGTATGTGCCGTCAAAAAGCGTATAGGGCATTTTGTTCTCATAAACCGCAACGGGCACAGTCCCGTCAACAATATAATGACCGTCCCTGCTGTAATAGAAAAAGTCGCCGTAATATTTGGCAAAAATCGCCGCCTTTTCATAGGCCTCATCATCAGCCCAAAACTTGTCCGGATCGGCGGCCGAATACGCCGCCAAACGCTTCATCGTTTCCAGCTCTTCCCGGAGGGGCTGCGATTCGTCGCGGTTTTTGTCATCCTGACGCTGTTTCCAGAACCCGATAAAGGGATAGTCAAGCCCGATTTGCGCCATCCGTTCAATCAGCTGTCCTTTGTCCCGGGATTCGTAATAAGCGATTAACGCCTGCAAAACCGCATCGGAAGCAGCCTGATCGCCGCCGTGAATCAAATTGCGCATGGTTTCGCCGTCTTTCATAACCTGACTCATAAACAGCGCATTTAAACGCCGCGGCGACCAAAAACGCCGGTCAATGCCGGCGGCAATATCCTGTATGGAAAATTGAGACATCAGAAAAACTCTTCGCAAAACAACAAACTGCCAAGAGTTTACAATTTTAGACAAAATTTGTCAAGATTGACTGACAGTCTCCAAATCCATAATTTTTTGCGCCGTATCATAGCCGAAGCCGGCGCGCACCAGCGTTCCCATGTCTTTTTGCCGGTTTTCGCGGCGGCTTTCCTCATCGGCACGGAAAGGCCCGATTCTTTTTTTCTTCGCCAAACGCAGCGCCGCCTCATATTCGTCGTAATCCTGCCCTTCCAAAAGCGAATCAACCATATTTTCGTCAATGCCCTTAAGCTGCAGTTTACCTTTGATGTAACGTACCGATTTGCCCGCCGCCAGATAGTCTTTAATTTTCATCTCGGCAAAACGGGCATCGTCCACATAACCATACCCCTCAAACTGGGCAACAATTTCATCAATCCAGCCGACGGCTTCCTGCCGGTTCCAGTCCGGATTCTGAAACGCATAAACATTAACCCGGCGCAACAGCACCGCTTTCAGATTCTCCGAAGAGGTTTCAAAACGCTGCAGATAATACAAAGCAATGTTTTTCAGACGCTGCCTGGTAATTTTGCGCGCCGGCCGAGGCCTTTTTCTTTCCGTTTCTTCTTCCGCCACTTGCAAATTTCCTTAAAACACATTACATAAAATTAAGCTAAAACTTATTATACAAAGGAAAATCCATTGGTTAACAAAAATTTCGACAATTGTGTATCTTTTCATATTGAAGACGGCGCGTTCATGGGGCGGCTGGTTCGGCTGGACGAGGTTGTCAACACCATCGTTGGCAAGCACTGTTACCCCAAACCGGTTTCGGCCGTTGTAGCCGAAAGCGCGGCGCTCGGCGCACTGCTCGCCAGCGCTCTGAAATACGACGGACTGTTCACGCTCCAGACGAAAAGCAGCGGCCCCGTTACCATGGTCGTTGTTGACGTTTCGTCCGACGGCACGATTCGCGCCTGCGCAACCTTCGACGAAAAACGCATTCAAAAAGCGCAGGAACTTCGCAAAACCGAAGGCGAGATTGAAGCGGCACCGCACCTGATGGGCGAAGGTTATCTGGCCTTTACGGTCGATCAGGGCAAAGACACCGATTTATATCAGGGCGTCGTCGACCTGCAGGGCAAAAACCTGACCGAATGCGCGCTGCGCTACTTCAAACAATCAGAGCAGATTGAAACGGCGCTGCAGCTCTTCCTGCAAGCTCCGACTGAAGAAAACGGCCGTTGGAAGGCGGCCGGCATCATGTTGCAGAAACTGCCGGCAACCGGCGGAAAAGTCAGAGAGGGCGCCGACATTGACGAAGCCTGGAACGAAGCCGTAACATTTATGCAGAGCCTTAAAGAGGATGAAGTTTTTGACGACGCTCTGAGTCCGGAAGAACTTCTGCACCGGCTTTACCATTCCAGCAAACTGGTAATTACCAAAAACAAGGAATACCGTTTCGGCTGCCGCTGCAGCCGCGACAAACTGCTCAACACGCTGACCTCTTTCGGCGAAGAGGAAATCAACAACCTGGCCGACAGCCATAATCAGGTTTCCGCCACTTGCAACTTCTGTTCCGAAAAATATGTTTTTGACAAAGGCGAGCTGATACGGCATTAAGTTTATGTTAAACAATATCTAATATCCTGAAAAGGCTCTTAAACGGTTTAAGGGCCTTTTTTCGGACAAATAGTTAACAGGTTGCAAAGATGATTAAGCTTAGAAAATTTTCCGCCCTTTTGATTGTTTTGGCTTTTGCCGCCGGCTGCGCCAACAATAACGAAGCCGAACCCAGACGCTATCAGGAGCCTCGCTTTACCGACCAGGCGCCGATTGACCTGAAAGTCAACCGGGTGGAAGTTGTTTCCGAATTTACGCCGACGTTTACCAGACCGAACGTTGAACACCTGTTTCCGATTTCAATTGAAAAAACCGCCCGTCTCTGGGCCAAAGACCGTCTGAAAGCCGACGATTACGCCTCCGACAAAATTGCCGAATTCATCATTAAAGATGCCAGCGTTACCGAAGAAATCGAAAAATCGGAAAAGGTCTTTTACAAAGACCGCATCAAATATCGCGCAACCTTATACGTCGTTATCAAAGTTACCGACCCCAAAAACCTCTCCAGCGCCGAAACCTCCATTGAGGCCTGGCGCGAACTGGCTATCCCGGCCGATACGGACATAGAAGAAAAGGAAAGATACTGGAACGGCATGGTTTACAAACTCTTTGACGAGTTCAACAAGCGCATGGAACAGAACATTTACCAATACCTGAACATGTACGTCGCCAACAACAGCATCATTCAGGAATACAACTAGTTCAGCGCTGCCGCGGCTTTTGCCCCGGCTGAAAGCGAAAAAGTCGGAATCTTAATTTCCTTGACTGTTTTCTGTCCGGCTTCCTGAATTTTGCAGCTGCCGTAAAAAACGGCGTCGGCGGCATTCAAAGGCATCATTGAACTGAACTCAAAACATTCGCCGGGTTCCAGTTCGGGAAGCTCGCCTTTAAATCCGGCGGAATCATCGCAAAAACGGTTGCCGAAACTGTCGGTAATATTCCAGTTTTTGCCCAGCAGCTGAATTTTTTTGGCCGAATTGTTCTCAATCCGCAGATAATATCCCCACAGGAACTCCTGCGCGCGACGATTTTCCTCAACCAGCGTCGGACAAGCCGAAATCACAATGTCGTCGGTCTGCGAAGTAACATATTCCGGTTCTTCAAACATGGCTTTGCCTCTTGCCTCTGAAAATTAACTTACAGTTAACTTTTAAAGAACCTGCAGCTGATTCGCAACGCCGCTTTTTTCTTGTTCACAAGCTTATGCACAACAAAATGCAAACCGCATTTTCCGCTTGCCGGACATTTTCTGCACAGGAAACCGGCCTTTTGCGGAGTCTTATTTGTGAAATCGCGGAGTCGCAAAAAAAAGACCTTCGCCGTAGCGAAAGCCTTTTAATGCCAAATGCCGCAAAGCCTATTTGGCCAGAATGTCAAGCAGCTTTTTGGTTGCATCGGCTGAAGAAATATTTTCGCAGACTGCAACCTCGTTTGCCAGCCGGTCCAGCGCCTGTTCATAAATCTGCCGCTCGCTGTAAGACTGTTCGGCCAAATTCTCGCTGCGGTACAAATCGCGGACAACTTCGGCAATCGCAACCGGATTGCCGGAATTGATTTTGTTCTCATATTCCTGAGCGCGGCGCGACCACATAATTTTCTTTACCTTGGCCTTGCCTTTCAGAACGCTGAGCGCGTCGTTCATCGTATCCGCGCCGGAAATTTTGCGCAAACCGATGTTCTCGGCTTTGGCCATCGGAATCCTCAGCGTCATTTTATCCTTGTCAAAATTGACCACTATCAGCTCCAGTTCCGAACCGGCTATTTTCTGCTTGGCAATATCAGCTATTTTACCGACGCCGTGAGCCGGATAAACCACAAAATCACCGGAATTAAACGCAAAAGCGGAAGAACTCTTCTTATTCATAAATCTGTTCCTATTCATTTTTAATGATCAGTAAGACGGCCCCTCGGAGCCCCAAGACGCCATTAACATATCACATTTTTCGACCCAAATCCAGTCCAAAAATGACATTTTTGTCAAAAATCTGTAACATTATGAAAAACAAATGAAAAATCGGCAACTTGGCTTTCCGCCGGGTTCCGACAAATCCGGCAGGCTAATCCTCCTGAACCGGAAATGTTCCCGTTTGCCGCAGACACTCTCCGACAACCATTACCGCCGACAACGCAACATTAATCGAACGCGCGTTCCGGTTCATCGGAATCAGCAGCCGCGCATCGGCTTTCTGATGCACTTCTTCGGGCACGCCCGCCGATTCCCGTCCCATCAGGATAATATCGTTTTTCCGAAATTCAAATTCGGTATAAGGCCGGCTGGCATGAGTCGTCAACAAAACTATTCGCCCATATTCCTCCGGATATTCTTCCCGATACTGCAAAAAGTCTGCCCAGGAATCATGCCTGCGGCAGGACACCATTTCCAAATAATCCATTCCGGCGCGGCGCATCGCCTTCTCGTTAAAAATGAAACCGCAGGGTTCGATAATGTCCAACGGCACATCCAAACAGGCACCCAAACGCAGCAACGTGCCGGTGTTTTGCGGAATATCGGGCTGAAACAAAGCCAAACGCATCTAAATTCCTCCTCTGTCGTCCTGCTCTCTGATACTCCGAAACCGCTAATGATGCAAGCCTTTAAAATGCCGAAAGGGCATCTTTGAAAGACACCCCTTTCCAAATAACGGCTTCTCATTCAAAAACGACCCCGGCGGTAATAAAGGTCTATCATCTCCCTCAGTGTCCGGCACTTTTCCAATTGCGAAACCGGAGGATAATAGGCAAAATGTCCTTTAAGCCCGGCCGACAAAGCGTTGTAAACTCTGTTCGCCGCAATAAAATAACGGCTCTGAGCCGAAAGATACGCGTTTCCTTCTCCTGACGGCCTGAGTTCCGGATACAGGTCATCGTCTAAGGACAAATTTTCATTTCCGGTCGCTTCGCGGATTATTTGCAAGCCTCTGTCAAAAAAAGTCTTCTTTTTTTCCTCGGCCTTTTCGATATAATTTGCAAAATCGGCAACCGTAACCAAACCGACTGAACTGTAAATCCGCAAGTCCGGCAAGACCGAACGCAGCAGCTGCTTAAGAGCCTCTCGCTTTTGCGGAAACACTTCAAATTTCATAACCTGATTTTCCGAAGCGTTGACACCGGTCAGTTTTTCAAACTCATTGACAACGAGTCTTTCAATTCTTTCACACATAATCATAAATTTATTAGTGACACAATCTATTTAAAATCTCTTATTTCCAGACTTGAAAAATATCACAAAGCCCACATTGTGTCAACTTTTTTGTCAAAAAAAAGGACAGCCGCTATACGTTGAAAAGAAACAGCATAACATCGCCGTCCTGTACGACATATTCCTTACCCTCGGAACGCATCTTGCCGGCCTCCTTGCAGGCCTGCTCGCCGCCGAGCATGACAAAATCATCGTAGGAAATGGTCTCCGCGCGAATAAAACCCCGTTCAAAATCGGAATGAATAATGCCTGCGCATTGCGGCGCCTTGGAACCTTTCAGAAAAGTCCAGGCCCGAACTTCCTTTGGGCCGCAGGTAAAATAGGTCTGCAGGCCAAGCAGCTCATACCCGGCACGAATAATTTTCGACAATCCGGTTTCTTCCAACCCCAGAGCTGACAGAAACTCTTTCTTTTCCGCTTCGCTGTCCAACTGTGCAACCTCCGATTCGATTGCCGCCGAAATAATAACCGCTTTGGCACCTTCGGCTTCCGCCTTGGCAAAAACCTTTTGCGAAAACGCGTTGCCGGTCGCCGCGGAATCCTCGTCAACGTTGCAGACATACAGCACCGGCTTGGAAGTCAGCAGCTGCAGCATCTTATACTCTTTGTAAGCGTCCTTATTGTCTTTGGACGGTGCGGCCGACCGTGCCGGCTTGCCTTCGCGCAGCGCCTTAATAATCGGTTCCATAACCTCAACCTTGATTTTAGCGTCTTTGTCACCGCCGGTTTTGGCTTTTTTCGCCAGCTGTTCAAAACGCTTTTCAAGAGAATCCAAATCGGCAATCATCAGCTCGGTTTCAACGATTTCCGCATCGCGTATCGGGTCTACCGTTCCCTCGACATGGGTAATGTTGTCGTCTTCAAAACAGCGCAACACATGGATAATTGCGTCAACTTCGCGAATATTGGCCAGAAACTGGTTGCCCAGTCCCTCACCCTTGGACGCGCCTTTAACCAGTCCGGCAATGTCGACAAATTCCAACTGCGTAGGCGTAACCGTTTTCGGCTTAACCATCTCGGCCAGCTTGTCCAGACGCGCGTCCGGAACCGCCACGCGGCCGGTGTTCGGCTCAATCGTGCAAAACGGAAAATTGGCGGCCTGCGCGGCAATCGTCTGGGTCAGGGCGTTAAACAGCGTCGATTTTCCGACATTCGGCAAACCGACAATACCGCAATTAAATCCCATGGCAAAACTCCTCAAATGCAAAAATTTATTCTTTTTATAACGGAAAGCTTTTTTCTTTTCAAGGAGAGATTCAGGACTTTTTCCGCCCGTTCATCAGATAAATTCCCAAAACGCGCAAAACGCCGTTTTTTTTATCGGCGGTAAACAGCCAGTGCCTGATTTTCCGATTCCTTTGCTTGCGCAACACGTCTTTCAGACCGAATTTTTTAATGTAAGACCGCATCTTCCCGATAAATTCCTTGCGCGATTTGATAATATCATTCGCACTGCAGAAAAAATTCATGTTGCGGTCAATGATTCTCTTAACGCTGATACCGTCGGCCGCACATTTGGCCGCCGCGCTTTCAATGGTTTTGAAAACGTCAAAATACATATCCGTATTCTGGCTGCTGGAACCGGTAATCGAATTGGCAAACAGGCGGTGATGATACAGCACCTCATCCACAAACGAAAATCTGGCGGCATATTCGTTCAGAAAAATATGGAACAGAACGTCGTCGAAACGGTTGCCGTCTTCGGCAAATGCCAGATTATGCCTTTTTATGATTTCCATTTTTACCAGTTTGGCCCAGGGCGCAAAAAACACATTCGCCATCTTGTCGCGAAAAGCGTCGTCCAATTCGACAACTTCAGTACCGAAATGCGGTGCCGCCAGCTCATGAAACGCGCCCTCTTCCTCAACATATTCGTCGGCATAGCAAAAAGCGGCATCGGCATCGTTGCGCACAATCGATTCGTAAAGTTTCTTCAGCCAGTCCTTCTCGACCCAGTCATCATGATCCATAAAAATCGCAAACGCACCCTGCGCCTTGCTCAAACCAAAATTGCGCGATTTTCCCGGCCCTTGGTTAACATTATGAAAAACCATAATCCTTTTGTCCTCGGCCGCCAGTTCATCGCAAACCGCCGCCGTTTCCCGACGCGAACCGTCATCGACAATCAGCAGTTCAAAATCCTCAAAACTTTGCGCCAAAACACTCCTGACCGCTTTGGTCAGATACTCGCCTTTAATATTGTAAACCGGCAGAATAACCGAAATCAATGGCATATCGAAACTCCTTTGCAAATATGCTCCAGAATAACCGATTCGACAATTATTACAAGCAAAAGCTGCCCGCAATAATTATTTGTATAAACTTCTCAGCTTGCGCCGCCACGACTTGACAGGGACAAACACACACAGAAATCTGACCAGCGTCTTTTTCGTTTTCGAACAGGATCGGACGGTTCGTACCGGAATGTTTTCCATACCGGAATGCTCCGAATATTCGTCCGTTTCGGTACATATTACCGGCTTTCCGCTTAGCCTGCGTATTTCCGCGGCTTGTAGCGGGTTGCTCTCAATAAACAAATGAGCGTCTTTCAGTTTTTTATAAATTTCGGCTTTGAATGAAGCATGAACGCCGCGGCGGATTCGTTCCTCTCTGGAAGGCAAATCAAGCATATAAAGCTTTTCATATTTCACGCCGTTTTCAGCCAGCCATCTCTCGGTTTCGGGACGATATTTCTCCAAACGGGAAGTAACCAGCGCCTTTACCTTGTCATTCGGCACAAATAATGGCCGCGCATTCAAAATAAACTGACGGTATTTCTCTCCGTCATCGTTTTCTTCCGCCGTCGGGTCAACACATAAAACACCGTCAATGTCCAAACATGCCTGCGGCAACAAACCCGGATGATACATATAATTCCACTGAAAGAACCTGGGTTGCGGGCAGATGTCAGCATAAACGTCAACCAGGCTGGTAGCCTTTTCAACGGCATAAACAGCCATATAAACCAGTTCAAATTCCTTTTCTTTGCCTTGCAGGCGCTCTTTGGCCCGGCGCATGGCCAGCCCATCGTTCACACTGTCGTCAACCACCAGAACCTTTTTTACCGTTCTTTCCCTA
>FR885511.1:0-137246 GCA_000436375.1 Azospirillum sp. CAG:239 | reverse complement strand
TTCCCTAACCGAACGCATCCCCTTTGAATAGACAATGCCGGAGACAAACTCGTCCAGAGAACAAACATAACGGTTCAAAAAGGCACCAATCATATAGGCTGGAACCATACCGGAACGGGGAATTCCCACAATTAGGTCCGCATCGGAAATTTTCGGAAGAATTTGTTTGATATGCAAAGCCATATCGGCATAGGTTCTGTAATTCATAAGTACTCCAAAACTGACAAACGACAGAACTTTTTTATATCAAAGACCGATATTAATCAACAAATAAAGAAGGTGTACGGTTTTTTGTACAGAACAACGCTCTTATAAATGCCTCTAGGCCTGTTTTCGGCCTTTCAGAAGCTGTCCCAGGCGATTCGCCATTGCGGAGACGCCGCTGGCAAACAGAACCGGCATATTTTCCGCAATCAAACGGATTTCTTCGTCAAGATCTTCCCGTTCCCGCTTGGAAAAGCGCGATAAAACATGGTTGACAACTTCTTCGCCGCGTCCTTGCGGATGTCCGACCCCGATACGAATGCGGTTATAGTCGGAACCCATATGCGCATCAATGCTCTTCAAACCGTTGTGCCCACCGGCGCCGCCACCTTTTTTGGCTTTTACCTGTCCCGGCAGTAAATCCATATCGTCATGAATTACCACAATATTCTGCGGCGGAATTTTATAGAATGAAGCCGCTTTGACTACCGAATTTCCGGAAAGGTTCATATAAGTCTGCGGTTTCAGCAGCAAAACTTTCTCTCCGCCGATACTCCCGTCGGCAATCAAGCCGTCGAACTTGACCTTAAACGGCGAAAAACGGTATTTTTCCGCCAAACAGTCTACAGTCATAAACCCAACATTATGACGTGTTTCGGCATATTCGTTTCCCGGATTTCCCAAACCGACAATCAAAAACATTTTTACCTTCCAGCCAGATACAGAAAAGGCGGCCGGCAGCGACGAAAAAAAATTCAAACACTGCAAACCGCCTTAAACAGTCTGAAACTTACTTTCTCAGAAAATCAACATGCAGCGGCGCATCAGATACCGGATGGAACTGTACGTCCTGACAGATTACTTTGTGTTTTTTGCCGTCAACGACAACTTCAATGTCAGCGTCATAAAAACCGAACGTATCCAAAGCTTTGGCCAGTTCAATCGGATTCAGGCTGATGAGTTCGGGCTCTTTGTTGCCACCATAGATAACGGCAGGAACGCGGCCCTCACGACGACATGCACGAGCTGCCCCCTTACCTGCTTTCTCACGCTTTACAGCATTAAAAGTAATGTTTGTCATTTTTCAAATTCCTTATAAGATTAAAAAAACCGCCGCAGACCTCCAGGGGTGTCTGCAGACAAGAAGACTCATACAACTTTCTTTTATATATTTCAAGGACTTTTTAAAAACCGAAAGAGTTCCCGGATTAATCCGGAAACTCTTTCTGGTTTCGCCGCCGTTCCAATTCCCGCTTAAAGGCCTCCTCATCAAGAAACTCTATCACAAACGGGCTTGGATCGCCGAGCTTAAGCTGCTTAACCTTAACGAAAAAATGATCGCCGGGCGAAGCTTCAAGATAATCGATTACCCGTTGGTCAGACGTTGTTTCCTCCCAGATAACCCTTTCGTTTTCGTCAACCAGAAGATAAAAAATATGATTTTTATCCGCGGAAACGACAGCAAATTCAAGAATTTTACCGAGCACGAAATTATAGGAAAGAATAGCTCGAAACTTTATCAGCCACATTAACCCCATGACAAACAGCATATCGACGGCAATCAGCAGTAACCGCCTGTCTCCGCCGCCGGAGCGCATTGCCAGAAAGAATCCCAGAACAGACATTAAGGCCAGCACAACATACGAAGTTGCCTTATCCAGCAGCGTCAGAAAAGTCATCTCCCGGACCGACACGGCTTTCATGCGCATCTGCTGACGCAGACATACCACAAAATAGAAAATCCAAATATTGTCCGTTAAGACAAAAAGAATTTTCTCAATCAAATTTAACGTATCCATATTATTTGAAAATTTTTAGTTTTAAACCCACTTGACCTCTAATCGTATCATCCTCGACCAATGCGGAAAGAACATCGCCGGCATTCAGCGCATGCCCCTCCCAGCAATAACGGGGACAGTCGATTTGTTCCAAAACCTTGTTCCGGTAGACAATACCATAGGAAACCGTTTTTTCATCGGCGGCATATATCTCCAGCCTGACCGTTTTTCCGACCAATCCGGCAAGTCCTTTCGCCAGTGCCTGTTTCAGCAGTCCGAAACTCCCGAGCAACAGCAAAAAAGCCAACAGCAAACATAGTGTCAAAACGTCGTTCAGAGAACCGTAAGGGGTCAGTTCATAAAAAACGAACAGACACAAAACCGGCAGGAAAATCCGCCGATGCAGTTTTCTGAGCCGTTGAAAACGCTTCAGCGCCAGACGTCCGGGAACGAATCTTGCAAAATAAAACACGACGGCAAATATCAGATACGCAGCCCATAATGCTTCTGCGAAGACAAACAGGCCTTTTTCGATAAAAATAACTAAATCCATAAATTTCTTATAATTATATTAAAAAACAGATTTCAATATAGACAAAACAAAAATTTATGTCAACAAAACGAAAGTCTTTCAGCCCCTAAAAACAGAAAACCGCCCGCTGACGGACGGTTTTCCCTACCCGGCCAGACAGCCCGGCAGTTTCGGCCAGACACCGGCAGCTTCTCAGGACTGTCGTTGCATTGCCGAAAAAGTTATATAATTTATTTCTAATAGAAAAAGAACATTCCTGCAACTGTAGATTCGTATAATCACCAAAAAAAGAGGCGGCTCTCACGAGTCACCTCTTTCAGCTGATTATTAATCATATCCTGACAACAATAAACTTATCGCCAGGACGTCCCGAACAGATGACCGCCGCCATCTGTTGGTGTTCTTCATAATTCATAAACGTTCCGGGAGCAATCGGCGCTTTGGCCGGCAGCCAGTTGTTCCCCTCCAGAATTGCATAACCCTGCAATTCCTTTTCAAATACGTTTGCCACCATAAAATGGCAGCTCTTGCCTTCAACCACCTTTTCCTGATAATTTTTCAGCAGCGCTTCCCGACACATAATGCCCAAAAAAACCGAAGCAATTATCGGAATAAGCGCATAATAGTCGCCAGATTCGCCGCGGATATCCATGACAATGCCGTTAACAAGCAAAGCCGAGATTAAAAACACCGCCTGTATCCAGGAAAAGTTCATAACGTTTCTGCGTACATACGCGGGCTTAACGCGTTTCCAGGCAGACCAGCGTATAAAATACGCGATTAAAACCAGGCAGATAATGATTGAAACTGCCGTAATGACTGTGTTAATCGTTTCCATTGTTGTATGTTTTTAAGGTTATTTATCTGAATTCACGGGAATAAAATTTTCAATAAATTCGTCTCCCTCAAGTTCTACTTCCACTTCCTCGCCGATAAAATGTCCTTCCTGAGGAAGCGAAACAAAACCGCGCCCGATATACGTTCCGTAATCAATATGGCAATACCAGGAATCTTCATCAAAGTACAGCAGCTTTGCCCGATATACCTCTTTTTTCTCCGGATATTTCTTCGCAAACAAGCGATAAGCCAGATAAGCGCCGGCAACAATGGCAAGTCCTAACACCGCCAACAAATAATTATTTTCCATAAATAAAAAATTTTTGATTGTTTATATTATGTTTTGTTCACAGAGTCTTAATTAATATAATAAAGAAAGTACTCTTACTATAGACAAAAAAGCAGCTTCTGTCAAATTCTATTTAAACCACAAAAAAGAGCTGATTAAAAATCAGCCCTTTTTGTGTAGTTTGCATCTGTCAACAACCGAACAGCTTGCATAAATAATAAGATTGAAGGGGAAAATTTTTTGAGTTTACACAGAGTAAATGACTAAAAATTTCCCCCGAACAATCTGTATTAGTTACCTGCTGAACAGTTATTTTTCAAGGTCTTCGCCGTTTTCCTGATTAACCCTTTTCGCCGACAGTTTAATTTTGCCGCGGTTATCGGTACCCAGACACTTGACCCAAATAGAATCGCCTTCTTTGTAGAAGTCGGAAACCGAAGCGATACGTTCGTTCTTAACCTCGGAAATATGAACCAGACCCTCGGTCGTCCCCAGGAAGCGGACAAAAGCGCCGAAATCCATAATTTTGGTAATCACGCCATGATAGATTTTGCCTTCTTCCGGTTCGGCAACAATACCCATAATCCATTCCAAAGCGGCCTCGCCGTCTTCTTTTTTAACCGAAGCGATTTTAATAACGCCATCGTCGGCAATATCGATTTTGGTATTGGTCTTTTCGGTAATTTCACGGATAACCTTACCGCCGGAACCGATGACTTCGCGGATTTTGTCAACCGGAATCTTAATTGCGATAATGCGCGGCGCACGGTCAGAAACATGCGGACGAGGTTCGGCAATCGCCTTGGCCATCTCGCCCAGAATATGAATGCGTCCTTCATGCGCCTGAGCCAGAGCCGTCTGCATAATTTCCTTGGTAATGGAAGTAATTTTAATATCCATCTGTAAAGCGGTAACGCCGTCTTTAGTACCGGCAACCTTGAAGTCCATGTCGCCGAGATGGTCTTCGTCGCCGAGAATATCGGTCAAAACCGCAACACGGCCGTCGTCTTCCTTAATCAGTCCCATGGCAATACCGGCAACCGGTTTTTCCATCGGCACGCCGGCGGCCATCAAAGACATGGTTGTACCGCATACCGTTGCCATCGAAGAAGAACCGTTCGATTCCATAATTTCCGAAACGACACGGATGGTATAGGGGAAAGTATCCTTGTTTTTCGGCAGCATCGGATGAATGGCGCGCCATGCCAGCTTGCCGTGACCGATTTCGCGGCGTCCCGGGCTGCCCATTCTGCCGCATTCGCCAACCGAAAACGGCGGAAAATTATAGTTCAGCATAAAGTCTTCTTTATACTCGTTCATCAAACCGTCGACAATCTGAGCATCTTCGCCGGTACCCAGCGTCGTAACGACCATTGCCTGGGTTTCGCCGCGCGTAAACAGCGCCGAACCATGGGCACATGGCAAGACATCGACTTCGCACTGTATCGGACGAACGGTTTTGGTGTCACGGCCGTCAATACGGTGACCGGTAGTCAAAACCTTTTCGCGGACAACTTTGTGCATCAGCTTTTCAATCGCATCGCCGACATAACGCATTTCCAGTTCATTTTCCGGATCAATGGTTGCCTTGACTTCCTCGGAAGCCTTGCCGACCAACTCGCCTCTCTTCAGTTTGTCGGTTTCTTTGAAAGCTCCTTCATATTTGCCGATAAACTCTTTTTCAATACGGGCGTACAAAGCGTCAAACTCCGGCGGAAACGCGGGAGCTTCCCAAGCCGGCTTACCGGCTTCAGCCTTCAGCTCGTTAATCATCTTGATAACCGGCTGGAAGCTTTCAAAACCGAACATAACCGCATTCAGCATGGTTTCTTCGGAAAGCTCGTTCGCTTCCGATTCAACCATCAAAACGCCTTCGGATGTACCGGCAACGGAAAGTTCAAGCTGCGTGTCCGGCATCTGTTCAAGCGTCGGATTCAAAACGAACTGGCCGTCGATATAACCTACTTTGGCAGCACCGATAGGGCCCAGGAACGGAATCCCCGAAATCGTCAGCGCGGCCGAAGCGGCAATCATTGCCGGAATGTCGGAATCCGTATTCTGATCATGCGACAGAACCGTGCAGATAACCTGAACTTCGTTTTTAAAGGCATCCGGAAACAACGGGCGTATCGGACGGTCAATCAGACGCGAAATCAGAACTTCGCGTTCCGAAGGCTTGCCTTCCCTTTTCATAAAGCCGCCGGGTACCTTGCCGGTTGCATAATATTTTTCCTGATAGTTGACGGTCAAAGGGAAGAAATCCTGATCTGCCTTTACCTCTTTCGCGGCGCAAACGGTCGCCAGCACCTCGGTTTCACCATAAGTAACCAATACGGCGCCCTCGGCCTGTCTTGCTACCTTTCCTGTTTCTAAAACTAACTTGCGTCCGCCCCATTCCATTTCCTTGCGGCACACTTTAAAATCGATCATAAAATCTTCCTTTCATCTATTCTCTTACAATCCTCACCCGATTCCCCATGAACCGGGATTTTCTACCGATTGCCGGTATCCCCGGCAATAAAAGCAATGCGGAGCACCATTGCCCCGCATGCCCGAATTCATCGCACCCCGGCGCAACCGCCGACAAAAATACGGTGCAAAGCATCGGCCTCATGCCGATAAACGAAACGGAAAAAAAGAACAGAAAAAGCTGCCGCGAACAAACCCGCGCAAACCTTTCCGTTTCTTATTTTCCGCTCCGAATACCGCATAAAGCCAGTTTTTACTTACGCAGATTCAGTTTTTCAATAATGCTCTGATATCTCTCTTCGCTCTTGGATTTCAAATGATCCAAAAGATGGCGGCGTTTACCGACCATTTTCATCAGACCCAGACGGGAGTGCAGGTCTTTCTTGTGCGTATTGAAATGTTCAATCAGATTGTTGATCCTGGTTGTCCAGATGGCAATCTGTACCTCGGCCGAACCGGTATCGCCCGGTTTGGTGGCATAAGCTTTGATAATTTCCTGTTTCTGTTCATTCGTAATCGACATCATATTTTCCTTATATTTAAAGATTAAACACGCGAACCGGCGCAATTTTTCTATTGTCGATTCGCACTATCGCAACCATCTTGCCGCTGCAGACCGCCACGGCGTCATACGCGTCGGCGTTTTCGATTCCGTAGGCACGGGGCGAAAGCCCCTGTCCCAGCTTAAGCTTGGCTGCATCCGCTTCCGAAACGGCAATAACCGCGATGTCGCGCAGATATGTTTCTATCGGAAGCAAAACTTCGGTTAGGGTGTCAATATGCACCATATTTTTCAAAGTTTCAAGTTTTATTGCATCTTTAAGGTCAAATTTGCCGCATTTTGTCCGCCGCAGTTCCTTCAGATGTCCGACGGTACCCAGCCGCAGGGCAATATCCTGCCCAAGCGTGCGCACATACGTTCCCTTGGAACAGCTTACCCGAAACTTCGCCCGGCTCTCGGGAAGTCCCTCCAGCAGCTCCAAAGCATATATTTCAACCATACGCGAAGGCATTTCCACGGCCTTGCCTTTCCGGGCCAGAGTATAAGCGCGCTGTCCGTTGATTTTTATGGCCGAATAAACCGGCGGCACCTGTTCAATCCTGCCAATAAAAGACGGCAGCACCGCCAGAATTTCTTCCCGGGAGGGGATTTTCTCGCTTGCCGCAATCACATCGCCTTCGGGGTCGCCGGTCGAAGTCGCTTCGCCCCACTGCAACACGAACTCATATTCCTTATCAGCGTCGGTCACATACGGAATCAGCTTCGTCGCCTCGCCGAAAGCCACCGGCAACACACCGGTCGCAAACGGATCCAACGTGCCGCAGTGGCCGTTTTTGCGGGCATAAAAAAAACGCCGCGTAAAATTAACCACGTCGGTTGAACCCGTTCCGCGCGGCTTGTCCACAATCAGCCAGCCGTTGACGTCCTCTCCTCTTTTATGCCGTCCCATAACTCGTCTTCCCTAAAATTTCCTAGAGCTTACGCATAAATCGGCCCGTTGTCAAAAAGAAAAGCTCCGTATCCAAAGATACGAAGCTTTTTAATTCAAAAAAATTCAAAACTTCCAGAAAGGCCAAAACCAGTGCCTGCTCGGACGATGCTTATAAAACATCACGCTCAGCCGATATGGCTTTTCCTTAATAACAACCCGATAAACGGCGGTTTCGTTTTCAAAATACCAGTTGCCGTTTTTCTTATAACCGGCATCAAATAACTTTCGTCCGGTTATCTTTCCGTTGGAATTGAAAAAATAAACCACAACGCCCTGCGCATATTCGTAAACCTCAAAGAAAAAGGCTCCCGCATAATCGATTCGCGCCGCCGGTTTAATCTGCAAATAGGAACCGTTACAACGGATAAAAGTCCACACGCGGTTTCCGTCGCTGGCCGTAATAAAATGCCCTTTCTGCCAAAACTCGTCAATATCGGCAGCTTTTTTCCAGTCTCCCAGATAAAGCGCCAGGGTACTGATATCATTCTGCCGGTCAACTTTCAAACCGTCATAGCGTTCAATGACATCCCAACCGAAAGACCTGGATTGAAACTTTCTCACTTCGCAAACCTTACTTCCTTCGGATTTGCTTTCTTTTAATAACTCTTCCATAATTTGTATTTTTTTATAATAATCTCAAAAAAAAACGAACTTTTTATATAACATATTTTTCCGGCTTTGACCAGACAAAAAAACCCGTAACTTTCCGAGACACGGAAACAAAAAGGACAACCTGCCGGCTGTCCTTTTTCAATCATGATTTCTTCAAATCTTGCGCTACTCGCGGATCACGCAGCAGACGCTCCATTTTGTCAACCTCGGCAAAACTGGTGTCTATGCGAAAATTCAACTCCGGCACATAACGAAGCTCCATCTTTGCGCCGATGATTTTGCGGAAATGATTGGCCGCCAGCTGCAAAGCTTCGCGAACTTCCTCGTTTTTCTCGTTAACCGAAGTAATGAAATAAACATTGGCGTATTTCAAATCAGGCGAAACCCTGACCTCCATAATCGTAACCATGGCGTCAATCCCTTCCAGATTGCGCACCAGTCCGCGCTCGATTTCTCCGGCCAGAATCTTTTTAATTTCCTGCCCCACTCTCAACTGTCTTTGTGACGGTTCTTTCTCTGCCATATCCTTATCCTTTCTGTACAACAATCCAAGCCTGACGCAAAGCAGAACGCCGACCGTATCCAAAGCCGGCCCATGCCCCTTCGGCACATGGGGCCGCCTTTAGCAATCGGCGCCTGCTCTGCGGTCTTTCTACAGCTTTGCCGCAATAGATTCGATTTCGTAACACTCGATAAAATCGCCGACCTGAATGTCATTGTAGTTTTCAAAACTCATACCGCATTCATAGCCTTCCTTGACTTCCTTGACGTCGTCTTTAAAGCGCTTAAGCTGTCCAAGCGAACCGTCGTGAATAACCACATTGTCACGCAGCAGACGAACCTTGGCGCCGCGTTTGACCATGCCTTCGGTAATCATGCAGCCGGCAACCTTGCCGACGCCGGTAATGTTAAAGACATTGCGGATTTCGGCATAACCCAAAATCTTTTCTTTCAGTTCAGGCGACAACATGCCTTCCAGCGCTTTCTTAATGTCATCGGCCACGTCATAGATAATCGAATAATAACGAATGTCAACGCCGTCCTGACGTGCCATGTCGCGGGCATGCGGAATGGCACGGACGTTAAAGCCGATGATAAAGGCATTGGAAGCCTTAGCCAGCGTTACATCGGAATCCGAAATCGGACCAACGGCCGAATGCAGAATCTGAACGCTGACTTCATCGTTTGAAAGCTTGGTAATCGTGCCTTCAATCGCCTCAATAGACCCCTGAACGTCAGCTTTGATGATGACCGGCAGATGTTTGACCTCGCCGGATTTAATCTTGTCAAGCATCTGTTCCATAGCCGACTTCGCGCTCTTGACCAATTTGGCGTCGCGTTCTTTGCGAATACGGTAACCGGTAACTTCTTTGGCCTGGTTTTCGTCGGCGACGACAATAAAATCATCGCCGGCGGCAGGCGTACCCTGCAGGCCGAGAACCTCTACCGGCGCTGCCGGACCGGCCTCGTTCATTTTTTTGCCCATTTCGTTAAACATGGCGCGGACACGGCCCCACTCTTTGCCGGCAATAACGATGTCGCCGATGTGCAGCGTACCCTTCTGAACCAGAACCGTCGCAACGGAACCACGGCCTTTTTCCATCTTGGCTTCGATAACCGCACCCTCGGCTTTACGATTCGGATTGGCCTTCAAATCCAGAATTTCGGCCTGTAACAAAATTGCCTCGACCAGCTTGTCGATGTTAATCCGCTTCTTGGCAGAAACCTCGGCGCACAGACTTTCACCGCCCAGCTCCTCAACGGCAATGCCGTGCTGCAGCAAAGCGGTCTTGACCTTCATCGGATCGGCGCCGGGCAGGTCTATTTTGTTAATCGCTACCACAATCGGCACTTCCGCAGCCTGCGCATGACGGATAGCTTCAACCGTCTGCGGCATAATACCGTCGTTTGCGGCCACGACCAGCACGACAATATCGGTCACTTTGGCGCCGCGGGCGCGCATTTCCGAAAAAGCCTCATGTCCCGGCGTATCAATAAACGTAATTTTGTCGCCGGTTTTGACCGTAATCTGATAAGCGCCGATATGCTGGGTAATGCCGCCGGCCTCATGCGACGCCACGTTGGTTTCGCGCAAAGCGTCCAGCAGCGAAGTCTTACCGTGGTCAACGTGTCCCATAACCGTAACCACCGGCGCTCTCGGCTGCATCTCTTCGGGCCTGTCCTCTTCGCCTTTAAGGCCGAGTTCGACGTCGCTGTCGGAAACGCGTTTGACGCGATGCCCCATTTCTTCGACGACAATCTGCGCCGTATCGCCGTCAATCGGCTGGTTAATTGTTGCCATCACACCCAAAGCCATAAGTTTTTTAATAACGTCGGCACCTTTTTCGGCCATGCGGTTTGCCAGTTCCTGAACGGTAATAATTTCGGGAACGACCACGTCCTTAATAATTTTCTCCTGCGGCTGCTGAGGCTGAACCGGCTTCGGCTGTTTCTTCTTGAAACGACGCCGGGGGCCGCCGAAACCGTAATCGTCGTCATCGTCGTCAACCGAACCGATGCTGTGCAGATTGACCTTGCCGCCGCGGCGTTGCGGTTCGAAACTGCGCTTCATGATTTTCTTGCGCTCCTGTTCAAAAGCCTCTTCACGGCTCAGCGACTTCTCGGCTATTACCGGTTTCTTAAATTTCTTACTGTGATAATCGTCTTCATCATCCTCTTCGTCATCGTCATAATCTTTGGACTTTTTGACTTTGAACTTATCTTCGGCGGCCGGCTCTTCTTTTCTTTCCGGCTTAACCGGCGCGGAAGCTTCCGCGGCTTTGCGCTCGGCTTCCTCCTGCTCGCGTTTCAGGCGTTCCTTTTCTTCAAGTTCTCTCTGGCGGGCACGTTCCTTTTCGCGCTCCTCCTCTTCCTGACGGCGGCGGGCTTCGTGCTCCTTGGCTTCGGCAATCAGCTTAAGCTTCTGCGCCGTCGCTTCGTCGATCTCAACCTTCGGTTCGGCAGCAGCCGCCGGATTGATTATTCTTTTCTTGCGAACTTCGACCTGCACGAATTTTTTGCCGTCATGGCTGTGCGACCTGGAAGTGTCGCCGATATTCTTAAGTGTAAGTGTAGATTTGCCCGATAATGTGAGTTTATTGTTTGCATTATCTTGTGTCATTCTGTTTGTATCTCCGTACTCTTTTCAAAATTTATGAATTCAAAAACCTTTGCAGCCGAACCAAATCGGTATGAACCAGTTTCGCCATATCGCCTTTCAGCAGCGCCGCATGAACCGTATTAACCCTGTCTAATGCCTTATCCAACTCCTCAACACTGTATAAAGCGAAAATTTCCAGACCGTTGGCCAAAGCCGTAATTTTCTGATGTCCGTCGGCGCCGGCGTCCGCAGCTTCAAGCAGAAAGGCCGCCTTGCCGTGTCTGATTTTTTCGCCCACTTTTTCAAAACCGGTAACAAAATCCCCGGCTTTCTTTGCCAAACAGATTGATTCCAAACCTTTTTTTCTCAGGATATTTTCCACGGTTTGAACCAATTCCGCACTAACTTTAGCGTTTTTTTTCACAGCTTTTGCAAACAAATTCTTTTCCACTGCCTTCTGCAACGCTGTTTTGGAAACCGAAACATAAATCCCTTTCCCCGGCAGTTTTTTCTTAAAGTCGGGAACGACCTGATTGTCCGGCGCCAGCGTAAAGCGCAAAAGCAGCTCTTTTTCCTTAACCTCGCCGCAGACAATACATTTGCGATTTTCCGTTTCCTGTTTCATTTTCGTTTCAACCCAACAACAAAAAAGCATGAAGAACTGAGATTAAAGGAACTGACGGAGTAATTTCCGGGGACGGAAAAACCGCGTGAATTTTTACCGACCCCGTAAAATCGCTCCGGGTGCCTTATAAGCTCGTTTCTTCCGAGAACCAGTGCTCTCTGGCCTTCATAATAACTTTGTTCGCTTCGACTTCGGAAAGAACGTTTTCACCGAGCATTTCCATCAGTTCGTCGGCAGCCAGATCGGCCAAGTCGTCAAGCGTCTTGACACCTTTGCCGGCCAGCGTCAGGATCATGTCCTGATCCAACCCTTCAACAGTTTTCAACTGCTCGTCAATACCCAGCGTCTTGCTCTTTTCGGCAAATTCTTCATTGCGCTTGGCAATAAAGTCTTTGGCACGTTTCTGAAGCTCGGCGGCAACGTCTTCGTCAAAACCTTCGATTTCGGCTAATTCGGACAGCGGAACCAGCGCAATTTCGTCAACGGTCGAAAAACCTTCGGCAATCAGCAGATGCGCAATCATCTCGTCAACGTCCAAAGCTTCGATAAAGCGCTGCGAACGAACCTTGTTTTCATTGGAGCGGCGTTCCTGTTCCTGCTCTTCGGTCAGAACGTCAATGTCGCAGCCCAGCAGCTGGGAAGCCAGCTTGACATTCTGGCCGCGGCGGCCGATGGCCAGCGAAAACTGTTCCTGCGGAACAACCGCCTCAATACGGTTGTTTTCCTCGTCCAGAACCACCTTGGTAACTTCGGCCGGCGACAAGGCGCTGACAATGTACTGCGCCTTGTCCTCGGAATAAGGAACAATATCGATTTTCTCGCCCTGCAGTTCGGTAACCACCGCCTGTACGCGAATACCGCGCAAACCGACGCAGGCGCCGACCGGATCAATCGTCATATCGTCGGTTTTAACGGCGATTTTGGCTTTTGACCCCGGATCGCGGGCAACGCCCATAATTTTGACAATGCCGTCATAAATTTCCGGAACTTCCTGCGTGAACAGCTTGGCCATAAATTCCGGACAGGTACGGGACAGAAAAACCTGCGGGCCCTTGTTTTCGCGGCGAACGTCCAGAACATATGCGCGGACGCGGTCGCCGTTCTTAAACTTCTCCCGCGGAATGATTTCGTCGCGGCGCAAAATGGCTTCGGTTTTGCCGATGTCCAAAATAACGTTGCCGAACTCGATTCTCTTAATCGTGCCGTTGACAATCGTGCCGATTTTTTCCTTGTATTCCTCAAACTGCTTGTTGCGTTCGGCATCGCGGACTTTCTGCACAATTACCTGCTTGGCGGTCTGAGCGGCAATGCGGCCGAAATCAATCGGCGGCAGCTGGTCAATGATAAAATCGCCGACTTTGGCATTGGCGTCGTACATTTTGGCATCTTCCAGCGTCAGCTGCGTAACTTCGTTTTCAACATTTTCCGGACCCTCGACAACCTCACGGTAACGGGCCAGCGAAATAGCCCCGGTCTTGCGGTCGATATTGGCACGGATGTCATGTTCAAAACCGTATTTGGAACGACCGGCCTTTTGAATGGCCACTTCCATGGCGGTAAACACGTCTTCCTTGTCAATGTTCTTTTCTCTGGCCACGGTATCGGCCACAAGAATAATTTCGGGTCTGGGCATACTTTCGATATTTTGCATTTTGTCCTCTTAATTAAGTCGGTTACGAATAAAGTTACAGTTCGATTTCCGGATGAGTCTCCTCGTACTTGGCAAGAAGCTCGTCGGTTATCAGCAGTTTGGCTTTCGACACGGCGGCAAACGGAATAACCCATTCTTTGCCGTCCATGTCAAAATGAATGTTTTCCCTGTCGTCGACAGAAATGATTTTTCCTTTGAAACGTTTGCGGGCATCAACCTCGGACGAAGTTTCGATTTTTGCGTCATATCCGGCAAAACGCTGAAAATGTTCCAAAACTGTCAGCGGCCGGTCAAGCCCCGGAGAGCTGACTTCCAGATTATACTGGTCTTTGATCGGGTCTTTCTCGTCCAGAATTTCCGAAACCGCACGACTGACCGTCGCGCAGTCCTCAACCACGATGTCGGTGCGATCCTTGCGCTCAATCATAATCTGCAGGGTCGGATTCTTCTGTCCGATGGTTAAAATGCGGACCACGTCAAAACCCAGACGGTTAATCTCCGGTTCCAGCATGTCCTGTAAAGGGTGTTTGCTCTGCATTTTTCGTTTTCCTTAACAAAAAAGCGGGGCTTTCGACCCCACTTTCCAATAATTTTTCCTGATATTGTCAATAGATATACCACATCGTCAGAAAAAATCCAGCATTTTTTTATCAAAAAAAACACCTATTTGCACATTTTAATGCTCGCTACCGGAAGCTTGCAGATTTTAATCTGCATTCTGCCCGACCTGGTAATTTTGCGGCTGAACAAAAAATTCAAAAACGATTCGCGATACATAACCGGTTTAAGACGCTTATGTTTTTTCCGGTTGTAAACCAGCATGGACGGACTCACAACATTGGCGTAAACCCTTTTTGCCCCGGCATATTTCCGATTCAGATATTCGATTCCGTCCGTAAACCGCTGTGAAAGCCGGCCGCGGGAATAATGCTGACAGACCAAAGGCACGACACAGGACCTTATGCCGTAATTTTCCCTTGCACCGATAGAGAGTTCCTCGCCATACAGATCAAAAGTCAGATTCTCGTCAAAGCGCAAATTGTACTCTTTTATCAGACAAGAGTGAACAATCAGGCACTGGCAGTCAAAAGTGTCAACTTCCTGCGGCGAAAAAATCGGTTCGCCCCGGACAATCTGTTCCGAACCGTCTTTCTGCGATTCGCGGATACACCCGGCAAACTGTTCATACACCGACCGTCCGAAACGAAAGGAACGAATGCCAGCCACTCCGTAAAGACGGTTTTTATCCAGCCGCTCCAGCAGCGGCTGCCAGGCTTCGCGGACTTCCCAGTCCTCATGGCAGAAAATCAGCCAGTCTTCGTCGGCAAAATCATATCCGTTTAAAAACTGATTGTATCTGGCGGCAATGCCGAGATTTTCCTGCCGGTTGTCAAAACAGGAAAAGTCCGCGCCTTTGTTGAACGGATTGTTTCTGACCAGCCGGTCATACATCTCAAAGTCCCTGACCACGGAAATGATTTTCATACGCCCTTCTCCATCAGCGATCTTACCGGCCCAGCAAAACGTCCGGCAACATAGTCTTCCGTCGCATCGTCGAAGGCGTAATCTTCTTTTTTGATGGTATATTTGAAATATGAGTCGGCCAAACCTCTGGCAACTTTTGCCTCATATTCCTCATACGACTTACAGTAATAATGGTTCAGTCTGATTTTATCAATGCTCTGCACAGCCGTAACCGGTCCGACAACTTTTTCGAAATTTTCATTTACCGCATAATTGCCGCCCTTGTATTCGCAATAATGAGGATTAACGCAAAGGGCAACTTTTCGGGGATTAATCACCGATTTCACATGCAGGTTTTTCGGATGAAACTTTCCGTGAACCGTACGGTAATTTTCCAGAACCAGACCTTCGGGCTTTTTAAGCAAACCGCCGTAGTCGTACATAACCCAGTTTACCGCAAGCGCCGCATACTTTTCATAATCTTTCAGAAATTCCGAAATTTTTTTGTTTCCGTTGACAATCATAAACTCGTCTGCATCGACAATCATCAGCCATTGCGTTTTATAGCGCAGGCGGCTCAGCGCATCGTTATAAGCCGGCACCTGTTTTGCCTTTCCGGGACAATTGATTATCTCCACAATTCCCGCCGAGACAAAATCGGACAGAACCTCTCTGAGATTGTCTTCGCTTTCATTGTCGTAAAGGTAAAATTTCTCAACGCCGTTCAGATAATAGAAACAGACCCATTCTCTGATATACGGCGCCTCATTCTTAATAATCGCGGCCAGCGACAGATATGCCGGTTTTTTAACACCCGGCAGCCCCAGCTTCGCCGCCCAAAACTTCAGCCTGTCCGCAAACCCGGCCCGGTTTTGCTTCCAAATGCTCTTGTACAATTGGCGCGCGTTGGGAAAATATCCTTTCCGCCGGCCTTCTCTCTCATAATGAACCAAAGGGCAGATTCCGGCCTCGTTGACCTCCGGATAAGTATTGAGATAAAATTCATGATCAAACTGCATGGACGGGCGAAACCCTTTCTTCCAACCTTCCTGCAAATAGTGTCTGGCCGGCGCCAGACCGCTGCCGGCCGCTTCGGGATAATTTCTGAGATACCATTTTTCCCTGAAATATCCTGACTTTTCAATCAAACGCTCATCATCGGTTACTTTTGTCATTTGCCTGCCGTTTACAATTATTACGTAATAGATTCACACATACACGATTTTATAATTTAAAACAACTAAAATAATGCCTGGCAAAAATTTTGTATAAATCCTGTTGTACTTTTTCGCAGACAAAAAAAAGCCGCCCGGCACCGGACGGCTTTTTACGAAAAACGGTTTCGTTTTCGTCTAAATCATCGCCATACCGCCGTTGATGTTAATCGTCTGGCCGGTAATGTACTGGGCTTCGTCAGAAGCCAGAAAAGCGACAACATTGGCAATATCCTGCGCTTCGCCGAGCTTTCCTTCCGGAATTTTGGCCAACAGCGCCGCTTTGACGTCATCAGGCAGAACATCGGTCATCGGTGTTCTGATAAAGCCCGGCGCAATCGAGTTGACGGTAATGCCGCGGGAACCGACTTCCTGCGCCAGACACTTGTTCATGGCAATCATGCCGGCTTTGGAAGCCGAATAGTTGGCCTGTCCTGCATTGCCGGTAACGCCGACAACCGAGGCAATGCCGATAATGCGGCCGAAGCGGCGCTTCATCATGCCGCGAACGGCAGCTTTGGCCAGTTTGAAACCGGCAGAAAGGTTAACGTCCAGAACCAGCTGCCAGTCTTCGTCGCTCATGCGGATAAACAGGTTGTCGCGGGTCAGGCCGGCATTATTAACCAGAATATCAATGCGGCCAAGCTTTTCCTCAACCTGAGAAACCAGATTTTTAACGTCTTCGGGATTAGTCAGATTGGCGGTAAAAACTTCGACGCGGTCACCGAGTTCGGCCTTCAGCTTTTCCATCGGTTCGGCACGCATGTCAGTCAGCGCCAGCGTTGCGCCCTGCTTATGCAGCGTACGGGCAATTTTGTCGCCCAGACCGCCGGCGGCGCCGGTAATAAGAGCTACTTTATCGTGTAATTCAAACATGTTAATCTCCTTTATAAATTCTTGGCTAATTCTTCGATTTCAGCGGCCGATCCGACTGAAAAGGCATTCATTTCCTTGTCGCTTCTTTTGATAATATTGGCAAGCACTTTTCCGGCGCCGAGTTCGGCCACGTCGGTAACGCCCTGCTCCTTCATATACATAACGCTCTCCCGCCAGCGAACCGAACCGGTTACCTGTTCGACCAGGCGTTTGACGATTTCCTTGTGATCCGTAATCGCGCTGGCCAAGACATTGGCTATCAGCGGAATCTGGGCGTCGCGAGCCTCAACCTGCATCAGGGCGCGGGCCATAACTTCGGCAGCCGGCTGCATCAGCGGGCTGTGAAAAGGCGCACTGACCGGAAGTTTGATACATCTTTTGGCACCGAATTCAGAAGCAATTTCCACCGCTTTTTCAATGGCTTTAAGATGCCCGGACAAAACGACCTGCCCATCGGCATTGTCATTGGCGGCAACACAGAGGTTGTCTTCGTCGGCACAGGCTTCCGCCAGAGCCTGAACGTCCTTAAATGAAACGCCCATAACGGCGGCCATGCCGCCAACGCCGACCGGCACCGCCTTCTGCATGGCGTCGCCGCGAATGCGCAGCAGTTTGGCCGTATCCTCAAGCGAAAAGACGCCGGCTGCGCAGGCTGCCGAATATTCGCCGAGCGAATGACCGGCAACAAAAGCGGCCTTATCTTTCAGTTTAACGCCGAAATCTTTTTCCAGAACGCGCACAATCGCCATAGAATTGGCCATCAGAGCAGGCTGGGCATTGGCCGTAAGCGTCAGCTCGTTTTCCGGTCCTTCGACCATCAGTTTGAACAAATCCTGAGAGAGGGCGTCGTTGACTTCCTGAAATACCTCCTTGGCAGTTTTAAAATTCTCTGCCAGTTCTTTTCCCATACCGACAAACTGTGAACCTTGTCCGGGAAATACAAATGCATATTTCATTGAATAAACCTTCAAATTATTAAAATATCGGGATTCAGGTTTAAAGAATATTGCTCAAAAGTCAAGTTTTTAAATCCCGGACACAACGCCACGCTCTTGCATAATTGCCCGCAATCTGTTACAATGGCTTGTTTTTTGAAAGAAAAGGTTATGCACAAAGTCTCCGTCATCACGCCGGTTTACAACTGCGCGCAATATCTGGAAGAAACCGTCGCTTCCGTCCGGGCTCAAAATTACGCCGATTGGGAACTTATCCTCTGGGACGACGGTTCGACCGACAAAACCCCGGAAATCTGCCGTAAACTGGCGGAGGAAGATTCCCGTATCCGTTTTTTCCGCAGCGAAAAAAACCGTGGCGTCAGTCTCAGCCGCCTTTCCGCCGTCAAACACGCCGAAGGGCGTTTTCTGGCCTTTCTGGACGGCGACGACGTCTGGTCAAAAGACAAGCTTTCGACACAGGTAATCTTCATGCTCAAAAACAAATATCCCATTTCGCATACCGAATATGCCTTTATCAATGCCGAAGGAAAACTTCTGCCGCGCGGACACCTGAAAGTTGACAGGGAGGTTGACCTCAAAAAGCTGATGAAGACCACTCAGCTCGGCCTGTCAACCGTAATGGTCGACCGCCGGCAAATTGGCAAAACCGTGCCCTTTCCCGAAAAAAGAACCCTTTCCGAAGATACGGCTGCATGGATGTCACTGATGCGCCGCGGTTTTAAATCCTACGGCATTCCCCGGGTTATGATGCTGTATCGCGTCCGCAGCAGCCAGCTCAGCGGCAATAAAGCCCGTATGGCTTTCAATATGCTCAACAACTACCTCCGCGAAAAATCAATTCCGCTGCACAAACGTTTCTATTATTGGAGCTGCTATGCCGTCAACGGTTTTGCCAAGCGCCTGCGCAAAAGCGGCGGTATACCGGCGGAAATCCTGCAAAATTTTGACCAGCGTTACAACCGCTGAAAGGCTATAATACAAATTGTTAATAGTTTCTTGATGATTTCCTGCTAAAATTGCCGCAAATTCGGACGATTTTCAGGTGAGGATTATGGCTAAAAAATCAAATCGCAAAAAGGAAAAAAGCTTTTTGAACAAAGTTCTGTGGCGGTTGTTCGGCGCCTTTATCATAACGCTTACGCTGGCGGCTTTCGCCAGCCTCGTCGGCTATGACGCCGCAGACGCTTCCGCCAATGTAGCCACCTCCCGGCAGATTCACAACTATCTCGGCAGCTTTGGCTCCAACCTTGCCGACTTTATCGTTACCTATTGGGGAATTTCGCTGGCCGTCTTCCTTATCGCGCCAATATCATGGGGCTACAACTGTCTGCGTCTGCGCGAGTTTCTGCATCCTTACGCCCGCATACTTGCCTTTTTTCTCGGTTCGATTTTCTTTGCCGTTTTTCTCGGCCTGCTGCCTTCCGAATATTTCGGGCAATACCGCCTCGGCGGCAGTATCGGCCGCCTGTTTTCATCGCTCAGCATGAACTCGGCCAACATTTTCAACTTCCCGTACCGACGCGAAATCCTGCTGCTGGTCAGCTTCTGCCTGAGCCTGCTTTCGTTCAACTTTGCCGTCGGCATAACTTACAAAACCTGGTATCGCGGTTTCCGCAGCTTTATTGTCTGCGTCTGGAAAGTTCTCCGTCTCTGCGGAAGAATCGTTGCTCTGCTGTTCAAGCGCCGGCACCCGAAAACGGAAGAGGAAGGACTGGTTGTCAAAACCAAAAAGGAAAAAGCGCCCAAAGAACGCAAAGAACCGAAAGTCAAAGCGGACAAAGAGGCCGGACCGGCGACGGAAACCCGCAGGGCTCCGACAGCCGCCGCACCAAAGAAAAAGGAAATTGACGACGGTTACCTGTACCCGGACGTCAATCTGCTTTCCCGCCCCAAAGACAAAGGCGGCAATCAAATCAGCGAAAAAGAACTGGAAAGCATCGCCCGCGATTTGGAAAACGTTCTGCAGGAATTCGGCGTCAACGGCAAAATTGTCAAAGTCCGCCCCGGACCTGTCGTTACCCTCTACGAACTCGAACCGGCTCCGGGCACCAAAACTGCCCGCGTCATCGGTCTCGCCGACGACATTGCCCGCTCTATGTCGGCGGTTTCGGTGCGTATTGCCGTCGTTCCCGGTTCCAATACCATCGGCATTGAAATGCCGAACAAAAACCGTGAAACCGTCTGGTTCAAAGACCTGCTGGAAGACCCGGCCTTCCGCGAAACCAAAAACACGCTCAATGTCGTCCTCGGCAAAGACATCGGCGGCCGCAACGTTTATGCCGACCTTGCCAAAATGCCGCACCTGCTGGTTGCCGGTACCACCGGTTCCGGTAAGTCCGTCGGCGTCAACACCATGATTTTGTCTTTGCTCTACCGCATGCGGCCCGAAGAATGCAAACTGATCATGATTGACCCGAAAATGCTTGAATTTTCAATGTACAACGGCATTCCGCATCTGCTGACGCCGGTCATTACCGACCCGGCCAAAGCCGTTATCGGCCTCAAATGGGCGGTTAAGGAAATGGAAGACCGTTACCGCGCCATGGCTCAGCTCAACGTCCGCAACATTGCCGGTTACAACCAGAAACTTCAGGAACTGAAAGCCAGCGGCGAAAAAATCGAACGCACGGTACAAACAGGCTTCGACGCCGAAACCGGCAAACCGATTTTCGAAAAACAGGAACTTGACCTCACGCCGTTGCCGTATATTGTAATTGTCGTTGACGAAATGGCAGACCTTATGCTGGTTGCCGGCAAAGACGTTGAAGCCGCAATCCAGCGCCTGGCCCAAATGGCGCGCGCCGCCGGCCTGCATCTGATCATGTCCACCCAAAGACCGTCCGTCGACGTCATTACCGGCACGATTAAAGCCAATTTCCCGACCCGTATCAGCTTTCAGGTCACTTCCAAAATCGATAGCCGTACCATTTTGGGCGAACAGGGTGCCGAACAGCTGCTCGGCATGGGCGATATGCTTTATATGCCGGCCGGACAACGTCCGATTCGCGTCCACGGCTCTTTCGTTAAAGACAGCGAAGTTGAAAAAGTCGTCGAATTTCTGAAAGTCCAGCGCGAACCTGAATATGTTTCCGGCGTTACCGAAGGCGAACTTTCCGAAAAAGACGGCGGCTCCGTCTTCGACAAGGGCGATTTTGCCGCCGGTTCCGACGAAGATTTGTACGCTCAGGCCGTCGCCATCGTCCAAAACGACAAAAAAGCCTCCACCAGCTATATTCAGCGCAAGCTTCGCATCGGCTACAATCGTGCGGCTTCGCTGATTGACAAAATGGAAGAGGAAGGCATTATCTCCGCCGCCGACCATGTCGGCCGCCGCGAAGTTTTGTAATTAACGATTCCCGCCATGTAAGATAAAGTCGCCCCAAGCGACCTTTTCTTTATATGTCAATTACTTGCGCAAGTCCGTAAAGATCACATAGATAAGAGCATTTCCCGCTTGTTACACGAACTTTTATTTTCAGATTTTTTCATTTTACAAACAGAAAAAGAGATAAAAAAATTATTTGAATAAAGGTTTCAATCTTGGAAAACTAGGATT
Source organism: Azospirillum sp. CAG:239 (assembly GCA_000436375.1). Lineage (GTDB taxonomy): Bacteria > Pseudomonadota > Alphaproteobacteria > RF32 > CAG-239 > Scatacola_A > Scatacola_A faecigallinarum. The sequence goes on along the minus strand of FR885511.1, from coordinate 115,590 downwards.
TATTGCTCAGCAGACACATATGGTCAGAATCCTGTATATTGCTCTGTGTATCCTGCCAAACAAGGTTTTTGAAGCACAAAAAAAGACCGGTTAAAAAACCGGCCTTTTTTTTATTCATAGCTTAAAAACTATTCTTTGTTGTAAGCCTTTTCCTGTTTCTTGGCATCGTCTTCGGTTCTGGCAACATTAACCAGAATCGTCTGCGATACTTCCGGATGCAGGTTCAGTTTTACCTGATAAATGCCGAGGTCTTTAATCGGCTTCTCCAGATAAACGCAGCGGCGTTCAACGTCAAAACCGGCGGCCTTGATGGCGGCGGCAATGTCACGAATGGTAACAGAACCGTACAGCTGACCGGTTTCGGCTGCCTGACGAACCAGAACGGCACTGTAGCCCTGAAGGGCTTCGGCCTTTTTGGATGCTTCGTCAAACAAAGCCTTGTTGTGGGCTTCAAGCTCGGCTTTCTTCTTTTCATAGAAGGCAACGTTGGCTTCGGTAGCGCGCAGAGCTTTGTTCTGAGGCAGCAGGTAGTTGCGGGCATAACCGTTTTTAACGGTTACTTTGTCGCCCATTTTACCCAGTTTTTCAACATGTTCTAAAAGGATAACTTCCATCGCATTTCTCCTTAAGCCGCAACATAAGGAAGCAGAGCCAGATAGCGGGCGCGTTTGATGGCGCGGGCCAGTTCTCTCTGTTTCTTGGCGGAAACGGCCGTGATACGGCTGGGAATAATCTTGCCTTTTTCCGAAATATAACGGGAAAGCAGCTTAACATCCTTATAGTCAATCTTCAAACCGTCTTCACCGGAAAACGGACATGCTTTTTTTCTTCTGAAAAATACTTGTTTAGCCATTATATTTCTCCTATTCTTCTACAGTTTCTCTGTCTTCGGCGGAAGAAAGGTCGTTGAATTCCTCAACCTTGACAGTCATGTAGCGGATGATATCTTCGTTGAATCTCATGATTCTTTCAAATTCTGCAATGGCATTGGCCGGCGCAGTGATATTCATCAGAACATAGTGGCCCTTGCGGTTTTTCTTAATGCGGTAAGCCAGGTTTTTCAGACCCCAGTTATCGACTTTGACAACCTCGCCGCCTTCTTTCTTAATAACATCGCTCAGTTCCGAAACAATGTTGTTAACCTGAGAAGTGCCGAGGTCCTGACGTGCAATCAGCACGCTTTCGTAATTAGACATATAAAATATCTCCTTATGGATTCTCAACAAATGGCTCCGGAGAGCCGGGTTCTTGTATAGCCGCAGACGCTTTGTCGTTTTTATGCTCAGTGTCCTGCGGCAAGGGACGTCTGCGAATATACCCTAAAACTTTATTTTTGCAAGCCTTTTGTTTGCCGATAAGACAATTTTAACCATTTTGGGGCTATAGTAACGGCAAACGCCCGGGGGAACAGGTTTAAATGTTGAACAAATTTGCAGCCATCGCTTTGATTTTAAACGTTTTTTTAAGCGGATGCTCGAAGCTGCCGCATTTTTCGACCTGCTCCGATGACATGCGCTGCGCTTCCGCTCCCTCACTGATGCGGCCGACCAAACCGGTGCCGCTTTCCAAAGAAACCTATGCCAACGACAACGGCGACATAAGGCTCCAAAACCTAAAAACGCGCATCATCGTCGTCTGCCGCGAAAGTTTTTACGAAACTGCCGAAACCTGCGCACAATTCTATGAAAAGAACAACTATGTCCGCCTGACCGACATTCCTTACAAGGTTGCCAAATACGACCGGCTGACCAAAGACACTTTCCCCACCCGCCGCTGGCGCAACGGGGAAAGGACTCCCCGCTGGTAGGGCCTCATGCTGTCCCGGGTCAACACAGTCGCTTTCAACGGATTGGAAATTCTTGATGTCGATTTGCAGGTGCAGATTTCTCCCGGCCTGCCGGCTTTTACCATTGTCGGCCTGCCCGACAAGGCCGTGGCCGAAAGCCGCGAACGGGTGCGTGCCGCGCTGCAGTCGCTGGGTCTAAGCCTGCCGGCCAAACGCATAACGCTCAATCTTGCGCCGGCTGATCTGCTCAAGGAAGGTTCGCATTTTGATCTGCCCGTCGCTCTCGGCCTGCTGGCCGGCATGGGCGTCATCCCGCAGGAAGAACTGGCCGATTATATCACCCTGGGCGAACTCGGACTTGACGGTTCGCTGCTTTCCGTCAATGGCATCCTGCCAGCTGCCGTCAAAGCCAACCGCAGCGGCAAAGGCCTAATCTGCCCCGCTGCCAACGGTTCCGAAGCCGCCTGGTCAGGTTTGCAAAGCATTGTCGCTCCCGACAGTCTGCTCTCCCTCGTCAACCATTTCAAAGGCTTGCAGCTCATTCCCTTTCCTACAGTACAAAAAACCGAAAGCCAAACCCTATTCCCGGACATGAGCGACGTTAAAGGCCAGGAATCTGCCAAACGGGCGCTTGAAATCGCCGCGGCCGGCGCACACAACCTGCTTATGATTGGCCCTCCCGGCGCCGGAAAATCCATGCTGGCCGCACGCCTGCCGTCAATACTGCCGCCGCTGACGGCCGCCGAGGCATTGGAAACCAGCATGATTCATTCCGTTGCCGGCGAACTTAAAAACGGCGGAATTTGTTTCGAACGCCCTTTCCGCGATCCGCACCACTCCGCTTCCACGCCGGCGCTGGTCGGCGGCGGTCGCAAAGCCCGGCCCGGCGAAATTTCGCTGGCGCACAACGGCGTACTGTTTCTCGACGAACTACCCGAATTCAGCCGCGCCGCTTTGGAAGCCCTGCGGCAACCGCTCGAAAATGGTTCCGTTTCCATCTCGCGCGTCAATGCCCATACCGTTTACCCGGCGCGGTTTCAGTTGATTGCAGCTATGAACCCCTGCCGCTGCGGCAATCTCGGCAACCCGGCGCTGGCTTGCAGCCGCGCCCCCAAATGCGCTGAAGAGTACCAGTCCCGCATTTCCGGCCCGCTTCTTGACCGCATAGACATCCATATTGAAGTGCCGGCCGTCAGCCCGTGGGAAATGAACGACGTCAAAAAGGGCGAAAGTTCCGCCGCAATCAGAGAAAGAGTCATCAAAGCCCGCGAAATTCAGGCTGAACGCTTCCGCCGGATGGGGCACCTCGAACTCAATACCAATTCACAGCTGCGGGGCGACATGCTGGAAGCTGCCGCCGCCCTCGACGGCGACGCTTCCGCCCTGCTGATAGGCTTTGCCGAAAAGGCCGGACTCTCCGCCCGGGCCTATCACCGCACTTTGCGGTTAGCAAGAACGATTGCGGACTTGCAAAATACGCCGAAAGTTCTTAAAATGCACGTAGCTGAGGCTTTGGCGCTGCGCAGCCGTCTGCCCGGCCGACAAGTTTAGGAGATAAAAATAATGAAAAATCAACAGGCTGTTAAATCTTTTCTCTTTTTGGCCGTTCTGCTCTGCGGAACCTTTTCCGCCTGCGGAAAAGCAGCTGCCGCCGGCAATGCCAAAAGCTTTTTCAAGCCTGAAACCGCAGCTTCTTCCTCTAAGGACGGCAGCATTTTTCCCGGCGGCGAATGCACCAGCTGCAACCCCAAAGACAAAGACGGCAGTATCTTTCCCGGCGGCAGCTGCGTCAACTGCCCGACCACCAAATGCGTCAACTGCGAACCCAAAAAACCGGCCGTACGGAGTTACGAAGTTGCCTATGACGACGAAATTTACAAATCGGTTTATCGCGATTGCAAAAATTTTGCCCCGATAACCCTTGAATACGTCGATTTCCGCATCAAAAAAGGCAGACAGTACACGCCTTACTCCACCAAACTCGGACAATACCGTTTCCGCATTTTCGGCTGCCGCCGTTTTGAAAAGGACGCCATTCTCAATCAGGGGCGGATTATGCAGAAGGATATGAAGTTCATTCCCATTTTCAACGAAATGGTCGGCAACTGCTATCCGATCAGAAAAATGCCTTCCGGCCTGTGTCTGGAAACCAGTCCCTCACCGTTGCCCGAATATATCCTGACCGCGGAAATTACCGACTATTACATGAACCTGTGCGATGAATACGACTGGGACAAGTCCGCCGCCGAAGACAAACGCACCGGTTCTTCGGAAATGACCGTAACCTGGCGGCTGATGGACATAACCAAAACCAACGTTTACTGGAAAGGAACTTCAACCGGCTACGGCGAAGTCAGCGACGGCGAATACAATGCCGAAATCCGTCTGGTTGAAGACGCCTTTGCCGACGCCGTATCCAACCTGCGCAACCTCCCCGGCTTTGAAAAACAGCTCGCCACCCGTGTTCATCCCGACGAACTCGCTGCCGAAAGACAGGCGCTGATTGAAGCCGAGCGCATTTCCGACCCGGTCAGATGCAAATTTGAGCCGGAAATCAAAAAGGCCGAAGCTTCCGAATTTAGTTCCCTGCAGGAAATGACCGAACAAAATGTTCTGCCGGCGGACGAAAACTACAGCATCTGCGCCATGACCCCCGGCCAGCTGGACGAAAAAGGCCAGCCGCTGCCAATGTGCCAAATGGTTCCCGTCACGCAGGAAGTTCTGGAAATTCCTGCCGACGACACGCTTCAGATTGCCGAAGTTCCCGGCGACGTCGTTTTGCTTGAAACGGTCGACGTCGTTGAAGCGCCGGTAACCGAAATCGTTGAAGATTCCGGCGTAATTTCCAACGGCGGCATAACCAAAATGCTGCCGGAAATCGGCACCGAAACGCTGGTCATGCCGCCGGAAACCGGCACGATTGAAGAAGAGGCCGGAGTCATTATCGACGGCAGCGGCATCAATGAAACCGGCGGTGCCCTGTCCGCTTCCGAATTTGAACCCGAAAAACCGCAGATTGAAGAATCTTCCGGCATTATTGACAGCGGTTCGGGCAGTAAAGACACAGTTGCCGTCGTCGACGATTCATGGATTGACATCGACTCAGAGCGGCGCGAAGCTGCCGAACAGGCTTTCTTTGCCAGCGGCAACTCTCTCTGCATCATCGACCGTAATCCTTACGACAAGCTGACGCCGGAAAACCTCTATAAAGTAAGAGCCTCCATCGTCAGCGTTACCAACGGCAACGGCAAACGGGGCGCCGGACTTATTGTTTCCGAGCAGTTTGTGCTGACTTCCGCCGACCTGATTGTCAAAGACAACAACCGTTACAATCTTGAAACGATTAACGGCGGCAAACTGAAAGCAACGGCTTTCCGTATTAATCCGAGCAAAAACACCGCGCTGCTGGTTCTCGACGAAAAAACCAAATACACGCCGCTGTCGCTCAACCTCGACCTTCCCGATGTCGGCCAAAACGGTTTTCTGGCTTTGGGACTGCTTGACATCGACGGCAGCTTTGAAAACGGCGAAGGATATCTGGATAATGCCGGTACCGTCAGCGGCTATCGCTACTCCGATGAAAAAGGCGCTCAGATTATTATCGATACTTTTGTTCAGACCGTTACCATCGGCGGTGCGCTGATTGACGAACACGGAACAATCAACGGCTTTGCCGCCGACGGCAAAAAAACCGATGACAGTCCGGACCTGTTCATTCCGACCGAAACAGCCCTGCGCTCGCTCGGCCTTTCCATCTGCGGCAAACCTTTCACCGACAAGAGTCCGTGGCAGAAATACAAGCCGCTGACCGAGGCCATTCTGAAAAACAGCGGCCCGAAAGATCCGGCGGTAATGGACGTCAACGAACGAAAATAACCCGAAGCAAACCCCGCCCGACAGCGGGGTTTTTCTTGCCGCCGCTTGCAAAAGCATTTTCAAAAAACTACATACAAGTAAATCAACAACAAACAGGATTATTCAGTCATGACCACAATTTTATGTATCCGCAAAAACAATGAGGTCGTTATGGCCGGAGACGGGCAGGCAACTCTCGGCGAAACCGTCATCTTCAAATCAAAATCGGTCAAAGTCCGCCGCATCGGCAACGGCAAAATCATCGCCGGATTTGCCGGCGCGGCTGCCGACGGCATTACGTTGATTGAACGTCTGGAAGGAAAACTTGAAAAACATGCCAACCAGCTCAAGCGCGCCGCGGTCGAGTTGGCCAAAGACTGGCGCATGGACAAATACCTGCGGCAGCTGCAAGCCTTTATGATTGTCGCTGACCGTGACGTTTCGCTGGTTATCTCCGGCACCGGAGAAGTCATGGAACCTGACGACGGCATCATAGGCATCGGTTCCGGCGGCAATTATGCCATGGCCGCCGCAAAAGCCCTGTACGGCACGGAAGGGCTCAGCCTTGAGGACATCGCCCGCAAAGCCATGAAAATAGCCGGCGACATTGACGTTTATACAAATCACAACATCACTATAGAAAAGGTAGATTAAAAATGGCCAATTTCAGCCCCCGCGAAATCGTTTCCGAACTTGACCGTTTCATTGTCGGCCAGAACGAAGCAAAAAAAGCCGTGGCCGTCGCTCTGCGCAACCGTTGGCGCCGCATGCAGGTCTCAGAGCACCTGCGTGAAGAAATCGTGCCGAAAAACATTCTGATGGTCGGTCCGACCGGCGTCGGCAAAACCGAAATTTCCCGACGGCTGGCCAAACTCGCCAAAGCGCCGTTTATTAAGGTTGAAGCGACCAAGTTTACCGAAATCGGCTATGTAGGCCGCGACGTTGAATCCATTATCCGCGACCTGTTGGAAATCGCCATCGCTTCGACCAAGAAAGAACTCCGCAAAAGCGTTGCCGCCAAAGCCGAAACCGGCGCCGAGGAACGCGTCCTCGAAGCCTTGGTCGGTCCGTCGGCACGGGAGGAAACCAGGGAAAAGTTCCGCAAACTGCTGAGGGAAAACCAATTGAACGACCGTGAAATCGAAATTGCCGTCATTGACAACACCAACCCCTCAATGCCGACCATCGACATTCCCGGCATGCCCGGCGCCCAAATGGGCATGCTGAATCTCAGCGACTTGCTCGGCAAGCCTTTCGGCGACAAATACAAAACCCGCAAAATGACCGTCGGCGACGCCTATAAAGTCCTGATGGAAGAAGAATGCGACAAACTTCTCGACAATGACACCATTATTCAGGAGGCGATCAGAACGGTCGAAAATGACGGCATCGTCTTCATCGACGAGATAGACAAGATTGCCGGCAAAGATGACCGCCGCGGCAGCGACGTTTCCCGCGAGGGCGTCCAGCGCGATTTACTGCCGTTGATAGAAGGAACCACCGTAACCACCAAGTACGGCATGGTCAAAACCGACCATATTCTGTTCATCTGCTCCGGCGCCTTTCATCTTTCCAAACCTTCCGACCTGCTGCCCGAACTGCAGGGACGCCTGCCTATACGCGTTGAACTCAAAGCGCTGAATCATGAAGATTTCGTCCGCATTCTGACCGAACCGGAAGCAAATCTGATTGAGCAGTATGTTGCCCTGATGAAAACCGAGAATTTCGATTTAAAATTCGAAAAGGAAGCTATTGACAAGATTGCCGACATTGCCGTCGCCATCAATGAAAACGTCGAAAACATCGGCGCCAGACGGCTGCATACGGTCTTGGAAATTCTGCTTGAAGACATCAGCTATACGGCATCCGACCGCAGCGGCGAAAAAGAAGTCATTACCGCACAAATGGTCGAAGAAAAACTGGCCAAATATACCGAAGCTTCCGACTTGTCAAAATTCATTTTGTAAAGAAAGACCCGTGAAAACGACATTGTCGAAGCAGTTGCCCGTTGCAGATGCAAAAAACGCGCTTAGTGAGGGAAATGCGCCGGATAACACGGAGCACAGTACCGGAGTGTACACAGACGTACATGAGGATACGAGCACCGGATTATCCAAGCAGTTGCCCGCTAAGCGCGTTTTTCCCTTTGGCGTTTATATCCATTGGCCTTTCTGCAAAAGCAAATGCCCCTATTGTGATTTCTACAAGGAGATTTGCAAAGACGTGCCGCAGGAAGAAATCGTCAACACTTATCTGGAAGACCTGGAGTTCTACCATCGGCTGACCGAAACCAAAACCGTAACCAGCATTTTTTTCGGCGGCGGTACGCCCTCATTGCTTGAACCGCGGCTTATCGAAAAAATAATCAGCCGCATCTGCCGGCTCTGGCCGACTGCCGATAATTTGGAAATCAGTCTGGAAGCCAACCCGAACACCGACCGTCCGGACTTATTTGCCGACTTGCGCCGCGCCGGAATCAACCGCCTGTCTTTGGGAATACAGGCGCTGAACGACCGCGACCTGAAGTTTCTCGGCCGCACGCACAATCTGGCGCAGGCCCTGACGGCCGTCGATAAGGTACTGCATAATTTCGACAACCATTCGGCTGATTTGATTTATGCCCGTCCCGGACAAAATCTTTCCGATTGGCAGCAGGAATTGGAACAGGCGGTTAAATTCGGCTTTCGCCACATTTCACTGTATCAGCTGACCGTTGAAGAAGGCACCGTCTTTGCTGCCAAGGGCATTCGTCCGCTGGCTGAAAACGCCGCCGCGGAAATGTACGCTTTTACCAATGATTATCTGAATTGTCACGGCTACCCGCAATATGAAGTGTCAAATTATGGTTTACCCTGCCGTCACAACCTTCTTTACTGGCAGGGAGACGACTATATCGGCATCGGCAAGTCGGCGCACGGGCGTTTCCGTATCGGCAACAGAATTTATGCCTCGACCCATCCTCGCAATCTTGAAGAACTGACGCCTGCCGAACGTGCCGAAGAGCTTGTCATCATGGGGTTGCGCCTGAACAGCGGCATCGACAAGCGGCATTTCAAAGAATGCTGCGGCATTGATTTCGCCGCCGCGGTAAATCAAAACCGCCTTTGCAGTCTTGAGAAAGATGGCTATCTCGAAATTACCGAAAAACACATTCGTGCTACCCCCAAAGGCTTTCCGCTTTTAAACCGGCTGATTGAGGAACTCTGCTGTTAATCGGTGATTCCGTAATCGCCGTTAACCAGCAAAATCAACAGCAGCAAAAAGAAAATCATTGAAAATCCGGCTTTGACCGACACGTCGTCGGGAATTTTGCGAGTCCGATTCAAAACATATACAAAAATCGGCGCCACCAGCAGCAGAGCCGTCACATATCCCGGATTCGGCGCCACCCGCAGCGCCAGCGTTTTGGCCGTAATCAGCGCCGCGCTGAACGCCACCATATAAATGCCCGGCCAAACGGTCCGCCGGTTAAAAACATCGGCAGCAAACTGTTTAAATCCGCGTTTTTTTTGAGTTCGAAGATAAAAAAACAAATTATAGCAGCCGCTTACAAACAAAGCCACCGCCAGATAATAGGTTATCGCGCCCCACACGCCCGATTGTGAATGAACGGCGATTTCTTTGGTAGCAATGCTCATTCCCGCCAGGGCAAACACCGCCGGCAGAATATAGCGCACCAGCTTCTGCGACACCGGACTCTGCACCATCTGCCAATAACTGACCGTAAATCCGAACAAAACCAGAATCAGACTGATAAACACCGTTCCGTTGCCAAGCAGGTGTTCAAACTGTTCCGGCGTCAGAAACCACCATAAAAAAGTCGTTACCAGAGCCGTTATCGCCATAAAACGCGACGTCGGCCCGGCCCCGAAATCCGCCGAGGCAAAAAACAGATGCGAATCATAAATGCCGATTAACAGCCCCTGAAAAATCAGCAGAAACCAGTAATACGCGCTTTCCGGTACCGGAAAGAAGTACAAAAAGGGCATAAAAGCCAGCGATATGCCGAAACCGCGCCAGATTCCGAGCACATAACCGTTCAGCTTATAATGCTGGTTAAACAGCGTATAAATCGCCGTAAAGAAGCCGTAAACCAGACTGTCAATAACCCAAAGCATACAAAAACTTCCCGTAAAATTGTCCTACGGAATATATAGTCGCTTCTTAAACCGATAAAAGAGAGCTAAGCTGAAATCCGCCGGTAAAAATCAAGAATTTTAAGCAGACAGCCGACACTTATTTCTCTGCCGCCGTTTTCAATACCGGCCAAAACTTCTTCGGCAACGCCGGATTTCTCGGACAGCTGCCGAAAAGAAAGCTGTTCTTCCAACCGGCGGCGAATAAGATACTGACGTATGTTCTGCTGAACAATTCCGAAAATCTCTGAAGTCTGTTCGTTGCGAATTTCCATCGGGTTCTGCGTAAAAGGAGGAAAATCGTGGCGTGTAAGAGTACTAAGCAGCGCTAGTTCTGATATTAGAAAGCAAAATGCTTTTTATTACAGAAACACCACGATTTCCCACAGAAATCGCAGAAATAACCGGTTTATATCAGTAACGGTATTGATACGATAAAATCGTCATCAATACCGCCCGCTGCTTGTAAAAGCCTCTTACCGCTTCGATTCTCGCGTTTGAGAATACTGGAAGTCACCTGTGAACTTCCATACATCTTCCATATAAACACATCTCCGGCTATTATGCAACCTTTTGTTGGCGCTATTATAATATAAAAAAACTTTTATGGCAACTGTAATTTATCAAAAATTATCAAATTAATCTTTTGATTGAATAAAGGCCAATAAAAAAGCAGGCAGCATCAAGCCGCCTGCCAAACAACTTTAATTGTTTATTTATGAGATTCAATCCAGGAAACCAGTGAAGCCTGCGAATTCAGCCCGACCTTAACGTCAACCTGTTTGCCGTCCTTAAACAGGAACATCGTCGGAATACTGCGGATTCCGTATTGGGCAGCCGTGTTCGGAGATTCGTCGACGTTCATCTTGCAGATGGTAACCTTGTCGCCCATTTCCTTGGAAACTTCTTCCAGAACCGGGCCGAGCTGACGGCAGGGACCGCACCATTCCGCCCAGAAGTCAACCAGAACCAGACCTTTAGAGTTAAGAACCTCGGATTCGAACTGACTGTCAGTAATTTGCTTCATCTTATTCCCTTTCAATTTTTGTGGTAACAATAAATGTTATATAAGTTATGATTTATTTATATTAAAGGCTAATAAAATAAAAACAACCAAAATTTATGCAATTTCCATCAGTCTTGCCGTATCGGTCCACAAAATCCAGGTTTCGATTTTCCGTCCCGGATAAACTTCTGCCAGCAGCTTCCGATATGCTCCCAGCTGCCGGACATAAACAGACGGAACCTCGGCAACTTTTTCCGCAGCCGGACGATTGGTCTTAAAGTCAACAACAAGAACCCGGTCGTCAAAAACCGCCAGACGGTCAACCTGTGCCGAAACAATCCGGCCGTCTACCACGCCCATAATCGGCACTTCCGCCCTTGAATTTGCGCCAAACAACGCCGAAAAGCGGGGATTTTCAAGTAAACTCATTACTTCGCCGCAAATCCGTTCCGTTTCATCCGTCGTAAGACCGTAAGCCTCTTTAGCCAGAAAATCGCGGACAACCTGTCTCTTATCCGCCGAACGGACGTCCGGCAAAAACTGCAGCAGTTTATGAATAAGGCGGCCGCGGCGATAACGGCTGTTTCCGTTTTCGCCAAGCGGGGAGGCCAGCGCCTGTTCATCGTCATCGGGTCTGGACGGCGTATAGGGTCTTGACAACGCGTCCTCTTCCGGCGCCGCCTGCGAAATCCACGAAAATACGGGACGCGGCAATTCTTTTTCCGCCGGAAGTTCGTTTTCTTTTACCGTCAGCAGTTGTGCCTTCTCATAAACCAGCGTTCCGTCGTTCTTTTTTTCGCTGATGCCGGCAAAACAACGACGGCAAAGTTCATACCAGGATTCGTCCGAGGCTTTGTTTTTTTTGCGATAACCGCAAATGCAAAGCCGGTCCTCCGCCCTTGTCAGCGCCACATAGAGCAGGCGGCGGTATTCCTCCAGCGCCAGTTCGGCTTCCCTGTTTTTGATTTCTGCGCAGTTTTTTTCATAATCTCCGGCCGTCAGCGGATAATAAAAAATATCGTCCCACAGCAGACCGCCCTCCTTTTTGGTTCCGACCACCCGAACCGTATCCGGCAGAATGACAATCGGCGCCTGCAGTCCCTTGGAACCATGCACGGTCATAATCCGCACCACATCGGCATCGCTCTGCTCCAGTTCCCTTTTAATTTCAATTTCATCCTGTTTAATCCGCGCAATGAACCCTTGCAGCGTCGGAACGTGTTCCTGCTCATATGCCAGCATCAGATTGACAAACTCGTCCAGACCGTCTTCAACCTCATACCCCATCCGCTCCACGAATTTTCTGCGCCCGCCGAGCGTACTCAGCACATAACCGTAAAGTTCAAACGGCCGAATATAGTCGGCCTTGTCCAGCAAATCCTGCAAAATTCCGTAAACGGCCACGTATTTTTCATCTTTTCCGAGCCTTGCCCAAACCGTTGCCGTACCGCGGCCGTAACACAAACGGAACAAATCGTCGTCATTCAAGCCGAACAGCGGCGACTTCAAAACCGTTGCCAGCGTCAGATCGTCATTCGGCAGCAGCAGAAACTGCCCCAAAGCAATCAAATCCTGTATGGCAATCTGTTCCAGCAACCGGATTTTATCAATTCCCGCGACATTTACCCCGGCATTTTTGCATTCGCGAACCATCTCTTCCACAAAAGCGTTGCGGCGCTGCACCAGTATCATAAAATCCTTGTAACGCACCGGCCGATTCTGTGAAACCAGAATATCCCTGCTTTCGACGGATTGTTTTATTCGCCGGGCAATCTGCCGCGCCAGCCTGGCGCTGGTCGATTCGCTGCCGCGGCGTTCTACCGGCGGCAGCCAGATATCCTTGTTTTCGCCTTCTTCCGGCTCAATCAACGGCCAAAGCTCAACTTTGCCTCCGTCGCCGAAACGAAACGGAATATGCGTAATGTCCTCGCCTTCGCCGGCCACGCCTTTGGCAGCCGCCTCGTCACGAAACAGTTCGTTAACCGTATCCAGAACCGCTGCCGTCGAACGGAAAGAAACATCCAGATGAATCTGGTCAAAATTCGCCGACTGTGCAGCAAAATATTTTCGCATTTCGTCAAAACCGCGCGGATCCGCACCCTGAAAACTGTAAATCGACTGTTTCCGATCTCCGACGGCAAATACCGTCCGCACTGCCTCACCCGCGCCTTCGCCGGCAAAAAAATCCGCGGTCAGCGCTTTGACAATCGCCCATTGATCCGGTGAAGTGTCCTGCGCCTCGTCAATCAGCACATGGTCAATGCCCCCGTCCAGCTTAAACAAAACCCAGTCCGCCACTGCACGGTTTTCCAAAAGGGCGCGGGTCAGCACAATCAAATCCTCATAGTCCATTTTCGAACGGACTTTCTTAAAACGGGTATAACCGCTGATCAGGTCTTCCGCCAAAAACAAAACCGCCCTTGTCGAAGCCAGCAGACGCACCGATTTTAATTTGTCTTCCAAAGCCAGTATCCGTTCGGCCTCCGCCGCCGCGCTCTCGGGAAGCGCCGCATAATGTTTGAGCGTTTCCCTGTCGCCGGCTTTGGCATAAGGCTCGCCCTTTTGCGTTAAAAACGCCGTTTTATAATTTTCATACATTTCCGCGGGAAATCCGGCTTCCGAAACCGCCGCCAGCTTCTCGGCCTTTGCCTTGTCCTTTACCCCGCCGTGCCGCCAGGCCTCAATCAGCCGCAGCGTTTCCGCCCGGTCAATCCGCGCCATAAACGCTTCCGTCAAACCTTCGGCCGTGTCTTTCTCCCCGACATTCAGCCGTCGGCTCAACTCGTCAATTACCGCGCCGGCGTCGCCGTAAGCCGCAAACAGACGAACGATTTTGTTCCGTCCCGCCGCAATCGAGTTCATAATATTCGGAAACTGAAACTCGCTTACGTTCCGGGTCAGATAAGCCAGTGCCTGCCCGGCACGGCTTTCCGGCGCCGTTTCGATTTTCTGCAGCAGCGCCCTTTTAATATCGTCCATCGCCTCTGCCGCCGTCCGGTCGTCCATAACCTCAAAATACGGCGATACCTTCGCTTCCAGGGGAAAACGTTTCAACACTTCCTGACAAAAGCTGTGTATCGTCTGAATTTTCATTCCGCCGGGAGTGTCCAGCAAAACGGCAAAAAGTTTTCGTGCCTGAGCCTCCAACCTGGCATAGTCTTTATGTTTCTCCGGCAGGCTCCCCAAAAGTTTTGACAATTCTTTATGCAAATCGTCATCGCCGGCAACCGCCCAGCGGCTCAACCGGCCGGCAATGCGCGAACTCATTTCCACCGCCGCCGCTTTGGTATAAGTCAAACAGAGAATTCTTCCCGGCGGCACACCGTTCAGAAGCAGCCGCAGCACCCGGTCGGAAAGCACTTTGGTCTTGCCGGTTCCCGCCGAAGCCTCTACCCACACCGAGCGCGCCGGATCCGCCGCCCGCCGTTGTTGCGCCGTCGCCAGCTCGCCCCTTTGTTTTCGCATCGCGATAATATCGTCAGTCATCAAAAGGCCTCACTCTTCGTTTTCCGTTACCGACCACTCGCGCACCCTGGCCAGATGTTCATAATCCGAATATTTCGGCGCCTGTTTAGGATTCGGCTGGCTGATATAGGCCGTTTTTTCAAAATCAAAAACCGAGGCCAGTGTCACAATCCGCTCATAACTTTTATCCAGCAGCTCATTCATATTGTTCTCGATAACCGTTTCCTGCCGCCCGAGCTGCCAGTATATCAGCCGGCCGACTTCTGCCGCCGAAATATTTTGAAATCCGCCGAATTTGGCTATCAGCCCTTCTATCGGCAGCTGCGGGGCATAACCGCCTTCCACTTCTTTTACGCTGCGGGCATATCCGGTTTTATAATCGATGACATTAATCTTTCCGTCTGTCGTTTCATCCACCCGGTCGGCTTTGGCCGTAATCGTAAACTTGCCGGCCGGCGCTTCGAAACTGAAGCTTCCTTCGACTTCGCTGTGAACTTCCCTTATCTGCGGCCGATAATTACGCTCGGCGCCGACCAGCCAGTCGACCGTTTTTTCAAACATCGGCCACCAGAAAGCCCGCGTTTCCATCGCAATTTCGTTTTCCGCAAAATATTCCCGTCCAAGCTCCAGCAACTCGGCTTTTGCATCCTCCGGAAAATCCGCCGGATGACGGTTGTTGAACTTTTCCAAAACAGCGTGAATAATCGTTCCGTAATCTTTCAGGCTCAAATCCTGTTCCAGCTCGTCCAGCTTTTTCAGTTTCAGAATATATTTGGCATAAATGATATACGGATCGCGCATCCAGTTTTCGACCGCGCTCGCCGACATTACCCGCGGCCGGGCTTCAACCGGCGGCCGCGGCTCCGGCGGCGGCAGACGCCTGAAGACTTCTGCCCGGTCAATAAAATCGGCCCAGGATTTGAAAGCTTCGTCTTCCAACCCGGCTATATCCGCGCCCAAAGCTTTAAGCACCGTTTCCAGACGCATCCACCAGCGCGACTTGACCATCGGCGTACCCTGCACGCGCTCCGCCCGGGTCAGATAAACGCGGTCTGCTGCCAGCAGCTGGCAGAAATCATGCGCCAGAACGCCAACCACCTTTTCCGGCAGAGGAAAACCGAAATCCCTTTTCATCGGCCGCGACATCCACGGATCGGCGCCGGACGCCTTCGGAAAAGCGCCCTCGTTGACTTCGCCGACGATTATCGTGTCAAAATGCGTCAGCCGCGCTTCTATCGGCCCCAAAATCCGCAACCGCGGATGCGTGCCGTATTTCGGCCGCACCGTCACGCCGGCCATCAGCGACTCAAACAACCCCTCGTATTCGGCCGTGTCAACCTCGCCCAAAACCCCGGCACTCTGATACAAATCGGCAACAAAACCGGCCATCGCTTCGCCGGCATCGCCTTTCCACAATGTCGAAGCGCCGCTTTCGCCGGGCTGTGCCGCCAGTTTTTCCGCCGTCCGGACATGAAGTTCAAGCAGTGTTTTAAAATCGGCCTTCGGCTGCTGCAACAGCGCACAAAAGGCCTGCATCTGCGCTTTTACGGCGTTGACTTTTTCTTCCGAAATTTCGTCATAACCGCCGCCGCGCAAAACTCTTTTTTCATAATCGCGAACCAATCGGCGGATTTCGGCATGAGTCAGACCGGCAGTCAGCAGCGGCAGTTTCAGCAGGCTCAGAAATTCCACCGGCGCAAAATCGCTTTTCGCCGCCGCCGTCATCTGCCTCAGAAAAATGCCGATCGGCGTCAGAGCCAGCGGCTGACCCGCTGAATCGTCAATGTTAATTTTCCAGCGCCGCAGTTCGGACGCCACCCGCCGCGCCAGATTTCGGTCGGTCGTTACCAAAGCCGCCGTCTTTTCCGGCTGTTCCAGCGTTTCGCGCATAATCAGCGCAATCGCCAGCGCTTCCTTTCTGACGTCGTCACAATCAATCAGCCTGATGCCGTCATATGCTTCATGACGAATTCCCGCCGCGGCAATATCCCGCCACTTGTCGGTGGTTTTGGCCGGCCGCATGATTTCAGAAATAAACTTTTCCCGCTGCGGATTGGCCGGCGGTGTCAAATCGGCGATATCCCGCCGGTCGGCCTGCAGATAATCGAGCAGTTCTTTCAGTTCAAACTGCGGATGCGTTTCGTCAATCGCATTCCAGCTTTCGTCATCCAGATTTTTATCCAGACCGGCCAAACAGACTTCGCCCCGCGGCAGTTTTGAAACAACCTTAACCAAAGCTTTCATAACCGGAAAAGTCGCGGTCGTTCCGACGGCAACAATCCTTTTCGCCGGCGGTGCAGCCTCCCACATCTCCGCCTGCGCAGCAATCAGCCGGTTGCGGCGCTCACCGGGGTCAATCAGGCCGCGTTCTTTCAAAATATCCGGCCAATAACGGGTAATGATTTCCAAAAACTTCAGCGTTTCCTGCCAGTGTACGGCATATTCCGCCGGGACCAGATCTGCCAGCCGTTCAAAAGAAAGGTTTTCGTTGTGTACCGTGTCAATCAGGCCGGCCAGTTCCTGCGCCAGATAACAAGCCTGATTGGCAGTCAGTTTCTCAATGCCGAACTCGGCCGGTTTATGCAGTATGATTCTGGTAAACAGCAGCAGGCGTTCGTTGCGCTCAATTGCCGGAGCCAGCGACGCCAAACTTTCCGCAAAGTCAAAACCGGTCAGAAACAGTTCGTCTTCTTCCACATCGCCGATGGGAACCATTTTCGGCAGCAGCGTCGGCGTCAGCCCCCTCTGTCGAACGAAAGCGTCGGCCAGCGCTTTGGCGGCGCGGCGGTTAGGCAGCAGAAACAGCACGTCGGCCAAAGCCAGCGGCTCTTGAGCATATTCCGCCAAAAACTTTTCGGCCAGAACGTCGACCGCCGATAAACTCGCCGGAATGTTATAAATGCTGCCCATATAGCCCGCCGCCGCGTATCAGTTGTTCAAATGGTTCAAATGGTTCAAATAGTCCAAAAATTTCTTAAAGGCTCTGCCCCGGTGCGAAATCGCGTTTTTTTCCTCTTTGCCGAACTCCCCGAAACTCCGGCCGTCGCCCTCGTCGGGTACAAACACGGGATCATAGCCGAAACCGCCGCTTCCGTGTTTTTCGGTTGCAATCCGGCCATCGACCCGGCCTTCGAAAACTTTGGTTTCCATACCCGGAAATGCAAAAGCCAACACGCAGGAAAAATGTGCCTTGCGCGCTTTGTCGACAGTCGCGGCCAACTCGCCGAGCAGCATTTCCATTCCCTTGTCAAAATCCCGGTTCGGCGCATAACGCGCCGAATAGACGCCCGGACGTCCGCCCAGCGCATCGACGCATAAGCCGGAATCATCGGCCAGACAGGGCAGACCGCACAGTTTCGAAAGCGCATCGGCTTTTAACCGCGCATTTTCCTCAAAGGTCGCACCTGTCTCTTCTACGTCGGGAAGCTTCAGCTCAGCAGCCGAAACAACCGCAATATTCAGCGGCTCCAACATTTCTCCGATTTCTTTGATTTTGCCCTGATTATGGCTGGCAACCACAATTTTTTCAATTTTCATGCTCACATTCCCAATGCTTCTCTCTGTTTTTCAATCAGCTTGGCAATACCGCCGCGCGCCAGTCCCAAAAGCTCTTTGAACGCGTCTTCGTCAAACGGATTCCCTTCCGCCGTACCTTGAATTTCAACGATTTTGCCGCTTTCGGTCAGCACAAAGTTCATGTCCGCCTGCGCATGTGAATCCTCCTCATAATCGACGTCGACAATCTTCTCGCCTTCATGAATGGCGCAGGAAATCGCCGCCACATATTCGCGTATCGGATTTGTCTTCAGTTTCTTTTCCAGCAGCAGCCGGCGAATGCACAGATACAGCGCCACAAACCCGCCGGTAATCGAAGCCGTGCGCGTGCCGCCGTCCGCCTGAATCACGTCGCAGTCGATGCAGATGGAAAGGTCTTTCATTTTCTCAAGGTCTACCACAGCCCGCAGCGAACGGCCGATAAGCCGCTGAATTTCCTGCGTGCGGCCGGACGGCTTTTTGGCCTCGCGGGGCACGCGAACCTGCGTTGCCCGCGGCAGCATGGCATATTCGGCGGTAATCCAGCCCTTGTTCTGCCCCTTCAGCCAGGCGGGAACTTTTTCTTCCACGCTGGCCGTGCAGACGACATGGGTGCCGCCGCACTTAATCAGACAGGAACCTTCGGCATAAGGGTTGAAGTTCGGAATAATTTCAATTTCTCTGATTTCATCTTTTAAACGGTTTGAATGACGCATATCAACTCTCTTTTACTGTAAAAAAATAACCTACGGGCAACATACGCCAAAACCGCAAACTCGGCAAGCATAATCTTTTTTTCTGCATAAAATACCTGCCGCTCCATACACAAAAAAACCGGAGACAAACCCCGGTTTTTCTGGCTTTTAACGGCAAAATCCTAGGCGTGGCTTCCGCCTTTTGTAACCACCACCATCGCCTCGCGCAGAATACGGTCGTTCAGCATATATCCGGTCTGCAGTTCGGCAATAATCGTTCCGTTCGGCTTCGAGGCATCCTCGACTTCCTGAACCACCTGATGAAAATTCGGGTCAAAAACCTGTCCCATAATCTCCATTTTTCTGATGCCGTGTTTTTCAAAAGCCTTCATCAAATCGGCTTCCGTCAGCTCGACCCCCTTGAGCAGATTGGTCAGCCCTTCGCATTCGCCGCGCTTGTCCTCCGGCACGGAATCCAAAGCACGGTGCAGATTGTCAGCCACGCTCAGCAGATTTTTCGCAAAGGCCGATACCGCATACTTGCTGTTTTTTTCAATCTCCTGCGCACAGCGTTTTTTGGTATTTTCGGCATCAGCATAAGCGCGCAGATAATCTTCCTTGAGTTTCCGGTTTTCGTCCTTCAGCGCCTCGACGATGTCGTCCTCGGCGGAGGTTTCTTCCGGATTTTCGGTTTCCGCATCCTGCTCAAGCTTTTCTTCCCGGCTCTCCTCAGCTTCCGAATTCGGATTTTCATCGTTTTCGTTGTGGTGATTTTTAAATTTTTTCATCTTTTTCCTCTTTAAATTTTTAACCACGGCATGTATATATTAAGAAACTTAGTTATTAAAGCTTAACAAGTCAAGTACAGATGTTTTTTTTGGCTGAAAAGTGCTGAAAGTTCTGTACTTTTCCAAAAAACCGTTTATACTGTAACGTAATTATTTTTGGATATTGAGAGAACTGAAGATGAATGCCGCAATTCCACTAAACGCCGATCAGAAGACCAATACAAAACCTCTCCCGAAAGGTTTTAACAAAAAAAAATTCACTCTCACCTATAATGTGGTATCCAACCCCAATCTTTTAGAAATTCAAAACCTCTCCAAAAAGCAGTGTCTCGGCAAAAATCTCTGGCCCGAAATCGATAAAGTCCACGCCTGGATGATAAGTTCCGAAACCGCAACATTCATGAAATGGGGCGGCTTGGGCATGGTTGCGTCCGAGCTGCCGGAAGCTTTCAACGCCTGTTTCGGCAAAGACGGGCATTCGCTTACGGTCGTCACGCCGCTGTACCTCGGCGACACCGGCAAGAAAAAAACCGCTCTGAAAGGCGACGTTTACGAAGGCGCGGAACATCGCAGCATCAAACTTAAAAAGATTAAAACGTTCAGCGTTCCTTTCTACACCGAACGCGCCATTTTGGCCAAACACAAAGTTACCGCCTATACCGGCCGCTGCGACAACACCGACTACATTTTTCTGTCCAACGACCGCTTTTTCTCGATTAACCCGCACAAATTCAATCCTTCGGCGCAGGACGGCTGCTATGTTTTGAACGAACACGGCGTCAACGAAGTCGAGCGCTTTGCCTTTTTTTCCAAAGCCGTTTATGAACTTATCGAAAACATCTGCGGCAGAAAAATAAAGGAAATCGAAAAACCCAACGCGCTGATTGCCAACGACTGGCACAGCGGCGCGCTGGCAGGCCTGACCAAATACCTGACCACCGCCAAGGTCGAAACCCGCGGCATGGACGCCGCTCTGGCTCAGGAAATAAAGTCCATTCCGGTCATCCATATTGCCCACCACCTCGGTTATCAGGGCTGGGATTACGAAAACACGTCCAAAATTCTTAATTCGTTATATGAAGATACCGTCTCGCTGGTTTTCCGCAACGCCAAAGCGATTAAGAACGCCAATCCCCGCACGACCAACACCCTGATTGTCCACGACTGCTATAATCAATCATCCTGCGACTTTCATCTCGCCGACCGCGTGGTAACCGTTTCCAAAAACTACATGGAAGAGGTTTCCAAAGAACTTGGGTTTGGATTCGATTTCCGCGACATTCTGAAGATCCGCAAAGACCATCGCAATTTCTTCGGCATTGTCAACGGCTATGACAAGAACCTGATTTCGCCGAACAAAAACAAAATCGACCATATCAACGACTATTTCAAAGGCTTTAATTTTAAAGTCTATGATGAAAACAATCTGGAAGCCAAATTACACAACAAAAAAGAATTTATCCGGCTGCTTTCTAAGATTGCTGCCGACGAAAATTATAAAAATCAGACTATCCCGCTGATTGACACTTATAAATTCGATGACCTGACCGAAGTTGTCAAAGATATAACCAAAACGCCGGTCTTTTGCGCCACCAGCCGTCTGGTCGAACAAAAAGGCTACGACATCGCCGCGCAGGCCATGATTAACCTTTGTACCAAGTTCAACAATTTCAAAAAAGAATTTCCCATTTTCATTCTCGGCGGTGCCGGCGACGCCAACTATTTTGAACTGCTTACCAAACTGAAAGACAAGATTGCCGAAATTAACCCCAATGCGGCCAAAAGGCTGTTTGTTTTCCGCGGCTACAAAGACGAATTTGCCTATGCCGTCCAGCTGGCATCCGACTTTTACCTGATGCCCTGCCGTTTTGAACCCTGCGGCCTGACGCAGATGGAAGCCATGGCCAAAGGCGCGCTGCCGATAGCCATGTCCACCGGCGGTCTGGTTGATACCATTGAAGACGGCGTCGACGGTTTTCGAACCGAAGTCTTCTTTACCGAAAAGCGCCGCGTTTACGGCTCCAATCTGACGGCCCAGCGCCTGAAAAACAATATCAACGCCTATGCCGAAACGCTGCAAAAAGCCTTTGAAGCTTTCTACCGCCACCCGGACAAAATCAGACAGATGACCCAGAACGCCATGCGGAAGGATTTCAGCTGGAATGTTCCCGGCGGTTCGGTTTACAAATATTTCAACCTGCTGAAAACAGGACACCTTTAAAAATAACAAATCTGCCTCAGCCAGACACGGACATCTTCGCCTCCGGCAAAAAGAAATTGCAAAATAGTTTTTTGCTTTTATAATTAGTCCTGTCATAAGAATGGTTAGACTTATGGCGGAGCCTTCAAGCTCCTTACTTAGAACTTATTAACCTCCATCTGTGGAGGATGGTGCGATATAAGCCGCTTTTGCGGACGAATAAGCACGCTGACTAAGTACAGTTTGAAGCTCCTCCGCTCTCATTTTGAGGGCGGTTTTGTTTTTAACAAAACCTTGCAAAGGAGGAAGTTATGGAAAACAAAATCAGAAGACAGAATTTGCGGCAGCTGCGCTCGGAATACAGTGAAAGTTTCCGCCGGGCGTTGGCGGAACTGAAGCTGACGCCGGAAGAGTTCAGCGCGCAAAGCGAGATACCGCTGCATGTCGTTGAAGAGCATTTAAACGGTCAACGGCGCTTTCTGGGCGAGATAAACAACGTTTGTTTCTGCCTGAACAAGCGCATGAAAATAGAACTGGTTGACTGAACACAAAAAACCTCCGATAACCTCGGAGGTTTTTTACATGTCGTTTTCTTCGCCAAACCGCTATTTTTTATACAGCCCGCGCGGAACATAATGCGTATGCAGCAGCTCATGCGCCTTTTCCGAACCGGCCTTGCCGAGATACTCGGCATACAGTGTTTTAATGGATTCGTTATGATGCGAAAGCCGGTTTTTGGCATTCAAATCCTCATCAAACAAACCTTTGGCGCGCTTTTTGCGAATATCGTCGGTAATGCCGCGCGGTTTCGGCTGGTCCGGCATCATGACCCGGGGTTGTCCGCCGCCGGCAATGCAGCCGCCGCGGCAGGCCATAACCTCAATAAAGTGATAAGGCATTTCCTCGCCGTTTTCCCTGGCGGCGCGAACCTTGTCCAAAACCTGTTCAACGTTGCCGATGCCGTGTGCCACCGCAATTCGAACCTTGGTTCCTTTAATGTCGACTTCGCACGCTTTAATGCCTTCCAGACCGTCGATTTCCTTAAAGTCCAGATTTCCGAGCTCTTCGCCGGTAATATAGAAATAAGCCGTGCGCAGCGCCGCAGTCATAACGCCGCCGGTAGCGCCGAAAATCGTTGCCGCACCGGAATATTCACCCAACGGACTGTCCGCTTCTTCGTCATGCAGCTTGCGAAAGTCAATGCCGGCCTGTTTAATCATTCTGGCCAGTTCGCGGGTCGTAATCGATACGTCGACGTCCTGAAAACCGGAACTGCGCATATCTTCGCTGCGGACGATTTCCCACTTTTTGGCTGTGCAGGGCATAACCGAAACCACGCGGATTTTGGCCGGATCAATACCCATCTTCTCGGCATAATAGGTTTTGGCCATCGCGCCAACCATCGACTGAGGCGATTTACAGGTTGAAAAATGCGGAATCATGTCATGATGATATTTTTCCAGCAAATCAACCCAGGCCGGACAGCAGGACGTAAACATCGGCAGGCTTTCCGGACGCTTTGTAAAGCGTTCGACAAACTCGGAAGCTTCTTCAATAATCGTCAGGTCGGCGCCGAAATTGGTGTCAAAAACCTTTTTGAAACCCATGCGGCGCAGAGCGGCATAGGTTTTGCCGGTCAGATTCTCGCCGAAATCGTAACCGAACTCTTCGCCGATGGCCACGCGAACCGCAGGCGCAATCTGTACAATGGTATACAGGTCTTTGTCATTGAGCATGTTCCATACTTTTTCGGTTTCGTCATATTCGACAATCGCGCCGGTCGGACAATGCGCCGAACACTGGCCGCATTTGATGCAGGGGCTGTCCGCCAGATTAATGCCGCCTGCGGCGGTAATCCGGGTGGCCAAACCGCGGTTCAGATAGCTCAGAGCCCAAACGTTTTGCTGATTCTGGCAGACCTCGACGCAACGGCCGCAGACAATGCACTTGGACGCGTCCAGCACAATCGCCTTGGTTGAGTCGTCAATGTCATACTTTTTGTTCAGGCTCGGCAGCTTGCTGTCGCGAATACCGAACGTATTGGCCATATCCTGCAACTCGCAGTGTCCGGAACGGATACAGGTCAGACATTCGTTCGGATGATTGCTCAAAATCAGTTTCAAAACCGTCTTGCGAACGTCAACCAGTTCCGGATCGGAAGTTATGACCTCCATACCTTCGCCGACCGGCGTACAACAGGAACGCATAACCCTGCCGTTGACCCGCACGATACACATGCCGCAGCCGGCGCTCGGATCAACGTCGGGATGTTTGCACAAAGTCGGAATTTCAATCTGCACCGTCCGCGCCGCGTCCAAAATAGAGGTACCGGCAGGAACTTCGACGTCATAATTGTCAATTTTCAATTTTACCATTGTCAGTCTCCTCTATTTCTTCTCATTCGGCTCAACTTTGGCCAGATATTCGTTCTCATAGAACTTCAGGGTAGACAGAACCGGGTTCGGCGCCGTCTGACCCAAACCGCAGAGCGAAGCTTTCTGCATTGCGTGGGCAATTTTGCGCAGTTCCTCAATATCGGCTCTGGTTCCCTTGCCTTTGTTTATTTTCTCCAACAGCAAAAGCATCTGCTTACCGCCGATACGACAAGGCGCGCATTTGCCGCAGGATTCGTCAACCGTAAAATCCAGATAGAAATTGGCCAGACTTACCATATCCTGCGTGTCGTCAATAACAATCATACCGCCGGATCCCATAATCGAACCGACTTTTTTGAGTTCTTCGTAACATACCGGCAAATCCAGATATTCAAGCGGAATAACGCCGCCGGACGGACCGCCGGTCTGTACCGCTTTCAGTTTTTTGCCGTTTGGCACGCCGCCGCCGATTTCGTTGACGATTTCATTAATTGTCGTTCCCATCGGCACTTCAATCAGTCCGGAATGCTCGACCTGTCCGGTCAGGGCAAAAACTTTCGTCCCTTTCGAGGTTTCGGTTCCGAAAGAAGCAAACCAGTCGGCGCCCTTCAGAATAATCGACGCCACATTGCCCAGCGTTTCCACGTTGTTGACGCAGCTCGGCTTGCCCCACAGACCCTTGTCGGTCGGATACGGCGGCCGCGGACGCGGCGTGCCGCGCTTGCCTTCAATTGAATGAATCAGTGCCGTTTCCTCGCCGCAGACAAAAGCGCCGGCACCAAGACGAATGTCAATGTTAAAACAGAAATCCGTACCCATGATGTTATTGCCGAGCAAACGGTTTTTCTTGCAGGCCTTGATGGCTTTTTCCAACCGTTCGACCGCCAGCGGATATTCAGCACGGATATAAAACCAGCCTTCCGTCGCCCCGATGGCATAGGCGGCAATCATCATACCCTCGATAACCGCGTGCGGATTTGCTTCCAGAATACTGCGGTCCATATAGGCTCCCGGATCCCCCTCGTCACCGTTGCAGATAATAAACTTTTCGTCGACCGTCGGCACTTTTGCCGCCAGTTCCCATTTCATGCCAGTTGAAAAACCGCCGCCGCCGCGACCCCGCAGGCCGGATTTTTTAATCTCGTCCACAACCTGCGCCGGCGTCATGGTTTTCAGCACTTTTTCCAGCGCCAGATAACCGCCGTGGGCAATATATTCGTGAATGTCTTCCGGATCCATGTGTCCGGCCAGTTTCAACACAACTTTTTCCTGCTTCGTAAAGAAAGGCAAATCCAGCGACAGAACATGCTGCTGCAAAAATTCCGGTATCTCGAAAGTTTCGCCGTCTTCCAGTTTCAGCGCCGGCACCACGTGCTCCGCAACGACCAGACGGGCAATCAGCGGTTCCAGACGTTTGTAAAGAACGTCTTTCTGACCTTTGATTTCCACGCGCATCAGTGGCCCCTGGGCGCATAATCCCATACAGCCGGCCGCCACGATGCGAACCTTGTCCTTCAGGTCATACTCTTCAATCGCGTCCTGCAACAGGGAAATGATGTCGTCGCTGCCCGAAGACTTGCAGCCGGTGGAATGACAACAGTAAATCGTACAGCGAAAACGATCCAAATCGGCGTTTTTGTTCTTGGCAATCTCATGGATGTCAAATCTTTTGTCAATATCGATATCGGCCATCGTCCTTACTCCTTATCATCGGCTAATTTGGTGCGCCATTCGTCAAGAATGTTTCTGACGTCGTTGGGAGAAACGCGGCCGTAGGTTTTGCCGTTGACCACGCAGACCGGAGCCAGGCCGCAGCAGCCCACGCAGCGAACCACCTGCAGATGGAACATCCGGTCGGCAGTGCTTTCGCCCTCGTTGATTCCGAGTTCCTTTTTAAACTCTTCCAACACTTTGTCGTTGCCTTTTAAATAACAAGCGGTTCCAGTACAAACTGAGATAACCGCTTTGCCGGGGGCATCTAACTTGAAAAAATTGTAGAAGGTCAGAACTTCATAAATCCGCGCCAGGGGAATTCCCATTCCGTTGGCAATGTCAACGGCGTCTTCCCAAGGCACATAACCCTTCACACTCTGAATTTCGTGCAGGGCCATAATCAGAGACCCTCTTTTTTTGCGCCATTTGGCGGCAACCTGCGAGGCAGCTGAAGCGTCGGTCATAATTTTACCTTTCGAAAGATTGAGTTCAGTCCGCAAACGCCGCTTGTCAGCTTTTCCGGACAATAACGTTATGCTATCAGACTATTCGTAAACAAAACCTTATTCAAGCACAAAAAAGACTTATCGGAAAAAAACGTATGTAAATTGAAAGATTTAATAAAAAAGGAGAGCCTTCCGCCCTCCTGATGCGCCTTTTGACATAAATCAGCCGGCCTGCCGGCCTCCCTGCAGCTCTTTGGTCAGACGATACTGCTGCATATTGATTTCCTTGCCGCTTTTCTCCGCGGACGCCGCCCGGCTTTTTTCCGGATCGATTCGCAGTTCCGGTCTTTCGCCCTGACGATCTTCCGTCGCCGGTTTTTCTTCGTTCCGAAAGGCCTCGCCCGTTCCCGGCCGGCCGCTCAGAGCCAGAAGTTTCTGCCGGTCGGTTTTCTTTTCCTCCCTGCTTTTTCCTTTGTTCGGATCAATCCCCTGCTCGGCAGCTTTCCGTTTAAATTCCGGCGTGGCATAATCCGGAACCAGCGTCGCCGTTTTAAGATTTTCTTCGGCCTTTGCCGCCGTATGTTCCATTTTTGTCAGGCTTGCCTCGTTAACCGCGCCGCCTTTTTCCGCCGCCGGAAGTTCTTTGGCCTTATAAGCCTCCTCCATTGCCCGGCCGGCTTTTACGCTCGGCAATGCCTTTGCTTCTTCGGCGCTGAATCTGACTTCGTTGGCGCTGCCGTCCGCAACCTTTCCAGCCTGCCGTATTCTTCGGCGTTGCAAGGTTTCAAGTTTCTCGCGCAGTTTTTCAATTTTCCGCTCCAGTTCGGCACGGCGCAGCTCGTCGGACTTCTTCTTGTCTTCGCCGGCGGTTTTTGGCGGCATGCTTTTATTTTTATCGGCTTTTTCGCCGTCTTTGGTCACAAACCGGCTTTCCGTACGGACAGCCGTGACGCCTTTCTCGTTATCTTTCTGAAGTTTTTTAAACGCGCGTTCCTGTCGGCGCTCTTCTTTCATCAGCCTCTTTTCCGCCGCGCGGCTCAAACCGGTTCCGGCCAGCCGCAAACCTTTGTCGCGCCCGTTAATCTGCGCTCGGCTGCTCCTTTCCGCCTGAATGGCCGAAACTGCGCTGACCCCGCGCGCCACTTCTTTCAATTTGGTGTTTTCGCTGCGTTTGAGAGCCGAAGCCACGCCGGCCGCCGTCATTGCCGCTGCCGCGGCTTCCGGAGACGGGCGCAGCCGGGCTTTTTCTTCCGGCGTTTTTTCTTCCTTTTTGCCCTTGTCTTCTTTTTTTCCGTCGCTGCCGCTCTCTCCGTCCTTATCGGCATAAACCCTTTGTTTCGGACTGAAACCGATTAAGTCAGGCAGTTCTTCGCGGCTGTCGGAACTGATGATTTTTTCCAGACGTTCCTTTTTTCGTCCGGCAATCTCTTCCAGCAGGCGGCAGTCGGCCAGCTCCTCTTCCGCCCATTGAATGTCGATAACCTTACCTTCCTTGGCTTCTTTGGCTTTCTCGATTTCCTTTTTCAGGGCCTCGATTTCTTCCCTGATCCGCTTTTCGTCAGCCTTGGCCAACTCCAGACGATGCAAGGCTTCCGCCTTGTACGTCTCATCCTCGGTCTTTTTTTCTTCTTTGTCCTGAGCCATCGGCTGTCTCCGCCCGGTTATTTTTTGTCTATTATAACACCGATTCTGCGCACGGCAAAATAAAATCTGCAAATTTTTAAAAATATTAGTTTTTTTATAAGATATTTTGGTTATAATCCATAACGATTTGTACAAATAAAACTCTGATGATATGAAAAAATTAAACGTCTACATCGCCAAACAGATTTTTGTCGGCTTCCTGCTGGTAACTTTTTCGCTGCTGTCCATCCTTTGGCTTACCCAGTCGCTGCGCTTTGTCGAACTGATTACCAACAAAGGGCTGCCGCTCAGCCTGTTTATCGAAATGACGTCGCTCTTGATGCCGAGACTGTATATCATTCTGTCGCCGATAGCCTTGTTCGTCGCCGTCCTTTTCGTTTACAACCGCATGCTTTCCGACCGCGAACTGGTTGTAATGAAATCCGCCGGCATCAGTCCCTGGCAAAACGCCAAACCCGCGCTGTTCATGGGTATCGCCCTTTCCGTCTTCGGACTGTATGTCAACAATATCGGCATCCCGCAGGCCGAAAAGGCTTTTAACGAATTGGAGTGGAAAGTCAAAAATGACGTTTCGCATCTGATGTTCCGGGAAGGCGAATTTACCACTTTGCAGTTCAATCTGACCGTTTTCGTTACCACGCACGAAAAAGACGGCTCTCTGACCGGCATTCTCGTCAACGACGAGCGCAACCCGAAAACCAAAACGACGCTGTCTGCCGAGCGCGGACGCATTGTTTATACCGACAAAGGCCCGCGGATTATCCTCGTCAACGGCGTACGACAGGAAATTAACCGGAACAGTTCGCAGTTCTCGTCATTGGCCTTCGACCGTTATTCGGTCGATTTTGGCACGACCGGCCCCAAAAAGGAAAAGGAAGAGGGTGTCCGCGAAAAAACGCTGATGGAACTTTTCAACGCCCGCAGCGATCCAAGCCTGACTCCTGCCGAGGCAAACCGTTACATTACCGAAGGCAACAAACGCCTGTTGACGCCTTTGTACAACCTGGCCTTTGCACTGCTGGCCTGCACCGGGTTGCTGGTCGGCAACTTTAACCGCCGCGGCCAAACCAAAATCATTTCCGTATCTATCTTTATTATGGTTCTTATCCAGGCGGGCGATCTGGCCTTTACCAACCTTTCGACCAAAAATCTTTATTTTCTGCCGCTTTTGTACGCAAATTTTCTGGTTCCGCTGATGACTTGCATTTATCTCTTATTGTTCTATAATCCGGCTTTCTTTACGCGGAAGAAAAAACTCAGGGAAAGTACGGATGAATAAAGTTTTCGGCAAAAAAATCCTTTGGACGGCAACGGCTCTTTGGGTCGCTTCGGCTGTTTCTGCCGCCGCGTTTGAACCTGATCCCTTCGGCAAAAAGCCAGGTAAGGCCAAACCCTATGCCGAACTGGAACCGAGCTACAACATTACCTCTTTCATGGACGCCAAACCGCAGCCGGCCGCCGGGGTTGAAAAAGAAACCGACGATATTTATTTCAGTGCCGACGAAATGATTGACAATAAAGACATGCAGACCATTACCGCCGTCGGCGACGTCAATATTATCCGTAAAGACCAGACGCTGAAGGCCGACAAGGTCATTTACAACCAGAAAGATGATATTGTCACGGCCGTCGGCAACGTCAGCATTGTTCAGGCCGACGGAACCGTCGTTTTTTCCGACTATGTAGAACTTGACGACAAAATGACCAAAGGCCACATGACCGACGTCCGCATCATCATGAAAGACGAAACCCGCATCGCGGCCAGCAAATTCCGCAAAATGGCCAACGACAACAAGGTTATGGAAAACGTCGTCTACTCGCCCTGCGACGTCTGCCGCAGCAAAGACCCGCTCTGGCAGATTAAGGCGCGAAAGGTAAAGCACGACGCAAAAAATCAGGATGTTTACTACAATGACGCGTTCATTGAAGTCAAGGGCGTGCCGGTTTTCTACACACCGTTTCTCTCACACCCCGATCCTTCCGTCAAACGCCGTTCCGGTTTTATCGCCCCGACAATCGGAAGCTCCTCTTATTTGGGCGGCTACTTCCAGCCTCGTTATTTTTGGAACATTTCGGATCATGAAGACTTGCTGTTTGCACCGATGTTAAGCTCGGACAAAGGCATCGTCTGGAACGGCAAATATCGCAAATATTTCTATAAGGGCGACATTGAGGCGCAGGGTTCCTTCCTCACGGACGAAGACAAAGACAAGAACCGCGGCAACCTGTTTTTAAAAGCCCGTTATGAAATCAACGACTTCTGGCTGGCCGACACAGACATTAATTACGCCTCCGACAGCCTGTATCTGAAAGACCTCTCTCTCCCATATAAGGACAATGCCTGGTTGACCTCGCGGATTCGCTTACAGGGATTTGACAACCGCAACTATGCTTCGGCCGAAGCTTACTATTACAAACTGGTCAGCTACAATCTGCGCGAAGCGGACAAAAACGAGTTTAACCGCCGCAATCTCAACAAACCTTTCGTCGCCCCGCTGATTTCTTACGAAAACATCAGCGATGTCGGCACTTACGGCGCCTACACCAAAACCAATCTCGACTTTGCTTCCGTTTACCGCGAAGACGACGTCTCCACCCAGCGCGCATCAATGATAAATTCATGGGTGCTGCCCTACACCAGCCCCTACGGCGAAAAATACCGCATGGTCGCTTCGGTAAAGTCTGACCTTTACTACGTTGACAATTATACCAACGAAGATGACCAAAACTTTACCGGCGGCGTTGCCCGCGTTTTCCCGCAGGTCGGTTTGGAATGGCGCCTGCCCTTTGTCCGCGCAACCGAAACCTCCCGTCAGATTCTGGAACCGGTCATTGTCGCCGTCGCCGCGCCGAACGGCGGCAACAAAGCCGATAAAATTCCCAACGAAGACAGTCAGGATATTGAACTTTCCGATTCTAACGTCCTCGACCTCGACCGTTATCCCGGTTACGACCGCAATGACACGGGCAGCCGTATCAGCTACGGCATCAACTGGAGCTCCTATGGAAACATTCTCGGCCGCACTTCAGCCTTTATCGCCCAAAGTTACAAATTCAACAAAGACGAAAGCTTTACACAGGGCATCGACGAAGACAGCAACTTTACCGACTACGTCGGCCGTATTTACGCCGCACCGGCCGATTATCTGGATTTAACCTATCGTTTCCGCCTGGACAAAGACACCTTCGACATTAACTACAGTGAACTGGGCACGTCTTTCGGTCCCAGTATGCTGCGCGGCTACATCTCTTACATCTATCTGCAAAGAAACGATTCGGCAGCTTATGCCTATGATGCCCGCGAACGCAAAGAACTCTATACGTCACTGACCGCCAAACTGACGCGCGACTGGAGCCTGACCATTTACAACCGTCAGGACTTGGCGCCCAAAGGCGGCTCCATCGAACACGGTGCCGAAATAATTTATGAAGACGAATGTCTGAAACTGATAACCGACATCCACCGCTACCATTCCAACGATCCGGAATATGAAGGAAATTACGAATTCAGCGTTTCCTTCCTGCTGAAAACGCTTGGCGGCTTCGGTTCCAAATAAGTTTTTTTAAGATAAGGAGAAAGTTAATGAGAAAAATTTTTGCGACGGCTTTCCTGCTTGGTATAACCTCAGTTTTTCCGGCTCAGGCGCTCGACCTTTCCTCTATCGGCCAAAGCACCAAACCGGCCGGCAACTCGGTCATGTTTCAAAACGACGGCGAAAATGAAGAAAACGAAACCTCCGTTGTCCGTCAGCAGCCTGCCGAACCGACCGCACCGGCAACAGCGCCCGCCGCGCCGAAACCGCAGAAGCTTTTTCCCGGCGCCGTTAAAATCGTCGCCGTCGTCAACGGCAAAATTTTGACGACCGAAGATTTGGAAAACAGGGTCAATGCTTTCGTCATGAACACCCGCATCCCCGTCAACGACCAGACCCGCAACATGATTATCCAGCGCACGCTGCAGGCTGCCATTGACGAAAAGCTTAAACTCCAGGACGCCGAAAAAAACGGCATTGTCATAACCGACAAAGACATTGACCAATCCGTTCGTTTTTTTGAAACCAGCAACAAAATCCCTCAGGGCAAACTC
The DNA here is from genome assembly GCA_000436375.1 of Azospirillum sp. CAG:239. Taxonomy (GTDB): domain Bacteria; phylum Pseudomonadota; class Alphaproteobacteria; order RF32; family CAG-239; genus Scatacola_A; species Scatacola_A faecigallinarum. The sequence goes on along the minus strand of FR885511.1, from coordinate 83,860 downwards.
CGGCAGATTCTCAAAGACAGCGGCGTCAGCTATCAGGTGTTTCTGCAACAGATGAAATCCGATTTGGCCTGGATACGCGTTATCCGCAAACTGTCAATGGCCGAAGGAGAACTGACCCAGAAAGAAATTGAAGAAGCCCAGGCCGAAGCCGACCGTGACCTCAGTACCGCCAAATATATGGTTTCCGAAATTCTCATCAAACGCAAAAACGCCAAAAATCTGGACGGTCTGGTTGCCAACCTGCGGCAGGATCCCCGTTTTGAACTCTATGCCATGCAGTTTTCGGAAGCTCCGAGTTCTTCCAAGGGCGGCAGCCTTGGCTGGATTAACCGGGAACGTCTTATAACTCCGCTCAAAAACGCCCTCGGTAAACTGAAACCCGGCGAAGTTTCTGATCCGGTCAAAGTCGGACAGGATTACTATATCCTCAAGCTTGACAAGATATTCGACCCCAAACGCGATAAAGCCGAAACCCCCACCCAGGAAAACATCAAAAAATTTCTTGAAGAACGCCGCATGGAAGAAATCGCCGCCCGCCATCTGCAGGAACTGCGTCAGGCGGCGGTTATAGAGGTCAGAATGTAAAATGAGTCTCAGTCTTGAAGAAAAAATAAATATGCTTCCCTCGCTTCGCGCTACGGTCGAAGCGCACGGATTGCTAGCTAAAAAGGCTCTCGGACAGAATTTTCTCCTCGACCGCAACATTACCGGCAAAATAATCAGGCTTTCGCTGAATGCGCAAAACCTCTCCGATTACCGCGGCGCCGCCGTGTACGAAGTCGGCCCCGGCCCGGGCGGCCTGACCCGTGAAATCCTCCGCGCCGAACCGGACAAACTGATCGTGGTTGAAATGGACGAACGCTGCATTGCCATTATGGAAGAAATCAAAGCCAAAGTCGGAGAACGTCTGCAAATCGTCAACGGCGACGCCCTGAAGCAGAACTTTGCCGAATTTAAGCAGACTCCGCGTCATATCGTCAGCAACCTGCCCTATAACATTTCTGTCCCGCTGCTGGTCGGTTGGCTGAAAGAAATGGAAAATTTTGCCAGCCTGACCCTGATGTTCCAAAAAGAAGTCGCCGATCGCATTATGGCGCCGGTCGGCAGCAAAGACTATGGCCGCATATCCATTTTGTCCCAGTTGCTTTGCAAAGTCGAAAAACTCTTTGATCTCAATCCCGAGTGTTTCGTACCCGCACCGAAAATCTGGTCTTCGGTTCTCCTCTTCACGCCGCTTCGCAGCGGACTTTCCGCCAAAGACATCGCCGGCATCGAAAAGCTGAGCGCTTTGGCATTCGGACAGCGCCGCAAAATGATTCGTCAAAGCCTTAAATCGATTCCCGGCCTGGAAAAAATATGCTGCGAACTGCAAATTCCGCTGACTTCCCGAGCAGAACAAATTACGCCAAATCAGTTCCTTGCCCTTGCTCGGCGCCTTTAAGGAAATTTTGTCGATTTTTGTTGATTTATGTTTAAAGCTGTAGTATAAGATAGGTTCGAAAACTTTGAATTATGATGCAGCATTAACTATTATACATAAGTTAAACCTCAAAAACAGAAAGATTATGGCAACAGCAACATTAAGACGGAAAGAAGCAGTAAACATTATCCGTCGCAAAACAGCCTTCTCCAAAGAACAGGTTGAAGGTCTTATGATTTCCTTAAACAACGGAAAGGTGTCTTACCCTTATTTTAAGGAAATAGTCGAACTGATACGCTGTCGTGCCGGCCGTTCCTCATTCGCTCTTAACAATCAGGCCGAATGGAAATATGTCGAGCGCCGTTTGCGTGATTCTGATCTCCCGGCAGTCAAATTTGCCGAATATTTTTGCTCAGACCCACAGACTTCGGCCGAAATCCGCGCCGAACTGATGAAGCCGAAAACCACGGCCGCACAGGTAAAACAGTTTTTGGCCGATTGTCTGAACATCAAAGCCGAACAGTTGGATGAAAACACCCGGATAGATTTAATGCTTCCGGCTGATTTCAAAGATTACAATTTTTATCTGACCGTCCTGAACTGGTGTAGGCAGAGGTTTGGAAAATTCCCGGACAAAGACCTTATTTCCAAAGGCACCGTCAGGGATTTAATCGCATTTTTTTCTGATGAATAGAAAAACTTAACTTCCTTTCCAGAGAGCCGCCAAACGGCTCTCTTTTTTTATGCCAACAGGTTTTTGTCCATTCCGCCTAAATAAAGCTTGATTTTTTTGTCCGATGATGTTACTTTGTCTTCATTAAAACCCTATAAATTTATATAAATTATGGAAAAGAAAAAAGTTTCTGCTTTATTGGCTCAGGAGCTGGTAAACAGATCACCGAAGTTGAAACCTCTTTATGCAAATGCAAACGGAGAGGTCGTATTTAACGCCAAAGACGAGGTACAGGTTGCCGAAGTTTTGATGAAAGCCCCCGCTTTTTTCAGACCCGCAGTCTTTTGCAGCGCCGTAAAAGCCGTTGCGAAACAAACCAATCAGAAGTTCTGCCGGCTTGCTTTGGAATATTTCCAAAAGAAACTGAACTTTGAAGCAATCGTCAATTTTTATTGCGGAGAAGCTCTCAACCTGTTGAACTTTCAGGATTCTTACGACATCAAAACCTTCTTTATCAAAAAGTCGGGATGTTTTGTCCGGGATCTTGAGCGTCCGGTTTCCAGCCCCGTCATTCCGCGCACTCTTCTGATCGACCTGGTTGAAGCGCTCGAATTTTTGACCGGCCGCCCGCTGAGTTCGGAAGACAATCAGCCTTTGGCCTACTTGGATTCGGAAGCCACTTTTGCCGACATTGCCGAATATTTCAGCGCCGGCAGCAACAAGGTCAACGATATCCGTGCCCGGATTCTGAAATCCTTGCCGCCGACCAAAGAACAGCTGATTGAGCGGTTCCGCACCAAGACCGCTGTTATCTTTTCTCAGCAGGTTGGTAAAAAACTGGATGAGGACTTTCTGAAGAAGAAAGTAAAACAACTGCATCCGGTCGGCTTTGGCCCTCAGGAATGGGATTTGGCCGTTGCCTGGACCGAAGACGAACTCGACGTTCAGGTTTTCCACCGACTGTCGGCTGAAATCTCCGACGACAGCACGGTCAGAGATCTGCTCGACCTCTTCTGTAAGAGCTATGAGCAGAAATTAAAATAAAAATTATGTTTAACCTTTGGGAGGAGTTGCTCAACCGCACCTCCCTTAAATTTTTTTAAAACAACCGCAAAAACCGCTCATCAACAGAACTGCACCGCAGCCGCCTTGCACTTCACTGGTGCGGCTTACCTCGTTGTGCCTCAGGAATGACGAAAGAAAAACCGTCATGTTCGGGCTTGTCCCGGACATCCATAAATGCTCGTATCAAGTGCGGAAATGACAAAAAAGTTAGGACTAAATCCGGAAAAACGGAAACGCTTAGTCGGAATTGGTACAAATAAATTTCTGTACTAGATGACCATTATACAAACTTTTTAGCCAGAGGATGCTTGCTCTGCACCTTCTTAATCAACGCTTCTGAAATGATATGCGTATAAATTTCGGTCGTACCAATATCTTCATGGCCGAGCATTTTTTGTACCGAACGCAAATCAACGTCATGATTAAGCAAATGGGTCGCAAAAGAATGACGCAAAACATGCGGGGTAACCCTTTCGCGCGGCAGTCCCGCCTCAATCGCCGCCGCCTGAATATTCTTAAAAAAAGCGTCACGGGTAACATGTCCGGAGGAAGAAACTTTTGACGGGAAAAGCCAGACGGATTTCCGCCCTGCTTTCAAAAAGAAATCCCGATACCCCATATATTCGGAAACGGCATTCAGAGCCGCCGGCGCAACCGGCACGATTCGCTCCTTGCTGCCCTTGCCTTTTACCATAATCTGCCGTTTGTCATAATTCAGACAGTTTTCCGGCAAACTGACCAGTTCAGATACGCGCAAACCGCAGGCATACATCAGTTCCATCATTACCGCGGTACGACGGTGTCGGCAGTCGTCGTGCGCTTTGGCCGCTGCAATCAACCGCCTGATTTCTTCTTCGGTCAGAAATTTCGGCAACGGCTTTTTCTGTTTCGGCGACAAAACATTGGCGGCCGGATTGTCTTTGATTTCTCTTTCGGAATAAAGAAACTTGAAATATTCGCGCAATGCCGAAATTTTCCGTGCAATCGTTTTCGGCGCCAGCTTGTCCTCACTCAGTTTCTGTACAAATGCGGAAACGTGGCTCTGACGAAAAGCCGACACGCCGGAAACCCTTGCAAACGCGGCAAACTGTTCTACATCGCGCCGATAAGCCGCCAGCGTATTTTGCGCCGCGCCTTTTTCCGCCGCCATCATTTCCAGAAAATCGTCAATGCCTAAATTTTCCATAAAAAGCCTTATTTGTTCAAAAACGTATTTTCCAAAGGCTGTTCGACATGCTCCGTCTTTACGCTGACTTCGCGTGAAACCACAAACAGGATTCCGGCCAGCACAACAGCGCCCAAAACGTAAAATATAGCGTTTGATTTTTTCTGTCTCATGTTATATAACCTTATAAAAAATATTGATAATTGCTTAATTCACTATATTATTTATCAAAAGAGATTGAAAGAAAAATTAAGAAAAAATGCAACAGTTTGATAAAATAATTTTGCTGGTCGGCCTGATGGGCAGCGGTAAAACCAGCGTTGGCAAAAGACTGGCAAAAAAACTTGATCTTCCGTTTGTCGACGGAGACCAGGAAATTGAAAAAGCCGCGGGGCTTTCTTTGGTAGACGTTCTGAAATGTTTCGGCGAAGAAGAATACCGCGCCGGCGAACAGCGGGTTATGAAGCGCCTTCTGCAGGGAACGCCCTGCGTTCTGGCGTCGGGTGGCGGTTCTTTCGTGGCCGAACAAACCCGGGCATTGGCTAAAGACCACGCCATTACCGTCTGGCTCAAAGCCGACGTCGACGTCCTCTATCACCGCACGGCCGGCCGCAAACACCGTCCGTTTCTAAAAGGCAACGACGAACATCTGAAAAACAAGCTGGAAAAATACATCAGTGAAGAATACCCCTATTATTCGCAGGCCGACATTGTCGTCGAAACCCGCGAAGAACAGGTTGACAACACCGTCCAACGGGTTGTTGAAGCCATAACCGACTTTCTGAAGGATAAAAAATGATAATTTCAATCGCCGCGGTCATCGCCTTTCTCCTCCTCTCAGCTTTCTTTTCTGGATCGGAAACCGCCTTGACCGGAGCGTCGCAGGCTTTTATGCTCGACCAGGAAAAAAACGAGCATAATCCCAAAGCCAAAACCATCAACCGCCTGTTCAAACACCGCGACAAACTTATTATCACAACCCTGCTCGGTTCCAACCTGTTCAACACCATGGCCACCTCGCTGGCAACCAGCGTCCTCATCAGCCTGTTTGGCAGCGAAGGCGTCGCTTACGCTACGGTTATTATGACTGTTTTGATTCTTATTTATACCGACATGCTGCCCAAAAGCTATTCGGTAAAACACGCCAACGCCGTTGCTCTGGTCGTCGCGCCGATGGTCAATTTCTGGGTTGCCGTCTTTTCGCCGCTGACTTACGTACTCCAGAAAATCGTCAATCTTACTTTCCGCCTGTTCAAACTTCAGTCCTCGGGCGAAAACAGCGAAGACGCCGCCATTTCCGAAATCCGCGGCGCGATAGACATGTATAAGGGCGAAGAAATCAAGGAAGAAAGCGAAATGCTTAAAAGCATTCTCGATTTGGACGACGTCGAAGTTTACGACGTTATGAACCATCGCCGCAACCTGTTTGCGCTCAACATCGACATGCCGGTAAAAAAAATGGTCGACAAAGTCAAAAATTCGCCGTTCTCGCGTATTCCGCTTTATCAGGACAAACCGGAAAACATCGTCGGCGTCATCAGAGTCAAACATCTGTTGAAAGAATGCGTCGATAAGAAAAACGATTTCTCCAAAATCGACGTTCGCAAACTGATGTCGGCACCATGGTTCATTCCCGAAAACACAACTCTGCTGCAACAGCTGCAAATGTTCCGCAAACGCCGGGAGCATTTCGCCATCGTCGTCGACGAATACGGCACCCTGCAAGGCGTTGTCACGCTGGAAGACATCCTTGAAGAAATCGTCGGTGACATCAACGACGAAACCGACATTCAGAATCTCGATACCATGGGCATTCGCAAAAACGGCGAAAACAGCTGGCTGGTTGACGGACAGGTTCCCATCCGCGACATCAACCGCAAATTCGGTTGGAACATCGACGATGAATGCGCCGTTACCGTTGCCGGCTATTTGCTGGAAATGACTCAGTCGATTCCCGAACCGGGACAAAAATTCGTCTTCGGCGGCCTGTTGTTTGAAATTGTCAAACGCAACAAGAACCAGCTTCGCCTGATAAAAATCACGCCGCAGACGGATGAAAGCGCCGCAGCCGAAAAGAAATCCGATTAAAGGCAGTTTTCCAGCGTTTCGGCCAGTTCCGCCAAAAACGGCAGCGTTTTGGCCGTTACGTTTTCCGGCCTTTCATAAAAATCCCTGTACGCGCGGCCGATTTCCAGTTGCAATACCTGCGGTTTGCCGGTCTGTATCTGCATTCGCGCCGTAAAGGCTTTCATTCCGGCGATTCCGCTATAATGGGGATGGTTAAGCGCCATTCGCAGCCCATAGCTTTTACCCAGTTTTTCAACGGCTTTGAGTGCCTTGGCATAGGCGTCGGCTTCCAACAACCCGGTACCGGCCGCCAATTCAAAATTCTCATGATCAACCATGCCGTGCAAATCCAGAAAGAAATGACCGGACAAATCTCTCTCCTTCACAAATTCGTCGGCCAGATATTCCCGCTCCAGATAAGCCGTGCGGATAAGCGTAGAGATACCGCGGTTTTCGCCGACCAGCTCTGCCAGCGCACCGGTAAACAAGTCAGCGGCCTTGACCTGTCCGTTAAGCTGCGTTTTGACGGCATGCGGCGCCGACAACACCAGTTTTGAACAACGGTCGGTAAAGACAAATGCGTCCTTGCCGGCACCAAAGCCGTTATTCTGAACATATTTCCGGTTTAATTCCGACAGTTTTGCCAGCATGCCTTGTCCCGGTTGCCTTTATCTGGCGGCCAAAAGCGACAGCGAAGAAATCGTGTCGCCCATGCCGACCAGCGTCAGCGGCTTTTCGATGATTATCGTCGGCAGGGCAATGACGTCAAAACCGTCATAAGAACCGATACCGGTTTCAACCAGCTTCTCATTGCCGATAAAATCTGCCAAATCAGCCAGTTCGCGCAAACCGACGTCGGAAACTTCGCGGCCGCAGGCCCAGAGCAGATTTTCAGCTTTGTTGATATTGCCGGTACCGGCTTTGCCCGCAGCGACGGTTGCCGCCAGCATCATGCCGCGCAGATTGGCTTCCGGTGAAATTCTGAACCCTTTGTCAGTCAGCGTTATATATAACCCGAACATATGCAGTTGGATTCGCGGCGCCCCGATACGATGTTTGATTTTCAGCAGCGCCTTGAACATATTGACGCTCGTCGTATGGACATTGCATTCTTCCGCCAGTTTCTCCTCGCCGATAACTTCCAGAATGTCTATCGCTTCCCTCTCGTTAATGCCGATGGAATCAGCCAGCGGCGCAATCTTCCTAATCAGCGCCCGGCGAACCGCAATGTCCTGCGTCGAGGCTATTTCCAGATGAATCAGGCTTCCCTGGACTTTCCAGGCATTGATAATCGGCAGAATATCGTCTTGCAGCTTAACGCCGTTATTTTGCTCCGTAAGGGCATGAAAACCGGAAAGAACGATATATTCCGCCTTATCTTTGCTCAGCGCACGGATAAAGTTCTCGTCAACCACCAAATGCAGATTCAACGGATCATAAGTTGCAATAAAACGATTTGACTTCGGGCACACGAACTTTTCGCCGTCAACGCTTACGCTGTCGTCCTTGTCAAACTCAATAATCCAGTGAATCAGCGGAATATCGGTCTGACGATCAATCTTGCAGGCCGGTTTTTCAACGCCTCTTTCGTCATAGGAAACCAGATTATCCAGTTTCAAAAACTGGTCGGCCTGCAGCTTCGGCAGCGAATTGGTATGGGCAATGACTTTGCCGACGCCGGCCACCGCCAGCGCATTGGCGACAATGCCGCCCTGACCGCCCATTTGCAAACGGTCATACCCCAGATTTTTAACCATCCAGTCATAAACGGTCTTATCTTCGGTCAGCCATTCCTCGGCAATGCCGCTTTTAAAACATTTGAAAATACCCTTAACGACGTCTGACGGCGCCAGCAGCTTGGTTCTTTCAATATTTGTCAGATCCCGAAGCGAAAGCTTTTCCGCAGCAATCAGTTTTTCCAAATCGGCGCCCTTCAGTTTCAGCACCGCATCAACATTGGTATTAAAAGCCGTTGCCGCTGATTTTACCTGCCTGACGTTTTCCAGAATGCCGGGAACCTGCTTAAACTTTTCGGCCCAGATTTTTTTCAGTTCTTCGTTTTTCATTGTTAACCCCGTTAAAAAAACAGCCGGCGGAAAACACCTGCCGGCTGTGACCAGATAAAAGCTATTCGTCGTCGTCGTCCGCAGCCTGAACCTCGACAACCGGCTCATTTTTGGCTTTTTCGACATAGAGCCGCCAATGGCTCTGGCCAAAAGCGTTACAGTGCGGACAAACGGCTTCCCATTCCGCGGAAGCATGACCGCATTCGTCGCAAACCCACATCGCGTCATCGGCACAGCTGGCTTCTTTTTCTTTCCATTTGGCCGCTTCCTTCTTGTCATTGTTGCTGAATTTCTCATATTTCGAAATCATTCCCGCCAGCTTCTTGGTTGCCGGATTGTTAATCAGGAACATTTCTATTTCGGCTTTGGCCTTGCCCCACAATCCCGCTTCGGTCGCCAGCTCGGCCAGAATAATGTTGTTCAGCGACGGACGCAGAACGTTAGTCTGCGACAAAGTTTCCATCCGCTGGATTTTGGCGGTAATGTCATCTTTCGGATACAGCTTCAGATATTCGTAAGCCACGTCAGCAGTCGGATTTTTTGCCCAGGCATTCAACAGAACCTTTGCCGCCTTGCGGAACTGATTGTCGTTCGCCACATAATAGCGGGCCATGGCCACCGCGGCCGGAACCAGCGTTTCGTCACATTCAATCGCCTGCGAACAAAGCCTGAAGAAATTGACGTCGTCGCCTTTTTTCTGAGCTTCCAGCGCCATTTCAAACAGCACAATGGCTTTCAGGCGTTTAAACTTGTCCTGCGGAATAATTTTTTTCTTAATCCCCGAAGAGAGCACTTGCAAAGCGCCGTCCCAATCTCCGGCTTTGGCGCGAAGTTCAAAAGCGCTTTCAATGACCCAGTACAGATCCTGGCGAAGTTCGAAAGCCTTGTTTGCCGTTGCCAGCGCCTCGGCAAACTCTTTTTTCTGCATCTGCGCTTCAACCGCGGCTTTCATGCCGACCAGCCGGATATCTTCGTTTTTCATGATTTTGGCGGAGAGTTTTTCCATCTTGTCAAAATCTTTTTCGCCCTTGTAAATCTTCATCTTCAGCAAATCGATTATCGGGTCGTTGCCGATAAGTTTTTTCAGCGCGCGCAAATTCATGCGGGCTTCTTTCATGTCGCCGGCGGTAATGCTTGTCATCGTCCGCAGCACCAACAGCAGCGAATTGTCAAAATCATGGCGGTTGATGACGATTTTTTCGCTGATTTTGTCTGCCAGCACGTTAATCGCCTCGCCTTCGTTGACCGTATTGCCCAAATTATAGCGGTAGGTTTCCTTTACCTGAGCCATGACCAGCTTGCGCAAAATCCGGTTCAGGAAATCAACTACTGCCACAAAAACCAATACCAGCAGCATCGCTTCCGGAATGGAAAAGCGGTTGACATAACCGCGCCAGTCCACGGTAATCACGCTGTTTTTATCCGACATCCACACGGCTAATGTAAAAATCAGACCAATAAAAATAAAAGACGAAATTTTTCTAGTCATGGTTGGTCTCTCCTTTAAGATAGTTCACTTTCATCAAAGCCAGCGAATGAGTGGAAATCCGGCTCACCGCTCTGTCAAATTCAATTCTTGCCCGTGCTTCGGACATCCAGCCGCTCAAGGCGGCATCGGCCGCGGCATCTTTGTGCTGCGCTTCGTCAAGCAGGCTGACGGCCTTGGCGATTTTGCCTGCATCAACCAGTTTTTTGGCCTTTTCGAGAACCTTGTCTTCTTCAAATTCCGGAGCCTCTTCCTTAACCCGTTTGACCTTGATAATCTCGTTCAGCTTGCTGTTCAGACGGTCCTTCCAGGTTTTGGCAAACTCTTCTTTCTGTTGTTCGAGCAGTTCGGTGTAAATTTTGTTAAAACCGTCAGTCAGCGTCTTTTTTGATTTGATTCCCTGCGGCGCGTATTTGACGATTTCCGCCACCGGCTGGCTGATTTTCTCATCGCCTCTGGCCAAAAGGTCAAGAACCTCAGCCTCATATGCAAAAGGCTCGCCCTTGGCAGCCGCTTCCTTAATCATCATGGTTGCGCTCAAAATCAGCGCTCCGTCGTCGGAAATTTTCGCCAACTTGCCCATCTGCGCTTCGGCTTTGTCCATTCTGGTCAGAAGCCCGAGCACAAGTGCCACGTCGGCCTTGGAATCAATCACGTTCAGATTTTGCTTTTCAATAGCGTTCAGCCTGTCCTTCATTTCGGCCAGCGATTCGTCGTCAATCATGACGTTTGCGGTCGTCGGCGCCTGATTCTCCAGCCTGTACTGCATATCCGCCAGCTGTCGCTGCAAAGAACCGACTTCCTGCCGCAGCGTTTCCAGCGGGTCAGGCTCCTGCACGGCATTCCGACGGTGCAGTTCTTCCAGATAGACATAGGCCTTTTTAACCGCCTGCGGATAAGCCGCCGCTCCGATAACGGCCAAAATAACGACCAGCCAGACAAACAGTTTCAGTTTGGAAACCCCGGCCTTCGGCATTTTTTCCGCGGCAGGTTTCTCTTTCGTCCCGGAATCCTCGGTTTTGACCATTTCTCAATCCTTTTGCTGATAATTCTTGGCAATTTTTCATTTATAGTTTATTACTATGCCTATAATGTATTAAGAATTTGCAAAAACTGCAACAGATTTTAGGATATTCGGATGATAGTTTTAGGAATAGAAAGCAGCTGTGACGAAACCGCCGCCGCCATTGTCAGCGACAAGCGCGAAATTCTGGGCGAAAGTCTGCTTTCTCAGGAAGAACATAAGGCTTTCGGAGGCGTGGTTCCCGAAATTGCCGCCCGTTCGCATCTTGAACATATTGACGAGATAATCGAACTCTGCGTCAAACGCGCCGGCATAAAGCTGGAGGACGTCGACGCAATTGCCGCTTCTTCCGGTCCCGGCCTCATCGGGGGGGTCGTCGTCGGCGTCATGGCGGCCAAAGCTCTGGCCCTGGCTCTGAACAAACCGTTTGTCGCCGTCAATCATCTGGAAGGCCACGCGCTTGCCGCCCGCCTGACCAGCGACGTATGCTATCCCTACCTGCTGCTTCTGGTTTCCGGCGGCCACTGTCAGATTCTGGTCGTTAAGGATGTCGGCGAATACGAACGTCTCGGCACCACCATTGACGACGCGGCAGGCGAAGCTTTCGACAAAGTAGCCAAAATGCTCGGGCTCGGCTATCCGGGCGGCCCGATGATTGAAAAAATGGCCGCCGTCGGCAATCCCGACCGTTTTGTTCTGCCCCGTCCGCTGATTGGTTCCGGCGACTGCAACCTTTCTTTTTCCGGCTTGAAAACCGCCGTGCGCAAAATCATTGAATCCTATTCCGAAGACGGCAGCATCGAACACGCCATCATGCGCAAACGCGAAGCCGCCGACATCTGCGCCGCCTTTCAGGTTGCCGCCACCGACTGCCTGACCCGCAAACTTGCCAAGGCAATCGCCTATTTCAAACAAAACTATCCTCAGGGCAAAGATCTGGTCGTTTCCGGCGGCGTAGCGGCCAACACGTTTCTGCGCGGCAAACTTAAAGAACTGGCCGACAAAAACGGTCTGGAATTTTCCGCCCCGCCGATACGTTTCTGTACTGACAACGGCGTAATGATTGCCTGGGCCGGATTGGAAAGATTCGCCAAAGGCTACGTCAACGACCTTGATATCAAGCCGCGTCCCCGTTGGCCGCTGGACGATAAAGCGCCCAAAGCCGCCGGAGCCGGAGGAGTAAAAGCATAATGCGCAGCAAAAAAGAAATTATGGAGATTATGGACATCTTCAATCAGCGCGATCCCAATCCGCGCTGCGAACTCGACTACCAAAACGCCTACACGCTGCTGGTAGCGGTCGTTCTGTCCGCACAGGCCACCGACAAAGGCGTCAACAAAGCGACCAAAGCCCTGTTTGCCGTTGCCGACACCCCGCAGAAAATGCTTGCTCTCGGCATCGACAAACTCAAAGAATACATTAAAACAATCGGCCTGTTCAACAACAAGGCCAAAAGCATCATGGCTCTGAGCAAAGATCTGGTCGACAAATACGGCGGCGAAGTTCCGCATAACCGCGAAGCTTTGGAAAGCCTCGCCGGGGTCGGACGCAAAACAGCCAACGTCGTCTTAAACGTCTGGTTCGGCGAACCGACGCTGGCCGTCGACACACATGTCATGCGCATTTCGCACCGGCTTGACTTCAGCCGCGGCAAAACCCCGCTGGAGATAGAAAAAGACCTGTTGAAAGTCCTGCCCGCCAACTATGCCAAAAACGCCAATCACTGGCTGGTGCTGTTCGGACGCTATATCTGCAAGGCCCAGCGGCCGGATTGCGCCGAATGCCCGATTGCCGCTTACTGCCATTGTCCGGATAAACGGATTTAGCAAAACGCCGCAATATAAATTGCGGCGTTTTTTTAATCGACCAGTTCTATTTTCATGCGCTTGTTCAGGCAAAAGCAAATATTGTTTATTTCGCCAAGAAAGCGCCGTTGGCCGTTTAAGTGCTCTTCAACGACATTCAGCGGTATCTCGCTTTGCGCGCTGAACTCTTCCGGCGTCAGCCTCTGCTCCGCCAAAGCCCGGCGAAAACTTTCGCCGTATTCCGAACGCAGCCGCCGCAAATTCTGTTTTCTGATTTTATTTTCCATAACTTCCTCCATAAAAGGTTTTGTTAAAAACAAAACCGCTCCCAAAATGAGAGCGGAGGAGTTCGAAACTGTATAGAGACAGTACGCTTATTCGTCCGCAAAAGCGGCTTATTTCGCGTCATCCTCCACGAATGGAGGTTATAATTGGTTCTCTATAAGGAGTTTCGACACTCCGCCATCGGACTAACCATTTCCTTTGGCAGAAACGATTATAAAAGCTAAATCCTAATTTTCAATGAAGATTTTTATCTCTTGCGGCGCAGCAGAATATACAGCGCGCCGCTGCCGCCCAGTTTGACGTCTGGATGCCGAAACGCCAGAATCAACGGCCGCAGTTCCCGGGTATTCAGCCATTGCGGCACTTTTTCCTTCAACAATCCCTTAAAGGCCAGAACATCGTCATTGTCGTCATGCGCCAAACCCTTGCCGGTAATAATCAGCACGCAGCGCTTTTGCGCCAGATAGGCTTTTTTGATAAAATCGCCAACCGCCGTATAAGCTCTGTCTTCCGTATAACCGTGCAAATCAAGCGTCGCCTCGACCGAGAAATCGCCGCGCTTGAACCGCCGCACCGTGGCACCGTCAATATCGGCCAGCCGGCCTTCCCGCAGTTCGCCCAGCGCATTGCCCCGATATACTTCGTTCAGGCGCACCGTCGGCACCACTTCTTTGATAATCACGCTTTTAGCCGGTTGCTCGGGCGGCTGTTCGGTCTTTTCCACCCCGCCGGCAAATTCCGCCCAGAAATCCTTATCTTCCGGACTTGGCTCGCGGTTTTGGTTTAGCTTTTCCATCTTCATCGGGCATTTCTTCTTTTTTCTCTTCTTCTTTGTGCTCGGTCATAAATTCCGAAAAATTCAAGACAACAAAATCTTTCCAGTCGCCCTCCGGGGAAACACAGCCGAGTTTCTTGTTTTCGGCGTTTACAAACACCAGACCGCCGAAATTCCACAAACCGTCGCAGTTCTCGTAGCCGGAAGTGATATAGCGTTTGGTCCGTTCAATCAGCCGGCGGTAGATTTTTTTCTTAAAATAGGTGCTGTAAACCGAAATCATCGCGACGATAAACAGCAGACCGAACAAAACGCCGACCGAAAAAATCAGCAACAGGCCGACCAGCACCGGCACCAGTATCGGCAACAGGCATTCCCAAGGGTCATAAACCGGCGATCCCGGCCGGTTTATTTTGCCATAATCCAGATAAATGCGCAGCCGGTCGTTCTCAATCGCCCGGTTCAGGGCTTTGTAAATCAACATATCCGCCTTGCTCGGTTTCTTCGTTTCTGTCATTAGTTCCTCGTCTCCGTCTTTTTCGGCAGCATAATGAAATATCTTCCTGCCGAATTCATTCGTCCGGCATAGTCCAAAACGTCATCCTTGCCGGAACCCCAGAAATAATCCCCGCGCACGGCGCCTTTAATCGCGCCGCCGATGTCCTGCGCCACAACCAGCTTTTCGATTTTTTCCCTGTCCGGTCCCGTCGTTTCCAGCCACAGCAGCGAACCAAGCGGAATATACCGGCGGTCTACCGCCAGCGAACGCCCTGCGCGCAGCGGTACGCCCTGCGCGCCGACAGGTCCTTCGGCATCAACCAGCCGATGAAAGACAAAACGCTTGTTCTCGGCCATGTTGTCCAAAGCCAGCTGCCCGTTTTTTTTCAGCCATTGTTTGATTTTTCCCATCGACGCCTCGCCGGGCTTGATAAGCCCCTTGCTCAGCAGAATGCTGCCGATGCCCTTAAACGCATGACCGTTGTTATCGGCATAGCCGATACGCACTTTGCGGCCGTTGTCAAGGTCGGCCACCGCCGAGCCCTGAATCTGCATAACGTAAATGTCAACCGGATCGTCACCCCACAGCAGCACCGGGGCATCGCCCGCACCGGCTTCAATTTCTGCCCGGGTGTAATAAGGTACCAGCTTTTGTCCCGCAATCCGTCCGACATACCTTTTCGGAGCCTGGGTTTCGTCAAAATCACGCAGATTAAATTCTATCAAATCGTTCGGCCGGCCGTAAATCGGATATTTGTAACGGTCGTTTTTATGATAGGACGCATTCAGTGAAGATTCATAATATGATGTGAATTTTCCGATTTCATTTCCATTTTCTACAACCAGATTAGGAATAAAATTATTTTCGACAAAGCGCCGGAAATCGGCTGAAGTATGAATGTCGCGCGCCGCAAAATCACGGCAGACGGCCTGATAATCCGCTGTCGGAATCTTTATTGCGGCATTGGACAGATACTGGTTTTTTTCGCCGCTGATTTTGGCGCATGAATCGGCAAAGGCGCGCGCCGCCTGGCTCAGGTTGTCATGCTTCCAGTTGCCGAGCGCGCCGAAAGTTGTCGGCAGCAGTTCGATTTTCGGAGCGGTTTCCGCGGCCGCCGGCTTTTCCGCAACCGGTTCTTTTTTCGGTTCTTCGTCCCTGCCGCAGGAAAACAGCAACAGCGAGAAAAAAGCTATATAGAAAATGCGGTTCATTACTTTTTCGTCGATACTAACAGCCAGTTGGGATTGGTAGAGGTAAGAGCGCGCTCGAAAGTCCAGCTGTCGGTAATATTCTGAATAAAGTTCTCGTCGCCTTCGATGACTTCTCCGTCCTTGTTTTTAAGAATATTGACCTGTTCGCTGACAAACCTGACCGTAATTTTGGCCACGTCGCTTTTGCTGATTTTGGCATTGGTAATTTCCACGTCGTCAAAACCGATAAAGTCGGTTTCCGAAATAATGCCTTCGGCCTTGCGTTTTTCGATAATCTCCTGAAACTTTTTCAACAGCGATTTGCTGACCAGCATTTCCAGCGTTTCAACGTCGCCCTTGCTGAAAGCCGAAATAATGATTTCAAAAGCCCTTTCCGCGCCGGTCAGAAACTTCTCGCGGTTAAAACCGGGAATTTTAGCCAGAACCTTGTCGGTTTCGCTGAGTTCCTCTTCGGGAACCGGAACCTCTTCTTTTTCCCGGTTCCGAGCCTCGGCCGCCGCATTCTTCTCCGCTTCCTTGACAATCATGTCAAAAATCTTTGCGGCGTTTTCGTCCGAAATCTTGCGTTGTTCAAAATTATCGGGACGGGTCCCGAGCAGGCTTTTCAGCTTGCTGAAAACCAGCACCACAACTACCAGAAGAATTATAATATCCAAATAAGCAGCCATTTTCCCCTCATTGAAATTCTAATCATTGTCCACCATTTAATATATAGCCTAATTCCGGTTATTATCAACTATAATTATTTGACGACTGACATTATTTATTGTATTGCTAAGATAATTAATATCAGCCTGTTAGGAGACATTTTAATGAGCGAAGAAAACAAAACCAGCAACGATAACGAACAGCCCGCCGGACACGAGGGGCAAAACCAACCGGCAATTTTGATTAACACCCAGTACATCAAGGATTTGTCTTTGGAAATTCCGCATGCGCCGGAAATTTTCAAGGAAATCAAATCGGCGCCGGAAGTTCAGATTAACGTTGAAGTCGGTTATCAGACATTGGAAAACAATTTTTACAACGTTGAGCTGAAATTGAATATGGACGGCGACGTCAACCATCAGAAGCTTTTCATTCTCGAACTGACTTACTCGGCCGTTGTCGCGCTGAACGTTCCGGCTGAGCATTTGGAACCGGTGTTGATGATTGAAATTCCGCGCCTGATTTTCCCCTTCGCACGCAATGTGGTAACCAATTGCCTGGTTGAAGGCGGCCTCCCGCCGTTTATGATTAACCCGATTGATTTTGTAACCATGTATAATAACCGCAAAGCCGGAAAATAAAATCAAAAATCCCCGCCAAAAGCGGGGATTATTTTTGGTCAATGTTTCCGGCTGACCGCTATACGAAGTTTTACAAAAAGCTCGGAGAGTGAGTCAAATAGTAAGAAACAAGGGGAAAATTTTTTGAGTGTACATAATAGTACATGACTAAAAATTTTACCCCGACGTTTCTGTACTAGTTGACCGCTATACGAGAGTTTTATATTTCGTCCCAACCTTCCACGGCAGTACTTTGATTGTAGGAGGATACGTTGGCCTCAAAGAAATTTCCTTTGACATTGCCTTCGCCGTTTGTATCCGAAATCTTGTCCAGATGCGCGTACGGATTCTCGTCAAATCCGTCATACATCGGTTTCATGCCGATATCTTTCAAACGCTTGTTGGCAATAAACTTGGTATACTTTTCAATACTCTCCGGCGTAATTCCCAAAACCTGATCGCCGATAATGTGATTGCTCCAGTTAATTTCCTGCTCCACGGCCTTGGCAAACATTTCATAAATCTCGTCTTCGGAAAAAAACGTCGTGTTTTCGGCCCTGATTTCCTTGATGATATTGGCAAAAATTACGCAGTGCGTCAACTCGTCGCGGTTAATATATTTGATTTCATCGGCGGTGCCGACCATCAGCGAACGCGCCGACAGATTATAAAAGAAATTAAATCCGTTGTAAAAATAGACGCCTTCCAGCAGATAGTTGGCCATCAACACCCGGGCAAAGTTTTTGTCGTTGCGCTCATCGACAAAATCCTGATAAATCTCGGCAATATATTTGTTGCGCTCCAGCAAAACCTTGTCATCGCGCCAGCGGTCATAAATATAGGCGCGCTTTTCGGCCGGAATGATGCTTTCGATAATGTAAGCATAGCTCTGCGAATGAACGGCTTCCTGATAAGTCTGAATAGCCAGAATCAGATTAACTTCCGGCGCCGTGATATAATCGCTGATGTTCGGCAGATTGTTGGTCTGGATTGAATCCAGAAAAACCAGAAACGACAGTATGCCGTCATAAGCGTTTTGTTCCGCCGGCGTCAGTTCGTTATAGGCGCGCTTGTCGTCAAAAAGCGAAACCTTTTCCGGAATCCAGAAATTTTCCATCATCAGGCGGTACAGTTTGTTTGCCCACTGATATTTCACATTGTTGAGGTTAAATAAATTGGTAACGTTTCCCTTAATCATTCTGCGGTTTATCAGGGTATCGTCGCCGTCGACGTTAAACAGTTTTTTGCGCTGCATTATTCAATTCTCCCAATCTATCCCGCACAGCTGACACATTCTTCTTTTTCGGCGGACGAGCCGTCTTTCTGAATCGTGCGGGTATAATACAAAGTTTTAATGCCTTTTTTCCAGGCGTCCATAATCGTATCGTAAATGTCGCGGGCTTTGATGTTGCGGTTCAGATTATACATCAGCTCAATCGAAATGCCGGTGTCAATCCACTTGTTAATCCGCGACATTACCTCAATAATCAGCTGCTGGCTGAGATTGCGGTTTTCCTGATAGAACCAGAATTTGTCCTTGATAAACGGCGGACAGTTCGGCACGCTGCCCTTGCTGTGGTTCTCAACAAAAAATTTGCTGTAAATCGGCAGCACCGAAGCCGTACACCCCTGAATCAGCGACGAACTCGTGTTCGGCGCAATCGCCGTAATCTGCGAATTGCGAATGCCGTATTTGGCAAGGTCGGCAAAAACCTGATTCCAGCGGCACGCATATTTTGAACCGGCATACATCAGCTGTCGACGACCCAAAATCAGCCCTTTTGACCAGTCGGAACCCTCATAAGCGCCAAACATGCCTTTTTCCTTTGCCAGATTGATGCTGGCCTGAATATTGTAAAGAGCAAACTTTTCAAACAAATCGTCCACATAGTCGGCCGAAGCGTTATAGGGAATATTCCGCTTGGCCAGATGGTCGGCCAGTCCCATCGCACCGACACCGATGGTCCGATAACGCCGATTATGCAGCGAACCCTCCAAAATCGGCACCTCGGTAAAATCAATCGCGTTATCCAAAATCCGCACCGACGTGTTGCAGATGCTTTCCAGTTCTTCGTCGCTGTCAACATTCGCCAGGTTAATCGATACCAGATTGCACACATGCACCAGACCGTCACGCGCTTCCGAAACAATCCGGCCGCCTTCCAGGCGTTTTTTCTCAAACTGCGTCGGACGAACGTTGCTGTGCGATTCCGTGCACAGATTGGTTCCGACAATCACGCCGTCATGCTTGTTCGGATTCATCCGGTTCAACGTATCCTTGAAGGCAATATACGGCATACCCGTTTCGACCTGCGATTTCATGACTCTTTTCAGCAATTCCTTGGCCGGCACGAATTTGAACATTTCCAGCTTGCCGAACTGCGCGTCCAAATACAGCTGATTATACAGCTTTTCAAATTCATCTCCCCACAGGTCGGCTATTTCCTTGCCGTAAACGCGGCGCACTTCCGACGGATCGACCAGTAACCAGTTTTCGTTGCTCTCAACCTTTTTCATAAACAAATCGGGAATAACCACCTGCGGAAAAATGTCATAGGCCTTCATCCGCTGATCGCCGTTTTCGGTACGCAGCTCCAGAAAATCTTCAATATCCAGATGCCACATGTCCAAAGACACCGTTACCGCGCCCTTGCGCTTACCCTGCTGATTGACGGCGACGGCCGTATCGTTGATAATGCGTATCCACGGAATAACGCCGCCGGAGGAATTTTTGATGCCCTTAATCCGCGCTCCCTTGCAGCGAACCCGCGACAAATTGCAGCCGACCCCGCCGCCGAACTTTGAAATCGCCGAAATCTGGTCAATCACGTAAAAGATAGAATCCCGGCTGTCGTCCATGACCGTAATAAAACAGGAACTGAGATTGCCGTTCGGACGCCGCAGATTCATCAACAGCGGCGTTGCCAGAGAAATCTTGCGATTCGCCAGCTTTTCATAGGTATCTTTGACCAGCCCCAGGCGAATGTCCTTGTCGGCATTCTGTTCAATCAGCAGGGCAATCGACAGAAACATGTCCTGAGGCAGTTCGACAATCCGGTCGCCATATTCACATAAATAACGCTTAATCAGCAGATTAATTCCGGCATAGTCATATACCAGATCAAATTTCGGCTCGATAAAGCCTGCCGCCAGCTTGATTTCCTCTTCGCTGTAAACTTCGCTGATTCGTTTTGAATAAATGCCGTTCTCTTCGGCAAATTTCAGGAATTGCGGATAATCGTACAAATTATTGTAGTTTTTCCCGGTTTGGCGGGTTTCCGACATCTGTTTATAAAGTTCAAACAGTTTCAGCCGGCCGGCCGCATTTTTCCAGTCCGGATCGGTAACCGTCGTCAGGCTCAGCGCACTCAGGGTCAGATATTTGGCAATCTCCGCAGTCGAAACGCCGTCCTTGGCAAAATCGGCCATCTTTTCTTCCAGCGGCTGCAAATCCAGCTCAAAACCGGCGGCAGCCCGTTCAATTGTTTTCCTTATTTTGGCCGGACTGAAGTCCTCTCGGTTTCCGCCGCGCTTAACTACCTGTTTTTTCTCCATTATCTGCCTTGACCTCCCTACTATATATTGTGCTGATAAAAGAATAAATAACAATATATGGTAGATTTAGAGCAAGTAAATAAAAATTTGGTTAATACGAAACGCTTTTTTTCAGTGGTCTGATTTTCCTTAAAAATCATTGTGCATATTATAAAAAAGTTAACTTATTTGGCTTATGCTTGCAACATCATCAGGCGGGAATAATCAATGTTGAAAAAATGGTGGAAAGCGGCACAAATTTACATGGATAAGCGAATGCTTACCATGATTGCCCTCGGTTTCTCCAGCGGCTTTCCGCTGCTGCTGGTTTTCGGCACCCTGAACCTCTGGCTCAAGGACGCGGGAATATCCTACGCGGCCATCGGCCTGTTTTCTCTGGTCAAAACGCCTTACAGCTTCAAATGGGCCTGGTCGCCGATAATCGATCGCATTCGGCTGCCGTTGTTCTGTCGTTTGGGACGCCGCCGCGGCTGGGCGTTTTTTATCCAGATAATCCTGCTGTTTTCCATTCTCGGCATGTCTACCGTTGAACCTGCGGCAACACCGTTTACCATGGCTTTTTTCGCGGTTCTGGTTACGGTGGCTTCCGCTTCGCAGGACATCGTCCTCGATGCTTACCGCATTGAAAGCTTCAACAGCAAGGAACAGGGCGCCGGCGTTGCTGTCTTTGTTTTGGGCTATCGTTTCGGATTGGTTTTTTCCGGTGCCGGTGCCATTTGGATGGCTTCCGCCATGAACTGGAACGACGTATATAAGATAATGGCGCTTGGCACGATTGTCGGCATGCTTGCCGTTCTCTGCTCCCGTGAACCGGCCAAAAACGAAAAAAAAGCCGAAATATGCTATACCGGCTCCTTTCGCAAACGCATCAAAAAATTCCTGCTTACCGCCGTTTACGATCCGTTCAGGGATTTTACCCGCCGGGCAGATTGGGCGCTGATTCTGTTGTTTATCTTCCTTTACCGGATGAGCGACGCCTATATGGGACCGATGGCTTATCCCTTTTACGACGACATGGGATTCAGCAAGGTTGAAATTGCCTATGTCAGCAAAATTTACGGCATGATTGCCACCATTGCCGGCGGCATTGCCGGCGGTCTGATAATCAACCGCTTCGGCATTATGCGTTCCCTTTTGTGGTTCGGCATACTACAGGGAATTACCAATCTTATGTTTGTTGCCCAGTCTTACGCAGGCCACAACATCTGGCTGCTTACCGTTTCCATTTCTCTGGACAACGTTTCGGCCGGCATGGGCGCCACGGCTTTGGTCGCTTACCTTTCTTCTCTGTGCAACGTTGCCTATACGGCAACGCAATATGCCCTGCTGTCATCTCTGATGAGTTTTGCCCGCGACGTTTTTGCCGCCACCAGCGGTTTTCTGGCTGACCGCGTTTCCTGGGACGTTTTCTTTTTCATTACCGCCCTGATGGTTATTCCCGGTTTGGTTCTTCTGATTTATCTGATGAGAAAATACCCCCGGCAAATATGATTTCGATTATCAAACAAACGCGGGATTAAACCCTGTCGTTCAGATTTTTCAGCGACAAATTGCGTTTAAGGAGAGTGTTTGTTTTGTCCTTTGTCTTGTCCGGAAACTTTTTAACGTCTTTTTTTCGCCGGCGTTTAACGTCCTGACCTGATTTTTCAAGAATTTTTTTGGCCAGTGCATTATTTTCTCGGGCTGCGATTTTAGCCAGTTCTTCGTCACTGATATCTTTCTCGCCGGCTTTCAGCAGCGCGTCAAGCGATAACCCTTGCAAAGCTTTGTTGCCCCCGGCGTCTTTAACCCTTTTTACGCCGCGCAGCGTCTGAATAACCTTTCCTTCCGGAACTTTTCTGCCGCTGATTTTTTCCCGGTCGTTCAAAATGTCGCGTACGGCAAGCTCGGTAATCTCTTCCAGCGGCGCATTGGTTTGCTGGTTTTTGACAACCGCTTTTTTTTCGGTGCCTGTCAGTCCCGCCTGTCGCGCCATATTGGCAGCCACGGCCAATGCTTCCATCTTGCCTGCCGTCTGTTGCATTTTCATGTTTTGCAGACTTTCCTGTTGCTGCAACAGGCGTTTTTCCTCGTCATTCAGAGCATTCATCAGCGAATTGGCCTGATTCAGCTGTTCCAGACTGTCGGGAATATACTGGAAATCTTCGTCATCTTCGTCTTCATAACCGGAACGGACATCAATCTTACGAATTTTCTTGCGAATTTTCTTCAAACCTTTGGGAAGATTTTCGGCAACCGGCATTGCCGGCGCATTAAAAGAATTTTTCTTCGTCGCCGAATAAGCGGCGGCTTCTTTGTGGTTAATCCGCAGAGTTAACCTTTCGCTGGGATCGGAATTGTTCTTTTTCCATTCGATATTCGGATTTGAAACGTCTTCTTTCATCCAAAGCTCCACAATCATAAGCCCTTCTGGACCTTACACACCTGAAACACATATTAAAATGACACAAACGAAGAGTTTTGTCAAATATTAACCGCAAAACGGCAGAAAATAAGCTTTTTGCGGCAACACAATCTGGCTTTTGTCCATTTTTTGAAATCGGAAGTTGAAGAAAGGTCAAATTTGTTTGTAAGTAATCATAATCGACCCGTCGGAAAGCGCGGTCGTCAAAACCTCAATTGAAACGCCGTCGCTGCGTTTAAGGCTGAAACTCCTGGTCGTCAGGCTGGTAAGATGCTGAATAATGTCTTTTTTCAACAACGGCCAGTCGTCAACGTTACCGAAAAACTTCGCCTGCGATTCGATAATTTCGTCAATGCCGGGGTCGTTCTGCAGCTTAATCTCATCAACTTCCCACATCTCAAGATATGCCCTGTTGAAAAAATTTAAACGGCCGTTAGAACCAAAGATGAGAACCGGATCAAACAGATTGTCCAGAATCTCCTGCTGCACCGACAACAGGGAATTGTATGCCCGCCGCGTCGCCAGACGGTCGGATACGTCTTCAAAGGCAAACACCAGACCGCCCATCGGATGCGGCGCCCGCACCCGCCGGAAAGTTCTGCCGTCCGGCAGATGCAGCATATCTTCCTTCGGTTCGATAATCGCCGAAAAGTCCTTTTGCTCATCGTTTTTATACAGACGAAAATCAGGAACTTCCGGCAGCATCCTTTTTTCACGGATAACGTCCAGAAACGAAGCATAAGTCGGATTACTTTCCAGCCAGACATCTTCCAGTCCCCAAAAAGAGGCAAAAGCCTTATTGTAAAAGGAAAGCCTGAAACCGTTGTCAAAAACCGCAAAAGCCGTTCCCAAAGCGCCGAGAATTTCCAGATGCGCATTCTGATGCAGCTTTAGGTTCCTCTTTAGTTCGTCAAGTTCCGTTACTTCAATCAACGCCCCGGCCGTACATATCTTATCCAGACTTTGTCCTGCATGAAAAGGCGTTTCGATAACCTCAAAGGAATGTCTTTCGCCGTTTTTGACCAGTGAAACCGTTTCCTTTTTTACCCGATTCGCCGTATGAGCCACCAAAGCCAGATTTGTCGAAATGCTCTCGCCGTTGATTCCCTGAATTTCAAGCCCCCGCGCGACAATTTCCTCCGGTCCGGCTTCGGGTACAAACTCGGCATACTTCCTGTTTACCAGCACCGGTTTCAAATTTTCGTCACGCAGCCAGACCGGATAGGGAATATTGTCAATCAGGTCGCGCAGCTGCCGGACTTTTTCCTGCGAAGCTTCCTTTTCCTGCTCCAGATCGCTGATTCGGTTGGATTCAAAACTCACGTCGCGAAACCATATCATGTCACAGTAAATGTTGCCGTCAATTCCGTTAATCCGCGAACCGGCCAGATTAATATGCTTGCCGTTGCTTTTCAGCACAAACTCTTCTTCAAAGGAAACGCCGTCGTCCATCAGCAGACTGACATACTTGACCAGTTTTTTGGCATCGTCTTTATAAAGGGTTTTCAAAACATCTTCAAAAGAAGAGTTCGTCCCTTTTTCCAGATTAAGGATTACCGCGAGACGGCGCGAACATCTTTCCTTGATGGTTTTGCGCGGATCATTGACTTTTTCGTCGGGATAAATAAAGGCGAAATAACCGTCTTTGGAAGCGTAAAGCGTTTCTGCATAACGCTCCCGGTCACGGTTCAGAAAATAGTTTTTTTGGCGAAGTTTCAAAATCTTAACGCCGTTATACATCAGAAAAGCCAATAATGCGGCAAACGCCGCGCCCAAGATGTACCACAGCTCCGGCGCGGCGTAAAACATGTCTTGTAACAGCTCGTAACTCATAATTTTTCTGATTTTTTATTAAAATTATTGTCTGTTTTTATAATCTATAATATAAAAACAATTAGTAAAACTTAAAAATGCAGGACAAGTGAATAAAATGTATACTCTGGCTTTTGATACTACCGCCAACGGCGTTTCCGTGCTTTTAAGCAAAGACGGCCGAACCATAGACCTGTTTCAGGAAGAGATGGACTTCGGACAGGCGGAAGTTCTCATTCCCGAAATCCGCAACACGTTGGAAGCCGAAAACCTGCAGTTCAAAGATTTGGGGCTGGCGGTCGTCTGCACCGGACCCGGCTCTTTTACCGGCGTCCGTTCTTCCATTTCCGCCGCCCGGGCTTTCGGATTGGCTTGTCCGAAAACCAAAATCATCGGCGTTTCGGCTTTCGAAGCCTACGCGCACAGTCTTGACGCGCAAGAAACAGCCAGAATTAACGCCGTCATTATCGAAACTAAACGCGAAGACTTTTATTATCAGCTCTTTGACGAAAAACTGAAAAAAACGACCGAACCCGCCGCCGGAACTTATGAAGAAATCATTGACAGGCTTCGCGGTTCCAAAGTTACGCTGGTCGGCGACGGCGTCGAACGTTTTTTAAACAAACCCAGCGGCTTGAGCCTGCATGCGATTAAGATGCTGAACTGCCCGCCGATAGAAGACCTCGCTGCCTGCGGCCTGCAAAAATATCAAAACAAAATCTTCGATTTCCCGAAACCGCTCTATTTGCGCGCGCCCGACGTCTGCATAAAATAAAATCAAAACAACCGGCGGTAAACGGCAACAATCAACAGACTCATGACCAGCGCCGAAAACGCGACGTCGGAAAAGAAATGTGCGCCTTGACCTATACGGAAAACCGCCGTCGTCATGCCAAAAAGCAACGCAGCCGCAACCGCGAAAGAGCGAAACTTTTTTGGAGCCAGCAGCGCCGGTGCCAGCAGCCAGAAAGCCACCGCCGTATGGCCGGACATAAAGGAACAGTCCCACGCGCACTGATTTGATATTTCCAACGGCAGACTAAACGCCTTGCTGCCGCCGAAAAGGTCAATATCCCTCGGCCGCGCCCGTCCCCAAAACGTTTTGAAAATGCCGTTCACAATCAAAAAAGGTCCAACCAGCATGGTTCCCGAAGTCAGCAGAACAACCCTGTTGTCTATCCCGCCGCAAACCCGGCAGCTTATTTTTCCATACAGCCAGACTGCAAAAATTACCGCTGCGGACAGAACAATCAGCTCCGGAATTCCCCGGCGGATGAGATTGCCTAAAAAATTATCTTCCAGCAAAAAATGTCCGCCGTCATAAAACAGCGAACTTACATAAATGTCCCAGGAACCGACGGCAGCGGAAAGCGACATCTAACCGTCTTCCAAATGCAGCAGAATGGAAACGCTGATCAAAGCGGCAATCAGCGCCGGTGTCCAGGCGGCAAAGAAACTCGGAATATAACCGTTGATGCCGAAGGCGTAAATTACCTGCGACATAAAATAGACCATAAAACCCGTAGCAATGCCGCCGACAATCAAAAACATTACGCCGCCGCGCCTGTTGTTCGGACGCAGCGCAAACACCGCCGCGACCAGAACCATCGCGCAGAGCATAAAAGGCGAAGCCAGCAGCGTAAGATAGCGCATATGGTGCCGCAGCGCCGAAAAACCCGACATTTCGTAAAATTTTATGGTTCCCGGCAAATCCCAGAAAGAAATAGCCTCCGGATCCACAAAGTTTTCTTTGATTCTTTCAGCCGTCAGCGTCGTCTGATATTTGACGTTGTTCAGATTCAGCGTCGGCTTGCCGGCCTCGAAAACTTTAACGTCCTTAAGTTCAAATTCCTTGTTTTCCAAAACGGCGGCAAAAGCCTCGACCCTTTTTAAAATCTGTGAATTACGATCCATTTCCAAGATGTCGACATCACGCAGCAGCAGGTTTTTCCCTTCCTGCCGCAGCGATTTTGCCTGCAAAACCAGAAACCGGTTCTCGTCAATGGCTTCCCTTATCCACAATCCCTTGTCCGAAAACAGCACGGCTTTCGGATTCTTGGTCTTAAAACGGTAATCCAGCGTTTCATAAGCCTCGTACATCTGCGCCGAAATCGGATTGATGACCGTAATATTCAAAACGCCGACAGTAAAAACGGCAAACAGCACCGGTGTCAGAAAGCCCCAGATGGAAACGCCGGCGGCCCGGATAATCACAAATTCGTTGCTTTTGCTCAACCGCCAGAAGGTAATCATTGCCGCAATCATCATCACAAAGGGAAACACCATTTCCAGCGTCCGCGGCAGCTTGGTTACCGCCATCTGCATAATAAACCAGGCATCGACATCGGTTCGGTCGGAAGTGCGGCGCAGCAGCTCAATTACTTCAAACATCAGTACAATTCCCATAACCATCAGCAAAACGGCCAGAAAATTGATAACGATCTGTTTGATTAAATATTTTCCTAGAATAGCATTCGGGTTCATCGGTTATACTTCTGTTGTCTGAATTTCTGTCAGAATATATAAATTTGGATTATTTATCAAGCTTATTGATTTCAGCCAACAGGCGTTTTTCGTGTTCAGGCTGTTCCTGCCGTGCCTCAATAACCTCCCTGCGTATTTTCTGCGTGCGGGAAAACAGTTCAAACAGCTTGTTACCCTCATTCCAGCGGATATTTCTCTCCAGAGCGATTAAATCTTCGACAAACCGCTGAATCAGTTCCAAAATGGTTTCCTTGTTGTTCAGAAACACGTCGCGCCACATCGTCGGATCCGAACCGGCAATACGCGTAAAGTCGCGGAAACCCGAAGCCGAATATTTTATAATCTCCTGTTTTTCATAACCTTCCAAATCCGAAACCGTGCCGACGATGGAAAAAGCAATCAAATGCGGCAGATGCGAAACCGCCGCCATAACCTTGTCATGGTGTTCCGGCGTCATCTTGTCCACTTTCATTCTGGCCGCCGCCCAAAGTTCGGAAACTTTCGCCACCGCTTCTTCTGTCGAACGGAAAGACGGCGTTACAATATACCAGCGTCCTTCGAAAAGTGTATCAAAGCCGTTGGCCGGACCAGATTTTTCCGTACCGGCCACCGGATGCCCGGGCACAACGACAACATCGGCGTTTTCCGGCAGGTTTTCTTCTATTTTGCGAATGGAATACTTCTTAATCGAACCGACATCGGTAAGAATAACGCCTTTTTTCAAATGCGGAACGATCTGTCGGGTAATCTCGCCGTATGCACCGACCGGCGTTGCATAAACAACCAAATCGGCATTTTCGACGGCCTTCCCCAGATCTTCGCTGATTTCGTCAACAATGCCCAGCTCCCGAGCTTCGGCCAGATATTCCTTATTTTTGTCACAGGCGCAAAGCTTTCCCGCCAGTCCTTTTTTCATGATTACCCGGGCCAGTGAAGAACCTATTAGCCCGATACCGATAATGGTTATTTTGTCAAAAAGCATCAGTTAACGTCCCAAATTCAATCAAGCAGGCCGGTAGAAAGATACCTTTCCGCCGCATCAGGCAGAATAACGACAATATTCTTGCCTTTCATTTCCTGCCGCTGGCCGATTTTGACTGCCGCCGCCAAAGCCGCTCCGGCCGAAACGCCGACGGCCAACCCTTCGCAGCGGGCTGTCGCCTTGGCTATATCAGCAGCTTCTTCATCTTTAATGTCGATAACTTCGTCAATCAGTTTCGGGTCATAAAATTTCGGCACAAAACCGGCGCCGATGCCCGGAATTTTATGAGGGCCGGCTTTGCCGCCGTTTAAAACCGGACTTGCCGCCGGTTCCACCGCCGCCACATACAATTCGGGATTATAGGTCCTGAGAGCCGAAGCAATGCCGCTGACCGTTCCGGCCGTACCGACAGCGCTGACCAGACAATCGACATCGCCGCCGGTATCTTCCAGAATTTCAATGCTGGTGCCGAATTTGTGCGCATCCGGATTGGCCTCGTTTTCAAATTGTCTGAGCAAAAGCACGGCCGGATTTTTCTCTGCCAGAATTTCCGCTTTGTTTATTGAACCCGTCATGCCGTCTTCCGCCGGCGTCAAAATAACCTCGGCACCAAAATGGCGCATCAGTTTAATTCGTTCCTGCGACATGTTTTCCGGCATGATAATCACCAGTTTATATCCTCTGGCCGCGCAGACGGCCGCCAGTCCGATACCCGTATTTCCCGAAGTTGCTTCGACAAAAACCGTGTCTTCCCTGACCAAACCGGCCTCTTCGGCCTTTTCAATCATTTTCAGGGCAACTCTGTCCTTTACCGAAAAAACCGGATTGTAAAATTCACACTTGGCCAGAATATTGGCCTTGACCTTAAATTTTTTCGCCAGCCGCGACAAATTAACCAGCGGCGTCCGGCCGACCATTTCCGTAACCGAATTATATATCTTTTGCATTTTGCCCTCTAATTTGTTCATAAACCCCAAAATATCCTTTTCTTAGCAACGGGTCTCAAGTAGTATAAGAATAATGACAATTTGTTAAAAATAAAGAAATGAAACTAAAAAAAACGCGGTTTTTTATCATTTTCAGCCTGCTTTTTTTATCCCTGCCCGCCCACGCGACCAGTTTGGATGAAATTTATCGTGACCTGGTGCGTTCAGACAATAGCGGCTATCTGCCGATGTTTGTCAAAAACCGCAATGCGCCCGACTTTCTTCTCGACGACGAAGCCGCCAAACAGATTATGCCGCCCAAGGAAACCAAAACGATTGACATGAAAGCCGTCAACCTTGAAAGCGAACGCCTGAAACGCGAAGCGGCGCTCAAGGCTGCGCGTCTGAAATGGCAGAATACTTTGCTTGCCGTCAAAAACAATCATGTCACGCCGGTAGAGTTGGAAGAAATCCAAAAACATGTCAACGATAACGAACCGCAGGCTGTTGAGTTGTTCGCATGGATGTTTGCCCGCGGCATCGGGGTTCAGACAGACTTAGTCAGGGCTTTTCATCTGTACCGGAAAGCTGCCTCCCTGAATGTTCCCAATGCCAATAACAATGCGGCGCAGGTATACAAAGCCATGACCCGCGAACAGCGCGAAAGTCTCAACGCCCTGAAAAACTAAACCTTGCACTTATCGGCAAAAAGCTTTTGAAAAGCAAGCCAGTGCGCATAGTTTATTTTGGTTTTGCCCTCGAAAATATCATTGATGTCAAGCCACGCGGCCAAACCGTTTTCCGGCGTTTTCCAGTGTTCTTTTCCCGTGTCAAATCCATAAGACGACGCGTCATAAACAATAAAAGTCATGTCATATTTGCAAAATTCGCCGAACGGACGTGCATCGTCGGCAAAATAATTGACATTTTGCTCGTATTTCCGGAGGCCGCCGTCAAGCATAAATTCTATACCGGTTTCCTCAAAAAGCTTGCGAAACAGGCAGCCGCGAAAATCTTCCCTCCGGCCGGCCGAACCGCCGGGAAATTCGGGAACCGAAACCTGTGGCGGATAGGTTACCAAAACCCTGTCGTCTTTTACCAAAATCGCAAAGTATCCTTTCTGCTCAAACGGAATGACGTCGTCGGCATATTTTTCCTTTCCTCTGCGGTCATAAAAGACTTCAACCATTCTCGGCTTCCCTGATAAGTTCGTTGACAAATCCTTTCAGTCCGACCTGACGCACCCTTTTCATTCTTTCGCCGGAAATAATTTTTTGCACTTTGGCAATCGTTTCCTCAAGATCGACATTGACAATCACATAGTCGAATTCGTCCCAATGACTTATCTTGTCCATAATGATGCCCATACGTTTGTTGATGACTTCCTGAGAATCCGTACCGCGCTTTTCCAGCCGGCGGCGCAGTTCTTTGATGGACGGTGGCAGCAAATAAATCGAAACGACGTCCGAACCGGCTTTTTCGCGCATCTGACGGGCGCCGGCCCAGTCCATGTCAAACATCACGTCCTGGCCGATGTTGATAAAGCTGTCCACTTCCGACCGCAAAGTGCCGTAACGGTCGCCGTACTGCGATTCGACATGCTCATAAAAAGCGTCCTGTGCCAGAAACTCGTCGTATTGCTCATTGGTAACGTAGTAATAGTCAACGCCGTCTACTTCATTTTCACGCGGCTTACGGGTCGTTACAGAAACTGAAAACTTAATATTGCTGTCACGTTTCAGTATTTCCTTGACAACGGCGCTTTTTCCGGTTCCGGAAGGCGCTTCGATAATAAACATCGCGCCGCGGCGGACTTTCTTCAAACGGTTGATAATTTCATCCATCGGTTTTACTCCATATTTTGTACCTGTTCACGAAACTGCTCAATAAGCGTCTTCAGTTCCATGCCCAGATTGGTTATTTCAATGTCACAGGATTTTGAACAGGTCGTATTGGCCTCGCGGTTCAGTTCCTGACACAAAAAGTCAAGCCGCCGACCCACCGCCTCGCCTGAAGACAACAGCTGCCGCGCGGTTTTCACATGCGCTTTCAAACGGTCTATTTCCTCACGTATGTCTGCCCGGGCCACATACAGGCAAACTTCCTGAACCAGCCTGTCTTCGGAAATTTGGCAATCGGCATCCAACAGTTCCTTTATCTGTCCTTTCAGGCGCTCTTTAAGCTTTTGCGGCAGAATTTCAGCCACAATTTCAATTTTTTCGACCCTGATGGCAATCTTATCCAAAATATCGGTCAGCGCTCTGGCTATTTTTTCGCCTTCGGCCCGTCTGTCCTGCAAAAGTCGGTTGCAGGCATTGACAAAACCTTTCTTCAAGTCTTCAAGCAGCCTGCTTTCTTCGTCTTCGCTCAATTCGTCGTCGACCGTTTCCACAACGCCTTTTACCGCCAGAATTTCGCCCGGCGACGGTTTTTTCATTTGTTCGGGATATTTTTCATAAACGGCAACGACCCTTTCGGCCAGTTTGCTGAGCAGTTCTTCATTGATTTTCACGCCGGTTTCGCCGTCAAAGCCGGTTTCCAGATAAACGCTGAGACTGCCACGGGAAAAATATTCGGCCGCTTTGTTTTTAACGAACATAGACAAGCTTTCCAATCGGAAAGGCATTTTGGTTTTAACGTCCAAAGACTTGCCGTTGACGCTTTTCAGCTCAAAAAACCAATCGCAGCGCTTTTTTTCAAAAACGGTTGCACCGTCGGTTCTGGCAAAACCGGTCATACTCGAAACAGACAAAAGGTTCTCCTTTTTACCTAAAGTTAATAACCGCAGTATATATAATAAATACTTAATAATATTTTACCAATCGGGGGCAAAATGACAAAAAAGAAACCAAACGTTCTCATTACCGGCGCATCTTCGGGCATCGGCGAAGCTCTGGCCAGACACTACGCCATAACCGGCGCCGGAACCCTGTTTATTTCCGGCCGCAACCGTGAACGGCTCGAAACGGTTAAAACCGCCTGTGAAAGATACAACGTCAAGGTATATGCCGAAGTCATGGACGTAACCGACCGGCAAAATACGGCCGCATGGATAAAGAAATGTGAAGAAATCGCACCGCTGAACATCGTTTACGCCAACGCCGGGGTTGCTACGCTGGAAGAAACGCCCGAAAATATATACAACACGTTCAATACCAATGTTATCGGTGTCTTAAACACGCTGATTCCGGCTGTCGAAATATTCAAAAACCGCCGTGATAAACACAAAACCCTTGTTATTACTTCTTCCATCGCCGGTTATCACGGCCTGCCCTCCTGTCCGTCCTACAGCGCCTCCAAAGCCTGTGTCAAAGCCTACGGCGAAGCGCTGCGTTCTGAACTACGACAGTTCAGCATTCAGGTCAACGTCATCTGCCCGGGCTTTGTCAAATCGCGCATTACCGATCAAAATACCTGCCCGATGCCTTTTTTCATGTCGGCTGAAAAGGCAGCCAAAATCATTGCCGAAAGAGTGGAAGAAAACGTCGGACTGATCGCTTTTCCCTGGCCGATGCGTTTTGCCGCCTGGTTCATCTCGATACTGCCCAACTGTGTCAGCGATTTCGTTTATGCCCGTTTGCCGCACAAGGTCTGACAATGACATACGACACGGCTGCAATTTGCTTTGTAATATTGGAAATTATTGTGGTTTCCGTACTGTTTTACCTGCGAAACAAATAAAAGTCAGGAAAGCCAGACGGCATTTTTAATCTTACTTTCCAAAAAAGCCTTGTGAGCTTCCAGCTCTTCGGCTGTTGCGGCAAAAGGCCTCGGCTCGCGGTAAATCTTGTTTTCATGATTTTCAAAACTGACCGCCGACTTGGTTTCCTTTTTGTCTTCCAAACCCATGGTCGGTTCCTCGCCGCCCATCAGCTCCAGGTAAACCTTGGCCAGCAGTTCCGCATCGAGCAGGGCGCCGTGGTTGGTACGGCTGCTGTTGTCGACGCCAAATCTTTTACATAAAGCGTCCAGATTGTTTCTGGCTCCCGGAAACATGCTGCGGGCTATTTCCAGCGTATCAACCACCCTGTCCCACGCCAGCGTCGGTTTGCCGAGCTGCTTCAGTTCATAATTGACAAAGTTAATGTCGAATTGAGCGTTATGCGCAACCAAAACGCTGTCTTCGCCGATAAATTCCAGCCAGTCGTCAGCCACTTTGTCAAAAGTCGGAAAATCTTTCAGAAAGTCATAAGACAGGCCGTGAACCTTATACGCCTCTTCGGGAACTTCTTTCTCCGGGTTAATGTACTGATGGTATGTCTTGCCGGTCGGAATATGGTTTATCAGTTCTACCGCGCCGATTTCAACCAGCCGTTCGCCTTCTTCGGCATTAAAACCCGTCGTTTCCGTATCAAAAACAATTTCCCTTACCATATTAACATTCCAGTCCGTCTATAATGCTGATTAAATCCGTAAAGACCTGATTCTGCGGCCGCCCGGTATCAATAACCACATCAGCCAACGCAATCTTGTCACTGTTGCTCATCTGAATATCGTTGATTTTGTCAAAGTCCTCGCCGGTAATGCCGTCGCGTTTCATTACCCGCATCTTCTGAGTTTCATAATCGACATTGGCAACGACAATGCAGTCACAGTAAATATCCCAGCCCATTTCAAACAGCAGAGCAACGTCCAGAAAAAAAAGACCGTCGCCGCGGGCTTGCCGATGAATAACCTTTTTGAGATATTGGCGTAAAAAGGGATGAATCAGGCTTTCAAGTTCTTTCAGACGCGCATTGTCGTTAAAAACAATATTGCGCAGCGCCCTTTTGTTAACTTTTTCGTCTTCGAGGACTTGGGGAAAATGTTTTCCGATAACCCGGATAAAATCCTTCTTGAAATAAAGCCGGCGGACCCAGCCGTCCACGTCGTAAACACAGTATCCCAGGCGCCTGACCATGGAAGCCAGCGTCGTTTTTCCGCAGCCTATGGAACCGGTAATAGCTACAAGTTTCATAAAAAAATCCTCAGATTCAAAACCTTGGCCAACTTATGCACAAAACCGCGTCCGGCTGTGTATAAATAAGCCTTCTGAAATATTTATACAGATTAATCACCGCAAAGTAAAATCTAATATACAACTTTACTAACAGGTGGATAACTTTAGACACAGGCGTTGATAAAAACACTTATCAACAAAAACTGATTTTTGCGGTTTACAGAATCAGCCAAAATAAAATTAACGATTCGTTAACCATGCTTAATTTTCGTTAACAAGTTTATTAACATTACTTTAACTTTTGGATATCCGTGTGCACAAAAAATAATCCACATAAGCCGCAGGGATATACAGATAACAACTAAACTTTTTAAAATATATTATGGAGAGGTTTGACTGTGCATAAAAATCCTGCAACATTCAATTGACTTTCGTGCATTTAAAGCTTATAAACTAATCAAGCGTTAGTTCTTAAAACAACGATGCAGAGGGGCTCTTCCCTCACTCTCATTACATATTCACGTCAAAAATATATTCAAGGTCACAATGCATTTAAAAGATTTAAAGCAAAAATCTCCCAAAGAGTTGCTAACTCAGGCGGAGGAACTGGGAATTGAAGACGCTTCTTCCATGCGTGTTCAGGATCTGATTTTCGCCATAATGAAAAAAGTCGCTTCCGACGACCAGACGATTTACGGCGAAGGAACCATAGAAGTTCTGCAGGACGGTTTCGGTTTTTTGCGCTCTGCCGAATCCAACTATCTGGCCAGTCCCGATGACATTTATGTTTCGCCTTCACAGGTCAAAAAATTCGGCCTGCGCACCGGCGATACCGTAGAAGGCGAAATCCGCGGTCCAAAAGATAACGAACGTTATTTTGCCTTGACCAAAATCAATACGATTAACTTTGAAGATCCTGAAAAATCCAAGCTGCGTGTCAATTTTGACAACCTTACGCCGCTTTATCCGACCAAAAAACTCGATTTTGACATCATTTGCGGCGAAAAAGACTATACCACCCGCATTATTGATTTGATTGCGCCTCAGGGCAAGGGACAGCGCGGCCTGATTGTCGCGCCGCCGCGCACCGGTAAGACGGTCATGCTGCAAAACATTGCCCATGCTATCGCCACCAATCACCCTGAAGTTTATCTGATGGTGCTGCTGATTGACGAACGTCCGGAAGAAGTTACCGATATGAGTCGCTCGGTCAAGGGCGAAGTTATTTCCTCAACTTTTGACGAACCGGCCGCCCGTCACGTCCAAGTGGCTGAAATGGTTATCGAAAAAGCCAAACGTCTGGTTGAAACAAAAAAAGACGTTGTCATTCTGCTTGATTCCATAACCCGTCTCGGCCGCGCGTATAACACGGTTATTCCTTCGTCCGGAAAAGTTCTTACCGGCGGTGTCGACGCCAATGCGTTGCAGCGTCCTAAACGTCTGCTCGGCGCTGCGCGCAACGTTGAGGAGGGAGGTTCGCTGACCATCATTGCCACGGCGCTTATTGATACGGGTTCGCGCATGGACGAAGTTATTTTTGAAGAGTTCAAGGGTACCGGCAACTCCGAAATCATTTTGGACCGTAAACTGACAGACAAACGTTTGTTCCCGACCATTGATATTACCCGTTCAGGCACGCGTAAGGAAGAGCTGCTGGTTGATAAGGCTACGCTTTCCAAAATGTGGGTTCTGCGCCGTGTTCTGATGCAGATGGGAATGACCGACGGCATGGAATTCCTGCTTGATAAGCTGCGTTTGTCCAAAGACAATCAGGACTTTTTCAATACCATGAACTCCTGATCGCTTATGGCTTTTTCAAATCCCTCCGGCAAGGAGGGATTTTTTTTGTCTTAAAAAAACACACAAAGGATATTGACAAAATTTCCGATACGTTTGTATAATAGCCGCGGTTTTAATGAAAAGCATAAGGCGAAAAATGTCGTTTTTTGGCAAGACATACAGTTTTTATTCGCTTTCCGGCGCTTTCCGCCCGGAAGCTTTCGCCGTTATTTCCGCAAAATCCCTGCTAATCAGCATTTTGCTTTTGTTGATTATGAACCTCTGAGCACTTTCGTCAGTTGAATAAAGCTTGGGTGCTTGGAGGATGAAAATCAACAGGCTTTAACCGGTTATGGATTAATTTTTACAGGATTTTGCAAACATGAACACAAACAGCCGATTCAAAAATAAAAGTTCTCCCTTTTCGAAGGTTCTGCAGCTTAGGAACCTCTGATTGCTTTTGGTAATTCGGCAGTCAGAGGATCAGCGCAAAATTACAGCAGGTTAACCTTTAATTCTGAAGAAAGAGAACAAAATGAGCAAATACAGTCAGGCGGTCATCGCCAAAAAACCCGAATTTTCCTATCTTGACACCGACGCCCCGTTACGGGAAACCTACGGCGACGGCACTGTTAATCCTTATAATCCGGAGGTGTTTCCCTATGCCGAAAGTTTCATGCGCACTGTTTTAAAACGCGTTAACGACACCTATGCTGCCGTTGTCGAAGACGAACATCGTCAGACGCTCTGCCGCGAACTCTATCGGCAGCTGAAACATGATTTCCGCTTTGATTTTTCCGACCACCTCGGACCGATGCGTCAGCGCGACAAACGTGGTGCCGGAGCTGCCGTTGAAGAAAACGACTATAATATGTTCCATTCCTGCTACAAGTTTGTCAATCAGGCTGCGCGGGCACGCAGCTTTGGCGAGAAGTTCAATTTGTCGCTGATGTCCGGCCGTGTCAATACCGACAACCAGACCGGTCCCGAAATATGCGATCCTTTTGTTTTTGGCCCGCCGCTTTATCTTTACAGCAAAATTTATCCGAAAGTCGTCGCCATGACCCTGCCCGGTTTTGATACGCCGGAAAAAATTGCAGCATTAAAAGTGCATGAAAAAGAGATGAAGAAAGACATGTTTGAAAAGAAGGCTCTGGCGGCCAAGGCTCTCAAAGCCCGTTGGCATCATCTGATAAATAAGGAGTTTATGCCGCAGGGTATGGAATTTAAAGATTTGAGCATGAATACCGTCAAGGCTCTTTCCGAACTTCACAAAGATGTTTTGACAGAATTCTCTGCACAGGTTGAACAACAGTTTCAAAACGATGTGCGTATGCTGAAAAAAGTGATGAAACTGTTAGACAGGCAAATGACTTATCACAAAGCCAAAGGCACGCCGGAGAATGATTTGGCCGCGTTGCAGCTGGCTTCGGTTCATGCCATGCAGGCTAATGATCTGCTCAAAGACAGTTCGGTTGTCCAGATCAGCATTGAAGCCGAAAAACCGATATTTGCCTTTATGGCCGATGTTCTGGACAATCCGCGGTCGCTTACCGCGCAGATTTTTGACAATCCGCAGACCCGGGCGGTTTTTGAAACTGAAATGAAAAAAATCCATACCACCAAATCCGGCGGCGAATATACACATTTGCTTGACCGTATGGTGCCTGCCGGTTCCGGAAAAATGCCGGCTTATGCCCGTATGCTCGGCGACGAATATGACAAGGATATGAGCCGCGGCCAGATTGCCGAAGCTCTCCGCAGCGGTGAAGCCATGCCTAAGGTTTCGTTTATGCTTGCCGTCGTTTTGCTGGAAACCGGCGCCAAAATCGAAGGCGGCAGTTCGCAGATTGTTTATGCCCGCAGGATTAAGGAAGCTTTGGGCAAAGTTTTTGATGAAGCCGGGCGTCAGCCGGATTTTGACCGGAAAGATATTGCGGCTCGCCGTGCCGTCGTCGAAAAATTCGATTATCGCACGGCACAGGCACAAATTTGGGGTGTCAAAGAAAATGGCAACGTATTGGGCTATCGCGATTTAGTTGACGGCAGCGTTAAGATCAATGACAAACTGCTTGATTCCGTAGCTTCGGTTTCTTCGCGTGCCGCTTTTGACGCCGCTTCTGTCCATCGCTTTTATTCCTTTGTTACCGGCGAACCGATGAACGAAACAGAAACCGCCGCGCAGAAGGAAAGAGTTAAGGGAAACCTGCTTCGTTTTGCCGACAATGGCGACTTTAACCGCATTTTGGCACCCGGCAGCGCTTTTTACAAAAGACTTGCCAACATCATCCGTAATGATGAAAATGTTACTGACAGACAAGTTCAACATACTTATATGTCAAACAAAATGCAAACAGCCGCAGGATTCTGACAATGCAACGCAAAATCGGAGTAATTTCCCCTTCTCTGCCCTTAAAGTCGGAGGAAGAGGTAGAAACAGCAGTCAAACGCTTGGAAAATTATGGAGTCAGCGTAGAGTTTTTTACGACAAATGACAAATTACAAGACTTTATGCAGGCTCAAGTGAATGAGGCAGAAATCATTATAGCCTCTCGCGGCGGCTTTAACGCTGTAGAACTTTTGCCAAAGCTTGACTTTTCTAAAATAACCAAGCCTCTCTGCGGCTATTCGGACATTACTGTTTTGTTGAATGCTTTGCTGGCTCAAACAGGAAAAGTTCAATATCTGGGACCGAATCTTAAAGCTCTAAATAGTGATATAGATAATTATAGCCTCAAAAATTTTTTCTCCGTGGCAATAGAGCACGAAGAAGCCAAATATTATCCGGCAAAAGCATATATGGATACCCATGTTTCCAAAACGCAAACTTTTGCCAATCAAGGAATAACAATCATCAATGAAGGAAAAGCCAGAGGACATTTGGTCGGAGGAAATTTGTGCAGTCAGATAATGCTTGCCGGAACAAAATATTATCCGGTTTTTGATGATATGATAGTCATTGCCGAAGAAGATGATTTATGCGGCGCAGAAACTTTTAATATGTTTATGCGTAATCTCTGGGCATTGTTTAATTATGATTTTACCAAAAATATCAGAGGGTTAATCATCGGCAGATTTATGCAAAACAGCTTTGTGGATATGGAAGAATTAAAGCAAAAATTACAATCTTTTGAAGCTTTGCGTGATATTCCTGTCATTGCGGGTTTCGATACAGGACACACTCTGCCGCAAATGACACTGCCTTTGGGTAAAGAAGCAATCTTAGACACATCGTCAGATTCTGTTTTAAGTTTTTAAAAAAAGCAAGTGCCGAATTATAAAAAATTCGGCACTTTTAGTTAATAATTCTTAATTTCCAGTCTTTTTATTTCGGGAAAAGAATTATATGTCGTAACACCCGTCAAAACCTTAATTTGCGTTTTGTCGTTAATATCGCGTATTTGCGGATATTCCTGCGGATTCACAGCAATTGTCTTATCCGGCAGCTTTACGATGTAGAAAGTGTTACCTTTGATAATTTCCCTGTCCCAACTGATAACGCGGACATATTCGGCTCTTTCGAAAAGTTCGTCGTCTCTGCGGTTTTCTTCTCTTATTACATAAGCGAACAGACAAGCACAGTTAATAAGCAATGACAAAAACATACCGTTGCACTTTGTCATTCCGTCCGTAGATATATCATAACTTTTTTCAGTATCTGTCAGCCCCATCAAGTAGGAAAGATAAGAAATCCAGCTGTAAAGGATTATATTGGCAATCAAAGCTGCGGTAAAGCCTATTATCTGATAAGGAATAAAATGCAAAATCAGAGCATATAATCCGAAATTCAGCGCTGACCAGCCGTATCGGATCCAGCCGCTTTCGATTTCAACAGTTGCAAAGCGCAGCCTGATAAACATCAGAGCCGATATTATCATGCCGGCTGAAACGAGGAAATTGTCCAATGGACGAACCAGCCAAACAATGCCGATGCAAAGCAGTGTAGTCAGGCCGCAAAAGACGTATTGTCCGCCTTTTTTCCATAAGGCCGCCGTTTTTACCGCCGCCTTTTTTACAGTTTTCAAGACTTTCATAATAATAAATTCATGGGTTATACTTTTTAATTATTGCAATATTCAGATTGTCGGCCTCGTCGCATTTGCCTGTTTCACAGCATTTTATCCGTATCGTATCTCCTTTTTTTGTCAGCAGCATTTCCTCATCGTATGTCCGAGTGCGGACGATATGATTGTCTTTGCTGACAAAAAGAAAAAACGTGTCACCGTTTCTGACATAAGGAATAATCGTGTCGACGACAAAAGTATGCACGCCTTTTTCAAAAAAGCGGTATGTTCCTTCCGGTCCGGCGTTTTCTGCTGCTTTTTGCGTTTCCGCTTCTTTTAAGATTGTTTGTTTTTTGTTAAATTCACTGACGTAGTTTATAAACAGCATCAAGGCTGAAGTTATAAGCACGAGCAGAGGAACCCTTGCGGAGCGGTCCAATATTTTTTTGCCTTCGGCTTTTTTGTTTTTTACCCATCTCCAACCGTTTTTACCCCACATAATCTCGCCGAGCGGAAAACGAAAAAGCGAAAACAAAACGCTGACGGCAACAATAACCGCATACGTAATCCAAAGGTCAGATGAACTGAAAGTGAGCACAACCAGACAGAAAACCGCAAAATAAAGTGCGTTTCCGATATAGGTATCGCTTCTGAAACTTAAACTGCAGTATTCCGTATAGAAACTGCCGATTAAAAAGACGATGCCGAGAATAATGCTTTGCCACAGATAAGAGCTGCTGACATTCAGCGTAAATACAACGGACGCTGTTGTCAGGACAACATTGGCAATAATTTTCAGTGCGTAGCCAAAATCTGATTTTGACCAGTCGCGGAATAAGTTTTTGCGCATAAACTAAACATTTTAATTTGTTGATATAATAAATACTTCTTATGCGTAACTTTCCATAATTTTGGCTATTTGTCAATGTTTGATAGATATTCGCGCAATTGTTTCATGGTCGAAAAAATTAATTTGACGCCGAGTTTTTCAACTTTGGAACGATATTCGCCGGTATTGTTCATTTCGCTGCCGATAAAGGCAATCGGTGTCATGCCGGCGGCAATGGCGGCTTTGAGCCCGGGTAGAGAATCTTCAATTACCAGGCATTCGGCGGAAGCTGCATTCATTTGTCCGGCCGCAAACAGAAACAGATCCGGCTCGGGTTTGCCGCGTTCGACCTGCTCGGCCGTAAAAATGCGGCTGTCCGGAAAATATTTTTTAAAATCCATGGCTTTCAATTTGGCTTCGGTTTTGGAGAGCAGTCCGCCGGTTGCCAGACAATAGGGAATTTGGGTTTCCTTCAGGATTTCTTCTACGCCTGGCGTTGCGGTCAGGTTGTGTTCAATTTCGATTTTTTCGCGTCTTTTGACTTCTTCCCAAAAATCATTGTCTAGTTCAATGCCTATTTCTTTCAGATTGGCAATTTTGGTTTTTACCGCCAGTCCGCCGAGAATTTTGTCGGCTGTTTCGAAGTCCCAGCCGAGACCGAATTTTTCGTTTATTAAATCCTGCCAGATTTTAATCCAGAGTTTTTCGCTGTCAGATAAAACGCCGTCGTAATCCCAGATAATAAGTTTTGGTTTTGTTTTTTTCATGTTTCGCTCTTAAGTTTAAAAATTTTGAGTCTTTTTAAGGCTCGTACAGAAGATTCTCAATCACTTTACAATAGATTTGTTAAGAGCGGGTAAAAAACCTCTCCAGAGTCAAAAAAAGCGGCTTTTTTTTAATCTTGCTAAAATTTGCGTTTCGGATAATACTAAGCGCAAAGACTTTAAGGAGTATTCATGGATAATCAGACAATCTATGCGCTTTCGACCGTCTATGGAAAATCAGGTGTTGCCGTCATTCGTATTTCCGGAAAGGATGCGCTTGCCGCCGTTTCCTGGTTGACGCCGCTTGATGTATCAGGTTTGAAACCGCGCTATGCCTATTTTACGAACATTTATGACAGTGTTTCCCGTGAAACATTGGATAAATGTCTGTTGCTTTATTTTAAGGCGCCGGCTTCATTTACCGGCGAAGATATCGTCGAATTTCAGATTCACGGCTCCCGGGCAGTCATTGCCTCGCTTATGGAAAATCTCGGTCGTCTGAAAAATTTTCGTCTTGCCGAACCGGGTGAATTTTCCCGCCGTGCCTTTTACAACGGCAAAATGGATTTGACAGAGGCCGAAGGACTGGCCGACTTGATTGATTCAGAAACTTCCGAACAGCAGAAATATGCCATGCGGCAAATGGAAGGAGGGCTGAAAAATCTGTATGACGGCTGGCGTGAAGAACTGATAAAAATTTTGGCATATCTGGAAGCCTATATTGATTTTCCTGATGAAGACATTCCTCAAGAACTTGTCGATAAGCTTTTGAACGATGTATTTAAACTTCAAACTGCCATTGATTTGCATTTGAAAGGAGATTCTGTCGGCGAGAGGTTGCGCGAAGGTTTTCGGGTCGTCATCGTCGGGCCGCCAAATGCCGGTAAGTCCAGTCTGTTAAACGCCGTGGTCAATCGTGATGCTGCGATTGTTTCCGCTGTTGCAGGCACGACGCGTGATGCTGTTGACGTTCATCTGGACATTAAAGGTTATCCGGTCATGTTTACCGATACCGCCGGCATTCGCGAAGTAGAAGAGGAAATTGAAAAACAGGGCATCGAAATCGCTTTTCGCAAAATTGCCGACGCCGATTTGGTGTTGTGTTTGTTTGATGCCTCAAAAGACTCTGTTCAAATATTTGATAATATTAAAAATTCTTTTAAAAACAAAGCGATATTTGTTGCCAACAAATCTGATAATTTAACTTTTGAACAATGTTCAGAACTAAAAAAACAGGGTTGTGTCGTCATATCGGCCAAACAAAAAGAAGGTATAGCCGCATTGATGGATGTAATTTGTCAGCAAATTCGCGGCCGTTTCACTTCTAATTCGGGTTTGCTTATTTCCCGGCGCCGTTATCGTGAAGCTTTGGAAGAAACTTCCGAAAATTTGCGTCGTTTCGGTTTCGACAAGGAAATCGAATTGGCTGCCGAAGATATCCGTTTGGCTGCCAGAGCGTTGGGCCGGATAACCGGCCGCATTGAGGTTGATGATATTCTGAATAAAATATTTGGCAGTTTTTGTATCGGAAAATAATTTTGTCCCGATTATCCTTGAATTTTGCGTTTGTTTCGCTATTATGTGCATTGAAAAAAACATATAATTAATATTAGCGATTATGAACAAACGTGAAAAAATGCCTTTTTACGAGGCTGTTAAATTAAATTGCCCGAATGAACTGAGTTGCCGGATTGAAAAGCTGCTGGGAGACTGTCTGCCGGAAAATTTTTCGCCCGAAAGCGGAAAAATAGCCGAAGCTGTTTCGTCAATTGTCCGTTATGCTTCCAGCAACACCGAAACGGAATTAAAATCCCGTGTCCTTTTTACTGAAGCCAGAAATTTGGTTTCTCAGTATGTTAATGAATATTCTGGTCTGATTAAAAGTAAAAGACTTCGCATTGTCGAACGTTTGGCTGTTATTCAGCTGGTTCAGTCAATCTGGGCGTTTCCGCCGTTGGCAGAAAATTGCGATTTGGATGCTTTTCTTTCCTTATGCGAAAAGCATCGTAACAAAATTTTTTAACTAAAAATATATCTTATGGAAAATTATTCGGATGGCTTGGAATTTTTAATCAAGAGCCGTATTTGCATTGCAGAGGAGTTTGAGCTTAAAAACGTCAACAGTGATTTGCGCCGGGCTTTTAAAAAACTGGTTGATGCTGCTGAAGAAAAACGGATTGGCTATTACCGCCGGTCCGACGAACTTGAAAGTGAAATCGATGAACTGACTGATTTGCTTAATCTGTGGATTGGCAATCTGGAGAGAAGAGGTGTGGCACCTTATTCTCTTTATCTCGTTTATCGGGATATTTTGTCGATTTGCATTCTCTGTCCTTATATTCTGTCCCGTGAAAAAATTTACAACGTTTTCCGACGGGGACTGAAAGAACAGCTTTATTAAATTTAAATCCGGTTTAACCCTTGGGTTAAGCCGGATATTGCTTTAAATGAGGGCGTTTATTAACGCCTTACTAACATTTTGATGATAAAGTAAAACAAATAAGTTTAATAAGGCAATTTTGATGAGTGACGGTTCTTTTTTTGATGTAATAGTCATCGGCGGCGGTCATGCCGGTTGCGAAGCCTGTGCGGCTGCGGCGCGTATGGGAGCGTCGACGGCACTGATTACACACCGTTTAAATACGATTGGTGCCATGTCCTGCAATCCGGCCATCGGCGGTTTGGGCAAAGGACATTTGGTTCGTGAAATTGACGCGCTTGACGGACTGATGGGACGAGTCATCGACAAATCCGGCATACAGTTTCGGATGTTGAATGCCTCAAAAGGTCCGGCGGTTCGGGGGCCTCGAGCTCAGGCCGACCGCGATTTATATAAAAAATATATGCTCGACGCATTGCAAAATCAGGATAATCTGACACTCATTGAAGCGGCCGTTGAAGGATTGTTGACGGATAGCGGCAGAGTAAACGGCGTGACGCTTGCGGACGGAACCGAATTGCGAGCCGCAGCCGTCGTTCTTACGACCGGAACTTTTCTGAACGGCGTAATGTTTGTCGGCCATGAAGCTACGCCGGGCGGCCGTGTCGGAGATGCGGCCTGTATTGGAATAACACCGTATTTAAAGTCTCTCGGGCTTAAGGTTGGTCGTTTGAAAACAGGTACCCCTGCCCGACTGAACGGCAAAACCATTGATTGGGACGTTCTTGAAACACAGGACGGCGATGAAAATCCGGAACCTTTTTCTTATCTGACCGATAAAATTACCAATCCGCAGATACAATGTCATATAACTCACACCAACGAAGAAACGCATAAAATTATTCGCGACAATTTTTCAAAATGCGCCTTGTTTTCTGGTTTGATTACCGGTGTTGGGCCGCGCTATTGTCCGAG
Organism: Azospirillum sp. CAG:239; assembly: GCA_000436375.1. GTDB lineage: Bacteria > Pseudomonadota > Alphaproteobacteria > RF32 > CAG-239 > Scatacola_A > Scatacola_A faecigallinarum. Next base: position 39,218 of record FR885511.1, on the reverse strand, counting down.
CATTGAAGACAAACTTGTCAAATTTGCCGACCGCACCAGCCACCAGATTTTTCTCGAGCCTGAAGGATTAAACACCGATGTTGTTTATCCGAACGGCATTTCGACGTCTCTGCCTGCGGATGTGCAGGATAAGTTTATCCATACCATGAAAGGTTTGGAACATGTCGAAATACTGCGTTTTGCCTATGCCATTGAATACGACTATGTTGACCCTCAGGAACTGAATCATTCTTTGGCCGTTAAAAAGGTGCCGGGATTGTTTCTGGCCGGACAAATTAACGGCACGACCGGCTATGAAGAAGCGGCGGCGCAGGGTTTGCTTGCCGGCGTCAATGCCGCTTTGCTGGCAGAAGGCAAAGGACGCGAATTTGTTATCGACCGCAGTATGGCTTATCTCGGCGTGATGGTTGACGATTTGATAACCAAAGGCGTGGACGAGCCTTATCGGATGTTTACCTCCCGATCAGAATACCGTTTGTTTCTGCGTGCGGACAATGCGGATGCCCGCTTAACGGAACTTGGCCATCAGATAGGATGTGTCGGCGAAAAAAGATACGGTGTATTTAAAGCCAAATTTGCACAAATAAATCATTATCGCCAGCTTGCCGAACAATTGGACATTACGCCGAACGAACTTGAAAAATTTGGTGTTCGTACCAAAAAAGACGGCACTCGGCGAACGGCGTTCAATGTTATGTCTTATGACGGTGTTTCACGTGAAACAATTATAAGAATTTTTCCCGAATTGAATGACATTCCGGCCGACGTATATGAACAGATAGAAATTGAAGCGCGTTACGCCGGTTATATTAAACGTCAGCTGGCGGATATTGAAGTTTTCAAAAAAGACGAAAAACTTAAACTTCGCGATGATATTGATTATTCTAAAATCGGGGGCTTGTCACGCGAAATGGTAGCAAAACTGAGCAAGGTCAAACCGGCGACAGTCGGAGAGGCTTCGCGAATTCCCGGTGTTACGCCCGCAGCCATAACGGCCGTTTTAGGTTATGTTAAGAGGTGACCGATGACTTGTCCGAGCATAAAACAGGCTTTAGACTTATTTGATGAGGGTTTGGCGGCAATGCGCAGAGAACAGCAGCGTTTTGCCTTCTATTACGAAAAGTCTTTTCGCAGCCATTGTTGTCTGGTTGCCTGCTGTGCTGAAATGATAGCTTCGCGTATAGACAGCATTGACGGACAGAAGGCTTACATCCTCGGCCTTCTTCATGATTACGGCAAGATGGTGCGTGATGCGGACAATAAGGAATATTTTCACGGTTTGACCGGATATCACGAGATGAACCGGCTTGGTTTTGACGATGTCGCCAGAGTCTGTCTTACGCATACTTTTCCGGATAAAGATTTCAAATACACCGAATACAGTTACCCGGAAATGCGCAAAACCAAAAAGCTTTTGGCTCAGATTGACTATGACGATTATGACCGTCTCATTCAGCTTTGTGATCTTTTGGTCGTCGGTATGGGATTTTCCAAAATAAAAGATCGAATGATTTTCGTCAAAGACAAATACCGTGTGCCGACGATGGTTATTAAACGTCGCTATCGTCAGGCTTTGCGTCTTAAAAACTATTTTGATCGCCGCTGCGGCTGTGACATTTATCGCCTGCTTGGAGTCAATTAATGTTTCTGCCTTCTTGTATGGAATTTGAAACTGCAAATTTTCAGGGAATTAACCGTAATGAATAATAATGTTCCTTCCATGAAACAAGCCGTCAATCTTTGGCTGGACGGTATCAAATATCGTCAGGAACATTTTGATTTTCCAATAAAGGACGAATATATTTTTCATACCCAGGGAATCGCTTTTGCGTCAAGACAGATAGCTTCCCGCATGTCCGGCATGAATCCGGAGACAGCTTATATTTGCGGTTTGCTTCATGATTACGGCAAAAAATATAATGAACGCGAAATCGGCCGTTTCCACGGTTTGGTCGGTTTTCAGGAACTGAATGCCATGGGGCTTGGTTTGCCTGCCCGTATTTGTCTTACGCATACTTTTGCCGATAAAAACATAAATTTTTGTGATTTTCCTTCCTATCCAAAAAAGGATCTGGACATCTGCCAATCTTTGCTTTCTGCTCTGGAATATGACGATTACGACCGTCTTGTGCAGTTTACCGACAGGCTTTTTGAAGGCTTTACGATGATACCTTTTGCCGAGCGCGCCCAGGCTATCGGACGGCGTTATCATTTGTCGGACGCGATTGTCGACAAATTGATTAAGGACGGCCAGTTCCTGAAAAATTATTTGGATCGCCGCTGCGGCGAAGATGTTTATAAAATCATAGGTCTTGCATGATGCAGAAATTTTCTTATCATACCCATACGAACAGTTTCGGCGTTTATGACGGCCACAATTCTGCGACGGAAATGATTGCTGCGGCTGAAGCCGCCGGCTATACGGAACTTGGAATTTCCAATCATTTAATTTGTAAAAAGGGTATCAGTCGATTTACCCCGCAGTTCTTTGATGACTTTAAACTAGCCGAAACGGTGTATTTAAAGACTATAGATGAGATAAGGACAGCGGCCCAAAAATATAAAATTAAAGTTTATGTCGGTTTTGAAGTTGATTATTTTAAATCTGCCGAATGGCGCCGCAGTTTTGAAAAGCTTCGCAAGAGTTTGGATGTTGATTATCTGATAGGTTCAACGCATTGTTTATTAAATGATGATGCCGGATGGGTTCAAAATATATATGAAATGGTTCGCAAACCGGTTTATGTTGATGAGGCAATCAAACGCGAAGGTATCAAAAACTATTGGCTTAATGTTATCGAATCGATAAAAAGCGGTTATTTTGATTTTATTGCCCATCTTGATGTTATTAAAATTTTCGGCATGGGGTTGGAAGCCGAATGGGATGAATATAAGTGGCGGGTAATTGAAACCTTATCAGAAACCAAACAGCCCTATGAACTCAATACCAGCGGTTGGAATAAGGCCGGCGAACAACATCCGCATACCTGGATGCTTGCAGAATTGTCAAAACGCAATGTGCCGGTCGTTATCAGTGACGACGCTCACTCGACAGCAATGCTTGCCCAGCATTTTGACAGGGCTGAAAAACTTTTGACTGAACTTAACTATACGAATCGTTGGCGCTTGAATAAATAAATTTTACGCAAAACTATAAAATTAAGATTCAAGAAACGCTGTCTAACTCATTGTTTTAAGAGTCGTTTTAAAATATATATTTTTTATGTTTATAACTGCCGAAATGGGGTTTTAAATTTATTTAAAAAATTATATAAATAATTTATGAAAAATTTTATGGATGAATATAGTGTTTCACGTGAAACATTCGCGCGTTTAAAAGCTTACGAAAAATCTCTTCATGAGTGGCAAAAGAGATTTAATTTGGTTAGTAATGCTTCGCTTGAACATGCCTGGGAACGTCATTTTCTTGATTCTGCCCAGTTATTTAAACTTATTCCTGATGGCGCCCGGACGCTGGTTGATTTTGGCTCTGGTGCCGGATTTCCGGGGATGGTACTGGCAATAATGGCTGCTGAAAAAACACCGTATTTAAATTTTCGTCTTATTGAAAGCATTGGTAAAAAAACACTGTATTTAAATGAGGTGAAGAAAATTTCCGGCCTGAATAATGTTGAGATAGTCAATGACCGTATTGAAAATATTGAGACGATAGCGGCCGATGTTATCACGTCGCGTGCCATGTGCTCGTTGAAAGAACTTTTAAAATATGCCTGCAAGTTTGCCGGTCCGCAAACCGTTGGTATTTTTCCAAAAGGTAAAAAATATTCCGAAGAAATTTCCGAAGCCCGTAAAGAATGGTCGTTTGACTGCCGGATTGTTCCGAGCGAAGTCAGCGAAGAAGGGGTTGTCTTAGTTATTACCAAAATCAAAAAGCTTAAAGGAGTCAGATAAATGCCGAGAATTATCGCTATTGCCAATCGTAAAGGCGGCGTGGGCAAAACCACGACCACGGTTAATGTTGCAACTGCCATGGCTGCCGCCGGCAAAAAAGTATTGGTCGTCGACCTTGATCCTCAGGGCAATGCCACAACTTCCATGGGCGTCAACAAGAGCGGACGCATGCCCTCTTCCTATGAAGTGCTGCTCGGCGAAAAAAGAATTAACGAAGCTGTTGTCTGGACGGAGATACCTAATTTTTCGCTTGTGCCTTCGTCGCCGGATCTTGCCGGCGCGGAAGTTGAGCTGGTTGATATGGAACATCGCGAATTTGCGCTGCGCAATGCTCTGGGACGCGATGTCGTTAATTATGATTATATCTTAATTGACTGTCCGCCGTCGTTAAGCTTGGTTACGATTAACGCGCTCGTTGCCGCCGATGCCGTTATTGTGCCGCTGCAATGTGAATTTCTGGCTTTGGAAGGTATTACCGACCTTATCCGCAACATCAATCAGATAAAAAGAAAATTTAATCCGAAACTGGAATTGCAGGGCGTGGTTCTTACCATGTATGACAAACGCAACAATTTGTCGCAAATGGTTGAAGACGATGTCCGCAATTTCTTCGGCAAAAAAGTATATCAGACCGTCATACCGCGGAATGTCCGCGTATCGGAAGCGCCTTCGCATGGTAAACCGGTTTTGATTTACGATTTCAGATGTCCGGGTTCGCAGGCATATATCAGTCTTACCGGCGAAGTATTGAAAAGAGAAAAGGAATTATTGGCATGTTAGAAAACGAGAAGCTTGACGATTTGGATATTTTGGGCGATGCCGGCAAACCGGAAGAACACTCTCATGGCGGCAAACGAAAAAGTCTCGGCCGGGGATTGGGCGCTTTGCTCGGCGACGCCGAGTTCAATATAGACGAAGCTCTGAACGATACGCCGACACAGCCCGTGCAGGCGCCGGACGACAGGGTAGACGTAAATCTGCTTTTTCCTAGCCCGTTTCAGCCGCGTAAGGATTTTGACGAAGAGGCTCTGAATGCGTTGGTTGAATCCGTTAAGGAAAAAGGCGTATTGCAACCGCTTTTGGTTCGCAAGAAAAACGGCCGGTTTGAAATCATTGCCGGCGAGCGCCGCTGGCGCGCGTCCAAACTTGCCGGATTGCAAACGGTGCCGGTTATCGTCAAAGATATGGATGATAAGGAAGTTCTTGAAGTTGCTCTGGTTGAAAACCTGCTGCGTGAGAACCTCTCTGCAATTGAGGAAGCGGAAGGTTTTCAGCGTCTGATAGATGAGTTTTCGCATACACAGGAAGCTTTGGCACAAATTGTCGGCAAATCGCGCAGTCATGTGGCCAATACGCTGCGCCTTCTGAATCTTCCCGATTCCGTTAAAGATCTGGTACGCGAGGGAACATTGTCGGCCGGTCATGCCCGCGCTTTGGTAGGCTTGGACAACGCCGAAACTCTGGCCAAACAGATTGTTGCCAAAGATTTGAATGTTCGGCAGGTTGAAGAACTGGTCGCCAAACAGAAAAATCCGGAAGTCAAAGAACCCAAAAAAGCCAAAGACGAGGATATTGTCGAAATTGAAAAGGATTTGAACAAAAACCTCGGTCTGCGGATTAAAATATCGCCAAGCAAGCAGGGCGGCGGCAAGGTTGTTTTGCAATATGCTTCGGCTGCCGAATTGGATATGATTATTGACATTCTTGAACAAAAGCGTAAAACTTCCGTTGTTTCGGCTGCGGCTCCTGTAGAAGCAGCCCCGGTCGGAAATGAAAAGTTTACGATGAAAATAATTGACTGAACGGATAAAAGAAAATGACTATCTTGGAAAAAATGCTCGAAAACTGCAAAAAGGCAGGCTACTGTACAACTGAAAATGTTGAAAAAGTCGCCCGGGCCAAAACCCGTATGTTTGGCGAGGCTGAATGGCAAAGATGCCCCTGCGACGGCAACAACAGCGCCCGCTATTGTATCTCTGAACTGTGCCGCTCTGATATTGAGCGTGACGGCATATGCCACTGCCATTGTTATACCAAAGCAAACATTGCTGCGGAATAATTTCCAAGCCCCTCAAAAAAGGGGCTTTGTTTTTGTAATCTTTACTCCTTTTTAAGGGCTTTTTTATAGACTGTTCAAAAATTGCGTATAAAGCGTATTTAAAACGGGCACAGCAAAAAAATCTTGGAAAAAGTTTAATCCTGTGCTCTAATGACACAAAACGAACATAAAGGAAAGATACGTCATGGTTTTTCTGAAAAAAGCACTTTTGGGGCTGGGCGCCTTAATCCTGATTTTTATCGGCGGCAGCGGAACGCAGAGCAGCAGCCTGTTGTTGCAGGGCGGCGGTTTCATTGGGCTGATTATCGGTTTGGTGGTGCTGTACATTTTCGGAAAAATGGCTTGGCGTGCCATGGGCTGTCTGCCGTCTTTTCTGGTCGTTATTTCGATTATCGCTTTTATTCTTTATGCCATCGGCGGCTTTAACAACGGCATTGGCGGCGTCGGACAATCGCTGCGCAGCTTTTTGGGCATGCAGGCCAATTCGCAGCGGCAAATGCCGCAAAACGGCCAGATAATGATTATCGAGGACGAATATGCTCCGGCCATCGACGAAAACTTTTCTTCCGACATCGGTTCTCAGGCCGAGGTTCAGCCGCAGGCGGAGCAGAAGCCCAATGCTTTTCAGCAGTTGATGAGCTCGTTCGGCGGCCAGCGCGAACAGGCTGCACCGGCATTTAATCCGAACAATTTTCCGGCCATATATGGCGCCGCCCGCGTTATCAACGGCGACACGCTCGAGATTCGGGGCAGTTATTTCAAACTGTACGGCATTGACGCGCCGGAAGCCAACCAAACCTGTGCCGACCGGCAGGGACGGTCTTACAATTGCGGTCGGGAAGCCGCATTGTGGCTGAAAAACTGGATTACCACCAATGAACTTGAATGTCATGTCATGCAGCGGGACGCCAAGGGAAACATGGTCGGCACCTGTTCTCTCGGCCAGTATGACCTTGGCGCGGCTCTGGTCAATGCCGGCTGGGCGGTTGCTTATCAGAAATACACGGACATTTATGTTCCTTACGAACGTCAGGCGCAGATGAACAAACGCGGTCTCTGGCAGGGAACCTTCTACATGCCCTGGGATTGGCGCGCCATGCAGGGCAAAAAGCCCAAAATCAAAGTCATCAAACCGAAAAGCCGCAAAAAGGGCATACTTGACTTATAGGAGTCTCTATGGAAGAAATCTCGGTCATTTGCCGCAATGAGGATGAAACCGTCGCTTTTGCGCAAAAGCTGTCGCAGATTGCCAAAGCCGGCGATACCTTTGCCTTGTTCGGAACTTTGGGAATGGGTAAAAGCGTTTTTGCCCGCGGTTTTGTTCAAAGCCTGACGTCTGCCGAAGAAGTGCCCAGTCCGACGTTTACATTGGTACAGAGTTACGAGGCGCCTGATTTTGAAATTTACCATTTCGACCTGTATAGGCTCAAGGCACCGGAAGAAATCTTTGAACTTGGTATGGAAGAAGCGCTTTACGGAGGCGTCTGTCTGATTGAATGGCCGGAAAAAATGGCCGGCTGGCTGCCTGAAAACTGTTTTAAACTGACCATAACCCCGGATGCTTCCGGCCGCAGAATAACCATATCTTCCGCGTCGGCCGAAAAGCTTTCCCGTCTGCGGAAACTGGAACTCCGATAATGCCGAACATTTACGCCACAGCCGTCAATTATAAAGGCCGCGCGGTTTTGTTAACCGGTCCTTCCGCTTCGGGAAAATCCGATTTGGCGCTTCGGCTGATTGTCCGCCACGGCGCCCGGCTCATTGCCGACGACCGTACGGATATTCGGGTGGAAAACGGTTTTCTGCGGGTTTCCGCTCCCGATAACATCGCCGGATTGCTTGAGGTAAGGGGAATAGGCATTCAGAAAGTTCCTTTTGACCGGGAGGGAACGGCGGTTCTGCTGGTCGAACTGGTCGATTCGCCGCAGGATGTCGAACGTTTGCCTGCCGCGGTCTTTGCGGAACTTGAAGGCGTTTCGCTGCCGAAAGTTCGGCTCTGGGCTTTTGAGAGTTCGGCCGCGGACAAGATTGTTATAAAAATGGATAGTCTTCTTGATTAATTGGTGCTCTTGCCCTAAAATACGCGCAGATTAAAGGTTTAATTCAGCGAAAGAAACAGCCATGTCGGGAAATTATATCGAAAACTTTTTCAGAAAACTGGGCAAGCCGCTGGTGCGGTTTGTTTCCGGTCTGGGCGAATTGTCGCTCTTTATTGCCAAATCGGTCTACAACAGCGTAACGCCGCCGTTTTATCTTAAGCTGCTTGGCAAACAAATGATAGACATCGGTTTTTATTCGCTGCCGGTCGTTGCTTTAACGACGATTTTTGCCGGTATGGTCATTGCGTTGCAGACCTATTCCGGTTTTTCCAGTTACGGTGCGGAAAGTGCTGTTGCCTCTGTCGTGCTGATTTCTGTTACCCGCGAACTGGCGCCGGTCTTTTCCGGCCTGATGGTTGCCGGACGCATCGGTGCGGCCATGGCGGCCGAAATCGGAACCATGCGCGTTACCGAACAGATTGACGCGCTGGTAACTCTTTCAACCAATCCGTTCAAATATCTGGTTGCGCCGCGCGTGCTTGCCGGAATAACGGTCTTGCCGCTGCTGGTGCTTATCGGCGATGTCATCGGCATTTTCGGCGGTTTTATCATTGCCGTCTATAAACTTGGTTTTAACCCGGCCAACTACATCAATTCGACGATTAACGGACTGGAAAGCCTGGACATTGTAACCGGTGTCGTCAAAGCCTGCGTTTTCGGTTTTATCATTGCAATTATGGGCTGTTACAACGGCTATAAGTCGCGCGGCGGCGCGCAGGGAGTCGGCGAAGCCACGACCAACGCCGTGGTTTCCGCCTCGATTTTGATTCTGATTTTCAACTACATCATTACCGAACTCTTTTTTGCAAAATAGCTTGAATGGAGAAAAAAGAAATGAGCGAATATAAAATTCAGGTAAAAAATCTGCATAAGGCTTTTGGCAAAAAAGTTGTTCTCGACGGCGTGGATATTGAAATCAAAAAAGGCGAATCTCTGGTTGTCATCGGCGGTTCCGGAACCGGCAAATCGGTTTTGATTAAATGTATTCAGGGGTTGCTTAATCCAGATGAAGGATCCATTAAAGTTGACGGCGTTGAAATTAACGGCGCCGACGAAACCGTCCGTGATGCCATGCATGCCAAAATGGGCATGCTGTTTCAGGGCGGTGCGCTGTTTGACAGTCTGAGCGTCTGGGAAAATGTGGCCTTTGGCCTGATTGAAAATCAGAAATGGAACCGTAAAGACGCCAAAAACGAAGCTGTCCGTGTCTTGCGGCAGGTCGGTCTGGCTCCCGACGTGGCCGATTTGTCGCCGAGCGAACTTTCCGGCGGTATGCAGAAACGCGTCAGTCTGGCCCGGGCGATTGCCACCAAACCGGAAATCATCTTTTTTGACGAGCCGACCACGGGACTTGACCCGATTATGGCGGATGTCATCAACGATCTGATTATTGAATCTGCGCGCGGCTTGGGTGCTACGGCACTGACCATTACCCACGACATGGCCTCGGCGCGCAAAATCGCCGACAAAATTGCCATGCTGTACAAAGGTAAAATCATCTGGTGCGGCACGGTTAAGGAAATGGAAAAAACCGATAACCCGTATGTTTGCCAGTTTATCAACGGCTGTTCACAAGGGCCGATAAAAGTGGAGGTCTGATTATGGCCAAAAAAGGCGGAAGCGAATTTGTCTGCCAGAACTGCGGCAGCGTCTATCCCAAATGGCAGGGAAAATGCGATGCCTGCGGCGAATGGAATACCATTGTCGAAGAAAAGGTCGGCGGAGAAGGATTTTCCAATCTGACACCGAAGAAAAAAGGCAGAATACTTGAATTTGTGCCTTTGAGCGGCGCTGAAACTGCCTTAAGCCGCATTCCGACCGGCATTAAGGAGCTTGACCGTGTTTCGGGCGGCGGTCTGGTGCCGGGGTCTGCCATTTTGGTCGGCGGTGACCCGGGCATCGGCAAATCGACGTTGTTGCTGCAGGTTTGCGCCAGCATTGCCAATGCGCCTTCAAAACCTGAATGTTATTACATATCCGGCGAGGAAGCCATAGACCAGGTGCGGATTCGCGCCAAACGTCTGGGGCTGGAACAGTCGCCGGTCAATCTTGCCTCAACCACTGACGTTAAGGATATTATTGAAACGCTGGACAAATCGGACGCTGCGGTGGTTATTATCGATTCGATACAAACCATGTATCTGGAAGAAGTGGAATCCACGCCGGGCAGTGTTGCCCAGGTGCGCGCCTGCGCTTATGAACTGATTAAGCTGGCCAAGAAAAAGGGTTTCGTTCTTTTTCTGGTCGGTCATGTAACCAAACAGGGAGCCATTGCCGGCCCGCGCGTTTTGGAACATATGGTCGACACCGTCTTATATTTCGAAGGCGAACGCGGCCACCATTTCCGCATTTTGCGTGCGGTCAAAAACCGTTACGGTGCCACAGACGAAATCGGCGTTTTTGAAATGCAGGACAAGGGGCTTGTCGAAGTCGAAAATCCGTCGGCGTTGTTTTTGGCCGAAAGGCAGGGAAATATTTCCGGTTCTTGCGTTTTTGCCGGAATTGAAGGTTCGCGGCCGGTACTGGTTGAAATTCAGGCTCTGGTCAGTCCGACCAGTTATGCCAGTCCGAAACGGGCGGTTGTCGGCTGGGATTCCAACCGTCTGGCCATGGTTCTGGCCGTTTTGGAAGCACGCTGCGGCATGAATCTGAGTTCGCAGGACATTTACCTGAATATTGCCGGCGGCTTAAAAATTTCCGAACCGGCGGCCGATTTGGCGGTTGCGATGGCGGTCATTTCCTCTATGACCAACAAACCGCTGCCCTCTGATACGGTAATTTTCGGCGAAATCGGTCTTTCCGGCGAAATTCGTGCCGTCAGCCAGCCAAATTCGCGTCTGAAAGAGGCTCACAAACTGGGCTTTGCCAGCGCCATTATGCCGGCGACTTATCAAAAAGACAAAAAACTCAACAATCATGAAATGTCGGTTCACGAAATCGGCAACGTCCAGCGCCTGATAAACTGGTTTAACTGAAGGAAAAACAAATGCAGCAGCTCAACAACATGGATATCGCCATCTTGGTTATAGTCGGAATTTCGGCGCTTATTGCTCTGGGGAGAGGGCTGGTTAAGGAAGTTCTCTCAATTGTCGGCTGGGTGCTCGCCGGAGCTGCCGTCATCTACCTGCTGCCGATTTTGAATCCCTTCACGCTTAAATACATTGAAAGCGGCTGGATGGCCGGGATTGCCACTGCGGCGTTTATTTTAATCGTGTTCATGATTGTCTGGATATACGCGACGGCCGGCGTTGTCGGCAAAATCCGCACCAGCAAGCTCAGCGGTCTTGACCGGATGCTCGGTTTGTTTTTTGGCATAGTTCGGGCTTTTCTGCTTATCGTTCTTATGTATATTCTCATCAGCTGGATGATGCCGGTCAAATCACAGCCCGATTTGCTTAAAAAATCGAAATATTTTCAGATTGCCGGCAATTTTGCCGAACCGATTGAAAAGCTTATTCCTAAAGATACCCTCGACGCCATAAAGGAAAAAACCTCCGAAGTCGGTCTGACCGGAGATGACGATGATGAACCGGCGGCGGAACAAAAGTCTGCCGAAACTAAAAAAGACAAGGACAAAAGCGATGTTGACGCATTGTTTGAGAAACTGGCGCAGCCGCAAATCGAAAAAATGCGCGAGGATAGGAAAAAACTTCAGAAAATCAAAGAAGATTTTGAAGGATACAATGCCTACGAACGCGACAACCTGAACCGTCTGATTGAAAATACGGTCGAATAAAGCTGCATTTGCGGTCAGTTGTCATAAACGCCGCTCAAAACGGCTTCGTCCAGAACATGACCTTCCATGCTTTCTTTAAGTTCCGTCTGTGTAAAACCGTTTTTCAACGGCAGAAGACGATCCAGAGCGTAGACATGCAAATCATAACGATGCGGCGCATTCGGCGGCGTCATTCCGCCGTAAAAAGGCATGTTCCAGCTGTTGACGCCCTGAATAAAATCCGGTTTGCGGCGGCTGGCGTTTTCGGCCAGCTGCGGTTCCCTTATGTTGGCTGCAAGCCAGTGAATCCAAGGATATCCGACAACCGACGCTGCATCTTCGTCTTTTAATATCAGAGCAAAGCTTTTGGTTTCTGCCGGTGCGTTGTGAATTATCAGCGGCAGCGAAAGGGATGGCACGTTGTTAATAAAATCGTCGCCGCGTTTGCCGTATTTGTCGGCAATTCTGCCGTTTTCAATTCCCGAACTGGTTATTTCCATCTCTTTTTCTCCCGCAGACAATGTTTTTGCGTCAAAACAAGACAAGCTTAAAACTGCTGTTAATATAATCGGAAGATGTTTCATTTCCATATGTCCGCATAATTTTTTACCAGGCGTTTTCCAGATGCCGGAAAGAGCAGGGAAACTTTACCAAAACGGCATCGAAACGAATGTCGCAGCCGTTGAACTGCGGATGTTTTTTCAAAAAAGATTCGGCGCCGGAACGGATTCGCCTTTTCTGTATGTCGCTGACGGCATAGGCGGCTTTATCCAGCGTTGTTCGTTTTTTGACTTCGACGAATACCAGGACATTTCCGCGTTTGGCAATAAAATCGACTTCGCCTGCATGCGCTCCGCGCCCGCTGACGTAATTGGCCGCCAAAATCCGGTAGCCTTTCAGGCGAAACAACAGCCGGGCCAGAAATTCTGCCCGATGTCCGGAATGATAGTTATTCATTTTTGAGTTTCAATGCCAGTTCATATATTTCGTTTTTGTTCAGTCCGTAAGTCGAAACCATTTCCTTAACGGCGCTTTTCAAAGGCATTTCGGCCATTTTCTGCCGTAGCAGGTTCGCAATGTCCAAATCCGAAAAGTCTTTTTCCGCCGCCGGCGCTATCATCAGTACCATTTCTCCTTTCGGTTCTTTGGCGCTGAAATGTTCAATCAGTTCGGCGGCGGTTCCGTTAACACATTCTTCAAAAACTTTGCTGATTTCACGGGCGACGGCCATTTCCCGGTTACCGAAAATTTCCGCGGCGGCCGTCAGGGTTTTGACAATCCGTTGTGCCGTTTCATAAAAAATGACCGTCGCTTTTGTGTCGCGCACTTCCTTCAGAGTGTCGGTGCGGGCTTTGTCCTTGTTGGGAATGAAACCGGCAAACAGAAAACGGTTGGTCGGCAGGCCGGACAGCTGCAGAGCGCAGATAAGGGCGCAGCAGCCGGGCAGAACCGTTACGAAAACGTTTTGCTCGCGAGCCTTGCGTACCAGCTTGTATCCGGGATCTGAAATCAGCGGCGAACCGGCATCGCTGACCAATGCAATGCTTTTGCCGTCGTTGACGGCCAGATTGATAATGTTCTGGGCTTCGTCCTCTTCGTTGTAATTTTGATAAACGATGAATTTTTTGCCGGCCGTGCTTATATTCAAAAGCGCAAAGAGCTTTTTGGCAATGCGGGTATCCTCGCAGGCGATGACGTCGGCGTTTGCAAGGGTTTCCGCGGCGCGGGGTGAAAGGTCGCCGAGATTTCCGATTGGTGTAGCGACGATGTATAATCCGTTCTGCATATCTTTTCTTTACATTAAGGGTTTTTTATTCTAAATCTGTTTAATATGTTTTCATAATGCTTTATAATTTCGGATTGTTTTCTATTTTAGGGTAAAATGCAAGTGTTAAAAAAATATTTAGTGCTTTTCCTGCTTACGGTTGTTGCCGGCTGTCGTTCGGCCGAAGTTGCCACCCAAAGCGGTTTTGACAGTGTTGCCACCGATTACGGCGAAGTCAGCCTCGGCGGCCGGAGCGATTTTCGCGTCGGCGTTCTGCTGCCGTTGAGCGGCGAGGCGGCCAAACAGGGACAGGGTCTGAAAAATGCCACCATGATGGCTTTGGACGATGTGCGCAATCCGAACCTGATTCTGCAGTATTACGATACCAAAAGCACACCCGAAGGAGCCCGCGTCGCGATTGAAAACGCGCTGAATCAACAATCTGATCTCATTCTTGGCCCGCTGACAAGCTCTGAAGTCCGCGCCGTGTCAAATTCGGCGATTGACCGCGGCGTTCCGGTAATTGCCTTTTCGACCAATACCGATGTTTTGCAGAGCAATATTTATACGCTTGGCCTGTTGATTGACGAGCAGGTTGACCGTGTCATGAGTTTTGCCGCAGAGAAGGGACGTTCCAGATTCGCGTTGTTGGTGCCTGATAATTCGACAGGCGTAGCCGTTGCCAGAGCAGCAGTCAGTTCGGCGCAGAAAAACAATGTCAGTGTTGTTCGCATAGCTTTTTATCCGCCCAACACCACCGATTTTTCCGACATCTTGAAAAAAATGACCGATTATCCGGCCCGTGTTGCCCGTTTGCAGAAAATCCGCACCAATCTGGCTGCCAAATCTGCCCGCGGCGACGGTAACGCCGCTAAGGTTCTCAAACGCCTTGAACCGCTGGATACGCTGGGCGATGTCGATTTTGACGCGGTCATCATTCCCGAATATGGTCCGCGCCTGAAATCTGCTGCTTCAATGTTCGGCTATTACGATGTTTTTTCGCCGAAAGTCAAATTTCTCGGTACCTCAATTTGGGAAAACACCAGTCTCAACAGGGAAACGACCCTGTTCGGCAGTTGGTATCCGGCCATGTCGCGTTCTCACAGCGCTTATTTCTCAAACAAATATAACGAATATTTCGGCGACCGCCCGAGTACACTGTATTCTTTTGCCTATGACGGCGTTGCGCTGGCTTCGGCATTATCTAAACAGGACAGCGGCAGCCTGACTGAAGCAATTACCGAACCGGACGGCTATATCGGCATCAACGGCGTATTCCGCCTGTTTGCCGACGGACGCAACGAGCACAGCCTGGATATCGTCGAAGTCCGCAGCAGCGGCGACATCGTTGTCGACGCAGCGCCCCGTCGTTTTGAAACCCTGTCCCGCGACAGCGGTACCGAACCTCTGGTCATCGATTCTAATTACCGCGCGCCGCTGATTTTCGGCAAGGACCGCACCACCGCGCAGACCCTCATTTACGGTCGGCCTCTCAGCCCGGAAAACCAGCCGGAAGCTTACAATTCGTTTGAACGCGAACAGGAAGTAACCCGCGATGCGCTGGCCAAACTAAATATTCGGGTTCCGAATTAGCCCGAAAATGTTGATTTGTTTATTTTTCCCTTGAAAAAAGGGATAAAAACAACGATATTAAAATAAGTTTTTTATTGGAGGGCGGCGGGTTAATTTTCCGCCAACCCGGTCAGGTCCGGAAGGAAGCAGCCGTAACGGAAGCGATTAAGGTCGCCCGCTCTCCGCCTCATTTTTAGAAGATTGCAATGGCCGAAGAAAATACAAGCACCGAAAACAGCAGCGATGACCAGTATGTTGTCCTTGCCCGCAAGTATCGTCCGCAAAACTTTGACGATCTGGTCGGTCAGGATGCGCTGGTACAGACGCTTACCAATGCGATTAAGAACAACCGTTTGCATCATGCCTATATACTTACCGGCATCCGCGGCGTCGGCAAAACGACCACGGCCCGTATTATCGCCAAAGCCCTGAACTGTACCGGACTTGACGGCAAAAGCGGCCCGACTGTTCATCCCTGCGGCGTCTGCGAAAACTGCAGGGCGATAACCGAAGGACGGCATATTGATGTTATGGAACTCGATGCGGCTTCGCATACCGGTGTCGACGATATCCGCGAAATTCTTGACGGCGTCCGCTACAAACCGACCAATGCCCGTTATAAAATCTACATCATCGACGAAGTTCACATGCTTTCCAAAAGCGCTTTCAACGCACTGCTGAAGACTTTGGAAGAGCCGCCGTCCCATGTCAAATTCATCTTTGCCACCACCGAAATCCGCAAGGTTCCGGTAACCATCCTTTCCCGCTGTCAGCGTTTCGATTTGCAACGTATCAGCATTGAGGACCTGACCGGCTTGTTTAAGAAAATTCTCGGTAACGAAAACATTGCTTTTGACGAAGAGGCGCTGCATATCATTGCCAAAGCGGCAGATGGTTCGGCACGTGACGGCGAATCTCTGTTGGATCAGGCGATTTCGCTTGGCGGTGGCAAAGTTCGCACTGACGTTGTCAAAAACATGATTGGTCTGGCTGACCGAAATCAGGTTTTCGAGTTGTTCGAAAATCTGGCGGTCGGCAAAGTAGACAAGGTCATTTCCAATCTTCAGGAGCAGTACAAAAACGGTGCCAATCCGACGACCCTGCTGCAGGATTTGATTAACATTACGCATATGCTGGCCAAAGCCCGCATTATTCCCGCTTCGGTCAATGACGTCAGCCTGACGGAAAATGAACGCGGTTTCTGCACAAAAATGACGCCGGTCGTTTCAATAGCCGTTCTTTCCAAAATCTGGCAGATGCTGATTAAGGGTATTGGCGAGCTTCAGGTTGCGCCGGTTCAGATAGACGCGTTGGAAATGATTCTGATACGCGTGGCTTATTCTGCCAGTCTGCCCACGCCGTACGAACTTCTCAACGACGTAAAAAAAAACTCTAGCTTAGGCAGCTCGCGCCCTTTTGAAGCAGCGGCAGGTGCGCCGCAAAATGCACCTGCGCCTGCGCCGGTCATACCGGCACGGGTTGAAACGCCGCATCCGGACACGGCCGCGGCATCGGCTTCTTTCGGAATGTTCAAAAATGCCGAAGAACTGGTTGCCTATTTGGAAACCAATCGCAAAATGCTGGTTTCTTATGCGCTGAAAAACGACGTTACCATTCACGAATTCAGCGACGGTTTTATGAAGATGACGGTTTCGGACAAAATTCATCCCGATTTTATTATGAATCTGCATAAGATTCTGACCGAAGCCACCGGCAGGGAGTGGAAAATTGATATTCTGCGCGGCCATCTTGGAGAAACCATTGCCGACCGGGAGCGGGCCAAAACCGAGGAAGATAAGCGCAGCATAATGGAATATCCCCTGGTCAAGGCGATTATGGCCGAGTTCAAGGGAGCCAAGATTGAAACCCTGACCCGTAGGGTGGATTTGGAAGAGACGGCGGACGGGGAAGCCGACAGCGAACTGTTTTTTGAAGAGGAAATTTAATCATGATGAATATTCAGGGGCTGATGAAGCAAGCCCAGATGATGCAGAAAAAAATGGAAGAAGCCCAGGCGAAGCTTGCCGAACAGGAACTGACCGGAACTTCCGGCGGCGGCATGGTCAAAATTACGCTGAACGGCAAATTTGAGATGAAAAAGGTCGAAATTGACAAGTCCATGCTCGAGGAAGAAGACGTCAGTATTCTTGAAGACATGATTGCCGCTGCTTATAACGATGCCCATGCCAAGGTTGACGCTTCAATGGCCGAGGGTATGAAAGACGTTACCGGCGGCCTCAATCTCGGCGGCCTGAAACTTCCTTTCTGAGGAAACTGCCGTGGCCGGAAAGGAAATTGAAAAACTTACCAAGCTGATTGCCAAACTGCCGTCGCTGGGAACTCGTTCGTCCCGGCGCATAGTGTTGCAGCTGCTCAAAAAGCGCGAAAGTCTGTTTCTGCCGTTGATTGAAGCTCTGCAGGAAGTTGCCGCCAACGTCAAAACCTGTGAAATCTGCGGCAACTATGATACCGTTTCGCCCTGTTCGATTTGCGCTTCCGAAAAACGCGAAGACGCCACCCTCTGCGTGGTGCAGGACGTTGCGGACTTATGGGCAATGGAAAGGGTTTCTTTCTTTAAGGGAAAATATCATGTTTTAGGCGGCGTTTTGTCGGCCTTGGACGGCATTGCTCCTGAAGACCTCAATATTGAATCTCTGCTCTGCCGCATCAAAAAAGACGGCATTAAAGAGGTTATTCTTGCGCTTCCGGCCACCGTCGACGGACAGATAACCTCTCATTACCTGGTTTCGCGTCTGAAAGATACCGAATCCAAGGTAACGACACTTGCGCAGGGAATTCCGATGGGCGCTGAACTTGATTATATGGACGAAGGCACGCTCCAGCTGGCTCTCAATTCACGCAAACTGCTGTAGAATTTATGCGGTAGCTTTCTGATTTATCTCGCTTACTTTGTTTAAAAGTTCTTCTCTGGTCAGACGAAAATTGCTTTCCAGCCAGAGTTGTTCAAGATTGTCCAGCGTTGCGCCGATTTTCCGGTTGTCGCTGATGCCTGCGGCAATAACGTCTTTGCCGCGAATGGGAAAAATCGGTACGACTGCGTCTTCAATCTCCTGCAGTCTGGCATGCAGATTAGGAATGTTTTTCATTTCCAAAGCGGATTGCAGCAGCATTTTGTCGCGACAGAACTCTTTGCCGTATTTGTAAATCAGTTTCAACCGGCTGTCGGCGTCAAGAAAAGCTTCTCCCGGCACTTTGACTGCCGCCCAGCGAACGAAAGATTCGCGTTGTTTTCTGGTCAGATGCAGACGCGCTGCCAGATTTTCGGCCAGTTCCTCATCCGGCTGATAGAGGACGAACAGCCGCCGCATGGCCGCATGCGGAATATTTTCGTCATCGACCAGTTTAATCAGAAAATCAAGCTGCTGAAAATTTTCTGACGGCGCCAGCAGAAAGCCCAAAATTTCATTGTCAAACATGATTTTCAGAGTTTTGCCGACATTCGGCGTCAGCAGAATTTTTGAAAACTCGTCGCGGATACGCTCAATCGACAGGGTTTTAAGCCCGTCGCGGTTTTCGACGCAGGCTTTGAGCGCCTTATCGTCAATCGGTCCTTTGCCGAACAGCGAATAAAAGCGGAAAAAACGTAGGATTCGCAGATAATCTTCCTTAATGCGGTGATTGGGATTGCCGATGAAACGGATATTGCCCTGCTCCAGGTCTTCAATACCGTTATAATAGTCAAAAACGTTGCCTTTTTCGTCGGCGTAAACGGCGTTGATAGTCAGGTCGCGGCGCGAAGCGTCGGCTTCCCAGTCGGTCGTAAATTCGACGACGGCATGTCGCCCGTCGGTTTTAACGTCGCGGCGCAAAGACGTCACTTCAAGCACTTTGTCATTAATAATAACTCCGACAGTGCCGAATTTTATGCCGATGGGAACGGTGCGCAGACCGTTTTCTGAACAGGCTTCTACCAGCTCGTCCGGCGAAAGGTCGGTAGCCAGGTCAAGATCAAAGCCTTTCAGTCCTGCCAGCGCGTCGCGCACGGCGCCGCCCACAAAACGCAGTGCCCCGCCGTGGCTTTCGACTACGCGAAACAGTTTCAGCACCTTTTTGTCCTGAATGATTTTGTTCATGTCCAGATAATTGTCTCTGATCATCTTGTTTTTCCCGCTGTTTTTGAAATCTGCCTTATTGTTAACAGTTTTTATATATTTTTCAAATACAATAATTGGCAAATAACCGAAACTTGTGGGTACAAAGGTATGTTAAAAAAGATTTTTTTCGTTTCCGTTTTCAGTGTCTTCGCTTTTTCCGCGGCTTCTGTCTCGGCCGCCGCGCCGCAGCTTATCGGCGAATATGATGACTGGGCCGCTTATTATCATAAGGATTCGAGCGGAATAGTCTGCTATATGGCTTCCACGCCCAAAAAGGACGAGGGAAAATACACCAAACGCGGCGATATTTATGCCGTTGTCACGCACCGTCCGGCCGAAAAAAGCTTTGACGT
The DNA here is from genome assembly GCA_000436375.1 of Azospirillum sp. CAG:239. GTDB lineage: Bacteria > Pseudomonadota > Alphaproteobacteria > RF32 > CAG-239 > Scatacola_A > Scatacola_A faecigallinarum. The sequence continues at coordinate 19,628 of FR885511.1, read as the reverse complement.
CGTCAACTTTGTCGCCGGTTATACTTATAAGCCGGATTCTCCGGTCGTTGTCAAAATCGGCACCAAAAGCTTCAAGAAACTGTTTACCAGCGGCGACAAGGCCTGGGCCGTCAGCGACCGCGTTGACCGCGAGCTGGTTGAAGGCATGAAACGCGGCGAAAGAATGATTGTTACCGGTACGTCGGCCAAAGGCACCGATACCAAGGACACTTACTCGTTGGCCGGTTTCAGCAGCGCTTACAAGGCCATCAGCGCCAAATGCGGCAAGAAATAGCCATGACGGAAAAGATTGAACTTCTCGGCCTGAGCAAGACCGAACTTGCCGAACAGGTTGTCGCCCTCGGCGAAAAGCCGTTTCGTGCCAAACAACTTTGGCAATGGCTGTACTATCACGGCGTGACCGATTTTGCTCAAATGAGCAGTTTTTCCAAAGAATTGCGCGCCAAACTGGCCGAAAATTTCACGATAACCCGTCCGAAAATCGTTGCCGAGCAGGTTTCTGTCGACAAAACCCACAAATGGCTGCTTGAATTTGCCGACGGTCAGCGGGTAGAGATGGTCTATATTCCCGAGGAAGACCGCGGCGCCGTCTGTATTTCAACGCAGGTCGGCTGCGCGATGGGCTGTCGCTTCTGCCATACCGGCAGTCAGAAGCTGACCCGGAACCTGACCGCCGGCGAAATCGTCGGACAGTTTATGGTTGCCCGCGACGTCTATGGCGAGTGGCCGACCCGCACGGACGAAAACCGTATGTTGTCGAACATTGTCGTTATGGGCATGGGCGAGCCGCTGCAGAATGTTGAAAACGTCATCAAAGCAATGAACATTATTACCGACGGCGAAGGAATTGCCGTTTCCCGCCGCCGCATTACGCTGTCAACTTCCGGCATTGCGCCGCGCATTGTTGAAGTTGCCGAAGCAACAGGCGTCCGTCTGGCGGTCAGTCTGCATGCGCCGACCGATGAAATCCGTTCGCGAATTATGCCGATTAACAAAAAGTATCCGCTGGCCGAGGTTATGAAAGCATGCCGCGACTATCAGAGCCGCGACGGCAGCCGCTACGTGACTTTTGAATATCTGATGCTTAACGGCATCAACGATTCGATAGAAAACGCCAATCAGCTCATTAACCTGATGAAGAAATATCAGATTAACGCCAAATTCAACCTGATAGCGTTTAATCCCTGGCCGGGCTGTGGCTTTGAGCCAAGCTCCAACAACCGTATTCATGCCTTTGCCAAAGTGTTGAATCATGCCGGTTATGCAGCGCCGATTCGCACCCCGCGGGGACAGGATATCCTAGCCGCCTGCGGTCAGCTCAAATCTAAAAAAGACCAGTTGTAAGCCCTCGTTAACCTTTGGGCTAATGTGCTTCGGCCCAGTTTTGTCCGGAGCCCGTTTCGGCTATAAACGGAATGTCGAAATGCACGACGTTTTCCATTGTTTCCTTAACCAGCTGTTTAATTGCTTCAACTTCGTTGTCCGGCGCTTCAAAGACCAGTTCGTCATGAACCTGCAACAGCATTTTGGTTTTGAAGCCGCCTTTTTGCAGCCGCCACAAACATTGATTCATGGCCATTTTAATGATGTCGGCGGCTCCGCCCTGCAAAGGAGCGTTAATGGCCGCCCGTTCGGCGTTTGACGAAATGCGCTTGTTCTTGTCATTGATGCCGAAAACAAAACATTTGCGGCCGTAAGGCGTCAGCACGAAACCGTTTTTATGCGCAAAAGCGATGGTTTTTTCCATATAGGCCTTGATTTCCGGCATTTGGCGAAAATAGTTGTCGATGTAAATTTTGGCTTCGTCAGCGGATATGCCCAGCTGTTTGGCCAGTCCATACTGCGAAATGCCGTAAATAACGCCGAAATTGATTGTTTTGGCATGACGGCGCAGATTATGGTCGACTTGATCGGCCGGCACGCCGAAAACCTTGACAGCCGTTGCCGCATGAATGTCAATACCGTGGTTAAACGCCTCTTTCAATGCCTTGACGCCGGCAACGACGGCCATCAGCCGCAACTCAACCTGCGAATAGTCGGAAGAAATTATTTTATGACCCGGCTTGGCGATGAAACATTCGCGGATTTTTAATCCCATGTCGGTGCGAATGGGAATGTTCTGCAAGTTCGGATTCGTTGACGACAGTCGACCGGTCGTCGTGTTTATCTGGTTATAGGTCGTGTGAATTCGGCTGTTTGCGTCAAGCAGGTTTAACAAAGCTTCCGTATAGGTCGACTTAAGTTTCGCAAAACCGCGCCATTCCAGAATCTTAGCCGGAAGTTCGTGTTCTTCGGCCATTTTTTCCAGCACGTCAGCGCCGGTCTGAAAACTGCCGCTGGCTGTCTTTTTGCCCTTCAGGCCGAGTTTTGTATACAATATTTCGCCGATTTGTTTGGGCGAACCGAGGTTAAATTCTTCGCCGGCCAGTTCGTAAACCTGGCTTTCAATCTGTCGCAGCTGTTCCTCAAAGCACGAACTCAGCTTGCGCAAGGCCCCCGCGTCAACCATAATGCCGTTTTGTTCCATCTCTTTGAGCGTACCGATTAGCGGCCGGTCGAAATTTTCATAAACGGCCGCCTTGCGTTCGGGAACCAGCCGCGGTTTCAGCACATTGTACAGGCGCAGTATCAGGTCGGCCTGTTCAGCGGCAAAGTCGAGCAGTTGCTTGCTGTCCAGATTTTCAACGCTGATTTTGTTTTTGCCGCTGCCGAGCAGGTCTTCAAGCTTCTGCGCCTTGTAGTCCAAAAACAGTTCTGCCAGTTCGTCGATTCCGTGACCGTGCTCGGTGCTGTCCAAATCGTAAGAAATGACCGCGATGTCGTCAATCGGCTCAATAGCGGTTTCAGTCCCGAAAATCTGACTCATAAAATGCAGGTCAAGTTTCATTGCATGGCCGATTTTTAAAATCGAACGGTCGGTAAAAACGGATTTCAGCCATTTGGCGGCTTGTTCGCGCGAAAGACGCTGTTCGCTTTTCTGCGGCGCGGCAAACAGATCAAAATTGCTGCCGGTCTGCACTTCGGCCGAACCAAGTGGCACATAGCAGGCTTCTCCCGGATTAATTGCCATTGCAAGGCCTGAAATCCGGTCAAAAACCGGTTCGCTGCCGCTTGAAACCGTCCGGAATGAAAACAGACCGGCCTTGCTGATTTTTTCAACCCAGCGTTTAAGACCGGCTTCATCGGTAATCAGTTCATATTTTTTCTGAACTTCTTTTTTCAGGACGTTTTTTGCCTGTGGATTCAGCGGATCGGCGCATTGTTCGCTGACCCATTTTTCCAGCCGCGGCTTCAGGCTTTTGAAACCGTGCTCGTCTACAAAATGCAGCAGGGTTGTCAGTTCCGGATTGCGGCAGCCATACTCTTCCAGGTCATGTTCGACCGGCACGTCGTTTTTGAGCTGAACCAGCTGCTTGGAAATCCTTGCGTTGTCCAGATTGGCCAGCAGCGTTTCGCGGCGTTTGTTTTGTTTGATTTCGCCGGCATGTTCCAGAACTCCCTCCAGCGAACCGAACTGATTGACCAGTTCGGCTGCGGTCTTCGGACCGATTCCGGGAACGCCCGGCACATTGTCGATGCTGTCGCCGGAAAGAGCCTGAACGTCTGCGACTTGTTCCGGATAGACGCCGAACTTTTCCTTGACGTCTTCAGGCGTGAAAAATTTGTCTTTCATCGGATCGTAAAATTCGATGCCGGGACGAATCAGCTGCATCAGATCTTTGTCTCCGGAAACGATAACGACTTCATAGCCTTTTTTTAAGGCTTCGGCCGCATAAGTGGCAATCAGGTCGTCGGCTTCAAAGCCGTCCATTTCCAGATAATTGAGATTCAGCGCCGAAACGGCGTTATGAATCAGCTCAAACTGCGGAATAAGGTCTTCGGGAATTTCTTTGCGCGTGCCCTTATAATCCGGAAAAATTTCGTTGCGGAAGTTTTTGCGCTTGGCGTCAAACAAAACCAGCGAGTAATCGCATTTAATCTGACTGGTCAGTTTCAGAAACATGTTGGTAAAGCCGTAAACCGCATTAACCGGCAGTCCGGCCGGATTTGTCATCGGGGGCAGGGCGTAAAAGGCACGGAAAATATAACCCGAACCGTCAACTAAGCAGACTTTTTTGGGCATGGCATCGTCTCTCTTGCAGGTTTTAAATCTGCGTCAAATATAATTGATAAAAATCTATTCGCCAATAGATAAAAAGAAAGAACGTTCAAGAGAATTGACCGAATTGAGGTCGGTTTTGTAAACGTCTTCATAGTTGTCAACATATTCGCCGACGGCAAGTTCAAGGCATTCGTCAACCGAACGGCCGCTTTTTTCCGCCATCAGGGTCAGTTTGGCGTATAATTTCTGATTCAGGGCAACGGAAACGGTTTTCATAAAATTTTCCTTAACTTATTTATGGCAGAATGTTGATAGTAAATTAATAACGGATTCCGAGACTCGACGCAAGGACAGATTAAATGGTAAAAAAGACAAAGACCGGCAGAAAAACGGCAAACCGCAAAAAAAGAGAGTCAAAACAAAGGCTTGCGACTCGGCGTATCATCTTGATTTTTTTAAGTTTTCTGGTGATAACTTTTGCCGGCTGGCTGCTCTATTGCGTCTTGACCCTGCCGGATATTGATCAGGCGGTCGCGCGTACGCGGCAGCCGTCCACCACCATTACCGCCGAAAACGGCAACGAGGTCAAAACCTTTGGCAGCGTTTATTCGGAAGTCATTCGCTTAAATGAACTTCCCTCTTATGTTCCCGACGCGATAATTTCGACCGAAGACCGCCGTTTTTACGCGCATTTCGGTTTTGACATCGTCGCCTTTACCCGCGCCATGCTGACCAATATTTTTATGGGCCGCTATGCCCAGGGCGGCAGCACCATTACCCAGCAGGTGGCCAAAAACCTGTTCCTGACGTCTCAGAAAAACATCAAGCGCAAAACGCAGGAGCTGTTGCTGGCCTTTTGGCTGGAACATAAATTCAGCAAGGAGCAGATTCTGACGCTGTATTTAAATCGGGTTTACCTCGGCGCCGGAACCTACGGTATTGAAGCCGCCAGCCAGAAATATTTTCAAAAATCTTCACGCGACATGAATCTGCTTGAGGCGGCGATTATTGCCGGCATGCTTAAAGCGCCGTCGCGGTACAATCCGATTGCAAGTGCCGAGAGGGCTAAGGCGAGGGCCAAGGTGGTTCTGCAGAACATGGTCAACAACGACGCCCTTACCGAAAGACAGATGAAATATGCCCTGACTTTGCCCGTCGGCGAGGATAAGTCGTATAAGGTTCAGGGAGCCGATTATTTTGCCGATTGGGTTTACAGAGAAGTCAACGATTATATCGGCGAGCGCGACAATGATATTTATGTTTATACGACTTTGGATCAGAAAATTCAGGAAAATGCCGAAAAAATTCTCCGTGAGGCGGTACTTGCCGCCAAAAACCGCAATGTCAGCGAAGGTGCGGTGGTTGTTCTGAACAAAAGCGGCGAGGTCAAAGCCATGGTCGGCGGCATCGATTACCGCAAAAGCCAGTTCAACCGGGCGGTAACCGCGCTGCGGCAGCCGGGTTCGGCCTTCAAGCCTTTCGTTTATCTGACGGCGCTGCAAAACGGCTGGAAACGCGAAGACCGCATTGATGATGTTCCGCTCTCCATCGGCAAATGGAAACCGGAAAATTACGATAAAAAATATTATGGCAGCGTCACGCTGGACGAGGCGCTGATGAAGTCGCTGAATCTGGCGACGGTTAACCTTTCGGAATCTCTGTCCCGCAAAGACATAATCCGCACGGCAAAAAAAATGGGCATTTCCACGCCGGTTGAAAATACGCCCTCTCTGGCGCTGGGAACTTTCGAAGTCAAGGTTATCGACATGGCTACAGCCTATTCGGCAATAGCCAATGGCGGCTATGCCACCTGGCCGCATGCGATTAAGGAGATTTATACCCGCGACGGCTATCAGCTTTATCAGCGGGAAGCGGATACCGAAAACCGCATTCTGGATGCCGGCGCGGTTAAGGATTTGACCAAAATGCTCGAAAAAGTCATCAGTCAGGGAACTGGTCGCCGCGCCAAAATTCCCGGCTTTGCCGCCGGAAAAACCGGCACTACGCAGGATTACCGCGATGCCTGGTTCGTCGGCTTTACCGATGAATACGTCATTGCCGTCTGGGTCGGCAACGATGACAATTCGCCGATGAAGGGCGTTACCGGCGGCACGCTTCCGGCTGAAATCTGGCGGAAAATCGCCTTGAGCGTCAGGGAGTAAAAAACCGTAAAATAATCGCAAAATAGTGCTTTTTTATTACGATTTATTATATATAATACCAGAAGTTTGTTTTGCTTAAAGGCACGGCAGATTCATCCGGCCGTGCGGTTTTTAATTGAAAGAGAGAAAATAATGACACAGAAACCCGTAATGCTTCTGATTTTGGACGGTTGGGGTTACAGAAGACCGGTTACCCCGGACAATGCCATCGAAAACGGCAAGACGCCGAATTGGCACAGGTTTGTTGAAGAATGTCCGCACAGCCTGATCGAAACTTCAGGACTTGCCGTCGGCCTGCCGGACGGTCAGATGGGCAACTCCGAAGTCGGCCACATGAATCTGGGTGCCGGACGCGTCGTTATGCAGGATCTGCCCCGTATTGACATGGCAATCAAAGACGGCAGCATTGAAAAAAATCCGGTTTTGACCGATTTGATTAAAGAGCTGAAAGCCGGCGGCAAAGCCTGCCATTTGATGGGACTGATGTCGCCGGGCGGCGTGCATTCCAGCCAGCACCATATTGTTGCTTTGGCCGGCATTCTTGATAAAAACGGCATCAGAACCGAGGTTCACGCTTTCCTGGACGGCCGCGATACGCCGCCGTCTTCGGCCGAAGGTTTTCTGGCCGATTTTGAAAATGCGGTCAAAGAGATGAAAAATGTTCGTATTGCCACGTTGTCCGGACGCTTTTACGCCATGGATCGCGACAAGCGCTGGGACCGCGTCGAAGCCGCTTACAACAACATTGTTTCGGCTTCCGGCAAACGCTATGCCACGGTTAAGGAAGCGATTGAAGCTTCTTATCAAGCCGGTGTTACCGACGAATTTGTCGTTCCCTGCGTGATTGGCGATTATCAGGGTTGCGCCGACGGCGATGCTATTCTGATGGCCAACTTCCGCGCCGACCGCGCCCGTGAAATTCTTTATGCTCTGGCCGATAAGGAATTCGGCGGCTTTGAGCGCAAGAAACAGGTAGCTTTCTCCATGGCGGTCGGTATGACCGAATACTCGGTTGACCATAACCGTTTCATGAAAACCATGTTCGGCCCCGAAGCGCTGCATAACATTTTCGGACAGGTCGTTTCCGATCACGGCCTGACCCAGCTGCGCATTGCCGAAACCGAAAAATACGCGCATGTCACGTTCTTTTTCAACGGCGGCGAGGAGAGGGAGTTTGATGGCGAAAGCCGGATTCTGATTCCCAGCCCGAAGGTTGCCACTTATGACCTCAAACCGGAAATGAGCGTTTACGAAGTAACCGATAAATTGGTCGACGCCATTGAGAACAAACGTTTTGACGTCATCATCTGCAACTTTGCCAACGGCGACATGGTTGGTCATACCGGCATAATGGAAGCCGCGCTCAAGGCGGTTGCCGCGGTTGACGAGTGTCTGGGCCGCGTTGCCAAGGCCATTGAGGACGTCGGCGGTGTCCTGCTGGTAACGGCGGACCACGGTAACGCCGAAAAGATGGTTGACGAAAAAACCGGCGCGCCCTATACCGCCCACACCGTCGGCAAGGTCATGGATGTTCTGGTCAATGCGCCACAGGAGGTTAAAGGCCTGCGTGACGGCAAACTGGCCGACATTGCGCCGACCCTGCTTGATCTGCTGGGCATTGACAAGCCGGCCGAAATGAACGGACAGTCGCTGCTGATTAAATAGCATGGAACGTCGGCCGCAACACATATCTCTGGTTCTGGGCATGGGGGTTCTGGCTCTCATGCTTAGGCCGGTTATGGCGGCCGACGTGTCCAAGGCCGATTTGGCCAAGATGGAAAGGGAGGTTCAGGCGCAGAACCTTGAACATAAAAAGCTGCAGGCGCAAGCGACACAGATAAGTCTGGAACTGACCCGTATCAGCAAGGACATGATAGCTTCCGCCAAACAAATACAAAACAGCGAAGAAAAAATCTCCCGAATGGAAAGCGAGCTGGAAACTCTGCGCGCCGACCTCAAAAAAGCCGAGGAAAACTTTGTTGTTGAAGACGACAACCTGATTAAGACGCTTTCCGCATTGCAGAATTTGGCGCTGAAGCCGACCGAGGCGCTGTTTGTGCAGCCGTTGACGCCGGTGGAAATAATCCGCAGCGCCATGCTTCTGCGCGAAGCCGTGCCTTATTTGCAGGAGAACGCCACCCGCATCCGCGAAGATCTGGAAAAAATCGAAAACCAGAAAAATCTGGTCGAAAAACAGGTTGCGCGCATTATCCGTCAGAAAAAAATTTTGGAAAATGAACATGAGCAGATGAAAGCTTTGGTTCAACGCAAGTCCAAAATTCGCAACGCCGTCGAAATCAAAAGCGTCAAGGCCAAGAAAAAAGTCGAACGGCTGGCTTCGCAGGCCAACGATCTCCGCGACCTTCTCAACAAACTGGAAAAACAGCGTCAGGAGAAGCTGCGCCGGCAGGAAGAAGAGCGCCGCCGTCTGGCCGAGCTTAAAGCCGCCGAAGCCCGTCGCGCTGCCGAGGAAACGAAAAAACTTGAAGAGAAACAAAGAGCTGACTTGATTAAATTCAAACCCGAGGTTATAAATGAAGTGGGTGAGAACTTTGTTAAGGCCAAGGGGCATCTGCTGCGTCCGGCGCGTGGTCCGGTTGTTACCGCATATGGCGAACAGATGTCGAAAGGCGTTACCTCCAAGGGTATTATTATCAAAACCCGCAGCCAGGCGCAGGTCATTTCGCCTTATGACGGCACGGTTATTTTTGCCGGACCTTTCCGCGGTTACGGCAATCTGATTATTATCGAACACGGACAGGGCTATCTGTCGCTGCTGGCCGGACTGGAAGAAGTTGACTGCGAACTCGGACAAATGCTGCTGGCCGGCGAACCTGTCGGACAAATGCCCGAAAGCGGCGACACCAGACTTTATGTTGAACTCCGCAAGGACAATCATCCGATCAACCCGCTGACCTGGATTGAAAAATAAGTTTTTTAGGAATGGAAAAACAATGAACACCAAATTATCATTTTTAAGTGCCGTTATGTTTAGTGTAATGCTGGCTTCGCCGCTTCAGGCGGCCACGCCGAAAAATCAGGATAAGGAAGACGCCGACACCTATGAGCTGCTCAACCTGTTCGGCGAAGTTATGGAAAGAGCCAAAATCTCATATGTTGAAGAAGTTTCGGACCGGAAACTGATTGAGTCAGCAATTAACGGCATGCTGGTTTCGTTGGATCCCCATTCCAGCTATCTCGACGAACAGAGCTTCAAATACATGAGCGAGCAGACTTCCGGAAAATTCGGCGGTTTGGGCATAGAAGTTACCATGGAAAACAGCGTCGTCAAGGTTGTTTCGCCGATTGACGACACACCGGCCGCCAAGGCGGGATTGAAACCCGGCGATTACATTACCAGCATTGACGGCGAACAGGTTATGGGACTTACCCTGAACGAAGCCGTCGACAAAATGCGCGGCAAGGTCGGCACCAAAGTCAAACTGACCATTCGCCGTGCCAACGAAAAGCCTTTTGACGTTACTCTCAAACGCGAGGAAATCAAAATCCAGTCCGTCAAGAGCGAAGTCAAGAGCGGCGACGTTGCTTATATCCGCGTTTCCTCTTTTTCGGAAAATATTGATAAGATGATTGAAAAAGCGGTCAAAGATGCCCGCAAGAAAACCGACGGCAAACTGGCCGGCGTTGTTCTCGACGTCCGCAACAACCCCGGGGGTCTGCTTGACCAGGCGGTCAGCGTTTCCGACCTGTTTTTGGACAAGGGCGAAATCGTTTCTACCCGTTCCCGCAATGAAAGCGACACGATTAAATACACCGCCGAAAAAGGCGACATCGTCAAAGGCCTGCCGATTGTCGTTCTGATTAACGAAGGTTCCGCTTCGGCCTCCGAAATTGTCGCCGGCGCGCTTCAGGACCATCACCGCGCCATTGTCATGGGTGAAAAATCTTTCGGCAAAGGTTCGGTTCAGACGGTTATCCCGCTTGGCAAATACGGAGCCATGCGCCTGACCACGGCCCGTTACTATACGCCGTCAGGCCGTTCGATTCAGGCCAAGGGCATAGAACCGGACATCGAAGTCAAGCAGGCCAAGCTTGAGGTTGTCGAAAGCGGCGGTTTCGGTATGACTGAAGCCGAATTGAAAGGCGCTCTCAAGAATGAAACGGCGGAAGAAAAGAAAGCCGAAAAGGACAGGCGGCTCAGCCCGGAAGATTTAAGCGACTACCAGCTGCTCCGTGCGATAGATATGGTCAAAGCGCTTAAACTGTATTCTGAGAACGACAGCGGAAAATAAGAAAGGACTTTGTTTTGCTCAAGACCTTAAAACAACAGCAGGGGATTATTCTGGCGGCGGTTGCCGCGCTGGCGGTTGTTGTCGCCGCCGGTTATTTCTCGGCGGTTAAGCGCAGCGAGCCGAAATATCGCAACAAGGTCGAGGAAATGATGTTCGAAGAAGGCAACAAATCGCCGAAATATGTGATTACGCTGCCGGACAAAAAAAGCCCGCAGGAATTGAAGGAAGAAAGGCAGCGCCGGGAAGCCTCGGCACCGGGAAAGCAGTCGGCCGATGACGATATGACGCCCCAGCAGCGGGTTCTGAGCAATATGCCGCTGCTGATTAAGCTGAAACCGGTTGAAGATGCCGAACCTCTGAAAAATATTGAATCCGATGCGGCGCTGGTTGAGAAGGAGGGCGATTTTCAGCTGCCCAAAACCGACGGCCTGCGGAAACCCTGGAGCGAATACGGCCGCAAGGTGCGCGTTCAACCGAACTTCTTCCGGGTTGCCGTCGTTTTCAAAAATTTCGGCATTGACAAAACCGGCGCCCAGGCCATTATGAACGGCCTGCCGCCGGAAGTTTCCTTTTCTTTTTCGCCTTATGCGCCGGATGTCGGCAATCAGGTAAAGGAAGCCCGTTCCGCCGGACATGAAACCTATATGGATTTGCTGTTGCCGTCCAAAGATTATCTCAGTGCCGACAGCGGTCCTTTGTCAATGGACATAACCTCCAGTCCCGAAGAGCTTATCCGCCGCGTCAGGGAGTCTTTGTCGGTCGGTGCGCCGCTGGGCGGCATGCTGGTTGCCGGAGGCGATGCCGGTGTCGACAGCATGGGACATCTGGAAAAGGTCTTGCAGGAAGTCGGACGCCGAGGACTCCTGCTGGTTAACGCTTCCGGCGAGGAAACCGTCGATTTGATAAAGGTTGACGGCTTGGCGCGCGGAACGGCCGACATTGTTATCGACGGTTCTTTCCGCCCGGACGACATTCGCGACAAACTGGCCGCCGCCGAGCGTTTTGCCCGCAACAACGGTCAGGTCGTCGTGGTTGCAGAGCCCAAGCCGGTCGTCGTTCTGGAAATCCGCCGCTGGCTGGACAGCTTTTCGCCGCAGCTCAGTTACGATGAGATGCGCGCGCAGAACATTGCCATGCCGGAGCGTCCGTTTGCGCCGGTGCCGCTGTCAAATACGGTTATTGAATAAACGCCGTCCGGCGCTTATATGTCTGTTCGGAGAGGTGAACAATGGAATATCCCTATCGCAAATGTGCCGCGGCCGTTTTGTTTAACGATTCCGGCCGGGTGCTGGTCTGTGCCCGCAACGATTTGCAACATGATGACTGGCAGTTTCCGCAGGGCGGCGTCGAGGCCGGCGAAACAGCTGTCGATGCCGCGCGTCGCGAGCTTTATGAAGAAACGTCGGTCAGGTCGGTTCAGTTTGTTACGGCCATGGAGGAAGGCATACGTTACACTTTTCCCGATTTCATTCTGGAAAAAAGAAAAAAACGCGGAATTTACAATCCGGGTCAGGATTTGTATTGGAGCCTGTTTCGTTTTGTCGGCGAAGAATCCGAAATCAACCTTGATACGGCCGAGCCGGAATTCCGCAAATACGAATGGGTAACGCTGGACGAAGCGGTCAAAAGGGCCGTCGATTTCAAAAAAGACGCCTATAAGAAAATGGCAGCCGCTTTTAAACCTTTTATCGGCTGAATTTTCTGTGGCGCAAAACCGCAAAACATGCTATACTCCCGCATAACGATTGAATATTCGGAGCCGGTTTGATGGACGTCAACCAGAAATTTCAGAAAATAATCCGCAGCCTTATCCGCCGTGCCGCGGAAGCCGAAATAGTTTCGGAAATCCCGCTGGAACCGGAGCAGCTTGCCGCGCTGCAAAACCTGAACCGCTATTGCGTCAATCAGGTTTTGAACGATACCGAAGTCGTATATGACCCGCGCAAAATAAACTACAAAAGCAATCAGGAGCTGAAAGCCGCGCTGGTTGCCCTGCTGCTCAGCCGGGCACTGACCGACCCGTCCCGCCGTCGCATTGAAAACAAGGAATATTTTGCCGAAAACGTTACCGTTTACATGCAGGGAGAGCAAACCAAGGTTCTGGGCTTTGGCGAACTTCCGCCATATCAGGTTCAGGAAAGTCTTTATCCCGAAATAATCAACGACTGGATGATATATCGCGACAATGCCGGTTTGGGCATAAAGGCGCTGATTGACAACAAAACCAATCTGGTCGGGTTGGATTCTTATCGCGCCGGCGGCGATCCGATTTACGAGTTTGCCCGCTTTCATCGCAAATATACCGAAAAAGAACACGAAAAAGAAGAAAAACGCCGCGAAAATGCACAGGAAGCCCTGCGTAATGCGCTGGTGCAGTCGCTGGCTGCCGAAGTGTCCAAACGGCAGCTGTTGGCCGGACAAGATCCGCTGGCGCTGATAGACCGGCTGATTTCGTCAACCGGGCAGTATCGGCCGCAGCCGCAAAACCGGCAGATTGACCGCCAGATCGAAAACGACATCGCCCGCCTGTTGGAATACGACGACCGCGACAACGGCCGCGAAAGATAAAAATCTTCATTGAAAATTAGGATTTAACTTTTATAATCATCTCTGCCAAAGGAAACGGTTAGTCCGGCGGCGGAGTGTCGAAACTCCTCAAAGAGAACTGATTATAACCTCCATCTGTGGAGGATGACGCGAAATAAGCCGCTTTTGCGGACGAATAAGCGTACTGTCTCTATACAGTTTCGAACTCCTCCGCTCTCATTTTGGGAGCGGTTTTGTTTTTAACAAAACCTTGCAAAGGAGGAAGCTATGGAAAATAAAATCAGAAGACAGAATTTGCGGCGGCTGCGTTCGGAATACAGCGAAAGTTTCCGCCGGGCTTTGGCGGAACTGAAGCTGACGCCGGAAGAGTTCAGCGCGCAAAGCGAGATACCGCTGCATGTCGTTGAAGAGCATTTAAACGGTCAACGGCGCTTTCTGGGCGAGATAAACAACGTTTGTTTCTGCCTGAACAAGCGCATGAAAATAGAACTGGTCGACTGAAAGGTTCAAAAAAAGCTCCCCGACGGGAGCTTTTCGTTTTCAGGGGCGACTGTTGCCGTTGTTGTTTTGGCGCGCTGCCACCGGCGGCAGCTTTGAAAAGTCAATCGGCGTATAACCGGCGGACAGTTGTTGCATAGCCGTAATGCCGCGAGGATACTCCTGACTGATATGCCGTTCAAAACGGTCGGCAATCGCGTCCCACTTGGCTCTTTCGGCACTTCCCGCTTCGGGAATGATGCCCTCAAATATTTTCTGTTCATACAAGTCCGGATTTTTGCCGTTGTAATAGCTGCCTGCATGTCTGGCATAAAGCTTGTGCGCGCAGTAGGCTTCCAGTCCGTCAAAAACGTATTTTTTCTCAAAGTCAAGACGGCCGCTTAACCCGAAACACTGGTCAGCCGTTGTTCCGGCCGGCAGAATGTTCTCTTTCATCGCCAGCGCAAAAATAAACGATTCGTTTTTGGCGTCGCTGAGACTGCCGTAACTGGCCGGGCAAATGCCTGCTGCCGTGCCGTGCGGATACTGAACCTCAAACAGTCCCTGCAAATAAAAGCGGCCGCTGACCACGCGATTGAACATTGTTTCCGAGCCGGCCTGATCGGTATAAACCGGCGGTTCGGCAATGTCTTTGCCGAAGCGCAGGTTGATTTCGCGGCTCAAACGCTTGGCATCGTCATAACCGCCGACATAAATCGTCATTCCCTTGCCGTTTTCGCCGCCGTGATAGATTTTGTGCTCGACGTCGAGCTTTTCCAGCATTTCGGAAACTGCTTTGGTGGTCGGATCGCTGCGGTTGGGCATAACGTCCAGATGCAGCTTCCATGCCGCGGCGTTTTTGCGGCTTTTGCTGCTGTAATAGTAGTTTTGCGCTGGCAGGCCGGTACGGGCGCAATGCTCGGCCGTGCGCGGGTCAATGTCATTTCCGGTGCGCTGAACGGCAGCCTCGTATTCCTCTTCGGATTTTTTCTGCTGCCGCGCATAGTTAAGCATTTTTTCTTCCCGCGGTGCCAGCCTGCCGAGCTTTTCCTTTTGTTCCAGACGGACAATCGTCTTGTTGCGGCTGATGACGTAAGGCTTGCTGCCGGCGGAAGTGTTGCTTGACGGATTGTTGTTCTGCGATTGGTTTTGCGCTTGGCTCAGGGCTTCGATTTTCTGCCTTGTGTCCGCGGTAACGCCGCGGAAAAAGCCTTCGTTCAGTTCCGGCATATTGACGATTTTCATCGGCGGATTGGCGTTCAGGCAGGCCAGAACCATTCTGGCGCGAAATTCCGGCGTTTTGATGTCTGCCAGCCGGATGGCGGACATATTGTTTTTGCGGGCAAATTTGACCAGATCGTCAAAATGTTCCTGATTGGGAACCCGGCTGTTGCCGTTCTTGTCGACGGACGAAAGCGAAAGGTTGTTGATTGCCGAAGCTTCGATATTGGTAACCGAACCGTCGCCGGCTTTAAGCTGAGCCTGAAAGTTTTTTGCCGCGATGTTTTCGGTATAGTAAAGTCCTTTGTCGGCGGCGGCTCGCGTATAGAATGCGCGCAGCGGCTTTTTCCATGCTGAATCGATATGGTTGCTTTCTTCGGCGCTATTGTTGCCGATGTTCAGCGAATTTTCGTTTTCCAGCAGCTGTTGGAGATTTTCGCGCATGGCTTCCATGCATTCGTCGCAAAATGGCTTGTCGAACGGATGGTTAATGTTAATCGGCGCCGCGTCCATCAGGCAGCCGGCGTTGGTGCAGTGTTGCCCGTTCTGTTCGACAATATGGTCTCTGCCGTTGTATGTGGCGCGGAAAACGTGCCCCAATTCATGTTTGACAATGTTTTTAAACAGGTCTTTCCGGCTTTCGTCAAAGTCTTTTACCGAAATTCCGAGCCCCAGATTCTGCACGCCGTAACCGGTGCAGGCCGGCGCAAAGGCGTCAACGGTCAGTGTAATGCTCAGCGGATTTTCGCCGTCGTTGGCGTCGGCTCTGAGCTTGACCAGTTTTTCCGAATCAAAGCCGTTGTTGCCGGAAAGCTGTTTGGCGCGCTCAATGTACCAGTCGGTTGAAGCGTAGGGAACCAGATATTTTCCGGAGGGGAGCCGGACATAAAGGTCCTTTTCGTCATCGGGGATGTTTTCAAACGCGTCCCGGTCAATTTCGCTGCCCTGCGGCCTGTAGTTGCCGCGGGCTTCAACGGCAAATTTGTCTTTAAATTCCGGAAACAGCTCGAGCATTTCCTCAACCGCTTCCATTGTCCACAGGTTAAATTCGGGAGGAACGCCGCGCTGATTTTCGATAACGATTTTTTTGGCCATTTTTTTGCTTTCTTCAGGCTGATTTTTACAACATTTCCAGACTATACCATGGATTTGCTTTTTTGTCTATATTGTTTTGTCTAATTTATCTGGAAATCATCTTTTTTTCTGTTCAAAACATAGGATAAAACCGAATATTCTCTTGGTTCGAAACCGAATTTGCTGTATAGTTCACACAGCTGAAATATTACAATTTAGAGGGTTTTAACACTATGGAAGAAATGACAGCCGAAGAACAGAAAAAAGAAGAAAGCGAGTACAATGCGGACTCCATCAAGGTTCTGAAAGGTCTTGACGCCGTACGGAAACGTCCGGGCATGTATATTGGCGACACCGATGACGGTTCCGGCCTCCACCACATGATTTACGAAGTGCTGGACAACGCCATTGACGAAGCTTTGGCCGGTTATTGCGACAAAACCGAGGTTATCCTCAATCCCGACGGTTCTGCCACCATTCGTGACAACGGCCGCGGCATTCCGGTCGGCATGCACAAGGAAGAGGGCATTTCCGCCGCCGAGGTCATCATGACCGAACTTCACTCCGGCGGCAAGTTCGACAACAACTCCTATAAGGTTTCCGGCGGTTTGCACGGTGTCGGCGTTTCGGTCGTCAACGCTCTGTCCGTCTGGCTCAATCTGCGCATTTGGCGCGAGGGCAAGGAACATCTGGCGCGCTTTTCGCACGGCAACGTCGTTGAACATCTGAAAGTCGTCGGCGACGCCGAGGGCCGCCACGGTACCGAAGTAACTTTTCTGCCCAGCCCCGAAACCTTTACCATGACCGAATTCAACTTCGATACGCTTGAACGCGCCATTCGCGAAAAGGCCTTTCTGAACTCCGGCGTTTATCTGCGGCTGATTGACAACCGCGGTGCCGAACCGCGCGAGGTTGACTTCCATTATGAAGGCGGTCTGACGGCTTTCGTCAACCATATTAACAAATCCAAGTCGCCGCTGCATGAAAACGTCATCGCTTTCAGCGGTGAAAAGGACGACATTCAGGTCGATGTTGCCTTGCAGTGGACCAATGCCTACAACGAAAGCATGCTCTGCTTTACCAACAACATTCCGCAGAAAGACGGCGGTACGCATCTGGCCGGTTTCCGCGGCGCGCTGACCCGCACCGTCAATAACTACATTACCGAAAACAACCTCCTCAAAAAAGACAAAAACGCCATTACCGGCGAAGACATGCGCGAGGGTTTGACCTGCGTTCTGTCGGTTAAGGCGCCGGATCCGAAGTTTTCGTCGCAAACCAAAGACAAGCTGGTTTCTTCCGAGGTTCGTCCGGTGGTCGAAAACGTTGTCGGCGACAAGCTTAAGGAATGGCTGGACGAGCATCCGGTTGAAGCCAAAGTCATCGTCGGCAAAATCGTCGAGGCGGCAACCGCCCGCGAAGCGGCGCGCAAAGCCCGCGAACTGACCCGCCGCAAGGGTGTTCTGGATGTGGCTTCTCTGCCCGGCAAGCTGGCCGATTGTCAGGAAAAAGACCCGGCCTTGTCCGAAGTCTTTATCGTTGAGGGAGATTCCGCCGGCGGTTCTGCAAAACAGGGGCGTCATCGCAAAAATCAGGCGATTATGCCGCTGCGCGGTAAAATTCTGAATGTTGAACGCGCCCGTTTTGACAAAATGCTCAATTCTGCCGAAATCGGTACGATTATTACCGCTCTGGGTACCGGTATCGGCCGCGATGACTTCAACGCCGACAAATGCCGTTATCACAAAATCATTCTCATGGCCGATGCGGATGTCGACGGTTCGCACATCAGAACCCTGCTCCTGACGTTCTTCTACCGCCAGATGCCCGAGCTGATTGAACGCGGCTATGTTTATATTGCCCAGCCGCCGCTGTATAAGGCCAAACGCGGAAACTCGGTTTTGTATCTGAAAGATGACAACGAGATGGAAGATTATCTGATTCGCGGTGGTTGCGAGGATGCGGTTCTGACCAAGCGCGACGGCGAACAGATTATCGGCGCCGACCTTATTTCATTGGTCGAAAAAACCCGCCGGGCCCGCGGCCTGATTGCTGCGCTCGGCCGCAAAGCGCCGGAAAAAATCGTTGAACAAATGGCCATTCACGGCCTGTTTGATGCTGAAACCCTGAACAACAGGGCCTGCCTGAAGGGCGAGCTCGAAAAACTGGCGGTTCGTCTTGACAGCTTTGAAGCCGAGTATGACAAAGGCTGGAAAGCCGAGTTGAACGAAAATGACGAAATCGTCTTTCATCGCACGCTGCGCGGCGTTAAGGAACAACACGTCATCGGCGGCGGCATTTTGGACAGCGCCGAGGCCAAGGCTTTGAACGATATGCGTTCTTTCCTGTGCGAAAACTTTGGCGAAATGTCCGTTCTTACCTCAAAAATCGGTGTGGAAAAGAAAATATCCGGCCCGTCCGTACTGGTTGACGCCGTTATGGGCGCCGGCAAAAAAGGCATTGCCATCCAGCGTTATAAAGGTTTGGGCGAAATGAACCCCGAACAGCTCTGGGAAACGACCTTAGACCCTGAGGCCCGTTCGCTGCTTCAGGTTAAAATCGAGCACTTCGACGAAGCCGACGAGACCTTTGCGACCCTGATGGGTGACGTGGTCGAGCCCCGCAAGGAGTTCATCCAGGACAATGCGCTGAATGTCGTCAATCTCGATATTTAATCTTCCGCACTCTAAACCAAAACCCCGCCTTGCCGACGGGGTTTTGGTTTTAATAAGAGATAAAAGGGAGGATGACATCAGGTTGGTCAACGGATATTTGCTTGCTGCTGCCGGCCATTCCGCCGGTGTTGATATAAATAAAACCGCATTGTTTGTCATCAATTTCATTAGACGTAATCGTATAGAAATCTCTTCTGGTATACCACCAGTCATCGGGAAGTTTATTGATAGCCTCCAGCATTTCAAGGATGGTTTCCCGGTTGTCAAAATAGGCGAAAACCTGATAATTGGACGGAAGATACCAGTTTCCGGCGCCGCACCAGCTGCCGCTAGCACAGCCTTCGGGCTGATACTTATTTGCCGCTTCCGCCGCGGGGTAAGAGATATTGTTTGCCTTGCCGTAAGCCAGAATTTTTTGCGTATTTTCTTTTCCGTCGCGGATTTGGTATGAATCTCTTTCTCCTTTGACATATACGCCGGCGCCTGCCCACGGCGTATTTTCCAACGTCGGAATATCGATCCCGTAACCGCCCCAGCAGGCTTTTTCATAGCTGACGGCAACGGCCAGACGGTTGTCCGGATCGACGGCGATGCCGATAATTGTTTTTGACGGAATAATTTCCGAACTCAGACTGTGGTCGGAATATAAATATTGTAATGGCATTATACATTTTTCAAATTTTCCGCCACAGGATCCACCGGATAGTTCTTGAGGCAAAGGACAGTTTGATGAGTCATATTGATACTTGCTGTCGCAGCATTCTTTGCAGACTTGATATTTTGTTATTGAACCGCTGATACAGGTCTTTGTCCCGATTTCGCCGCCGCAGTCACAGGTTTTGAAGCCGGAGCAGGGATTTTCTTTGCGTTTGTAGCGGATTGCGCCGCAGCTGTTGCAGCTGCCGTCGGTCACATAACCGCTGGCCGTTGCCTGCGCATAAGTATAGGCATAGTCGTCACAGGGGTTGCACTTGCATTTTTTATACGAGCTGTCATACGGGCAGAGCTGTGTGTTGTCCAAAATATATCCGTCGCCGCAGGAAAGAACGTAACCGGCTTCCTTGCAGGCGCGCGCTTTGTCTTCGCGACAGCTCCGATAATAGGCGTCGTTGTCCGG
>FR885510.1:14740-30996 GCA_000436375.1 Azospirillum sp. CAG:239 | reverse complement strand
GCGGACAGTTCTCGTTGCAGCACTTACTGCAGCAGCGATTACTTCCCTTATTCCTGCCCTTCCGAAAACGCCTGTTCTTCCGTCGGCGGGATATACAGAAGCGGCTACTGTTCGAAGAGCTGTCCGAGCGCACCCATAAACAGACGTCTCGGATTTTGGTGCTGTCTGCCGGGAAGCTGCGATTATGAAACCTGCTACAGCATTGTCGGATATAATTGCAACAATCATCCGGGAAAAGCCGAATGCGTTGCTGCCGGCGCCTCAATCAGATTTGTGGGGTGTGTCGGTCCTGATTTCGGTCCATTCGGCAACGGTGTCGACGCCGGCAAAACGCCAAGCCATAACGGTGCGGAATATGCCTGCGACTATTAGCCGCAACGATAAAAGCCCCGGAAACCCGGGGCTTTATTTTACTTTTTGAGCAGATTTTTAACGCTGTCGACAATTTCGTCCACGGTAATGCCAAAGTACTCGTACAGCTGTTCTGCCGGACCGGAAGCGCCGAAACCGTCCATACCGATGATGTCGCCATGCAGTCCGACATATTTTTCCCAGCCGAATTTGGAAGCGGCCTCAACGGCAATACGCGGCGCAGTTCCGAGAATTTCTTCCTGATAGTCTATCGGCTGTTTGTCAAACAGTTCGGTGCAGGGCATGGAAACGACCGCGACCTCAATTCCTTCTTCTTTTAACTTATCTCGGGCAGCAACCGCTAAAGAAACTTCGGAACCGGTCGCTATCAGTGTTGCCTGACGGTTATCCCTGTCGCCGTGGATAATATAGCCGCCGCGAGCCGTGCGGTTCAATTCGGCAGACTCGCGCAACATCGGCAGATTCTGGCGGGTTAAAGCCAGAATACTCGGCGTATGTTCTTCTTCCAGCGCCAACTGCCAGGCTTCGGCCGTTTCAACTACGTCGCAGGGACGGAAAGTGAGAATATTGGGCATGCAGCGATAAGACGCCAGATGTTCAACCGGCTGATGGGTCGGGCCGTCCTCGCCGACGCCTATAGAATCATGGGTCAGGACATAAATGACCCGAACGCCCATCAAAGCCGCCAAACGCATGGCCGGACGCATATAATCGGAGAAGACGAAGAACGTGCCGCCGTAGGGAATTACGCCGCCATGCAGCGCCATGCCGTTCATTACCGCGCCCATCGCATGTTCGCGAATGCCGTACATGACGTTGTTGCCGTTATAGTCGCCGCGGACAACGGTTTTCATTCCCTCCACGAAAGTCAGGTTGGAAGCGGCCAAATCCGCCGAACCGCCGACAATCTGCGGAATATGCGGCACAATCGCCTGCAGACAGAGCTGCGACGCCTTGCGGGTGGCAACTTTGGTACCTTCGGCTATAGATTTTTCCTTAAGCTCGTTTAAGGCCTTGTCCCAGTTTTCGGGCAAACGGTCATTGATGTAGTCAAGAAACGTTTCGCCGGCGGCAACGGCTTTTTTATTCCAGGCCTGATAAGCCGCGACGCTGCGGCGGCCGGCTTCGCGCCAGGCGGCCAAAATATCTTCGGGAACTTCAAAAGGCTCATAATTCCAGTTCAGAGCCTTGCGCATGGCGGCAATTTCTTCAGCCCCAAGCGGCGAACCGTGGCATTTGGAGGTGCCGCATTTGGTCGGGGCACCATAACCGATTTTGGTTTTACAGGCAATCAGGGTCGGTTGTCCGGCTTTCTGTGCCTGCAAAATCGCCCGTTCAATCTGCGCATAATCATGGCCGTCAATTTCAATCGTATTCCAGCCGACCGACTGAAAACGCTTAATCTGATCCGTAGAGTTGGCTTTGTCGACCGTACCGTCAATCGTAATATTGTTATTGTCCCAGAAAACGATCAGTTTGTTTAAGCCCAGATGGCCGGCCAAGGAAACGGCTTCTTCGGAAATGCCTTCCATCAGGCAGCCGTCGCCGTTGATGACATAGGTATAATGCGAGCAGAGTTCATCGCCGAATCTGGCGTTGACAATCCGTTCGGCCAGCGCCATGCCTACCGCCGAGGAAATGCCCTGCCCCAGCGGACCCGTCGTCATGTCAATTCCGGCCAGATGCCCGTATTCCGGATGTCCGGCCGTCTTGGCACCGAGTTGGCGGAAATTGCGCAGGTCATCAACATTAATATCCTCATAACCGAGCAGATACAGCAGCGAATAAAGCAGCATAGAACCGTGACCGGCCGAAAGGACAAAGCGGTCGCGGTCAAACCAGCGCGGTTCCGCCGGATTGACTTTGATGAACTTTGAAAACAAAACCGCGGCAACATCAGCCATGCCCAACGGCATTCCGGGGTGTCCGGATTTTGACTTTTCGATTGCGTCGGCACTCAGAAAGCGTATGGCATTGGCCATTTCGGGCAGTTTTTTGTCACTGAAAAAATTCATTGGTATCTACTCCTCAATTTTTTTGAAAAACTATTCGTCAACATAACGATAATCGACGTCGAAAGTGCGCCGGTTATATTTTGCCTCTTCGGGACTGATGACCAGGCCGAGATTAATGTCGAATTCGTATTTCATCTCCGGGGGAATCTTCACTTCGACGCTCGGCGCGGTATAGGTCATTTCCGTTTCGTCCGCGGGAACGGCAACCGCCATGTAATAGGTCTTTTTGCCAAGGTAAGCCGGCGGCCCTTTGACGGTTTCGGTATAATAGGCGAAATGGACGTCGGTTTCGTCGCTCCGGCGCAGACGTTTGATTTTGAACACCGGATTAATTACCGCCTTGTCGCGGTTGACGCGGGTGTCAAAATAGCAGTGCCCTTCGTAGCCGACCAATGAAATCTGGAACTCTTCGCGATAATTGACAATCTGAGTCAGGTAGGCCGTATCGCGCGGGATTACCACTCGCGGGCACATCACATCGTCCGAACCGCCCAACCGGCAGGCCGCGGCAAAAAAAACAAGAACAAAGGCAAAAATTCGGCAACGCATTTTATTCTTTCCGTTAATAACTGTTTCCACTATACCCAAAGCCGTTTATTTTGTAAACAAGGCAACGAGCTCGCTGTGGTCAGAATAGACGAACTGGTCGACCATGGTCACTTCGACGAGTTTGTATCCGGCGGAAACCAGCGTATTGGCATCGTTGACAAATGTTCCCGGATTACAGGAAACGGCAATGATTTTTTCCGGTCTTTCGCCGACCGGCAAAGCGGCCAGCCGTGCGGTCTGCGCTGCGGCACCGGCTCGCGGCGGATCAAAGACGACCGCGTTGAAACCCTTGAGTTCTGTTGCATCAAGCGGATATTTAAACAGGTTTTTGGCTGCAATTTCAATGTTGGGAATCATGTTTTTGTTGACGGTACGGCGGAAACCCGCCAGCAGACGCTCGGACGAATCGACAGCCAGAACCCGGTTGGCCGGATTGCGGGCCAGCGGATATGAAAAAGTTCCGACGCCGCAAAACAAATCGGCAATGCGTCCGGAAGTTTCGCCCAGATATTTCAGCACCAGAGTAACCAGCGCCTGCTCACCTTCGCGGGACGGCTGCAGAAAAGTCCCGGCCGGAATATAAACGAAAGTATCGGCAATCTTGACATAAGGCGCGTTTTTTTCGACGACCGGCTCAGCTTCGGCGTCAGGGCGGCGGCGGTGCGAAATACGGATAATGCCGTCAAAACCCTGCGCCAGCTCAAACACCGCCATCCGATGCCCCAGTTCCAGAGGACGGTCAAACTCCAGAACGACGTCAGTGCCGTTGTCGGCCTCGCAAAGCCAGACATCGCCGCCATCAAGAAAAACCGGTACCGTTTTTCTGCCTTTTTTTCTTTCGGTAAAAGGCAGAGCACAGACCTCAGTCAAAAGGCGGCGGACATCAGGAAGCGCGGCATTCAGTTTCGGCGTCAGCAGAGCACAGGTTTCGCAGTCGACAACATTGCCGCTGGACGCTTCGTTAAAACCGAGCGTAACTTTGCCCTTACGGCGACGAAAAGCCATGGCGGCGCGGCGGCGGGTGCCGTCGGCGACAAACACCGGCTCACCAAAGGCAAAATCCGCCTTTATGCCGGAAAGAATCCGCCGGAACGCCGCCGTCTTGGTTTCCCGGTACTGTTCTTCGGACATCCCGCGTCGCAGGCAGCCGCCGCAGATTTCGGCATAGGGACAGGTCATGTCTACTTCAAATCCTCTTCATCCAAACCCAGAATCGGATAAAAATCGTCTTTGGCCTTTTCGGCATCTTTCTGCTCCTCAATATTGGTATTGTTTTCGACGATATGGTTGGCGCCGATGCCGTCCAACAGCGAAATTTCCTGGATGCCTTCCTTTTCAAAAACCGGATGCAGCTGGCTGGCCTCGGGCTTGTGCGAAGCGTCTTCGCCGCCGTGGAAATGCGCCAAATCGTCCCTGGTAAAAACTTCGCAACGGTTGCGACCGTTTTCCTTGGCGCGGTACAGCGCTTCGTCGGCGGTTTTAATCAGAGTATCAATGTTGTCAGAAATTTCGGACGAAGAAATGCCGATACTGACCGTAAAGCCGAACGGTTTACCTTCATCAGAATAGATGACCAGTTTGGAAATGGTTTCACGCAGACGGTCAGCAACGATTTTGGCTTTTTCCGGGCCGACGTCGGAAAGATAGCAGACAAACTCCTCGCCGCCATAACGGGCGACGATGTCGCAGTCGCGCAAAGCGCGTTCGGCCGTGGACGACAGCTCTATCAGCACCTTGTCCCCGACTTTGTGGCCATAAGTGTCGTTAACGTTTTTGAACTTGTCGGCGTCAATCATCAATACGGAATAACAGCCGCCCTTCATCCGCGACAGGGCAATCCGCTTGGTTACCTCCTCTTCAAAATAACGGCGGTTGTAAAGCGAGGTCAGCGGATCGCGCACGGCCTGATTCTTGAGCAGGGTTTCGCGGTTTTTGCGCGAGGTAATGTCCTGAAAGGCAGCATAGAGCGCAATGTCGTAGTTGTAATCGATGATGTTGGCCGAGGTCAGCAGCCAGAAAGGCGTATCACCGGTAGAAGTCTTGACCAGAATTTCAAAGTCCTGCACTTCTTTTTCCTGTTCCAGCCGTTCATTGAGCAGACGGCGGTTTTCGGCGTCGGCAAAAAAGTCCCTCAGCCGATAGCGGTCCAGTTCGGAGGGCTGGATACCGAACAGTTTGACGGCATTGTTGTTGGCCAGAATCAGCTTGTCGTCGCTCAGGCGCGAAATGATAATCGGGAACGGCGACGATTTGATGATTTCTTCAATGCGTTTGTTGTATTTTTCGATTTCGACGTCCTTGTCTTCAATTTTCTTGGACATGAAGTCAACCTTTATCATCAGCAGGGCAACGGCAAGGCCGACATAAACCAGAGCCGAGACATACCACATTGAATTGAGAATTTCAGGCGCGATGCCCAGCAGACGGCAGACAAGCAGAACCGTGACGCCGGCAGTCAGAAAACCGCCGATGAGAAAACCGGTTTTGAACCGATGGCCGCTCTGCGACCAGAAACTGGTCGAAATGTAGGCAAAACCGGTCAGCGGAAAAATCTGGCGCATATAGGCAACCATTGAACCGTCCTGCGCGATGAAACAAAAATAAATTATGGCAACCAGCCCCAAAACCGTGATGGCGCCGATGACCGGCGTGTCCGGAATGCTGGAAACCAGCAGCTGCGAAGCGGACAAAGCCAGAAACATCATGGAGAGCAACAGGATAAACAACTCAAGAAAGGCCAGAATATTAATCGATATGCCCAGCTGATAATATTCGTTCATCTGATAGCCGAACCAGGAGCCGATAAACTCCAGCACCAGACCGACGAACAAATAACGGATGCCCTTGCCGATTTTGATGTCCTGACTGCTGTACCAAACGGACAGCATCAGGATAATCAGCGCCACCAGCGTTATCAGAAGATTGGTTCCCGAGTTAAAAATCTCTACACTACTCATTACATCACCCCAATAAATTTGTATTCACTGACATTGATATTATATTCATATTGTTAAAATAAATTAAAGCTTTCCTTTTTATTTTGCAAAAAAAAGGATGATTATTTGAAAAAAATAATATAGCATAAGGAAGCAAGAAAGCCGACAATAAAATGAGGACAGAACAAATGACCGATACCGCGCCCAACCACTACAGCCACAGCTTTGTGCTGAACTTGGACAAGCTGCCGACCAAAAAGTCCGACAGAATCGCCCTGCATATTCTTTATCCTGGGCTGATTTTCGGAACCATTCTTATTCTGCTGGGTTTCTACGAGCTCTTCAACGGCCTCAGCCACAGCCGGACCGATTTTGACTTCATTCCGGAAAACGAGGGAGACGTCATTTACCAGCCGTTTATGAATCCGACTTTCTTTGACCTTGTCATCATTCTGGTCGGCGCGGGAATCGTGCTGTCGCTGTTTTTGTCCTACATCCGCTATAAAAAAATCTTTTTCGACGGCAAAAAGGTACAGATTATTTACCGGCCGGCGTTCGGCGCCAAAAAAGTCGTCAAGGAATCCATCGGCAATTACGAGGGCGTGCGTTTCCGCATCGAATTTTTCCAGTTCGGCTTCATGACCAAAAACAAATACATTATTGAACTGTACCACAAGAATTCGCAGAAGACCGCGCCTCTTTACATTTCGACCAAAGGAAAAAACATTCGCAAAATCTGGGAATATTATGCCCAAAAACTAAACCTGCCCGCCGTCGTGCTGACCGACGAGGGAATGGTTCGCCGCGAAGTGTCCGACCTTGACAAGTCAATCAAGGAAATGGTCGAAGAAGGAAAAACCATCAACAGCTACAATGACAGAGAACCGTTGCCGCCGACCATCGCCTTTGTACGCAAACGTGACAAGACGGTTATCAAAGCCCGGAAAATCTTCTGGGACGCCTATAACATCATCGCCTGGTTCTGCCTGCTGCTTTTCGGCGGCGTGCTGCTGTTTGCCAGTTTTAACGCCGAAGTCGTCAGCAGTCATTTTTCGCGGGAGTTTATTCTGGCGTTCTACGTTGTCGGCCTGTTTATCATTGCGGCTTCGGTCATCGCATTGTTCCGCAAGGACAAAATCGTGGTCAAGCGCGACAAAATCGTTATCGTGCACAAATTCATGCTCTTCTCGCGCAAAAACAACGAAATAAAAAAAGCAGACATCGAAGCGGTCGAAGTTACCGTCAACCCGGCAACCGGCAGATATTACCTTTCGATTATTTCCGACAACAGAACCGCTATCTTCGGCAAAAAGATTCCGATTGAGGATCTGCGCTGGGTCAAGAAGTTTCTGATTAACGAAGTGGTCAACAGCTAAAAACTGTCGAGTTCTTAAATATTTGATTTGCCAAGAACCGGTTTTACGATATAAATAGATTAGCTTAACGCAATAATATAAGGAACAGGACAAAATGAAAAAAGAAATCGATGCCGACGAGCAGGAAGCGTTTATCCGCGAAGTTACCGAAGAGGTCAAAAACGACAACCTGAAACAAATGTGGGAGAAATACGGCATTTACATCATTTTGCTGGTCGTGCTGGCGATTGTCGGCGCCGTCAGTTTCGAAGGCTTCAAAAGCTGGCGACAGGCCAAAAGCGAAACCTGGTCAGACACTTACGCTTACGCCCTGAACCTTGAGAATCAGGGAAAATACGACGAAAGCCTGAAAGTGCTGGAGCAGATGGAAAAAACCGGCGGCAACATTTACAGCGACATTGCCAGACTGCAGACGTCAAACATTTTGTTCGAACAGGGCAAAAACGAAGAAGCCATCAAAGTTCTGGAAGAGATTGCCGCAGACAAAAGCATAAACAAAAAGCTGCGCGACGTTTCGGCAGTCAAACTCGCCTCTTACAAGCTCGACAACGCTCCCCGCGAAGAAATCGACGCGCTTTTGCAGCCGCTGATCCGGGGAAACGGCAGTTGGGCAAACATTGCCAAGGAAATGACGGCAATGGCCGCCATTCGTGACGGCAATATTGAAGAGGCCCAGGTACTCTACAACGAAATTCTGAATACGCCGAATCTTCCCGACGGTCTGAAAATGCGCGTTCAGGACATGCTGTCGGTCTTAAACGGCGCCGAATAAAATTCAAAAAGGATTATGGAGATACAGATGCAGTTTCTGAAGTTTAAGTCTTTG
This sequence comes from Azospirillum sp. CAG:239, assembly GCA_000436375.1. Lineage (GTDB taxonomy): Bacteria > Pseudomonadota > Alphaproteobacteria > RF32 > CAG-239 > Scatacola_A > Scatacola_A faecigallinarum. The sequence goes on along the minus strand of FR885510.1, from coordinate 22,922 downwards.
CTGCCGGCGGCTGCCCTTGCCGTGTTGTGCAGTTGCAGCACGTTTGACGAAGAGAAGATTACGCTTGACGGCGAACGCATTTCGGTTCTGGACGGCGAAACGGCCCTGCAGCCGGATTATGCACCCGGACAAGTCAAGATTGTGCTGCCCGCGCCTTATACCAATACGGCCTGGTCACAGAACGGCGGCAACGCTACCCATATGATGGGACACCTGAGTTCGGACAGCAAACTCAAGGAACTGTGGGAATCCGGTTTCGGAGAAGGGAGTTCCAAACGCGACTTTCTGATTGCCGCTCCGGTATCTGCGCACAAAGCTGTTTTTACGATCGACGCCGACGGCATCGTTAACGCCTTTCGTCTGGACGACGGCCGTAAGATATGGAAAAGAAGGCTGAAACCTCTGATTAAGGATGACATCAGCACCTCGCTGAAGGGCGCGGGGCTGGCCGTTTTTGACAAGAAAGTCTATGCGACGACAGGTTTTGGCGCGGTTTTTGCGCTGGATATGGTTACCGGTAAAAAACTGTGGCGTTACGATACCGAACTGCCGATACGAATCGCCCCGACGGCCGAGCGCGGCGTCGTCTTTATTCAAACCATTGACAACAAACTGATTGCGCTCAACGGCGTTGACGGTTCGGTTCTGTGGGACTACAAGTCGCCCTCCGAAGAAACGACGCTGGTCGGCGGCGCCAGCCCCGCCTACAGTCCGCAGCAGGATACGATTGTCGCGGCTTTTTCAAACGGCGAACTGAGAGCTTTCAAAGCCAGCACGGGTTCACCGCTGTGGTCGGACATTCTGGTTTCGCGCAAGCGGACAAATTCGCCGGCAAACATTAATGCGATTAAGGCCAACCCGGTTATTGACGGTTCGACGGTTTATGCCGTCGGCAACAACAATATTCTGGTTGCCATTGATCTGCGCAGCGGCGCCCGAATCTGGGAAAGGGAAATCGGCAGCGTCAACCAGCCTTGGGTCGCGGGCAAATTTATGTTTGTGCTGAGCAATAATTATGATTTGTTCGCCATAGAAAAGGCAACCGGCAAGATCGTTTGGAACACGCAGATTCCGCTGGGCAAAACCAAAGAAGACAAAATCGGCGTCACAGCCAGCGGTCCGGTTCTGACCAGCAATCGGCTGTTAATTGCGACATCCAACGGCTATGCATTTGCCGTTTCGCCGTACACCGGAAAAATTCTCGGTTTCATCACGCTCAGCGACGGGGTCGGCATTCCGCCGGTCGTGGTTGACAATACCGCCCTTTTTGCTACTGATGACGCCGATTTGACCGCTTACAAATAGGATTGGACATGACACTGAAAGCAGCCATCGTCGGACGGCCGAACGTCGGGAAATCAACATTGTTTAACCGGCTGGCCGGACGCAAAATAGCCATTGTACACGACAAGCCCGGCGTGACGCGCGACCGCAAGGAAACAGAGACCAAGCTGCGCGACATAGATTTGCAGATTATTGACACGGCCGGATTTGAATATGCCAAGGACGATTGTCTGGAAAAAAGAATGTGGCAGCAGACCGAACGCGCAATCAAAGAAGCCGACGTCTGTTTGTTTTTGTTCGATGCGAGAGACGGCATTCAGCCCTATGACGAATTTTTTGCCGGGCTGGTCCGCCAAAGCGGCAAACCGGTTATCCTGCTGGCCAACAAATGTGAAGGGAAATTGCAGGAAGACAGCATCCATGAGGCCTACAAGCTTGGCTTGGGCGAACCGATACCATTTTCGGCCGAACACGGTCTGGGACTGTTGGATTTGTATGACGCCCTGAAACCGTTTGACCGGAAACCGGCGGAAAGCGTTTTGCCCGAAGAAGAAGGCGAAACGGAAAGCGACGTACTTTCTCAGGAAGAAAAAGACCGGCTTGAAGACGAAAAATATAAGTCAAGGCCGATTCAGCTGGCAATTGTCGGACGACCAAACGTCGGAAAATCGACATTGGTGAACGCGCTGTTGAAAGATGAAAGAATGCTGACCGGTCCGGAAGCCGGCGTTACCCGCGATGCGATTGCTGTCGACTGGGAATGGAAAGGCCGCAAAATCAAACTGGTCGATACGGCGGGCTTGCGCCGTCGTTCCAAAATTGAAGATTCACTGGAAAAGATGTCGGCCGCCAGTACCAAACATGCAGCCTTTATGGCTCAGGTCGTGGTTTTGGTTCTTGATGCCGATGCCGTGCTGGACAAGCAGGATTTGACGATTGCGCGACAGGTTATTGATGAAGGGCGGGCTTTGGTTATCGCCGTCAACAAATGGGACATTGCCAATCGCAAGGAGGCGCTGCAGAAACTCAACGATAAGCTCCAGACGTCGCTGGCGCAGGTTGAAGGCGTGCCGACAGTTACGATTTCCGCACTCAAGAATGAGAATCTGGATAAGCTGATGAGTGCCGTTTTCAAAGTTTATGACCGCTGGAATACGCGTATTCCAACCGCGCCGCTGAACAAATGGTTTGCCGACATGATTGACAATTATCCGCCGCCGCTGGGAAAAAACAAGCGCCGGATAAAGCTGCGCTACATTACGCAGGCCAAGACCAGGCCGCCGGCATTTTATATTTTTTCGAGCAACCCCGAAGGGCTGCCGGATGCTTATTTGCGCTATCTGATGAACAATCTGCGCGAAACGTTTAATCTGGGCGGCATTCCTCTGCGGGTAACGGTTCGGAAAACCGGCAACCCTTATGCCGAAAAAGACAAGTATCATTCCAAATAGTCTCAGCCCTCTCAAAAGAGAGGGCTTTTTTTGTGTGACAAAAATAAATATGGTTCCATCATTGGTAGACAGAAAAAAATGTGGTGTCATTAATAGTTGACTCTTTCCGCGAATCAGCGTATCCTTATATTCAATAGGTGTGTTGTTTCCGGCGGCGGCTTTGGCTGCGGCCGGGCGTTCGGCATACCTTCCCCGTGCGGGGCTGTCTTCTTAACTGTTGGAGGTGTGCCATGGCTTGTTTCCGTTTTCTTTGCACCGCGGCTCTTTTTTCCGTCGTCTGTGCTCCTGCCGCCGCTGCTGCGGCGGCTGCGGCCTTAAACCATGTTCCAGCCTCCGACGGTTTTGACACACATACACACACATCCACACCATCGGCAGACCCCGCGCCTCTCCTTTCTCCCTTTCCTCTTCTGCCTTCCTTGCCGCTCTTTACCGACTTAGGAAATGCCTATAAAACCGCCGGCGTCTGTTTCATCGGTTTCGGAAACTGCGGCGACGAAGGTTTTTACCACAAAGGCTCTTCTTCCAGTTCCGGCGGCGGCACCACCGGCAGCGACAATTTTGAAATCGACACCGCGCAACAATGCAAAAACGAAGGATATACGGTCACTTCCTGTCCGGCCGGTTCCGCGGCCGCCGGCATATGCCCCTACAATGACGGCTATTATGCCGGCTGCAAGTCTTATGAAGAACTGTGCAAGCAAGAAAACTATTATAAGTCCTGTTCGGGAGGCATGGTCTTAGACCCTGACCAGAGCTGCGGCTATGACAGTTCTTATAAGAAATGCGTTTCGGCCGAAGAAAAATGTGAAGAAGAAGGGTATCACAGCAGCTGCGAAGAGGGCAAAATCTTAGATCCGGGACAGGTTTGTTCTTACAGTTCGTCTTATCAGAAATGCGTCTGCGACCCATGCGAAGGTTACGCCTACAGTTACGACCAGGCGACGGAACAGGGTTATGAGCCGGACGGCGAAGGCTGCAAGAGCTGCGGGGTAATGAAATACAAACGCAAGGTAAAGGAATGTCTTGGTTTCTCGGTCTGCGACTGCGGCGGCGAAATCGGAAGCACGTCCGGGACAGGTTTGTTCTTACAGTTCGTCTTATCAGAAATGCGTCTGCGACCCGTGCGAAGGTTACGCCTACAGCTACGACCAGGCGACGGAACAAGGTTATGAAGTTGACGGCGAAGGCTGCAAGAGCTGCGGGGTAATGAAATACAAACGCAAGGCAAAGGAATGTCTGGGTTTCTCGGTCTGCGACTGCGGCGGCGAAATCGGCTCAACCGAATGCTGGAGCGGACAGCAGCAGATGTTTTTAAGCTGCAAGGAATGCATCGAGGAATGCGATTCCGGGGAAATCGACCTGAACAACTACTGGTGCAACGGCGACCTGAAATGCCTGTTCGGCGGCCGTTAGATAAAACAAGATTAGAGACAAAGGAGAAAAGCGATGAAGAAATCAAACTTACTGACGACCGCGGCGGCGGTTATGCTTCTGACGGCAGCCCCGGTTTGGGCGCAGACCTGCATCAAGACGCCGTCCTGCGCTGACCTCGGCTACACCAAAACCGCCGCTGACTGCTCCGGAAAAACCATCCTCAAATGCCCGCTCGACAACACTCAAGTCTACTGCCCCGGTTATGAGGAAAGCTTGAAAACATATTCTAAAGGAGATATTTATTATGACGAACGAGGAATCGGTATAGGAACCGTTTTTTCCGTAGATAGCACCCACAGACACGGAATTGTTGGAGTCAGTGGAGGAAAAGGAACTCCATCAGAAGCAACAGCTGTTTGTTCATCAAAAACCGCCGGAGGCTTAAATTGGTCTTTTGCAACGGGAGATGTTACTTGTTATATTTTATCTCCATCAGGTATGTCTGATCTTAACTCATCAAGCGGAGATGGTTACTGTAGCAGCGGTAGATGGACTTCAAGTTCCGCTACGAACTGCAAAGGAGATGTTTCCTGTGGGTTTGCCTGTCAAGCACCATTTTAAATATAAACAAAAATTTGACAAAAACTCGGAAAGGCGGTATACTGGGTTTCTTAATTATCTATTACACTGGATATTTTTATACCGAAAATAATAAAAAATACGATATATGAAAACAAATTTAATTATCGGTTCGGAAGATTTGGCAAGCAGAATTTTATTGTCAAGACTTCCTGTGGCGCAGCTTATTCCGGGCAACGGTGCCAAGATGTACTTTGTCGACTGTCATCTCTCAGATTACCGCGGATATTATCATATATCCCGGTTATGGGTTTGGGCGGTCAGAACCGGAAAAAACAGTTTTGCCGGTTTAATTTTCAATTCCGGAATCATTCCCGACGGCAGCAACGAAATTACCGATGGCGTTTTTGTGACCTTTGTTGAAGACGACATTCTTACCGAAGAAGACGAAGAGCTCAACAAACGAGAAATTCATCCGGGCGTTACGCTGCGGATTGATAACGACGGCAGGCAAAGTCTGGAGTACATCCGCTATCCCGACAACCTCTCGGCCGAAGCGGCGTTGAAAGCACTGTATCCCGGCCTCAAGCTCAAGGGCGGGGTTATCATGATTAAAATCGGCATTCCCAAACAAATGAAAACTTATTGGGTCATTGCCGACGGCCAAAAAAACTATCGGGGTCTTTCGCCCTTTGACGGTGCAAAGATTACCCTCCCGTACGGTTTTCCGGTTTACACGGTTAAGCTCGGGGAGCATGCCGGAAAAGGCTATTATCTGCGCATCCGTGACAAAAAATTTATTCTGACCAGAAAAAAGGCTGCCTAACGGCAGCCTTTTTGGTTTTCAGCGATTTTCATATTCCCTTTTTTCATGCAGAAACACAAAAATTCCGACCGGAATGCTCAAGGCATACAGCGCCGTCATGACGCCCAGCGTCATCCAGGGCTGACTGATGATAAAGCTGGCAAACAAAGCCACAACCAGCATCATCGGAATAAACATAAAGGTCGGCACTTTCATCTTTTTGGTCGAAACGGTCGGAATGCGGCTGACCATCAGAAAAGCGACAACCAGCATCAGAACGCTGCAGAAAGTGTTTGAGCGCAGAATGTATTCCAGCTCGGGAAAATCGAAAGTCATCATAATCGGCATAATTGCCAAGGCCGCGGCAGCAGGCGCCGGAACACCGACAAAGAAATGATGCCAGTATTCGGGCTGCGGATCTTCGTCAAGCATCGTATTGAAACGCGCCAGACGCATCGACATGCCGATTGCGAACAGCAGACAGAAGAACCAGCCGAATTTGGGCAGGTCAAACAACGTCCACTGAAACATGAGAATTGCCGGAGCAACGCCAAAACTGACAAAGTCGGACAAAGAATCAAGCTCGGCGCCGAACTTAGTCGAGCCTTTCAGCATGCGGGCAACGCGGCCGTCCAGTCCGTCAAAAAAAGCGGCCAGGAAAATGCAGATAACCGCCATGGCCCAGTTTTCGGCAATAGAATAGCGGATTGAAGTGACACCGGCGCATAAAGCCAGCATGGTGACAATATTCGGAGCAATCTTGCGAAACGGCAGACTGGTAAGCTTTTGTTTCGAAAGACGCAGTTTATTGTTTATCTTTTCCATCAGCGGATAATCCCTTTCATCTGCGGCGCATTGCTGCCCAAATCGGCGATAACGGTTTCGCCGGCAACCATCGTCTGCCCCAGGCATACCTGAGGTTCGACACCTTCGGGAAGGTAAACGTCAAGACGCGAACCGAAACGGATAAGCCCGAAACGCTCGCCGGCCTTATATTCCATTCCTTCGGTCGCCTCGCACAAAATGCGGCGGGCAACCAGCCCAGCTATCTGCACAAAGCAAAGGGTTTTGCCGCCTTTGGTTTTCATGGCCAAAATCTGGCGCTCGTTGTCCTTGCTGGCTTTGTCAAGCGTAGCATTGAGAAATTTGCCGGGAACATAGACCGATTTTAAGATTTTACCTTCGGCCGGAGCGCGATTGACATGAACATTGAACACGCTCATGAAGACGCTGATGCGGGTAAATTTGGCATCACCGAGACCTAGTTCCTCGGGAGCCTTAACTTTGGTAATCATCTGAACGGTACCGTCCGCCGGAGAAACGACGAGGTCAGGCTTATCCGGGGTAACGCGTTCGGGATCGCGGAAGAAATAGAAACACCAGACGGTCAGTACCAGACCGATCCAGCCCAGCGGCTGCCAAATCATTGCCAATAACGCGGTTATTGCAGCAAAGATACCAACGAACTTCCATCCCTCGTTGTGGATATTCGGAAGAATGTAGCGGCGCCACGAAATATCTATGGTTTTCATAAAACTAATCCTTTAGAAGACCGCTGCCGTCATCTTCCGCCGAAACGCTGTTTCCGCCGCGGAAAGGATGGGCGCGGTAATTAAAACAAACAAGCGCAAATCAAGCCGTCTGCCCGGCTTGCCTGCGGTTTCAGCAAAGCATATTTTGCAGAAAAAAACAAGTTTTATGTTGCATTTATGGATTTTTGTCTGTATAACTCTCGTAGATTTTACAGAGGCGCCTGTGGCGGAATTGGTAGACGCTGCAGACTTAAAATCTGTTGACCGCAAGGTCGTGCCGGTTCAAGTCCGGCCTGGCGCACCAATAACAAAACCGCCATTTTCGGCGGTTTTTTTATATGACTAAGAGTTTATCCGCTTGTTATTTTCGCGCATTGTCCTATAATGAATTTTGATTATTCAGACAAGGAAAACAAAATGGCTCTGGATTTGCGCGAAAATGAAGTCGTCCTTTCGGAAGTCGACTTTCACTGGCTGAGTTACCTTACTTCCGGATTTTTTATGGTTATCGGCGCCGCCTTTTTTCTGACCGGTTTTGCGGACATGGAACTGTACTTGTTTTTACTCGGTTTCTGTCTGATACTGCCGTTTTTTTACGTTTATCTTTCCAACCGTTATAAAATCTATCTGGTTACCAACGAACGCGTCTTCATCCGTACCGGCATTATATTCTGCAACGAGAAAGACATCCCCATTGCCAAAATAAACGACGTACTGTTGCAGCAGGGATTTTTACAGATGATTTTCGGCGCCGGCGACATTCTGATTCAGGTCGGCAATGACAGCGGCACTCTGATTAAAGATGTGCAGAACGCCAAGGAATTTAAGGAAGCCATTATCATGGCCATCAACAATTTAAATCACGGTTCCAGAAGAATGTAGAAAAAAACCGGCCGTTTTAATAACGGTCGGTTTTCTTTTTTTGAGTTACCTTTTTCTATTCACGGCGCAAATCCTGATAAGCAAGAATGGCTTCCTCGGCTTCCTGCTTGTCCATATAGCGGGTATCGTCGATGATAGCCTTTCCGGTCAGGCCTTCGCGCTGCAATTTGGAAACGGTTTGCTTTACATACCAATCTTCCTGCCTGTCCATCGCCTCGCCCGACATTCCTTTATCGTATTCGCAAAGCTGCAAGTAACGAAGGATTTTCATC
>FR885510.1:0-14646 GCA_000436375.1 Azospirillum sp. CAG:239 | reverse complement strand
AAGCCATAAACATCACGGCTAATTCTTTGAATGCTTCCGGATATTCGCCCAGCCCCGGAATCGCATAGCGGATTTGATCGTCTCCCGAAGTACGCAGATGAATATGCGCACAACAGTTAGCCAGGCTCAAATCGGCAAGCTGGTACAACGGCTGGTCATAGGACAATACGCGATACTCGTCGAAGTCTCTTCCGGACGCTTCCTTCATGCTCGCCATTCCTCTGCGTTTGGGCGGAATGTCGGCAATAATGATATTGCAGTCCGGCGCATCTTCCGCATGATCAAGCCCCCAGGCAAATTCAGTCGCCGTACGAAGCTGATAAACCGGATAACCGATAATTATCAGATTGCACTTTTCAATGCCAAAACGGCGTTTGAGAGAAGCAACAACCTTGATATTCTGCCAAGTGTCGGTATCGGTCGGATCCAGCCACAGCTTGCGGACATAGTTCTCCGGCAATCCCAAAGCAATCTCCTCATTGGCATAGGTATCGGCTTCGGAACGCTTGCGGTATTTAAACGCCGGATTGAAGTCCGTCATGTTCTGGTTGTCCTCAAATCCGATATTGAAGACATAATCCGGGAATTTGCTGTGGTTCAGCAGATAATTATACATCAGTTCCGCCGCTTTATGGCCGGTTTGCTGATGACCGGAATATACCAAAACGACATCAATTCTGCCATCTTTATTGGCAGGAACGGCCCGATAGTCAATCGACAGGACTTTCTTGTGTCCGAATTTTCCGCAGTAGTCAAGCAACACGCCCGGTTTGCCGCGCCCATATTCTTCCGCCGCAAGGATTGTATCATATTCCTTGTTCGTCAGATGATATTCGGGAAGGGTAAATTGGGCCGCCTGATACATGGTTTCGGTCATGGCCTGCGCCGGATGCTCTATGTCCAGTTTTACGGCGATATCGACCAGAAGCTTGTATTTTGCCGGACACGGGTTTTTGATAAACTCAATCATCAGCCGGGCATACTCTTTTTTGTGGTTGGGATGCCCTTTCACTTTGTTTATCTCGACGGCCATTTCGGCATAAAGCTTCCAAGCCAGTTCTTCAACCGGGGAGTGTTTGCGTTCCGCAAATTCCGGATATTCCGTTTTGTTAATATCCACTCCGTTTACCAAGTCTCTGACAACCTGCACGTAGCAAGGTCTGTAATTTGTTCCCATAAATTAAAAAAATTTAAGTTAGAAAATATTTATTTGTCTCTCGAATTTCTGACGCAAAAATATTATTAAAACTCAAATGTGAAAGGAAACTCTCTTCATCATGATAATCTTAATAATACGTTCAAAACGTATTTAAGATATCACAATCCGGCTTGTGGGTCAATCCGGAAATAGACAAAAAAAAGAAACAAAAACAAGAAAGATTCAGGCGGCTTTGACCAAAATTCCCTTCCGGTAATTGCGGCTTAGGGAAAAGCTGTTTTCGGTCGAATCGTAGACGTAAAGACTGTCAACCTTAGCGGCATAAGTTTGCAGATAGGTATCGACCAGATTATAGCGTTCGGCAATAATCGCCGGCGGCGTATGGCGTTTGGTCATTTGTTCGCGGGCTTTGGCTCTGGCTTCGGCTACGGCAAGGCTGCAAAGGATAAAGTGCATTTCGGTCCGGTAACCGCATTTTTTCAGATTTTCGACCAACTGTATATGCGGCCTGTTGACGCCGCTGTGCTCAAAATAAATGTCCGCCCTGGCTTCAACGGCGCGACGGAGCAGTTCATAACCGACAATCCGAGCCGGAATTTCCCATTTTTTAAAACTTCCGGCACGGCCCAGACGATAAATGTCGGTTTGATATGCGGGAATATTTTCCATAATGGCGTCAAAACTGATAAACAAGCGATCGTTCCAGCGGCGGCCGGCGCAGAATGTGCTCTTGCCGGCTCCCGGAATACCGCCGACCTGAACAAAGCGGGGATGCGCCGACGGAACGGCTCTCGACATATACAGACTGAGCAGGCGTTCATATTCGCGACAGCGAATTGACGCATAGTCCGACGGTATCAGGGTATAAATGTCCGGCATTAAGGTTTTTAGCTGCATAAAAAAATCCGCTTTAATTTAATCCACAATAAAAATAGTACAAAAATGACAAAATTTAAAGCATAAAATTAAACTTCGGCAATTTTATCCAGCATGGCCGTATAAAAATTGATGACGGCCCGCACCCGCGGAATGTCCTTGACGTTCTTGTGCGCGCAGAGATAAAACTTCAGCGAACTTTCACAGAAAAGATTATCCAGACAAACCAGCCCTTCCCTTTTGTAAAACAAAGGCAACGCGGCAATGCCCAAGCCGGCATGAACCAGCGCTACCAGCGAATTGTGCGAAGTCGTGTTAAAGTTGACAAAGCGGGCTTTTTTCAGCGTATCTTTCCAACCGCTGATATAGTCTGCGCTGTCTGCGGTAGTCAATATGCGGTGCGCGGCAATCATCTCGTCAAAATCTATCGGATAACCGTGCGCATCCAGATATTCCGGCGAAGCGAAAAAGCCATATTCCACTTTTATTTCGCGGATGACGACCACGTTCGGGGAAGTCGGCTTTCTATTGGTCAGGGCTATGTCATAAGTCATATCGTCAAGTTTCGGCGCTTCGGGCGTGACCGTAGAAATAACAGAAATGTCCGGGTAACGGTCAAAGAAATCCCTAACGTATCCCGGACGCAGATTGGCGTTGATGCCGAGGCTCATCGCCACGCGGACCTTTCCGCTGCAATCGCTCAGCGCATCGGTGTTTTCAATGGTTGCCGAATACATGCTGTGGATAATGTCGGTTATCTGCTCGGCACTGGCAAGAATTTTCCTGCCGTTTTCGGTCAGATTGGTGCCGCGCGAATCACTGTACAGCAGTTTGAGGCTTAAGTCCTGTTCCAGATTGTCGATATATTTGTTGATGGTGTCGACTGACGTATTCAGCGCTTCCGACGCTTTGCGCTTGTTTGAGTGCTGCGTGACGGCCATAAAAAGCAGCAGACTTTCAATGGTGTTAATATCCCTTTTGGTTATCATCCCGTCTGTTACCTCCGCTAGCGGACGTTTTTCAAATACAATTTATAATATTTTACAAAACATTGATTGTCCATAAAAATATTTTTTTAATGGTTGCAGAAGGGACAAAAGAGGAATAAGTTGACGGCAAACAACTTCGGAGGATTGAAAAAAATGAGCAAAATAACCTGGAAACCCGGAACAATGCTGGCTCCGGTGCCGCCGGCACTGATTTCCTGCGGGACGGTCGAAAAACCGAATGTAATGACCGCAGCCTGGACCGGCATTATCAGCAGCGAACCGCCGATGACTTACGTGTCTATCCGGCCGTCACGATTTTCGCACAGCCTGATTAAGGACAGCGGCGAATTCGTCATTAACCTTACAACCCTGCCGCTGGCAGAAGCCGCCGACTTCTGCGGCGTCAAATCCGGCAGGGACACGGACAAGTTTCAGGCGGTGCATTTGACGGCGGCCCCCTGCGCAAAAGTAAAAGCGCCGCAGGTTGCGGAAAGTCCGGTTTCGATTGAATGCAAGGTCAAGAGCGTTACCAGCTACGGCACGCATGACATGTTTCTGGCCGAAATTGTCGCCGTTAACGTCGAAGAGGACTTTATTGACGAAAAAGGACGCCTTGATCTGGAAAAAGCCGGACTTGTCGCCTATGCGCACGGACATTACTATACGCTGGGACGCAACCTTGGCGGTTTCGGCTTTTCGGTCAACAAAGAACGGCTGAAAAAAAGGCAAAAAGCGCAGAAAGAAAAGAACGAAAGGGCCTCCGTCACACGAACCGCCGGACGTCCGCAACCGTCTTCCGGCACCAAACCGGCGGCTTCAAAAGCGCCGCGCAAACATTACGGCAAGTTGAAAGCTGCGAAAAAATCATAAAAAAACGGGTCTGCATCACGCAGACCCGTTTCCGAAACATCAGCACTCAAAACACTTACCGGGACAACCAGTAAGCAAGTTCGTTCTGCAAATTCCGGCAGGCATCCGTTTCGAACATTTCAGCAAACTTCGGAAGCAGAAAAATCCGACCGGACGACAGCAATCCGTTCAGAATCGAAATTCGTCCGGTTTTATAAGCGGCATCGTCATACTGCCGATATTCCTGACGGATGCCGGCCGCATAACTGCCGTAATTTACATTGTCGCCCAGTACAGCCAAATCCAAGTCATGAATCAGAGCCATATCCGGCGTCATGTCCCGCGGAAGTTTTCCGTGTGCGGTTGCGGCAATCAGTTTTTCAGCGGCGGCCGTCAATTCGGAATCGGCACCGACTTCCCGCAGAATCCGACAAGATTCTTTTTCATCCGTTTCCTTTCCGCCATTGACAAAATCATGATAAAAAACGGCCAAAGCCAAAGCCGACGGATTTTCGGCGCAGACGTGCCCCAAATTTTCCATTATCCGCCAATAGTTCAGCATATAAGCCACATGCGAAAGCGTATGATAGCACCGATTGCCTCCATAGGCTTCCACAAGCCGCGCGTAACACTTGCGTGCCAACGGTTCCGCAATTCCCGCCTCGCCGAGCAGCTCCGTAAAATATCCGGACAGGCAGCGACGCATCAGGAAAGCATGTACGGACGAGGTCACATAGCGCCGCGCCGCAACATATTCGCCGAGAGCACAAAGGTTGCGTACATTTGAAGACGAAACATAAGTCATGTCTTCCCGGGGAACCGGAATGGTCGCCATGCTCAAATGCGCCTTGCGTACCTCCAGAATCTGTTTATTGAGAAGCGAAGCCTGCATTTCACCGTCGTGGTCGCCGACAATGCGTTCGCCGCGAATCAGCGCCGTTGCGCCGCATCGCAGCGCGTAGTCGACCGTCAGCCCCTGATAGCCGACAACGCTTACACTGTCACGTTCCGCAAGCAAACGCTTAAAAGCGGCCATTTCCGAACAGGAATAACTTCGTCCCGTCAAACAACGGTTTTTGTACTCGAAAAGCAGGTCATTAACGGACATGTCAACCATCAGGCGGCGTTCATCAAGCGTATATTCCTGCTTTTTGCCGCCATTGACACCGATACCGACAATGACTTTTTCATAATCGTTCAAAGCTTCGCAGACAATGCTCAAATGTCCGCGGGTAACCGGAGAAAAAGACCCGGCATAAAATCCGATTTTTGCCATAATATAATAGTATTAAGTGATTAATAATCTTAAAGAAAGTCCTTTTACTATGCGGTTTATTACCCCTTTTGTCAACATTTGTTTGACCGGCGACGCAAGACAAAAAAAGAGGCGTCAGAAACGCCTCAGGCAAAGATCATGAACGAAAGGCAAAGTCGGGAAAACTTTCGTGTAGATATTTTTCCAACGCCTTGTCGGCAAAAAACTTCTCACATTCCGAATCCGGCGTAGCATCGCCTTCGACCTGGCGATAACGCTGCAGACGATAAGTCTTTACTCCTGCCTTTTTCAGAGAATCGGCAATGGCATAAATATCTTCAATGTTCAAAATCCGCGGATCGCAGGTTGTGCGGCATTCAAAATCAACGCCGCTTTCAAGCAGTGCATTCAGGCTTTGCCTGACGTTGTCGATTTTATCATAACCGCCGGTAGCCTTCCGGTAAGCGTCTGCCGTCAGCGGCGCCTTCACGTCAAAACCGACCCAGTCCAGTTTGGGTAAGACCCTGCGCAACGCTTCCGGGCGATAGCCGCCGGTATGCAGCGCCGTCTTGTAACCAAGGGCTATCACATCGTCCAGCGCTTCTTCAAGACTGTTTTGCACCAGAGGTTCGCCGCCGCTGAACACAACCGCGTCCAAAATGCCTCTGCGTTTTTCCAAAAAGCCGAGAAACTTTTCCCAGACGAAATCGGTTTCGGCATCAATCGGCTGCAACGAAGTATTGTGACAGAACGGACAACGCCAAGGACATCCCTGCAAAAAGACCACGGCTGCCATATGCTCAGGAAAATCGACGGTGCTGAAAGTTTCAACACCGCCGACATTAATTTTTGCACTCATCGCAAGATACTGTCTGAAAAACTATTCAGCCGCAATATCCATATGGTCGCAGCAACCGCCGCAAACAGCCTTGCTCTCAGAGAAGCATACGCGAGAGTAAAATTCCGACTTTTTGCCTTTGTTGAATTCGGAAACCGGGCGGAAATATCCCATAACGCGGGTCCAAACTTCACAGGGCTGTCTTTCTTCGTCGGCTAATTTAATATCTTCAAAATTGATTGTTGTCATCTTTTCTTTCTCCAAGGTTAAATTTTACTCTATGCAACTTCTTTTCTGGAAGCTGCGGCTCTTTTTTCTGCTTTTTTCTCTTCGTCACAGATTGGGCAGTATTTATGTTCTCCCGAGATATATCCATGCTTGGGGCAAATGGAGAAGGTCGGGGTTATGGTAACGTACGGCAGACGATAGTTGGTCAAAACTTTGCGGACAATGTCGCGGCAAACTTTGGCCGAAGAAATCCGCTGGCCCATATACAGGTGGAGAACGGTGCCGCCGGTATACTTGGTCTGCAGATTAGACTGTAAATCCAAAGCTTCGAACGGGTCGTCGGTAAAGCCGACAGGCAGTTGCGAAGAGTTGGTGTAATACGGGTTTTCTTCAGTACCGGCCTGGATAATGCCCTTGTAGCGCTTTTTGTCCTCGCGGGCGAAGCGGTAGGTGGCGCTTTCGGCCGGCGTGGCTTCAAGGTTGTACATATGGCCGGTTTCTTCCTGAATTTTGACCATGCGGGCACGGATGTAATCAAGAAACTTCTCGGCAAAAGCCTGACCCCACTGGTCGGCAATGTTGTGCTCGTCGTTGGTAAAGTTTCTGATCATTTCATTAATACCGTTGACGCCGATGGTCGAGAAATGATTGCGGAGCGTGCCCAGATACCGTTTGGTAAACGGAAACAGGCCGTTGTCAATCAGGCGCTGGATGACCTTGCGCTTGATTTCAAGCGAGGTGCGGGCAATGTTCATCAGTTCGTCGACGCGGGCAAACAGGCCGGCTTCGTCGCCCTTGTAAACATATCCCAGACGGGCGCAGTTAAAGGTAATGACACCGATGGAACCGGTCTGCTCGGCCGAACCGAACAAGCCGTTGCCGCGGGCCAGCAGTTCGCGCAGGTCAAGCTGCAGACGGCAGCACATCGAACGAATCTGACCGGGCTTCAAAACCGAATTGATGAAGTTCTGGAAATAAGGCAGGCCGTATTTGGCGGTCATTTCGAACAAAAGTTCGGTATTGTCGTCCTCCCAGGGAAAATCCGGCGTCATGTTGTAGGTCGGAATCGGGAAGGTAAACGGACGCCCCTTAATGTCGCCTTTCATCATGACCGTGATATAGGCCTTGTTAATCATGTGCATTTCTTCTTTGAGATCGCCATAGGTAAACGGCTGCTCGACGCCGGCAATAATCGGATGCTTGTCGCGCAGGTCTTCCGGGCAGACCCAGTCGAAGGTAAAGTTGGTAAACGGCGTCTGCGAACCCCAGCGGGACGGAACGTTCAGGTTATAAATCAGTTCCTGAAAAGCCTGCTCGACCTGCTCGTAAGAAAGGTTATCGGCGCGGATGTAAGGCGCCAGATAGGTATCGACCGAAGAAAAGGCCTGGGCACCGGCCCATTCATTCTGCAGCGTGCCCATGAAGTTGACCATCTGGCCGACGGCTGCCGACAGATGTTTGGCCGGACCGGCTTCGGTCTTGCCGGGAACGCCGTTGAAACCTTCATGCAGCAGATTTTTCAGCGACCAACCGGCACAATAGGCGGCCAGCATATCCAAATCGTGAATGTGAATGTCACCGTTGCGGTGCGCTTCGCCGACTTCGGCCGGATAAACATGGCTCAGCCAGTAGTTGGCGGTAACCTTGCCGGAAACGTTCAGAATCAGGCCGCCGTTGGAATAACCCTGGTTGGCATTGGCATTGACGCGCCAGTCGAGTTTTTCCAGATATTCGTTGATTGAGCTTTCGACGTCGACCATAACCTTTTTGTCGGCGCGGGAACGGTTGCGCTGGTCGCGGTACAGGATATAGGCCTTGGCAGTGGCAAAATAGTTGGCGGAAATCAGAACCTGCTCGACAATGTCCTGAATCTGCTCAATAGAAGGAAGAGACTCCGCAAATTTGTGTTTCAGAACTTTCAGCACCTGGCCGGTCAGGAGCCAGGCTTCCTGCTCGCCAAACTCGTTCGTGCTGGTTCCGGCTTTCAAAATAGCGTTGTAAATACGGTTGCTGTCAAAAGGCGCCAAAGTGCCATCTCTTTTGGTAACCGATTCAATGGCGATGGTCTCGTTGTCAAGCGCCGTTTTGTATTGATTCTCTGACATATCCTGCTCAATTCCTTCTTAGAATACGGGTTTAATACCTTTAGTTAACATTGTATCAAAACTGATATTCTTATACAATATATAGTGTTAATATTTTGTAAAGTTCCTATATGTTGTATGCACAATATTTTTTTGATTTTTGAAAGTTTGCGAATTTCCGGAGCGGAATCCCGGTAAAAATTCTGAATTCATATTGCGTTATCTGTACCGGCAGAACAAGCCCTTTAAACGCATATTTTAGCCTTGACACCGCTATCTTATTATATTTCAAACAAAAAAATTTTTCGGGCGGGTGGATAAATTTATTAATAAAAAAAAATTCTTTCTATCTCATTGATTCTGCTAAATTTTTACAAAGGTTAAAATCCACAGGTTTTCCACAGTTTCCGGGCAAAAAGACAAAAAGAAGGGCTTTTGCCGACAAAAGCCCTTTCAATGCGGCGGATTCCCCGTCCGGTTCAGCGGCCGGCGTTGGTTTCAACCTCTTCGCCAATAACCGATTCTTCAATATATTCGTCGGAACACTGCGGACCGACGCAGCGCTTGAGCACCGTTGCCCGGCGGCCGGGCGTGAGTCCCTTGACGCGAATCGACGGAACGTAAACCGACTCAATCTGAATTTTGAAAATCAGATAGCCGAGGTTGCCCTTTTCGTCGGTAATATAGACCTTGATTTTATATTCGCCGACATCGGACGGCATGGCCACACCTTCGAAAGTATGGGTGTCTTCGTTGTACTTCAGCCACTTCGGCAGCGGCGAATCGTCAATCAGACCGGCTTTGGTGGTTACTTTGCCCTCCAAATCCATCTTGTCGAAGATGCCCTGCGGAATTTCGACATAAATCCGCTGGCCGGTTTCAAGCTTCAAATCGGGCATCAGCTTTGCCGAAGAAAGATTGACCGGCGGACGCTTGCTCGGAACGTCGAGAAGATACGGGCGATTGTCGGGCAGAAATTCGCCCTTGCGCCATTTTTCCAACACGCCGCGCAGATAGACGGCAATTTTGGACGGCTTTTCTTCAAGCATAAAGTATGGCAGCGCATCCAAACCGATGGTAGCATAAAGGTTGCCCAGCGACTCCTGAACGTCGGTATAAGCGGCGAAAGCCTTGGCCTCGTCCTCGATGGCGCGCGCAGCTTCAAGCTGGCTCTTTTCAGCCTTGCCGCCGTTTTCAAGCACGGTATCTTCGGCAATATTTTCGGAAGTGTCGGCAATTTCCTTGCTGATCTGGTAGTCTTCCACCGAAGACATGTACTGCGCCCAGGAAACATAGACCTGGCTCAAGACCAGCGTGGTCATCCGCTGACGACGCAACGACTTGAGGTCGTTGGCGGAAAGCTTTTTGGTGTTTTCAAACACGCTGAGACCAACTTCGCGAGCTTTTTTCGACCAGAGGCGGTTATAATAGTTGGGGTCATTGCGGTATTTGCTCAACGACGGATCTTCAAAGCCCTTGATGCGGATTTTGAGTTCGTCGGCATTGGTAAACAGATCGTGAACGCGGAGTTCCGGACGGTTGGTCAGCGCCAGCCATTCCAGCTGGGCCAAATCGGTTTTCAGCGACGGAAGTTCAAAGTTGCCGTACTCGGGGCCGACCAGCTTATATTCTGTCGAGGGATGAAAACCCATCAGGCTGGCGAGACGAACTTCGGCCGTTTCCATATCGCGTTTGAGCATGGACAGGCTTTTGACCGCTTCCATATATTTTCTCTTTTTGACCAATGCGGCGCGGTCGGGACTTTTGCCTTCGCGGGAGAGTTCGCGGGCAGCAACGTTCATGTCGTCCACCTGCAGGGTCATGTATTCAATCATGCCGTCAATCAGCGGCAGCAGCTTCTGGGCTTCAAGCGTTTTCCAGTAAAGCGTGCGGGTTTCCTGCAGGATATTGTGAATAACCTTGCGGCTCTGTTCAAAAGACAGCGACTTGGCATAAGAAGGATCCTGCGTCTGGTAATAGACGGTCGAAATATCGAGAATGTTCCAGGCGACTTTCAAATCGGGGCTGAGGTTGGACGAGCTGTTGGTGTTGACATAACCGGCGTTGCTCATAATCTCCGGCAGGCGGGAAACGTTTTCTCCGGCTTTCATCAGGCTCTGCTCGTAGCTGACCATGCGGCGAGAATAATTGTATTTCAGCGCCAGCGCCATGGCCATGTACATATCAATCGGCTTTTCGATTTTGCGGGGACTGCGGACAAACATGTTCTGCATATCCACGTCGACGCGGATGGCGCGGTCCCAGTCGGTGTAATAAGCCGGCGACGGGCGGTTGTCCGGTGTGCCGCGATTACAGGAAACCAGCATGAACACGGCGCCCAGAAAAGCTAATACTGACTTTTTCATCACTTCAAAACCCTTGACATGTGCATATATTAAACCTGCCTCATATTCACGGAACACAAGGCTTCTATGTTATGTTTATATCAATATTTCGAATCTGAACAGTATTTATTTGCTTTTATTCAACTTTCATGTATAAAATATTCAAGTGACGAATTATTAAGGCAGAAGTTATCAGAATGTTTGAAATTTTTAACACCATCTTCAAGTACAAGGAAAAGCAAAGCCCCGATCAGCTCGGCCTGTATCCGGAACGGGTGCATGTCGAAGCCATGCCGGAACGCCGCTATCTTTGGACGTCGCGCGTTCTGGTTATTCTGTCCTGCCTGAGCATCAGTTTCAACATGATGCTGGCCGCCACGATTTATCTGCTGCTGCCGCAGCGCACCGTTTATCCGCGCCTGTTTCAAATCAACAAATATTTCAGCATGCTCGAACAGGTGCAACCCGCCGAAATCAACTATCCGGTCAGCGATCTGATTACCGAGGAGCATATTACCGAATACATTATGCTGCGTTATATCGTCACTTCGGATTATGACGAGCTGATTACGCGCTGGGCCAAGGGCAACACCCTGTATTGGTATTCGGCCCGCGACGTTTATGACGACTTTGCCAAAAACGACGTACAGAACAACATTATGCAGTTTCGCGAAAAATCCTTGCAGCGCGACGTTGAAATCGAGTGGATAAAACCGCTGGCCAAAGGCCTGTGGCAGGTTCAGTTCCGCACGCTCGACTACCTGCCCGAATACGATTATCCGGTTATCAACATCTGGCGCGCCACCATGCGCATCAGCTATGTCAAAATCCCGTTCATCAAGCGCGAAGACGGCATTCTCAACCCTTACGGCTTTCTGGTCAACAACTTTTCGCTGGCCTATCACGGCACGCCGGAAACCTCGGCGCATTATCTGGAAACCGCCAAGAAAGTTACCGAAGAGCTTTATAAATAGTTCTTTTCAAAAAAAACGCGCCGCAACGGCGCGTTTTTCCCATTTCTCAGACAGCCGCCGGCTTGCTTATCTTGCGGTAAACATAGACGGCAACCGGCACACCGAGAAGCATACCCCACATGCCTATCAGGCTATGCGCAATATAAAGAATAATCAGCGTCATAACCGGATTGATATGCATAACCGAAGAAACGATGCGCGGATTGAGCACATAGGTTTCAATCATATGAATACCGATAATCATGACCACAGCCCAAAGCCCGAGTTCCATGCCGCCGCCGTTGATGGCCATGAGAACAATCGGCACGGAAGAAATAATCATCCCCAGAACCGGAATCAGGCCGCAGATAAAGACCAGCGTGCAGAGCAGCGCCACGGCCTTAATGCCGAGAATATGCAGGCAGACGGCCGTAAGCACCGTATTAATCGCCGAAATCATCAGCTGGGCGCGAAAGTTCTCGCCGACGACCTTGGCAAACAGGACAATGCTGTCGGCCGTTTCGTGATAGGCCTCGGAGAGACGCGTATAACGCAGATGGCGCACGCCCTTGAACAGGTGCGGCAGGTCAAACATTATCAGGAAACTGAACAGCATGGCCAAAAAGAACCAGCCGAAATAATGCAGCCCTTTTTCCAACACTTCGCGGACAAGGTTCCAGGCGCTGACGACGGCGGTTTCGGGCAGCAGAACATTTTTAATCTGGCTGAGAAGCGGCGCAATGATTTCGTTATCGCCGAATTTGGCATCTACCCACAGCTTCAGCGTCTGGATACTGTTGGGCAGCTGTTCGGTAAAATTGATGGTTTCCGAAAGTATGCGCGGCGGAATCAGCGCCAAAAACGTGACAACGCCGAGCAGAAACAAAACGTAAATCGCAACGACCACACCCCGGCGGCTCCAACGATATTTCCGGCGAATGCCCCGCGTTATGCTGAAGACAATAAAACACATGATAAAAGTGATAAAGACCAGCCCGAACATGTTCCGGAAAAGATAAAGCAGCAGCATAAAAACCGCCCAGATGAAATAAACCCGGTTTACCCTGATAAACTGCGAAATGCTGAAAGGCATGATTGTCTCCTTGGCTTTGAAAAAATACATCCGTTTCTTTCTATGTAGCAAATCTTTTTATAATAATCATCAGATATTTTTAGGCGGCGAATATTTTGTTTGCCAAGCCGGCTTGCAAGCTGTAGCCAGCTTGACAAGGGAACGCCCTTGAGCGCTTGCCGGCTGCGGTACGAATCTTTGTTGAAGGCGGCTCCAGCCATTTTCGGGAAGCTCGAGTTTGCGCGAGAGTTCGCCGTTGTTGGTCAGCAGCAGCAAGCCTTCGGAGTTCAGGTCCAGGCGACCGACCGAAACGACCCTCGGCATAAACGGCGGCAGGCTGTCAAAAACCGTGGGGCGGTTTTGGTCGTCCCTATGCGTGGTTAACAGCCCGACCGGCTTATAATAAAGCCAAAGGCGGGTTGTCTCAATTTCGGGAAGCTTTTCGCCGTCAAAAAGGATTTTTTCGGTTCCTTCGACGTTGAATGCCGGAGAATCAACGACTTCGCCGTTGACCGTAACCCGTTTCTGCCTGATGTATTCTTCGGCCCGGCGGCGGGAACAAACCCCGGAACGCGCCATGAATTTTGCCAGTCTTTCGCTCATTTTTATCTTTCCTTATCTGAAACCTTTGTTATTATATAACCGGATTAAATTTAAAAAGCAAAGAGGAATTATGGACGCTCAGAAATATATGCTGCGTTGTCTGGAACTGGCGCAGAAAGCAAGCGACGAAGACGAGGTTCCCATCGGGGCGGCAGTCGTCGACCCCGAAAGCGGCGAAATCGTCAGCGAGGCGTATAATCTCAGCGAACACAAACTCGACGCCACCGCCCATGCCGAAACGCTGGCCATTCGCCGAGCCTGCGAAAAACTCGGCGTGAATAGGCTGCGCGGACTGGACCTGTATGTTACGCTGGAACCCTGCACAATGTGCGCAGCGGCGATTTCGATGGCGCGGATAAAAACCCTCTATTTTGGCGCCTATGACCCCAAAGGCGGCGCAGTCGTCAACGGCGTGCGCTTTTACGACTCTCCGACCTGTCATCACCGGCCGGAAGTCTGCGGCGGAATTTTGGAAGCCGAATGCGGCGAAATTCTTAAAAGGTTCTTTCGCAGCAAGCGCCGAAAACTTTAGTGATTGGCATTAATCAGAATGCGTTTCCTGTCGCGGTTCCAGTCACGATCCTTAATGGTTTCGCGCTTGTCATAGAGTTTTTTGCCGCGGCCGAGGCCGATTTCGAGTTTGGCGCGCCCGCGGTCGTTGAAAAACAGCTTCATGGCGACCAGCGTCGACCCTTTGCGCGACAGTTCGGAAATAATTTCGCAAATTTCCTTATGCAACAGCAAAAGCTTGCGGTCACGCTTTTCGGCGTGGCTCTCGTATCCCTTGTTGGCATATTCGGCAATAAACATATTGGAAATGAACAGTTCGCCGTTTTTTTCAATGCCGTAAGCGTCGTTGATGTTGGCATGGCCGAGACGCAGCGATTTGACCTCGGTACCGGTCAGTTCCAGCCCGGCAACATAAACCTTGTCTATCTGGTAATCAAAATTCGCCCGCCGGTTCTGGGCAACCAGACCGGTGGAAATAAAATCGGATTTTGATACTTTTTTAGCCATGTCGTTTTTCCTCGTTTTCCTAGTTATACATAATTTGCAAATATAATCAAGAGGAATAGAGCTAACAAGTGATAGCCAGCTTGACAAAGGGACGCCCTTGACCGCTCGCTGTAGCCAGCTTGACCGCAACACCGGCTGCAGCGCGAACCTTTGTTGAAGCGCGCAAGCTGTAGCCAGCTTGACCGCAACACCGGCTGCGGCACGAACCTTTGTTGAAGCGCGCTGCTTTCTGCGTGCATATCGTGAGGCCGTGCCTTGTGTCTTTAGACCCCCGGGACAAGCCCGAGGGTGACTTTCTTCTCTTTCTGTCATTGTCGGGCTTGACCCGACAATCGAAGAGATCCCAAGGTCGTGCTGCGCTTGCCCGAGGATGACTTA
>FR885509.1:42006-57437 GCA_000436375.1 Azospirillum sp. CAG:239 | reverse complement strand
ATAATTACTACATCTATTCAAATATCTGGTGCTAAAATCTCTTCTACTTTTTATTTTTTGTTCTTGTAGCAATTCATCTGCAATGTTTAGGAACATTTCTAAATATTGATTTTTCTTATTGTTATTCATCAAATCTCCTTGTTTGTGATAATTATATTTATCAGTTTTACGCTAATAATGGTAAACTAAATAAATCTGAACAGATATAAGTAGGAGCTTCAATTCTATGCTTACTGATGAATTTGTCTTTATTGGTAGGAAATGGGGATGTATAGTTATGCCAACCATCAATATTGTAAATCTTCTTTATTTTGTATGATGTTTTGATATATAGAGATTTGAACATTCTTATAATATACCCCACAAACAAAGCCAATTCTTCTATATTATATTGATATATAGTGATATGAATATGATTTATACCATTGGATTGTTTTTCTATAATCCCCTGAAATGGAACTTGTATGTGTTTTAAATTTCTCCATTTGGAACCGTATCTCCAATGATAGTAATGAGATAAAATTGATTTAAAATCTGTCTCTAATTTTACAGCATCTACAAAATTATTTGGATTTAAGGTAAATGCAAATAATCCGTTTGGTGTGTTGGGTGTCAATTGTTTATCTGAACTCATATCTATCCAGAGAGATTTTAATTGTTTGATGGTGTTGGGAGTTTCTTGTGTTATTCTATTTTTAAATATTTTTTCACTCATTTCGTCCTCTATAATAATCGAATTTTAAGTATGGTGAGATTTATGGCTAGTTTTTAGCCATTTAGTTATTGTGATAAATTGTGGTATAAATAATTGAGAAAGTAGTTATTAAACATTCTTTCTCATTTTAATGTTCGTCTTATGCTCTTCTTACGCTTGTCTAAGTATCAGCAACAACAGTGGAATTCCTGTGCTCCTGTCAAACCTTATACCGATAGAAGGTTTGAATTATCGGTATCTGTTGCTGATGTTGAAATAATATCATATCAGCTTTGGGCGATGCAAAATTATTTTGATAATTTTATTTATCAAAAAGACCTAAAAATTTATTTTTTTGATGATATGGCATAATACACTGATTTTATTTAATAAAAAAAGTTCGCAGAAATTTGACTTTTGAAAACTTTTAAGGTAGTATCTCATTATTCACTGAGGTGGTTTTATCCTCTATTCCTAAAATACATATCCATATTTATATTCAGAATTGCAAATATAGTTTCAACTCGTATAGGGGATAACTATGATTTGCACAAATTACCAAGATAAAAATTCTAAAAAAATGATTGAAGTTGGAGAAGATATTTTCCAACTACTGATGTTATTGTTAGAACTTGAACTGCAGAAGAATTAGGAACTATGGATATGAAAGCGGTTATTTTAGCTCGGGTTTCAACCGAGATGCAGGAAGATGGGTTCTCATTGGATGCACAATTGGACAGGTTGAGAAACTATTGTTCACTCAAAAGGCTTGAAATTGTAAAGGAATTTACCTTTGTTGAAAGTTCGTTCCACGGTAAAAGAACCAAATTTTACGAGGCTGTTAATTACATTAAACGGCAAAGTAAGTTGACGGCTCTTGTTGTTGATACTGTTGACAGGCTGCAAAGAACCTTCAATGAGTTTCCGATGCTTTTGGAACTCGTTAAGAAGGAAAAATTGGCTCTTCACTTCTTTAAAGAAGGCTTGGTAATTGATAAGAACTTCAAAAGCTCTGACCTCGCAATGTGGCAGATGCAGATTTTGTCAGCCAATATGTTTGTTAACTCAACTCGTGATAATGTTAAACGTTCCGAGGAGAGGATGCTCAATGAAGGACTGCTCCCTGGGCCTGCTCCGATTGGCTATTTAAATACCAAAGATGCAAATGGTAAGAAGACCATCATCATTGACCCAGACCGTGGACATTTCATCAAAAAATTATTTGAAGAGTATTCCACTGGGTTATTTTCAATGGACGAGTTGGTTAAAAAGTCCAAAAACTGGGGATTGCGAAACCGTAAGAGTGGTAACCCGATTACCAAAGCCCAATTTGCAGATATTTTGCAAAACCCGTTTTATTATGGCGTGATGTACTATAACAAGAGCTATTTTCCGCATATTTATGAAAAACTCATTTCCAAGGAGTTGTTTGATAAATGTACCGAAGTGCGGACTGGTAAGTTCAAGCGAACCTCCAAACACACCAAAGAACCCTATATTTTTAGGGGGCTGGTTCGTTGCAAACATTGTGGTTGTTTGCTTTCGCCTTATACCAAGAAGGGGCAATATGTTTATTTAAGACATACTGACCTCAAAAATTGCGAACACTGCAATAACGTCAGCGAGAAAATTCTATTGAAAGAAGTAGAAAAAGCCCTTGCATCAATTAGCTTTGATGATGAGCTAAAACTTGCTCTGGCGGATGCATTAAAAAAACGCTATGAAGCCACGCACGGCAACAACTACTACCAGTTAGAAAAGAATCGGAATCAGTTGGCTGACGTTGAAGAAAATCAAAAGAAACTTTTGGATTTGCTGATTGCGGGGACGGTTTCTGCCGAAGTATATCGCAGTAAAAATGCCGAGTATGAAACGGCTAAAATTGAGCTGCAGGCAAAAATTGAACAATTGCAGACACCTGATAGCTCCGTTGAACGGGCGATTGATAAGGTGTTGAATTTCAGCCAAAATTCTTTTGCAATTTTCAAAAGTTCGCAAATTGAAGAAAAACGCCGTATTTTAAATATTGTTTTTGCGAACTTTTTAATGGATGGAAAAAATCCTGAAATATCAATGTATAAAAACTTCAAGCTCCTATCAAAAATAGGAGCTTGTGAAGATTGGTGCCCTGGAGAAGACTCGAACTTCCACTACCTGAGGTAACATGCACCTGAAGCATGCGCGTCTACCAATTCCGCCACCAGGGCTTAACAACGGATATCCTTTTAACGCACTTCAAAATAAATTGCAAGCATTTATTTTAAAAATTTTCAAGATATCCATAAGAATTTAAAAGGAGATAGGTTCCCAGGCAAAGGCGATAGACGACAAACGGCAGAAACGTTGATTTCTTTAGCCACCACATGATGATGTAAATAGCCAGAATGGAGAAGATGAACGAATAAGTTATGCCGTCCATGGCGTAAATGATTTCCTGAAAATTGCCGGCGGTGTAAAGTTCCCAGCCGACGAGCATTCCGGCGGCGGCAATGGTCGGAATTGACAGCAACATGGCAAACTTGGCGGCTTCGCGGCGTTCCATTCCCAGAAAGCGTCCCATGGTAATGGTTATGCCTGAGCGGCTGGTGCCGGGAATAAGCGCCAGGCACTGAGCCAGACCGATGAGCAGAGCGTCGAGGGCGGTCAGATGTTTTATCTGGCGGATGGTCATGCCGAGTTTGTCGGCAATAAATAGAACAATGCCGAATCCCAGAATCGTCCAGCCGATGATACGGCTGTCCCTCAGCCACTCCATGCCGTAGGATTTGAGTGCCAGTCCGGCGATGACGGCCGGAATTGTTCCGATAACAATCAGCCAGAAGAGCTTGGAACCGGCATTTTTGAAATTGGGAATGAACCAGGTTTTGAAGACGCCTTTGAGCATCATCCAGATTTCTTCCGAAAAGTAAATCATGACGGCCATAATCGAACCGACATGCATGGCAACGTCAAGCGCCAATCCCTGGTCGGGGAAAGACGTGAATTTTGAAAAAAGAATCAGATGGCCGGAGGAACTTACCGGAAGAAATTCCGTCAAGCCCTGAAGGGCGGACAGAAGCAAAATTTGTATATTAGTCACTTTTTACACTCTTTCCTGTTTAATGCCGAAAGCATTTAAAATTCTTTTTTTGAGAGCCAGCGGGGAAATCGGTTTGACCAGATATTCCTGTATGCCCAGATTGCGTGCGTCGAGAACGGTTTTTTCCTTGGTGTCGACGGTAATCATGATTATGGGCAGGCTTTTCAGGTGGGGATTGTTGCTGTTTTTCAGTTCGCGCGCCAGTTCGAGGCCGGTTTTGCCCGGCATTTGCTGGTCGAGGAGAATTATATCTATTTTGAAACTGTTGAGCAGTTCGACGGCTTCCGTGGCAGACGCGGCTTCGCGGGTGTTTTTCATGCCGATTTGATACAGGGCGGTTTTGATGAATGTCCGCGAGAATTTGTCGTCATCGACGACCAGACAGGTTAAACTGTCCCAAGCCAATTGTTTATGCGCGTTTTCCATGACTACCTCGATATCAGCTCTCCGATTTGTTTCAAGTTTATAATAATTGTTTATAAATTAAAACAAAAATCAGCGTTATTCATATGTAATAATGATTCGGGCGTGAAGCGCACGCCGTTGAGCGACGCTCCCCAGTGCAGGTGCGGGCCGGTAACGCGTCCGGTTTTGCCGACTTCGCCGATGACCTGTCCCTGTCTGACATAATCGCCCGGTTTGACGGAAGCTTTTTTCAGATGTGCGTAGATGGTAAACAGCCGGTGGCCGTGGTCGATGACGACAGTGTTGCCGGAGTAAAAGTAATTGCCGCCGCTTAACCGGACAATGCCGTTTGACGCGGCTTTGACCGGGGTTCCTTCCGGAGCGGCGATATCAGTGCCCTGATGCGGGTTCATCTTTCTGCCGTTCATTATCCGCTGGCTCCCGAAATGGCCGCTGATACGTCCCTTGACCGGTATAACAAAGCCTTTTTCCCAGTAGTTTTTGTTTAGTTTGTCTGCCAGGGCTTTTTTGAGGTCGCCGCGCTCCCTGCCGATTTCTTTCTGGTCTGCGGCCGAGGGCGTAACTTTTTTCTGCGGGATGCCTTTAATGTCCTGAATATCCCATTTGGTCGCGGTAACGTTCAGGGAATAGTCTTTGGCAGTGCCTCTGGCATTGATGACTGTCAGCTTTTTTTCCGGAGTTTCGTCGCGGCCGAAGGCCAGCAAAAAGTTTCCCGACGGAGAAAGCATATATTCCCGGCCGTCAAGCAGAATTTTTTCGGCGCCGGGGGCATAGCCTTTCAGAATTTCGCCCTGCGCCGGCTTGCCGCAGAGTTCCAGCGCTTCAGTCCCGGCAGGGAGCAGTGCCGTCAGAAAACAAGTCAAACAAATCGCCTTGTAGAGTGTCATTTTTCTTTCGTTCCGTTTTGGTTTTGATACTGCCGTCAATAAAACGGATTTCCAGCGACGGACTTTTCTGCGCCTGCGCAACGGAGTAGACCGTTTGGCGGCGATTGTCCCTGACCCAGGCGAAACCGCGGCTTAGAACCGAATCTATTGAAACTGAATCCAGTCTAAGCGACAAATTCTTTAAATTTTCTTGCTTTTTTTCAAAAATATTCAAAATGTAATACGGGCGCAGGCTGGTTTGGGCAATCTGGTTTTGTTTGTTTTTAAGCATGTTGCCGAATGCCAGCTGCAGGCGTTCAACGCGGTCATCCAGCTTTTGTCTGCTTTCGGCAAGTATCTGTTCCAGATTGGGAATGCCGCGGCTTAACCCGTCAAGCCGACTGCGACGTTCTTCGAAGTAACGGTTAACGGCGTTGGACAGACGGCTTTGTGCCGTACTGAGCGTTGCGGAAATTTCGGCTTTGACCGGAACCGCAAACTCGGCGGCACCGGTCGGGGTCGGTGCGCGCAGGTCGGAGACGTAGTCAATCAGCATGGTGTCCGTTTCGTGGCCGACAGCGGAAATAAGCGGAATTTCAGAATCATAGACGGCTCTGATGACAATTTCTTCGTTAAACGGCCAGAGGTCTTCAAGACTGCCGCCGCCGCGGGCGACAATCAGGACGTCCGGCCGGGGAACGGCGCCGCCGCGAGGCAGGGCATTGAAGCCTCTGACGGCTGCGGCGATTTTTTCGGCGGCTCCTTCGCCCTGTACGGGGGTTGGCCAGACAATAATGCGGCAGGGAAAGCGGTCGCGAACGCGGTGAATAATGTCACGAATGACGGCGCCGCTGGCCGAGGTGACGACGCCGATGACGTCCGGCAGAAAGGGAACGGGTTTTTTGTGCGCCGGGTCGAACAGGCCTTCGGCGGCAAATTTCTGTTTTCGTTCATCCAAAAGTTTGAGCAGCGCGCCGGCACCGGCGATTTCCATTTGTTCGATTACCAGCTGATAAGAGGATTTGCCGGCAAAAGTAGTTATTTTGCCGGTGGCGATGACTTCCATGCCGTCTTCGGGTTTGAAACTGAGACGGGAGGCGGTTCCTTTCCAGATAACCGCGGAAAGAACCGCGTTCGTATCTTTCAGCGACAGATACCAATGGCCGGAATCGGCACGTTTGGCGCCGAAAATTTCGCCTCGGATTTTAACCCGGTTAAAGGTGGTTTCGACAAATTTTTTTATTTCAAACGATATTTCGCTGACCGTGTATTCGGGCAACTGCGGGGTTTGTTGTTCCGCCAGGTTGGGAAGGTCTTCCATCATCAGAGTTCCAAAAGGTTTTTGGCGTAGTCCGCCGCGTTGAAGACGTCCAGATCATTAATTCCTTCGCCGACGCCGATGTAATGAAACGGGGTGGGCTGTTCTTCGGCAACGGCAACCAGAATGCCGCCTTTGGCCGTACCGTCAAGTTTGGTAACGACAAGGCCGGTAACGTCGACCATTTCCTTAAAGGTCTGTACCTGCGACAGGGCATTTTGTCCGGTCGTGGCGTCAATAGTCAGCAAAGTGGCGTGCGGCGCTTTGGGCAGGACTTTTCCGATGACGCGGACGACTTTTTTCAGTTCGTCCATCAGGCCGGTTTTGTTTTGCAGTCTTCCGGCAGTGTCAATAAAAACAATATCGTCTTTTTGCCTGACAGCTTCCGTCAGGCCGTCGTAACAAAGACCGGCGGCGTCGCAGCCGGAGGGGCCTTTGAAGACGCGGATGCCGCAGCGTTGCCCCCAGACTTCAAGCTGCTCGACGGCGGCGGCGCGGAAGGTGTCGCCGGCAATAAACGAGACCTGTTTGCCGCCGGCCTTGAATTTGGCTGCCAGTTTGCCGATGGTGGTGGTTTTGCCGGCGCCGTTGACCCCGACCATCAAAATAACGAAAGGTTTTTGGGTATCGTCAATTGCCAGCGGCTGTTCGCAAGGCTGGAGAATTGCTTCGATGTCGGCGGCAAGTTCGTTTTTGATTTCCGTGTCGCCGGCGTCTTTGTTCAAACGGCGTTTGGCAAAGCTGCCGGTGATTTTGGCGCTGGCTCGGACGCCAATGTCCGAGCTGATCAGAAGTTCTTCAAGTTCGTCAAGCGTTTGGGCGTCGACGCGGCGCTTGGTAAAGATGCTGCTGATGCCGCCGGTAAGCTTGGCGGAAGACTTTTTGAGGCCAAAGCCTAATTTCTGCAAAAAGCTAGTCATTGTCGGTTTCTCCCTGTTCACGCAGAATGCGGGCCCGTTCCCGGCGGATTTCGACCGGAAGCTGCGGCATGAGGGCTGCGGGCGTTCCCGGACGTTCCGAATAGGGGAAAACGTGCAGTCTGGTAATGCCTGCTTCCGTTACCAATTTAAGCGTGTTTTGAAAATTTTCATCGCTTTCGGTCGGAAAGCCGCAGATAAAATCGGCGCCGAACGTTGCTTCGGGGCGTACCCGACGAATGGCGCCGCAAAGTTTAATGACATCTTCGCGGGTATGGCGGCGACGCATCCTTTTTAGTATCATGTTGTCGCCGGACTGGACAGACAGGTGAAAATGCGGATGGACGTTTCTGTATCTGCCGACCAGAGCGATAAAATCGTCGTCGACGGCAGCCGGGTCCAGTGAGCCGAACTGCAGCGAAGGAAGTTCGGGAATCTGTTCCAGAATATGCTGTATCAGGCCGCTGAAAGACGGGCGGTAGGAGCAGGCGTCGACGCCGGTCAGACAGATTTCTCCAAAACCGCGGCCAAGAAGTTCGCGAATCTGACTGATGATGTCTTCTTCCTTTACCGAGCGGTTGTTGCCGCGGGCATAGGGAACGATGCAATAGGTGCAGCGGTGGCTGCATCCCTGCTGGATTTGAACAAAGGCGCGCTGGCGTCCTTCAAAGCCGGTTATCAGGTAACGGTCATAGTCGTCATAGGAAAAAATGTCGCCGACAATGCTTTTTTCGGTAAGGCTGCCGGCCAGGTATTTTTCGATTTCGGCCTTTTCCCTGTTGCCGAGTACCAGATCGACCTCCGGCATGGAAGCAAATTTGCGTGGCGCTATCTGAGCGGCACAGCCGGTAACGATTATCCGGGCGTCCGGGTTTTCGCGGCGGAGTTTGCGGATGGCCTGCCGGCACTGGCGTTCGGCCTCGCCGGTAACGGCGCAGGTGTTGACAATGACAACGTTGTCCAGAGCGGCAAGCTTTTCTTTTAAAACTTCCGATTCATAAGAGTTTATTCTGCATCCGAACGTAACGACTTCAACCATAAAAAATCCTCCTCTGCGCAATATACGGCAAGAGGAGGATAAAATCAAACCAGAAATTTGTTATTAAGCCGATTTCAGGCCTTCTTCGAGATCTTTGGAAACGATTTCGACGGCTTTGTCGGAATATTCCTTGATTTTCTGGGCGCTGTAACGCAAGTCGTTGTGTTCGCTTTCCGAAAGTTTCGGGTAGATTATGCCGTGGACGCCGCGTTTGCCGACAACGGTCGGCAGCGAAAGGCAGACGTCTTTGACGCCTTCGACGTCGTCGTGGTGGGTGGATACGGTCAGAATGGCATATTCGTTATTGGATATGGCCTGGCAGATTTGGCACAACGCGCCGGCAATGCCGTAGAAGGTGGCGCCTTTGCCGTCGATAATCTTGTAGGCGGCATTGCGGACGCAGTCGTCGATATGCGCCTTGACATCGGCGGTAAAGGGTTTGTTTTCCATGCGGGCCAGTTCTTCAATCTGTACCGAACCGGCGTCGCCGTTTGACCAGGCAAGGACTTCGCTGTCGCCGTGTTCGCCGAGGACGTTGGCATGAATCGATTTCGGCGAAACCCCGAGATGGTAGCCGAGCAGGGTGCGGAAGCGGGAGGTGTCGAGCACGGTGCCGCTGCCGATGACGCGTTCCCGCGGAAAACCTGAAAGTTTAATGGCGACTTCGGTCATGATGTCGGCGGGATTGGAGGTAATGAGCAGGATGGTGTCCGGCGCATATTTGGCAACCTGGGGAATAATGCTTTCAAAGATTTTGGCATTGCGGCCGAGCAGGTCTATGCGGGTTTCTCCGGGTTTCTGGTTGGCTCCGGCGGTAACGATGACGACTTCGGCGCCTTTCAAATCTTCATAAGTTCCGGCCTTGACCTTATTGGCATAAGCGAACGGCGCCGCGTGGGCAATGTCCATGGCTTCGGCCTGGGCTTTCTTTTCATTGGCGTCAATCAAAACGACTTTACGGGCGACGCCTCTCATAATCAGGGCGAATGCCGTTGCCGAACCTACGGAGCCGGCACCTATAATTCCTACTTTCATCTTTTTTCCTTTCAAGCTTGTCTGGTGTGCATTCTGCACAAGAGTTATTTTTTTCCACTTATAAATTTTCATGTGCTAATATAGGAATTTTTTTTCGAAATACAATAAAAAAGGTCATCAAAAATGATGACCTTTTTGTAACAATTCTTAACCGGCTTATTCGGCGGGAACGGCGTCGGCCGGCGTTTCTTCCTCGGCCGGGTCTGCGGCTTCCTCAACACTGACCGCTTCGGCTTCGCTGACGGTTTCCTCTTCGGCAATCGGGTTGCCGTTTTCGTCGACGGCGACTTCTTCGCTGACCGCTTCGGCAGCTTCGGCGCCCTCGGGGACAACTTCTTCAACGGCAATGACTTCGGACGGAACGGTCTGATTGCCCTGTTTGACAAAGCGGCTGATAACCATCAGGGCGACGATGACCAGAACTATGTAGAAAATCTTTTTCATTTTGTTTCACCTTAAAACCAGAGTTGAATAACTGTATATAATGATTATTTCCTTAATGCCGAATTGTCAACAGAAAGCGGCGTTTATGCGGCGGAAAAAATATCCGTGTGCAATTTATCCACTTTTTTAAGCGGCTGAAAAGGCGGGTTTTTCGGCGTTTTCGGGCTTTTTTGTCCGGGCTTTGCCTCCGCATTTGAAAATAATGCTTGTCAAATTATATAAATTTGTGCTAACTAGTCAATCACAGGCCGGGAGGTCTGAAAATTTGTTTTAATTTTTTTGAGGTTTATCCATATGACTGATACAGCTAACCGCGTTAAGAAAATTGTTGCAGAACACCTTGGCGTCGAAGAATCTAAAGTTACCGATACCGCAAGCTTCATCGATGATCTGGGCGCTGACAGCTTGGATACAGTAGAATTGGTTATGGCTTTCGAAGAAGAATTCGGTTGTGAAATTCCGGACGAAGCCGCTGAAAAAATTCTGACTGTAAAAGACGCTATCGACTATCTTTCCAAGAACGCATAAGTCGCACAGGCTTTGTACAATTGATGAAACTCGCTTGACTAAGCGAGTTTTTTCATATAATAGAGTGTTGAATTGCGCAGCTGTTTTTTTACTGTGCTCAATGATGTAACTTATTCGGAGTTAATTAATGAGAAGAGTTGTTGTAACCGGACTGGGTATGGTTTCTCCTTTCGGAAGAGGTGTAGACTTTAACTGGAAAAACATTTTGGACGGTAAATCGGGCATCAGGAAAATCGACAATATCGATTTGAAGGACATTCCCTGCCAGATAGCCGGCCAGGTTCCGTTCGGCAAGGAAGAGAACCAGTTTGATCCGGATACCGTTATGGCTCCCAAAGACCAGAAGAAAGTTGACAAGTTTATCCTTTACGGTCTGGCCGCAGGCGGCGATGCAATCGAAGATTCCGGCTGGAAACCGGAGACCGACGAAGATCAGTTCCGTTCCGGCGTTATGATGGGTTCCGGCATCGGCGGCCTGCAGACGATTTATGAAAATTCGCTGATTTTTAATGAGTCCGGCTGTCACAAAATGTCGCCGTTTTTTATTCCGGCCTGTCTGATTAACATGATTTCCGGCAACCTTTCGATTGCCTATAAGTACAAAGGTCCGAATCATGCCTGCGTTACGGCATGTTCGACCGGCACGCACGCCATCGGCGACGCCATGCGCATTATTGCCATGGGCGATGCGGACGTTATGGTAGCCGGCGGTGCCGAATCTGCGGTCAATGTTCTGTCGCTGGCCGGCTTCTCCCGTCTGCGTGCGGTAACAACCTCTTTCAACGACAATCCGGAAAAGGCTTCCCGTCCTTGGGACAAGGATCGCAGCGGTTTTGTCATGGGTGAAGGTTCCGGTGCTCTGGTGCTTGAAGAATTGGAACATGCCAAAGCCCGCGGCGCCAAAATTTATGCTGAAGTCGTCGGTTATGGCATGAGCGGCGACGCTTATCATATTACCGCGCCTTCGGGCGACGGCGCTTACCGTGCCATGAAACAGGCGGCAGCGCATGCCAAGGAACATGGCATTGAATTAAGCGACATCGGCTATATCAATGCGCACGGAACTTCTACGCCGGCCGGAGACGTCGGCGAAGCACAGGCGGTTGAACGTCTGTTCGGCGAAAACATGAAGACGGTTTCGATGTCTTCTACAAAATCGGCCATCGGCCATCTGCTGGGCGCAGCCGGTGCCGTTGAGGCGGTTCTGTCCGTCAAAGCTCTGCAGGATCAAATCTGTCCGCCGACCCTGAACCTTGAGAATCCGGCTGACGAGGTTGCCCATATGGATTTGGTTCCGCTGAAAGCGAAGCCGAAGGCACTGAAGGCCGTCATGTCGAACTCGTTTGGCTTCGGCGGTACGAATTCTTCGCTGATTTTCAAGAAATACGAAGCTTAGCCGTGTAAAGAACACCGATGAAAAAGCTTATTATCATTTTTCTGATTGTTTTGTCGGTGCTTGCTTATATGCAAATTAAGGGGTGGATTGCGGCAAGCGGTCCGCTCCTTAACGTTACCAATGTGGTGGTCCCGAAAGGGGCGTCACTGAAAACGGTGGCGGAAGAATTGTCGCGCGCCGGCGTGATTGATAAGCCCTGGCTGTTTCGCATTATGGCCAGAATCAACGGACTGGCCAAACATCTCAAAGCCGGCGAGTACCAGTTTATGCCGGGGATTTCGTTGCAGGCGGCGATGGACAAGATTGCGCGCGGGGAAGTTTTTTTCCGGCGGATAACCATTCCCGAAGGACTGACCAGCGGCCAGATTATGTATCTGATTGCCAATTATCCTGATTTGGAAGGCGAAATAGATCTTGACGTCAAGGAGGGAGAGCTGTTGCCGGAGACCTACAGTTTTGAACTCGGAGCCAGCCGCAACAGTATTATCCTGCAGGCGCGGGCCGCTATGCAGAAAGCGCTGGAAGAAGTCTGGGCTTCCCGCGACAGCAGTCTGCCGCTGAAGGACGTTAACGAACTGCTGACGCTTGCTTCGATTATCGAAAAGGAAACCGGCGTGCCGGAAGAAAGACCGCTGGTGGCTTCCGTGTTTCTGAACCGTCTGAAGAAAGGTATGAGGCTGCAAACCGATCCTACGGTAATTTATGCGATTACGGAGGGCGAAACTTCGTTCGGACGCAGTTTGAAACGTGCCGACCTGAAAATCGACAGTCCTTACAACACTTATCTGAATTACGGTCTGCCGCCGGGGCCGATTTGCAATCCGGGGCGAGAGGCGCTTATGGCTGCCGCCCGTCCGCAGCAAAGCGATTATCTGTATTTCGTGGCCGACGGCAAAGGCGGTCATCGTTTTGCCAGAAGCCTGAACGAGCATAACCGCAATGTGAAAGCCTGGGTTCGGTCAATCAGAAATTAATTTTCGGTTATTTTCAGTTTACATTTTGGACAAAAAAGGTTAAATTAACACATAACTGTTTATAGATATGTGTTTTTATCATTTTAAAAATTAAATATTATGTTTCAAAATGTAATTTTAATCGGCGGAGCTGTCGTTGCCGCGGGTTTGTCGTTCCGGTTTAACCTGAAAATGTTTAAGCTGAAAAAGGTCAATCCGCGTATTCCGGCGATGCTTCTTAATGTTCTGACCTGTATCTTCATGACTCAGTTTGTGGTGGTCGTGAATGATTTTGCCCTTCTTAAAGGCTGGGTGTTTTGTGATTTTGTTATTGCCGCGGCTGTGTGGATAATTTACATTTGCGGCAAGCATTTAAAAACCAAAAAATAATTTATTATGGATTACAAAGATGAACTGAAAGAGCTGCTTGTCTGCCAGTTCGGCGTGGTTGCGTCAATGTCTGAAATTGACGACGGGACGGAACTTCTCCTGTTGGGGATTGACGAGCTTGACATGTTGAGGCTGAGCCTGTTGATTGAAGAACATCTGGGCGTTTGCGTTCCCTCGTTTGTTTTGGAAACGGAAGTGCGGACTTTCGGGGATTTAGCGGAACAGGTTTATCTGTTTGCGTAAAAAAGGAAAAGGTTTTTGCCGGTTGCGGCGAAGACCTTTTTTTGCGGTTTCAGGCTGAACCCTTGGTTTCCATCATCATCGGATAGAGCGCCTGTCTGGGGTCCATGCCGCGGGTAAGGACAACATTGAAAATCGGATACATGCGTTCACATTCCTTGATGGCGATGTCGATAATCTGCGAAACTTTGTTTTCGACCATTTCTTCGTCATCGTTAATGATGACAGAGTGTTTGAAAACCGGCATGTTTTGTTCGGTCCAGTAAGAAAAATGCCCAACCCAGAGTTCTTCGTTGGCCAGTGCCAGCAGTTCAAAGATTTTGCTGCGGTCTTCAATGGTGCTTTCAATATCCATCAGACAGGAAAGATGCAGGCAGCGCATGTTCTGTTCCCAGGCAAAAAAGAGCAGCATGTTGTTCCATTTGCCCTGCACTTCAACCACGACTTCGTTCAGACTGCGGCGTTCCAACTCGAAAGAACGGGTGCTGAAAATGTTTTCAACCGTGTCTATCGGATTGTATTCAGGGGCTAAATTCTTTGCCGGATTCATTGTGAGCTTCTCCACCTGGGTTAGTTTTGCAGCCGCGGCCGCGTCGTGATAAAAACAGATTGCATTACCGAGTCGGCGATTACAATAAATTAAAAAAAGTTTTCCACCTAAATCGGGAAACAAAAAAAATTTGAAAAGAAAATTTACGTTAAATCAGTAGACTGACAAGGAACGGTGCAAATTAAAAATTTTTAGGTGTGGATATATTTTTTTTTGTTAATATAGTTTTAATCAATTGCCAACCAAGGAAAGAAAAAATGATGACAGGTCTTGAGTTTCCGGATATTTCGCCGATTATGTTTTCAATCGGTCCCGTGGCGGTGCGCTGGTATTCGATGGCGTATCTTTTCGGTATTCTGGCCGGTTGGTATTTGATTAACCGCAACGTGAAAAAATATGATCTGGGACTGAGCCGGACAAATGTTGAGGACATGGTTTTCTATCTGACGCTGGGCATTATTCTGGGCGGCCGTTTGGGTTATGTTCTGTTTTACGGCAAAGGATATTTCTGGGAAAATCCGCTGCGGATTTTGGAAATCTGGCAGGGCGGCATGTCTTTCCATGGCGGCGTGCTTGGCGTCGTGGCTGCACTTTGGCTGTTTGCGCGCAAGATAAATTACGGTTTTCTGCGGCTGACGGATTTGGTGGTTTTGTATGCGCCAATCGGCATATTTTGCGGCCGGCTGGCCAATTTTGTGAACGACGAGCTGTGGGGCAGGATAACCGACGTGCCGTGGGCGGTACGTTTTCCGAGCGGCGGTTATCTGCCGCGGCATCCGTCGCAGCTGTATGAGGCAATGTTTGAGGGCGTGCTGATGTTCATCGTGTTGAACGTGTTGTGGCGTTATAAATGGGTGCGCGAGAGACACGGTTTTGTTTCGGCCGCGTTTGTGGCTTTGTACGGGGTTTTCCGAATTGCCATGGAACAGTTTCGCGAGCCGGACGAACAGATGGGATTCTTTTTCAACTCGTTTACAATGGGACAGATTTTGTCGTTGCCGCTGGTGCTGCTCGGCGTGTTTGTGATGGCGCGTTTGGCTATGCTCAGGAAAGAACACTCCTAGTTTTTCGAACTTTCTGAGGGAATGATGCTCCGAGCTGCTTCTTGAATACAGTTGTAAAGTGCCTGTGCCAGTTGACGGTTGTTGATACGATAATAATTATGTACCAATTCGCAGGTTTCATTACGGATCATTGGATCTTCCGAAGCTATGTTTTCTGTTTGTGTACTGTCAGTTGTTGTCGTTCCGGAAAATTGCCGCGGACTTTGCCAAATGGTTTCTTCCGACATATCTTCGAAAAAGAAATTAAGTTTAACATTGAGTACCTGCGCCAGATCTCACATGCGGCTGGCGCTAATACGGTTCATACCTTTTTCGTATTTTTGAATCTGTTGAAAAGTAAGCCCGAGGAGTTTGGCCAGTTTTTCTTGTGAGAGACCGAGCAATTGACGCCGCAGACGGATACGGTTTCCGACATGTACATCAATAGGATTGGGGTTGCCCTCAGGAGTACGGCCACGGCTATTATGCCGGTATTTTGGTTGTGAAAGAGGG
>FR885509.1:34873-41969 GCA_000436375.1 Azospirillum sp. CAG:239 | reverse complement strand
GAAAGAGTGTTTTGGAGCATCTAAATTCCTTTGTGTCGTATGTGCCGCACTAAATGAAAGGTGCGGTGGCCGGCTATGTCAAGAAAGTTACTCAGCGAATAACGCTGACATATTTGCATATGTCAAATAGCGACCACCGCCAAAGGAATATGGCAGATACAGTCAATTATTACCGTTTTTAAATAAAGCGGTGCCGGTATCTATCTCAGGCGGTACCGACACCGCCCGCTGAGTAGGGATTCTTGACTTCCCCGAACCTAGGTTTAGGTTCTAAGCTGTTAAGCACAGCCTGAGCTTTGCATAATAATATCATATCTGTTCTTAATTACAAGGCCTTACAGCTGATCTCTTACTATCGCAGACCTTGTTACAGGAGTGTTTGCCTATGCAGGCTAAACAAAACCCTCAACCTTCTGAGGTCGAGGGAGTTAGCAACTGCACAAGTACAGCCCAACTTATTCGTTTCCTAAAGGGAACTTATTTCGCGGCTCCCTCGAAAGAGGGGTCTTGTACTTGTGTGAGGTTGCTACACCTCGCCGGACTATTGTCCGTTAACTGTTCCGTTTCAGGTAATATTTGAAGTACGGAAACAGAAACTAGTAACAATTTAACAGGAGATAGTTAAAATGCAATTAAAAAAATCATTTATCAAAGAAGATTGATTTTGGTTTTGTGTGTATATGAGAAGAATGTTAGGCTTTGGAAGTGACGTTTTGGGTAAATTTGTAGGTTTTTTGCAGGGCCTTATGGGCACGAACCAGAACTTCGACTGAGTTGGCGTCGCTGCGTTTTTTTTCGGAAACCGCACAGGATACGGTCAGTTTTATCGGCTTTTTGCGGCGGCCGAGCATAAATTCGGCCGAGGCTACGGCACGGCGGATTTTTTCCAGCCGGTCGAAGCCTTCGTTTTTGTCTTCCTTTTTGAAAATGATGACGAATTCGTCCGGCGTATAACGATAAACCTGATTTTCAAATTCAGTTTCGGTAATGCGGGAAGCAATCATTTTCGTAAGCGCGTTTTGCCCCATGCGGCCAAAGACCTGACCGAGCTTTTCGTAATCGTCGATACAGACAATGCCGACCGAGTATTTGAGCGGAAAATTTTTGGCGTTGATTATAAACGCGTTGCGTCCGGCAAGTCCGGTTAGGACATCGCGGTAGGTGGAATAATAAATATCCTGAACGACGGCGACGGCAATGCTGAGCATGGCGGCGGCAAAGAAGATCGTCAAAGCCGAGGGCAGCAGCGAATAGTAAAAGCCGAGGAAAATTTCAAAACCGGCAAAAAACAAGGCGGTGTCGACAATGGAACCGCTGACCGACGCCCGGATGAAAAAAGCGCAAAGCATGAGGGCAAAGAATATCAGGCTGAGGCCGTTGAGACCGGAAGAAGGCGTGTCGCTAAAGTTCCATGCCGGAGCCAGCCCCGCAGCGCTCAGCTTTTCGGCAACGGCAAACTGGGCAAAGACCGAGAGCAGGAGCCAGACGTTTTCTTTCCGCAACAGTTTGCCGCCGGGCAAAAAGTAAAAAATCGTCAGATTGAGCGGCAGGAAAAAGCAAAGGTTAAGGTATTCGGCCGAAGACTGATAGCTTTCGCCGCCGTTCTTTTTGACATAGTTTATCAAAATATAGCTCAAAACGGTTATCAGGATAAAAAAGACCGGTTTGCGGCTGTCGAAGTAGAGCAAAATCAGAAAAGTTGCGAAACTGAGAACGTAAAACAGGCTGTGCAGCGTAAGCAGCGAAGATTCCGGAAACGGGTTGGCCGCATAGAAACCGATAACTCCGGCACCGAAAACCAGTGCCGGCAGAAACGTGTTTTTCAGCAGCGGCAGAATCTTTTCCAAGCTTATGTTCAGTTTGAGCACCCTGTTTCTCCCTTATGCCGTATCATAGGCGGGAAGTGGTTTAAATTTTGTTTACACATTTTAAAATCGAACTGTCGCCGTAAGAATAAAAGCGGTATTTGTGCTCCATGGCGTAGCGGTAGGCCGCCTGCATGCGTTCGGTACCGGCGATGGCGCAGATGAGCATGAACAGCGTCGATTTGGGCAGATGGAAATTGGTGATGATGTAGTCGATGATTTTGAACCTGTAGCCCGGCGTGATGAAAATGTCGGTTTCGCCGGTAAAAGGGTGCAGGATTCCGTTGTCGTCGGCGGCGCTTTCCAGCAAACGCAAAGAGGTTGTGCCGACGGCGATAATGCGGTTGCCGTTCTTTTTCGCTTCGTTTATTATCTTGCAGGCGTCAGGGGAAATGACGCCGTATTCGGCGTGCATCTTATGGTCTTTGGTGTCTTCGACTTTGACCGGCAGGAAAGTTCCGGCGCCGACATGCAGGGTCAGGAAAACCTTTTTGACGCCTTTTTTATCCAAAGCCTCCAGGACGCGCGG
Source organism: Azospirillum sp. CAG:239 (assembly GCA_000436375.1). Taxonomy (GTDB): domain Bacteria; phylum Pseudomonadota; class Alphaproteobacteria; order RF32; family CAG-239; genus Scatacola_A; species Scatacola_A faecigallinarum. The sequence goes on along the minus strand of FR885509.1, from coordinate 39,575 downwards.
GGTAAAATGCAGGCCGGCGGTCGGTGCGGCAACGGCACCCTCGTGTCTGGCATAGACGGTCTGATAATCTTCTTTGTCGTTATATTTGTTCCACAGGCCATCGGCGGGTTTTTCGCGTTTGATATAAGGCGGCAACGGCATTGAACCGTATTTTTCCAGGTAATGGCCGAGATTTTTCGGGTCGCAGTCGAATTTGAGCAAAACGCCGTCTTCGCCGTTTTTTTCCAGGACTTCGGCGGTGAAATCCGATTTTTCGGCCGGGATTTCGGCGGTGTAAAAGGCAACCGTGTCACCGGGGCGCAGACGTTTGGCATTTTTTATGAAGGACTGCCAGCGGATGCCGTCAACCGGGTGGTAGAGCGTGACTTCAACCTGAGCTTTGCCGCGTTTGCCGTAAAGCCGCGCCGGAATGACCTTGGTGTCGTTGAAAACGAGAACGTCGCCTTCGTGCAAGATTTCGGGCAGTTCATAGAAAACGCGATCGGTTATCCTGTCTTCTTCGGACAAGTCCAAAAGTTTGGAGCTGTCTCTCGGGCTGGCCGGTTTGTCGGCAATCAGGCTGCGGTCGAGGTCAAAATCAAAAATATCCACTTTCATGCTTTTTCGTCCTTTATTTTCAGGCTGTTATATTATATAAACTTGCCTGACGCAAGTTATTTTTAAGGAGCTGAAAAAAATGAGAATAGCCTATCAGGGCGTGGCCGGCGCTTATTCGCACATTGCCTCAATGACGGTTTATCCCGGGCAGGAATATCTGCCCTGCGACACTTTTGAAAAAGCCATGAAACTGGTAAGCGAAGGAGAGGCCGATCTGGCGATGATTCCGGTGGAGAACTCCAATGCCGGGCGGGTTTCCGACGTGCATTTTCTGCTGCCGCAGACCGGTTTGCATATTATCAGCGAGTTTTTTCTGCCGATTAATCATCAGCTGCTCGGTTTGCCCGGGACCAAACTTGCGGACGTAAAATCGGCTTCGTCGCATCCGCAGGCGCTGGCGCAGTGTTCGGAGTTTCTGAAAAGACACGGCATTAAGCCGACGGCGCGCATTGACACGGCGCTCAGCTGTCAGGATGTGCTGAAGTTTCAGGATAAGTCAATAGCCGCAATCGCCTCCAAACTGGCCGGCGAAATTTACGGGCTGGACGTGGTGGCGCCGAATATTGAAAACGCCCGTAACAACACGACCCGTTTTCTGATTATGGCACGGGAAGCGGAAATTCCCGAAGACGACGGCGGCGAATTTATCACTTCGTTCATATTCAAGGCCAAAAACATTCCGGCGGCATTGTACAAGGCGCTGGGTGGCTTTGCCACTAATGGCATCAACATTACAAAACTTGAGAGTTATCTGCTGGAAGGGAAGTTTGTTTCGGCGCAGTTTTATGCCGAAATCGAATCGCACCCATCCAGAAAAGCTTTTCATAATGCTTTTGATGAGCTGAAATTCTTTTCAGAATCCATTCATGTTCTGGGAACATATCGCGCCAATAAGTACAGATACCTGTAATAAATACGTTTTGACGGCGTTCCGCATGCTAAGATTTGCGTTCGATGATGAAGTGTGCCAGTTCCTTTAAGGTTTGGGCCTTATTTCCGAAGATGTCCAAAACCTGCTCGGCTTCGATTATGAAGTCTTTGGCAATTTGTTTGGCTTTGGACAGGCCGTAGATGCCGACAAAGGTAATTTTTCCCTGTTCGGCGTCTTTGTTCAGGGTTTTGCCGACCAGCGCCTGGTTTCCTTCGACGTCGAGAATGTCGTCGGCAATCTGGAAAGCGATGCCGATACGGCGCGAGTAGTCAATCAGCGCCTGATATTTTTCGCCCTGCGCGTTGCCGAGGACGGCGCCGGCTTCGCAGGCGTAACGGAGCAGGCGGCCGGTCTTCATTTCTTCAATGTTTTTAATCAGTTTTTCGGGTTCGGCGGGGTTTTTGAGGTTTTCGGCGTAAAGGTCAAGCATTTGCCCGGCAATCATGCCGTTGAAGGCGCCGGCGGCTTCGGCCAGAAGTTTGACCAGACGGCTGCGGATGACCGGCCGCAGATGCGTCTTTTCGTCGCTGATGATTTCAAAGGCATAGGTCAGCAGACCGTCGCCGGCCAGAATGGCGGTGGCTTCGTCAAACTGCTTGTGGCAGGTTGGTTTGCCGCGGCGGAGGTCGTCATTGTCCATGGCGGGGAGATCGTCGTGAATGAGCGAATAGGAATGCAGCATTTCAAGCGCGACAGCGGTGCGGAAAGATTTTTCCTCCGGTACGCCGAACAGGGCGGCGCATTCGCAGACAAGGAAAGGCCGCAGGCGTTTGCCGCCGTTCATGACCGAATATTCCATGGCCTGAACCACTCTTTTTTCGGGGCCGGCCGGAAGGGTAAAGAATTCGGGCAGGCAGTCGTTGAAACGCCGGGAAAAGGCGCTCAGTTTTTCTTTAATGTCGGTCATGTCGCATCGTCCATAATCAGTTTTCGATTTTATCCAGTTCGCTCAGTTTTGTTTCGCCGTCGGGGGTAATTTCGATTTTTTCGATTTTAAGCTGTGCGTCTCTGAGCTTGTTTTCGCAAAGCTTTTTGAGGCTTACGGCGCGCTCGTAGGCGGTAACGGCGTCGTCAAGCCTGATGCGTCCGCTTTCCAGTTCGCGAACCAGATTTTCAAGCCGGGCAAGCGCTTCTTCAAAGCTCAGATCCTTAATGTCTTTTTCTTCCATTTTGTTTCTCTCCGTTAGGTTCAGGTCATCATATTATAATAATTTTCCGATGGCAACTCGGAATCTCTACTTTATGCCATCATCAACAAGTATATATAGCAATTGGTTTGTCTAGAACTGTTTTGCGCCTTGGAATCATGCTAAATTAGAATCAGTTAAATGAGGAGAAGCGAGATGAAGAATTTAGCGATAGTACCGGGGTCAAAGCTGCTGAAAGCGATGGGCAACGCGCGGCGTCTGGAAATTTTGTATTATCTGATGCAAAACGAGATGAACGTAACCGAACTTGAGAAGGCCGTCGGCCTGAGTCAGTCGGCCCTGTCGCAGCATCTGGCCATTTTGCGGGCGGAGAACGTGGTCAAAACCCGGCGGGAGGCGCAGACGATTTATTATTCGATTAAGAGCGAAAAGGCGCTGAAAATTTTGCAGCTGCTGGACAGTTTGTATAATCAGCCTTACAAATAGGCAAAACAAAGCCGGGATCAGTTCCCGGCTTTTTCGCCGATTTCAATGCGATGACGTTCGGCGTCGTAAGAGATGCTCAGTTTTCCCTCCCGCAGCGCCACGGCGTCCCGGCCGAAGATTTCAAAACGCCAGCCCCGGAGAACGGGGTTTTTCCTGTCGGAAAAAACCGCCAGCCGTTTGAGATCGTCGTCGGAAGCAATCAGCCTGGGAATTACGCCTTGTTCCTGCGAGCGGATTTTCAGAAGCAGGCGCAAAAGTTCGTATAAGGCCGCGGCGCCGACCGGCAGCATTTTTTCGTGCTCGGGTTTGACATAGGCCGAAGGCGGAATTTTGACGGCTTTTTGAATGACTTCCAGAATTTCTTCGCCCAGTTTGCCGGTAACGACGTCTTTGCGGATGTTGCGGATTTTTTCCAGATCTTCGCGGCAGTCAGGGCAGGCGGCGGCAATGTTGAGCAGGCAGTCGTCCCTGATAATGCTCTGGCGCGGTGTGTCTTTGCTTTGCGCCCGGCGTTCGCGCCAGGCGGCAAGTTCGCGCAAAACGGTCAGCAGGCGGCCGTTGTGCGACCGGTGTTTGATTTTCTGCCAGACGTCTTCGGGGTGCACGATATAGGTTTCGGGGTCGGCAAGAGCGGCAAATTCTTCGTCAAGCCAGTGTTCGCGGCCGCTTTCGGCCAGTTTGCCGCGCAGATGTTCATAAACGGGCACCAGATGGGTAACGTCGGAAAGCGCATATTCAAGCTGTTTGGCGTCCAACGGGCGCAGACTCCAGTCGGAAAGGCGGCAGCTTTTGTCCAGCTGAATGCCGAGAATGGTTTTGACCAGATTTTCGTAGCTGATCGCTTCGCCGAAGCCGAAGACCTGAGCGGCCGTCTGCGTGTCGAACAGCGGTTCGGGAATGAAACCGGCCTGATGGTAAATGATTTCGATGTCCTGGCGGCCGGAGTGGAAGACTTTGACCACTTCCGGGTTGTGCAGCACGGCAAAAAAGGCTTCCAGCTCAATTCCGGGCGCCAGCGGGTCGATGATGGCGGCTGTGTCCGGCGCGGCGACCTGAATCAGGCAGAGTTTGGCGTAGTAGGATTTTTCGCGCAGAAATTCCAGATCTACGGCAATGAAAGGCTTCCGGTTCAGCTCCTGACAGAAGCTTATCAGTTCCGAGGTGTTTTCAATCAGTTTCATAAAATTCAATCCGTTGTTTTCAAGCTGCTTTCAGCATAGTTCCTGATGTTTAATATTTTTTTAAGGCCGGCGCAAGCCGTTTTTGACGGGAAAGCCGATTTTCGGTGCTGATTTCTTAAGTTTTGCTTGCTTTCGGGTGAAATTCGTTTTAACAATTAAATCTAAATTATAATAACGAAAATGAGGTTTTTTATGAACAGCTATCGTACTCACACCTGCGGCGAACTGAGAAGTTCGGACGTCAACAAGGAAGTTAAGCTTGCGGGGTGGATTCACCGCAAGAGAAATCTGGGCAATCTCTGCTTTGTGGATTTGCGAGACCATTACGGCATTACCCAGTGTGTGTTCGACAGCTCTTC
>FR885509.1:0-34834 GCA_000436375.1 Azospirillum sp. CAG:239 | reverse complement strand
GCTCTTCCGACCTGTTTGAAAAAATCGAGGCCATCCGTCCCGAATCGGTCATCGGCATCAGCGGCAAAGTCATGATGCGCGAGAGCATCAACAAGAACATTCCGACCGGCGACATCGAAATCAAGGTCGATACCCTTGAGGTTTATTCCGAGGCTGAAATTCTGCCGTTTCAGGTCGCGGTGGAAGACGACGCGCCGGAAGAAATGCGCCTTAAATATCGGTTTCTGGATTTGCGCAAAGACCGCATTCACAAAAACATTTTGCTGCGCTCGGCGGTTATTCAGCGTTCCCGCGAACTGATGCGGGAGCAGGGCTTTACCGAATATCAGACGCCGATTTTGACAGCCTCGTCGCCGGAAGGCGCGCGGGACTTTCTGGTGCCGTCCAGGCTGAATCCGGGGCGCTTTTATGCCCTGCCGCAGGCGCCGCAGCAGTTTAAGCAGCTGCTGATGGTTTCAGGGTTTGACAAGTATTTTCAGATTGCGCCGTGTTTCCGCGACGAAGACCCGCGCGCGGACCGTTCGCCGGGCGAATTTTATCAGATGGATATGGAAATGTCTTTTGCCACGCAGGACGATGTGTTTAAGGTTATTGAGCACACGCTGGGGACAATCTTCAACGAATTTGCCAACGGCAAGAAGGTTGACCAGGCGCCGTATGTCCATATTCCGTTCCGCGAGGCGATGATGAATTATGGTTCCGATAAGCCGGATCTGCGCAATCCGCTGGTTTTGCAGAATGTTACCGGCCTGTTCGGAGAATCGGGTTTCGGCGTTTATGACAATCTGGCCAAAGAGGGCAAGATTATTAAGGCGATGGTCGTTGCCGGCGCCGGCGAGAAGCCGCGTTCTTTCTTTGACAAGCTTGACGCTTATGCCAAGGAAGAAGGCATGGGCGGCATTGCCTACATCGCTTATGCCGCCGGCGGTGCCAAGGGCATTGCCAAGCTGCTGAGCGTTGAAAAACTGGAGGAATTTAAGAAAGAAACCGGCGCCAAGGATGGCGATGCGGTTGTCTTTATGGCCGGCAAGGGCATGAAGTTTGACAAGTTTACCGGCCGTTTGCGCAACAAGGTCGGCGAAGAACTCGGCCTGATTGACGAAAATGCGTTTAAAATGTGCTGGATTGTCGATTTTCCGTTTTATGAAGAAAACGAAGAAACCGGCGCCGTTGAATTTTCGCATAATCCGTTCTCGATGCCGCAGGGCGGAATGGACGCGCTGAATGGCAAGAATCCGCTGGACATTTATGCTTACCAGTACGATTTTGTCTGCAACGGCGTAGAACTGCTGTCGGGCGCGGTGCGCAACCATAAGCCGGAAATTATGTATAAGGCTTTTGAGATTGCCGGTTATGACCATAGCGTCGTCGACAGCAAATTCGGCGGCATGATAAGCGCATTTAAGTTCGGCGCGCCGCCGCACGCCGGTTCGGCCTACGGGGTTGACCGGCTGGTAATGCTGCTTTTGGACGAACCGATTATCCGCGACGTGATTTTATTCCCGTTGAACGGCAAGGCGCAGGATTTGATGATGCAGGCGCCGAACTTCGTTACGCAGCAGCAGCTTGACGAACTGCATATCAAAGTGGTTGAAGATGAAAAGAAGTAACAGAAACAGCCCCGCTTACCGGCGGGGCTGTTTTGTTCCGTTGGGCCGCATTCCGAGATACAGGCCGTTTTCGGCGAGGTGGTTTTTCAGTTTGGCGGTTTCTTTGCCGCCGATGTGATCCTGAAAATATTTTTCCGTTCGGAGCATAATCTGCCAGACGTAAAAGATTCCCAGCTCGTTCAGGCGTTTGTTCAGGCCGTAGGATATGAAGAACGACATGTTTCTGACGGGTGCCATGAGCTTTTTGTTCAGAAAGGGATAGCCGCCGAAGAAGTTGAAAAATTCGCGGTTGACCTGCTGCAAGACTTCGTTTTGCTTTTGTTTTCTGGCAAAGAGCTGCCGGGTTCGATGTTCGGCAATTTTGGCTTCGACGGCAGCCAGGTCCTGACGGTAAGAACGGCGCAGGTGAAGCAGCTGCGCATAAGTAGCGTTTTCGATGTCCATTGTTTTTTTCCCATAAAAAAAAAGGCACATCTTCAACAGAAGGGTGCCGGGGAGTTCACAAGCCTCAACAACGCGACTACTTTGGCCTTTAGAGTTTCCTCCTGAACATGCGCCAAAGTCTCCCCGACGGGAGTCGGGGATATAAACATTAACGGACTATATCCAATCCGTTGTTGTCGAGGTCTGTGACAACCCCGAACCGTTTTCCGGTTCTGACCGCCGGAGATTTCCGGACGGCTGAATTCAAAGTAATTGAGAATTGGCGGAAGTGCAAGCGAAAAATTGTTTCGGGGGAAACAGTTTTTTTGAAAAAGTTGTTGACTTGTAATTTAAAATGGCATAAATATTCCTTTGTTCGATAGATTGCTTCATCGTCTAATGGTAGGACAGCGGACTCTGACTCCGTTAATCTTGGTTCGAATCCAGGTGAAGCAGCCAATAAAAAAACGCCCCGTTGCGGGCGTTTTTTTATTGGCTGAAAAGCCTTTGTTAAACGGCGAAGGCAGCGGCAGCAACAGAGCCGTTGTTATAAAGGCTTTGACCGAAGCGCAGTTGTTGAGCGATGCAGTCGCGAAACTTACGAAGCAAGAGCCGGAACGCCCCGTTGCGGGCGTTTTTTTATTGGCTGAAAAGCCTTTGTTAAACGGCGAGGGCAGCGACAGCAACAGAGCCGTTGTTATAAAGACTTTGACCGAAGCGCAGTTGTTGAGCGATGCAGTCGCGAAACTTACGAAGCAAGAGCCGGAACGCCCCGTTGCGGGCGTTTTTTTATTGGCTGAAAAGCCTTTGTTAAACGGCGAAGGCAGCGACAGCAACAGAGCGCGTGGGGCGTTTTGTTCCGGGGCTTTTCCTGCAAGACGTTCGGCCGGCGAAGTTTGACGGGGAAGAATAATTTTAAAATTGCAAATCGCGCCGTATGTTTTATTATTTCAGCAGGGTTAACTAAAAAGGCCGACTGATGATGATTATTGTTCCCGAAAAACTGAAATCCGGTTCTCATGTGCGGGTTATTGCACCGTCGCGGAGTTTGGGGATTATTTCCGAAGACTGCCGACGGATTGCTCGGGCGCGTTTCGCCGAAATGGGGCTGACGGTTTCTTTTGGAAAAAACGTTGAAATGACGGACCGTTTTTTATCTTCGCCGGTACGGGCGCGGCTTGACGATTTGCATGAGGCGTTTGCGGACAAATCGGTTGACGCGGTTCTGACGGCCATCGGCGGTTTTAACGCCGTGGAGCTTTTGTCGCAGATTGATTATGGGCTGATCAAGGCGAATCCGAAAATCTTCTGCGGCTTTTCGGATATTACGGCGCTGAGCTGCGCCATTTATGCTAAAACCGGTCTGGTTACCTATTCCGGGCCGCATTTTTCGAGTTTCGGCATGTTGAAAGGTTTTGACTATACGTTAGACTGTTTTAAGAAATGCTTTTTTCAGAAAGAGGCTTTTGCGCTGTGTCCGTCGCCGGAATGGTCTGACGATCCGTGGTATCTTAATCAGGACGAACGGCATTTTGTCCGCAATGACGGCATTTGGGCCATTCGTCCCGGCAAGGCGGAAGGGACGATAATCGGAGGCAATCTGGGGCTGTTGGACGAACTTAAGGGCACGCCGTATTTTCCGGATATCCGGGACTGTATTTTGTTTGCGGAGCACTGCGCCGAACATGACGCCTGGGTTTTCAACCGGAATCTGCAGTCTTTGTGTCTGCATCCCGACTTTAAGAGGGTACGGGCGCTGGTTATCGGACGTTTTGAACCGCAGAATCAGATGAATCGGGTGCAGCTGGAGGAGATTTTGCTGTCCAAAAAAGAGCTGGAGGGCTTGCCGATTATCGCCAATGCGGATTTCGGACATACGGCGCCGATTTTTACCTTTCCGGTCGGAGGGCGCGGATTCGTTGACGGAGAGCGTATTGAACTGACATGTTTTTAAAAAAATTGAAAAATTATTTTATCCTTAAGCGTTCCTTAAGTTCAGATTGTTGTACTGACCATGTAATAACGAACAACTTAACTTTTTATTCAAGGAGAAAAAACATGAAAAAGATTTTTGCAGTATCGGCTTTGGCTTTGGCTCTGGGAATGAGCGGCGCGGCTTCGGCCCAGATGGTTTCCGGCGGTTTTCAGGGGCCGGGTCTGGCGCCGATGAGCGTGGCCGATGCCCTGAAGCTTAATGACGACACCGCCGTTGTTCTGGTCGGACAGATTGAAAGAAGCCTCGGCGATGAAAAATATTTGTTCAAGGACGCTTCCGGTACGGTTACGGTCGAAATTGACAACGAAGACTGGAGAGGCCTGAACGTTACGCCGCAGGACACGGTTATTCTGAACGGCGAGATTGACAAGGAAATGTTTAAGGATACCAAGATTGACGTTGACAGCATCGCGCTGAAGAAATAGGAACGGGAAGCCCAAATGCGTATATTGCTTATCGAGGATGATGCCCTTATCGGGGACGGATTAAAGGTCGGATTGGAAAAGCTCGGATTCAGCGTCGACTGGTTTACGGACGGCGCCGAGGGAGAAGAGGCCTTGTTTCAGGCTCCGTATGCCGCGGTCATCCTCGATTTGGGCCTGCCGAAAAAGGACGGTCTGGCGATTTTGCAGGACTGGCGGCATAAAAACAGAAAAGAACCGGTGCTGATTTTGACGGCACGCGGCGACGTCGACCAGCGGATTGCCGGTTTGAACAGCGGCGCCGACGATTATCTGGGCAAGCCTTTTGCCCTGAAAGAGGTGCAGGCGCGGCTGAATGCGCTTATCCGCCGCAGCGGCGGGCAGGCGGCTCCGGTTATCCGGCACGGAAAAATCGAATTTGATCCGCAGACGCGCAAAGTTCGCCAAGACGGAAAGGAAACGGTTCTGGCGCCGAAGGAACTGGCGTTGCTGGAACTGCTGCTTTTGAACAAAAACCGCGTGTTGTCGAAAGAAACGATAGAGAACAAAATTTATTCCTGGGACGAAGAGGTTTCGAGCAATGCGGTGGAAGTGCACATTCATCATCTGCGCAAAAAGCTCGGCCGGGACATTGTAAAAACCGTGAATAAAATCGGCTATATATTGGGGGACGAATGAATAAGCTCAGTTTGAGATTAAGGCTGATCGTCTGGTTTATAGGGATTTCCTGCGTCGTTTGGCTGGCTGCGGGCGTTTTGTCGTGGAAAGAAACCAAAGAAAAGGTCGACGAGTTTTTCGACACCTATCAGATGGCGCTGGCCAGACAGCTGGCCGGGGCGGACTGGAGCGGGCTGGCGGCCGGGGCACAGAAAATTACCGACCGGATGATTGAGAATGTTCATAATGCCGACGATGAGGATGAGGCCATCGGCTTTGCGGTTTTTGACCGGGACGGCCGTTTGGTCTTTCATGATAACGAGAATGGCAAAGATTTCGGCTTTTTGCCGGCAACGGGAAGCTTTATCCGGCAGATTGTCGACGGTGACGACGAATGGCGGATTGTCTGGCTGCAGTCTGCGGACGGCAAATTTTATATTGCGGTCGGTCAGGAGGAGGAATACCGGGCCGACGTAGTCTGGGACATGACCGAAGAATTTATGATTCCGTGGGCGGCGGGACTGTTTGTGCTGATGGTTATGATTGTGGCGGTGCTGACCCGGGAGTTCCGGCCGCTGGGCAATCTGGCCGACAGTCTGCAAAGTCGTGGCAGCGGGGATCTGTCGCCTTTGGAAGAGAAAGGCATTCCGGCAGAAATTCTGCCTTTGGTTAAGGCGATGAACATACAGATGGCACGGATTGAAGGCATGCTGGCCGGCGAACGTCGTTTCGTTGCCGATGCCGCACATGAACTGCGGACGCCGCTGACGGCTTTGCAGGTGCAGTTGGAAGTGGCGGAAATGGCCGGCAGTGACGAAAAAATGCGTGCCGAGGCTTTGGATAAGCTGCAGAAAGGTATTGAGCGTTCGTCGCGTCTGGTTGAACAGCTGCTGGTATTGTCCAAGGTGGATACGGCTTTCGGCATATATGACGAGCATTGCGAAAACATCAACTGGCAGCAGATTGCCGATGATTTGCAGGTTGATTATGCGGCAGCGATTGCGGCGAAAAAAATCGACATTTCCGTTGAAATCGGCGAAACGGGACCGGTTGAGCGCGGCAATCCGCTGTTGTGGACACTGTTGTTGCGAAATCTGCTGGACAACGCCCTGAAGTACAGTCCGGAAGGCGCCTCGGTAAAAATTTTGGTTGCGGCGGATGCGTTGACAGTAGTTAATTCCGGCGTGTCGGTTGACGATGAAACAATCGGGCATCTGAGCGAGCGTTTCTTCCGTCCGGCCGGCCAGAAAGTTTCCGGCAGCGGATTGGGGCTGTCGATTGTCAAACGGATTGCGGGGCATTACAGCTGCCGTCTGGAGTTTGACAATACACCCGACGGTTTCAGCGTTCGGATTGCAAAATGAGAAAAAGCCCCTCAAAAGAGGGGCTTTGCTTATTTGCTCAAACGCCGGTTTCGGGAGTAGTTTGTGTACCATTCGTAGGTAAACAGGACAATGCCGGAGATAATCAGCGGGAAAAGGTAGTAGATAATGCGGTAGGCAATCAGGGCGCCGAAAATCAGCGCCTGGTTGTGGTCGCCCGGAATAATGTACAGGAACAGGCCTTCGAAAACGCCCAGACCGCCCGGAACCTGACTGAACACGCCGAGAACCTGCGCGATGATAAAGACGCCGATGAAAACGTCAAACGGAATGTCCATGAACGGCGTCAGCGAATAGTAAAGTACCAGCGAGGCGAGCAGAATGTCGGCGCCGCCGATGAAAACCTGCGCCAGCGCCATTTTGAAAGAAGGAATGTCAAACTCGACGTCTTTGATGATTATCGGCTTTTTGTAAAACAGCGATGCGCCGAAGTAGACCAGCAGACCTAGTGCGGAAATGACCGTTACGGTCAGAGTGGTCAGGTGCGAAACCGAACCTTCGCCGAAAGCGTGATCCGGGGTCAGAAAATAGCCGAGAATAATCAGAAAGAAACAGGCGACCAGATAGGTGAAACCGGAAAAAGTGACCATGCGGACGATTTCGGAAGCGTGGAAACGCCAGCGCGTGTAGAGCCGGTAACGGATTGCGCCGCCGGAAACGATGGCATGGCCGGCGTTGTTGCTGATGGAAAAGCCGATAAATCCGGCAAAAATCCATTTCCAGGGCGCCAGCTTGCGGCCGATGTATTTCAGAGCCAGAAAGTCGTAGGAAGACAGGGCGACATAACCGCCGAGCGAGGCCATGCAGGCTAAAAACAAATTATGTGCCGGAATGCTGACAAGGGCGTCCTTAATGTCTTCAAGCTTATATTTGGAAAGCTGGTGGTAAATCATGTAAGCCGCCACGGCAAAGAAGAATAAGCCGGACCAGGATACTATTTTTTTCAGCAGCCGCTTTGTTTTAAATGCCATCAAAACCTCTCATTTACAACTTTTTTATATATCAGTTTTCAATATGGTATAAAAATGTTTAAATATCAATTTAAATCGGGAAAATATTTTGCGGGATTGATTAAATCGGCAGAACTTTTTTTGAAGAGCCGGCTGAGGGGCTTGGGGAGTTCGGTTTGTATGCCTCGCGCACATCACAAAAGTTTGTTTGCTTGGCAACAAACTCTTACCGTTCACAACGAAAACACCGGAGCAGCGGTGTTTTCTATCGGTTCGCGCCCGCTTGGGTTCAAGTCCCAAAAATATTAAAACCATAAAAAAAGCCTCCGCTTTGGGAGGCTTTTTTTATGGTGCCGACTGAGGGACTTGAACCCCCGACCCACTGATTACAAATCAGTAGCTCTACCAACTGAGCTAAGTCGGCCTTAACTTGGTTTTTATAGCTTACGGGGGATTCAATGTCAATGATAAAATTATTTTCTCCCGTCAAATGTTATATTTGTGGCGGTTCAGGACATGTTGCTGGTATTCCGGCGCAAGTTCGGTAAAGTAGCCGCTCCAGCCCCAGACGCGAACAATCAGGTTGCGGTGTTTTTCCGGGTGGGCGATGGCGTCTTCAAGCACCGAAGCGTCAAGGACATTCAACTGCAGCTGCTGGTCGCCGAGTTTGACGAAATATTTTATCAGGCCGGCCAGTTTTTTGATGCCGTCGTCCGATTTGAAAACGGACGGCGAAAGTTCAATGGTTATCGGGCCGCCGTTCATAATCCGCGAATAGTCAATGACGGAATAGGACTTGAGCACGCTGAGAACACCGTCGACCTTTATGCCGTGAGACGGCGCCAAGCTGGTGGAAAAGGCTTCGCCGTTAAGGCGTCCGTCGGCCGTGGCTTTGACTTTTGGTTCGAAAGCCCAGGGAGAATTGTTGTTGACCAGCCAAATGTAATACATGGCGGAACCGCTGCCGGGGCGGATTTTTCGTTTGCTGTCGGAAAATTTGTCGGCCGCGTCGGCAAAGCAGTCGAACAGGAAGCGAAGCTCGCTGTCAACGGCAGCGTCCGCGTTGCCGACTTTGGGCATTTCGTCATGCAGTTTGCGCCGCAGTTCTTCACTGCCTTCAAAATTTCTGCGTTTGGCTTCCAGCAGTTTTTTCAGGCCGTTTGTTCCTTCTTCCTCGAAAGTCAGGCGAATTGCGGCCAGGGCGTCGGCGGCATTGGCGGAACCGGCGCCGTGAATGCCGACGTTACGGTACGGAACACATTCCGAAGCGTCGCGGCGGCTTTCGATGCTGCCGTGAAAGAAGATTGAAGCAAAAGGCGAGGGTAACGTACGGATGTCGCGTTTACGCAAGATGTTTTTGATTTGTTTTTCCATACTTTTGCGAATTAAAGCGAGGAATTTTTTCGGGCGGAACGAACCGCGGGCAGCCATAGCCTTTTCAAAAGCGTCATCGACGGCGTAAGGCATTGAAACGGCGCCCTGATTAACAATTTCGATACCTTTGCCGGGAATGATAAATTCCCAGCAGGCGGCAACGGTATAGTTGCGGGCGTCTTTGAGGGCATAGCCTTTTTTGACCAGAGCGGGAATGACGACTTCATCGTTGGAATACTGCGGAAAACCAAGGCCGCATTTGGTCAGTTCACAGCCGAGTTCGAGCAGGTCGTCAGGCGTATGGCTGTCGATGCGCAGATTGATTTTCGGGTCGATGAGCTTCAGTTCTTTGGACACTTCCATAATCAGGTAGGTCAAATCGTTGACGGCGGAGCCGCCGTCTTCGGGTTTGCAGCCTCCGAGCATCAGGCTCTGGCCGTTGTCGCCCTGCTGAACGCCGCGGTACAAATCGGTGTCCTTGTTCAGAGAAATGAAAAATTCGGCAAGGAGTTCCGCGGCGGTTTCGCGAGTCAGCCGGCCGTTTTTCAGGTCGTTTTCATAAAAAGGATAGAGGTATTGGTCCATTCGGCCGAATCCGAACTGGTAGTTGTCGGCCATGTTGAAAATTGAGGAAACGAAGCGGACAGACTGCAGCGCTTCGTGGAAATCTGCGGCCGGGAAGCGAGGTACGCGGTCGAAAAGCGCGGCGACGGTTTGATTGCCGGCCGCTTCGGCGGCGACTTTGTATCTTTGCGCAAGGTTGAGAACCGCGTCGATGGTCGTGATGACGCCGTTTAAAAATATTTTTTCCTTTTTTCCGGCTCCGGACAGGCGGGTTTCGGTCTGCCGACGCTTTTCTTCCAGCCCTTCGTTGAGAAGAATGGCGTAATCGGGGCAGATGTTGTGAAAAGGTTCGGTGAAAAGATGTTTGTTTTTGCCGACATATTTGCGCACGGCCTTGGGGTCACAATAAACGGGAAGCCTGTTTTTGGTACGGATGAAACCGATTTTTTCGCCGGGAAAAACGATTGGGTCTTCTGCCCGGCACATTTCCTTAAGCAGCCACGCGCTGCGCTGAGTAAAGTCCCAGTTCAGTTTGCGCAGCAGTTTGGTGCCGTTTTCGTTAAAATCGGTTCGGAACTGTTTGTATTTTCTCTGTTGGGTAAAATCGCGCATTTTTTGCAGGCGTTCGGTAAGCATCTTATTGTTCTCCCATAATGTTTATGTTTCGTTTGCACAGCTCGGCTTTGAAACGGGCAATGTTGTCCCGGTTGTTTTCGGCGGATGCGTTTTGAAGTGGATAAGCCATCCCGTACGAATCGTATTTGCCGCCGGCAAGGATGTTGTAGGGCAGCGGGTCGACGCGCTGCGGTTTGTTGCGGAGGCCGGCAAGGATATCTAAAAGCCCGGACAGATTTTTTTCGGTATCGGTAATCTCGGGAATCAGCGGGATTCTGATATGGTAAGGAACCCCGCTCTCGTCCAGGATATGCAGATTTTCCAGAATCTGAAGGTTGTTCTGGCCGGTAAAGCGTTGATGTGCAGCGGTGTCGGCCAGTTTGAGGTCGTAATAAACCAAATCGAAAACGCCAAGCAGCCGGCGAAAAGTTGCGGACGGACAAAAACCGGAGGTGTCCAAGGTTTTGTGAATACCGTTCAAACGCAGGGCACAGGCTTCGATAAATTCGGACTGACGGGTCGGTTCGCCGCCGGAAAAGGTTACGCCGCCGCCGGAAAGGTCGAAGACGTCCCTGAATTTGCATATGCGGCGGGTCAGTTCTTCGACCGTGTATTCCTTTCCGACCATACAGCCGGTTTTTCGGTTGTGCTGCGGCTGCGGCGAAATCCCTTCCGGGTTGTGACACCAGGCGCAACGCAGCGGGCAGCCTTTCATGAAGACGGTCAGCCTTATGCCCGGTCCGTCGTTGATGGCAAATTCCTTAATGTCGAAAATGAGGCCGGTGGTCATTATGCTTCCGCGTCCTCCCATTCGTCAATTTTTCTTTGCGAACGTTTCCATGGTCTTCGTTTCAGCTTGTTTATGTTTCGGCAGTAACGACAGCAGGAAAGCGGCGTTTTCAGATAATTCAAAATTTCTTCGGGAGAGGAATAAATAATGTCGATGCCGGCTTCGACCGGGAGTTCCGTGTTGAAATAGCGGTTGTAGTAATCCATGTAACAGGCTGTCGGACAGGTGTAGAGTTTTGAGTTTCTGAGAATATAGCAACAGCCGAATTTGGACTTGCAAGCGTGAAAATTTTCTTCAATCTGTCCGTTGCCGCTGCGATCCATCCAATGCAGAAATTCGTTGCCGTTAATCAGCGTTTCAATTCTGATTTCGTTGCGGAGACATAAATCAACGACTTCGGAAAAGTTTTTCATGACGGGATATTTGGTAATTTTGAAGGCGATTTTGTTTTTTCGGCAGGCTTCCCAGAATTCGTCGGGCATTTTGGGAAGGAGAATGCCGTTTGTATGCAGGCAGATGAAAGTTTGGGGCAGAATTCGGCGCGTAATGTCAAAAATTTTGACAATTTGCGGGTGGAGAAGGGGTTCGCCTCCCATCAGGTCAATTTCGCCGACGTTGAACTTGTGCGCCAGGATGATCAAATCCTTTTCGTAGTCGGACGGATTGAGGATAAAGTTGTCGGCCAAAGTGCAGAAGTGTGAGCAGCTTTCGCAGTTGTTGTTGCATTTGTCTACCAGATGAAGCGACAGAAAAGGCAAAAAGGCTTTTCCCTTTTTGGGCTTGGAGGTTTCGATAAGTTTGCCGATGATTTTTTCTTCGTTGCACAGAATGGCGTTGATTTTGTTCAGCAGTTCCTGATTGGAAACCCGCTGCCGGAATTTCATGCGGAAGAACAGAAGATGTACGACTTTGTGGTTTTTTCTGTTTTTTACGGAAAAGATTTTTTCGATGAGTTTCATTTTGTTGTCCATTTGTTCTATAATGTCAGCGGATGTTGCGCAGTTGTTTCCTTATTCTTCTGATTTTGCGAAGCTTTTGGTGTAATGCTTCGGCTTTTTTCCGGTAGTGCCGCCGTTTGGCGCCCCAAAGGAGTTTGGATAATATTTTGCAGCGGTAATATCGAAGACGGACGGCGGAGGCGTTTGACAGAAGCATTGTCTGTTCCTGAAGCTGTTTGAGTTCAGTTTCCATTTTTTCCTTTTCGCTTTTCAGTTGTTTGTTTAAAAGCGCGTTTTCTTTAATTTTGATGTCCATATAGTTTTCAAAGTCGGTGTATTTTACCTGATTTGAAACCGGGGAAGATATTGCATCTTTTAGCCAATTAATTGCATACCCCCCCCCATTTCTCTAAAAGGTTGTTTGCCTCGGTAAAGTCAATCGGTTTCATAATGTCAGGCGAGCTGAAGATGTGTTGTGGGTCTGAAAAAATCCGATTGTTGAGTTTAAGGCGGTCAAAAATCCGGTAACGCAGAGAACCGCGGAAATTGTTGACGAAAGAAATAAACTGCTTGTTGAATTTTACGGCAAAACAGGTTCCGTGGTATGAATCGGTTACGACGAAGGAAGCGTGTTTATACAAATGCAAAAACATTTCGGGTGTGACGTTTTCAAGATAATCCATTTCGCAGGTTCTGCGATGCTTTTCCTCTAAGTTTGGAATGTTTATGATTTGCAAGCTAAATTTGTCGGCAATGTAGCGAACGGCTTCTTCTTTTTCCTTGCTCATGTCAAGCATGTAGGTCAACAGGTAGGGCGAGGAAATGTCCGATTTTGTGTCACCGATTACCTTGTCGTAATCTTCCGGAGATAGCATAAGGGTCGGGTCGATTACTTCGTCGGCCTTTATGGCAAAAATATTTTCGCACAGATTGGCGGTTTTTTCCCTCAGGGCAATATGACTGAAACGTTTCAGCAAATATTTTCTTTTGGTAATATCCGTTTCTTTTTCATTATATTCGTCGTGTCCGAAAGACGTTGCAAAAGCGATTTTTTTCTTCTGATTTTCAGCGAAATCGAGAAAAGAATAATTTAAATGCAGGCAGGGATTGAAAATCTGATCCGATCCGACGACAAACGTGCCGCAGCGGCTGTTAAGACGAATCATGTCTTCTTCGTCGGCATAAATTCCCGATATGTTATAGTGTTTTCGGGCAAAGTTCATCGGAATGGTGTTGCCGAGGGGATATCCGGGCCAGACGTCGGCCGGTTTTTGCAGCATTAAAACGGAAAAGCCGAGTTTTTCCAAAAGCCGGTTAACGGCGTAGGCAACTAAAATTGCGCCGTAATTTTGAGCAAAGAAAGTGGTTATTAAGCAAACGTCATATCGGCCTTTTTGTATAATGTCAGCGCTTTGCCGATAAGAATATTTCTTTTGCAGGGCAAAAAACTTGTTTCGGTCTGGATGAAGTTTCAGTCCGAAGCGAATATGGCCGTTATTATAATCCGGCTTTAGGCTGATTTTCTGTTTCCGGGGCAAGCTCAGGACATTGAAGAGTTTTTTTCCTTTGTCGTTGTTTAACAGTACGAAGGACAAGCCCTGATTGTCGTTGATGTCGCTTTGATATTTATCTATTCCCCACCAGTCGCCAAGGGTTATGTCCGCGGGTCTGGGAAGTTTTGAGTGTTTGCAGTTTTCACAGGACGGTCTCATCAGGGCGGCGTTGTGAAACATTTTGGTATAGTCGTCAGACACGACTTCGTTTCCGTCTCCCAGAGAGAAGGTGCAATGAGAACAGGACCAGCCGATTTTTTCCTTGTTTCGAAAGTTGATGCCGGTAATTTTTTGATGCGGAAAAGTTTCACGGAGATATTTCTTCCAAATTCCGGGGGAGGGTGTGCCGTGGCAAAGAATGTCAACTGTAAACAGCTTTTCATATTTTTTTCCCAGGAAAGAATATAAGCCGGCAATCTGGCAGGGACAGCCGCTGAATAAAACCTCTTTACCGGCATCGAGAAGCTTTTTCGTTTCCCGGTAACAATTTTCGGTGTCGCTTTGGACATATTTGGAACCGCGCAGTTTGGCCAGGTCCTGTTTGTTGTCGATAACGATGTGGCGGACGCTCCAGTCTTTGTCGAAAGCGGCACCGCAGATATAACCGCCTTTGTCGAGAATATGTTCGGCAAGCAGGCTGAAAATGCCGCCGGACGAACTTTTCATGCGGATTTCGTCTTCGGCCGCGGCCGCATAACATTCCGGTTCTGTCGTATTTTCGTATCTGACATTCAATGCCGGGCAGGCCTTGGCGCATAAACCGCAGTCGGTGCAGAGGTTTTCGTCAATTGCCGGCGCGAGAAAACCTTCCTCATTTTCCCGCATGCTGATTGCGCTGACGGGACATTTGTTTGTGCAGGCGCCACAGCCGCAGCAGTTCTGACTTTTTACCCGGCAGAGAATGTTTTTTTGCATAGTCCGTTGTTCCTATTTTTTCAGTTCCAGGTATTTTTCCCAGAAAGCCAAAGTTGAAAACTCCTTATGCGCCTGGACGAAGTCGTCATGAAGCCTGTCGTAATTTTTATCGATTTGCCCGAGCAGCTTAAAAAATTCTTTGTTATAGCCGCGGATTTTTCTGCGGTCGAACTTGCGGACGGTAAATTTGCCGGTAAACAGGTTGCAGACTTTTATTTCTCTGACAAGTGTGAAGTCTTCGACCGGCGGATACCATTCGGTTGTTATGCCGCGCTTTTTGAGAAGCTTTTTGGGGCAGAGAAAGCCTTTGCCGGTTAGTTTATATAAGAGCTTACGCCACTTCTTTACGTGAACTTTGTGGTTCTTTGCCTCGGACAGTTCATTTTCGGTTGCATTTTCATAAATAGTCTGTTTGGCAATTTTATTGACTTCGGCAAACTGTTTTTCGGGGTTTTCACGGAAAACAGCGCTGCCGTTCAGAATATCTTTCATGGCTTTGATCAGCAAATCAAGAGATGCGTAGTCATAAGTTGCGGTCAGATATTTTAACCGCTGAATGAGGTAGTCCTTAAAATGTTTTTTGAAATCGGCGGTATACAGAACATTGATGAAAAACATGTTTCGGGGCAGATAGTAATAGTCTGCCGGTTTGGATACGCGCCAAATGAAAGGAGCGTGCCAGACGCAAATCCCGTTTATGGATATATGATGCCTGCCAAAATTTCGCCAGCTCCATTCCACGTCATCCCCTCTGAAAAAAACGGGAGCCGGGAGACCGTTTTTTTGTGCGAGAGAGATATCGAAGCAGTGAAACCACCATGCGGTGTCAACTTTGCGGGAGGCGTCATTAAATATTTCCGCCGGGATTTGATTTATTTTCAAAACGTTATCATATTTCAGCTCTTGCCCCCGGTGAAAAGCCTCTACCCATAAGCCGCTTTGCAGAGCCAGGTTTTCAAAAAAATCGGATTTTCGGTACAGGTCAAGCATGGCGCCGTTGATGAAGGCGTCCTTATATTCTTCTTTCAGGTAGTCTGACAGTGCCAGCGTACGGTAAAAAGATTCCGGAAAAATTTCGACGTCGTCGTCCATGAACAGCACCCGGGTATAACCGGCATTGAGTTTCATGACTTCAATCAGGCCGCGGGTAAAGCCGCCGGCGCCTCCGGCATTCATGTTCGGGTAAATCGTGACGTTTTCCGAATTTAACGCGGCGGGAAGGGTTTTGCCGTTGTCGGAAACAAAGAGCTTTATTTTGTCTTTGAGCTGCGGATTGTCGCGCAGGAAGTTTTCAAACTTGGCGATGTTTTTGTTAATGTAGTCTTCGCGCCTGAAGGTGCAGGTTACGACGGCCAGCTTGTTTTGGCGGCGCGGTGCTTTGTCCGTGCACCAGGCGCCGGATTTAAAAGTTATCGGGCGGTTTTGGTCTTCAATGATTGTGAAAAAAAGCCCTTCATATTTTTCGGCATTGTCGATTTTCAGACAGACGTTGTTCTCGCAGTCCGTATCCAGCAGAAGGTCGTCCAGCCGTTCAAAGGCAAAGTTTTGGTTGCTGCCGGTAACCTGCAGCCTGTATTTTCCCTGAATGTCCAAATGCAGGTAAATGTTGCCGAGATCGCAGTAATAGTAATGTTTTTGGGCGGCAAACATGTTCATCCAGGTGTTGAACTTGTAAATGTTTACCCGTTTCAATATGCCGTCAAGACGGCAGGTACCTTCTTCGCGATTGATGAACAGTTCCTGATAATCAAGGAAATCCGAAGCCGGCATTACAATCCTGGCCAGTTCATGAATGTTCTGCATTGTCTTCTCCATTTTCTGCTGCCGTGCAGCAAGACGTATAAATCTAACGTACGTTTGATTCAAACATACATAAACGAAAATTAAACCACAAAGGGATTATTGCTATTATCCACATCTTATCGGGTTGTCTTTTTCTTCGTCCAGCGTAAGTCAAACGTACGTTAAATTTATACAAAGCGGGTATTGCGGGCTTGGGATATAATGAAAAAGAATTTTAGGGTGTTTGAAAAGTCTGACAACGACGGATTTCATGTTATATATCGTGTGCTTGGCTTAAAGCTGAAAGTTTTTAATGCGAAAGCGTCGTTAAGAGATCTGAGAGAACAGGTCGAAGATTTAAAAAGTCGTATTAACCGGGATAATGCCGATTTGGTGGCGGCAATGTGGGAAACATATGGCTGTACGGACTTTTTGCTGAAACATTTTGATTTTATAAGTCATTCGCGCTTTGCCTGGCAAAGTTATTTCTGCCATTTTTGGCTGATTTGGTTTTCCTGTTTGCTGGAAAGCGGTCAGGTTGAAAAGGCCGAACGTATGATTGACAGGTTTTTGGCGTATCGGAACGGCCGCCTTGATGAATTTGAACGTTTTTTGCCGGTTTCCAAGTATATGTTTGATCGGGGAATATACAACGAAAGGGTAATGATGGCGGCAAAAGTTCATGAGGCTTTGGAAAAAAGCAGGGACGAGAATCTGTTTAAAAATCTGCTGGAGGGAAAAAGGGTGGCAGTCGTGGGTAATGCACCTTCGGAAATAGGCAGAAAAAAAGGTGCTGAAATTGATGCGCATGATTTGGTTATCAGATTCAACAATTTTCGTCTGAAAGGTTTTGAAGATGATTATGGTTCCAAAACCGACATTTGGGTGCGTGGCAGCGGCGGCAGTGATGTTGAGGACAGAACCGAACCCTATAGGCTGGTTGCCTGGGAAGCTGACTATGACCACTGGCGGGTTGCGCATAATCATCTTGACATTTTATACCGGCAGCTTTGCGAGGGGCAAAAAATTTATAATTTTGACTGGGTGTGTCATATGTCCCTGAGAAAAGCCAGCGGCGTAGATTTTCCGACGACGGGAATGGTGTTGATTTGGGAAATTTTCAGAAAGTTTGGAAATTTTAATAATGTTGATTTTTATGGGTTCAGCTTTTGCCAGGATAAGTTTGATACATATGCAACCCATTATTTTAATGACAGAACCGAGGCCGAAGCTAAAAGAAGATCTCGTGTGCACCGCTTGGACAAAGAAGCGGAATTTTTGCAGAGGCTGGTAAACGGAAAAGGAAATTTTGATGAGAATTAGAGCAATGTCCGACTTAAAAAATCTTTTGCATTTTCTGCGTCTGCTGGTTTTGCGAAACAGGAAAAAAAGTTTTGAAAAAGTCCGGTCGGTTCGTTTTATAACTTTCAGGCGTTTTTTTCCCGATGGCGGTGCGGGAGGCGGCGGGGCCGTTCAGTCTGCCAACCGGGTGTTGTTTGGTTCTGAGCTTAACGGCGTTTCACTGAAATATTCGTTTTATGAGGACAACCGGTTTTCGACGGATCGCAAAAACGAGTTGTGGGATTTGTTCGGTGCGGCTGAGTTTGTGCGGTTAAAAACTAAAGATGACCGGGAGACGGCATATATAACCCATGATTACGGCAGCGCTTTCGGTTTGTATTTGGCCGGTAAGAAATATGTTCTTGTTTCTCATATTCAGGGAGCCAGAGTTGAAGAAAAAATAAATTTCGGAGAGAAGTTTACTTTTGTGTCCCGAAAGATTATTCAGGCCAGTGAAAAACTTGCATTTGCTCATGCTTTGTGCGTGTGTTTTCCGTCTGAGGGAGCTTATGACTATTTTGCCGACAGCCGCTATAAGGTTATTCGGTCCGGCCAATTTAAAAAAGGCCGTGTCCTGTATAATACATTGTATGCGATTGGAAACATGTTGCCGGTTTCCGGCATTACACAGGATGAGAGCTGTACAACCTTTTTGTCGGTGGGCCAGCTTACAAAGGCCAAAGGACTTGACCGGAATCCTTTGTTCCTTGAAGCTTTCTTAAAAAAGACGGCAGGGAAGGTGCGTTATATTATGGTTGGCAAAGGGCCGTTGGAAGCGGCAGTCAAAGCAGAACTGAATCGGTTGTCCGGTTTATATGATAAATTCAGCTATATACACCTGAAGGGCTGTTCCTATGCGGAAATGCAATATTTGCAGAATATGGCAGACGTTTATCTTATGTTGCACAGAATTTCGATATTTGATCTCACAACGCTGGAAATGATGGACAAGTCAAAATGTGTCGTTTTATCAGATGTCGGGGGAAATCCGGAATTTAACCGGGAGGATAATATCATTTTGGTTAAGAACGACGATTATGAAGCGGGCAGTTCCGCTTTGCTTGGTTCTGATATAAAAATGTTGGGAAACAAAAATAAGCGCGTTTATGAAAAATATTTTTCAAACCGGAATTTTGCCGAGAGCTACGGAGCCGTTCTTGAAGAATTATTGGGAGATTAGGTTATGGGCGGATTTGAGGCTGTATATGAGAAAATAAAAGCCTACTCGGAAATGACCAAAAGCGAGTGTGCATTTATTTATGATTTATGCCAAGAAAGGAAACCGAAAAAAATTGTAGAAATAGGCGTTTCTTCGGGAGCCGGTTCCCTTTTGCTTTTGGAAGCAACAAAAGAGAGCGGAGCTTTACTTTATTCCGTGGATATCGGCGGGAAATATTATCGTGACCGTAACGAAAACATTCCGCTTGAAAAGCGGCGGGAGGTTGGTTTTCTGTGTGAAGAAGCAGATTGTTTCCATAAAAGGTGGTCTTTGAAAAAAAACTCAACCATTGCAGACTGTGCGGCAGATATAGGGGCAGGAATTGATATGGTTGTTTTAGATGCTGCACACGGACTTCCCGGAGAAGTTTTAGATTTTCTTCTGATTTTGCCATGGGTTAATGTTGATTGCGTGTTTGTTGTTCATGACATTAATATACAACTTTATTTTGAGACCAGATCGCAGGCTCCGAGAGTGCTAATCAATACCGTTCGGGCAGAGAAATTTTATCCGAGAACAACGGAATATGCGTATGGTCTGCCCAATATAGGCGCTTTTATTCCGAACCACGATACCCGTAAAAGTCTTGACGATTTGTTTAACGTTCTTCTTATGTCCTGGGTTACTTTATTGCCGAAAAGCAAGTTGGCAAAGGCAAGGGAAGTTTTGGCCGCGAATTATTCGGAAGAGAATGTATCGGTTTTTGATATTGCCGTGCGACGTAATTACCCGGACAGGAAAGCATCTTCTGCTTCAAAGAAAGAAGCGAAGCCCGTAAGTGCACGGAGCAGGCTGTTTGGGGTAAAAATCTGCGAAAAGCACAGAGTTGTCTCTGTTTTTGGCATCAGGTTTAAGTTTCGGACAAAAGGTAAGGCCTGAGATAAACGGGAAGGATTGCAGATGGCTGACTGGTTATATTCGTTTGACGTCTGGGATACGCTGATTACGCGGCGGACCGCTTCGGCACATGGAATTTTTGCCATAATGCAGGATAAAATTTGTAATGATGTTTCTTTTCGTCAAACAGATATTTTTTTCCGGCAGAATTTTGCTTCAATCAGGGTTGATACGGCGTTGTTTTTGAAGAAAGCGAACAAATCTCGCTATGGACACAGTGAAATAACATTGGAGGAAATATATCGTTTAATTGCCAATAACTTTCGTTTGTCCGGAACATTATCGGAAAAACTGGTAAATCTTGAACTGGAAACGGAATATCGTAATGCCGTGCCGATCTATGAGAATATTGAAAAGGTTCGGAAGCTGCTGAAGGAAAAAGCGCAGGTTATTCTTGTTTCGGATATGTATTTGACTGCGGAGCAGATACGTAAAATTTTGCTGCAGTTTGACGATATTTTTAACGATATTCCGATTTTTGTTTCAGGTGAGTTGAAACGGAGCAAAGAGCGCGGGGATATGTATCGGCATATAAAGGATATTTATAGGGCGGATTACAGAAAGTGGCGGCATTGCGGAGATAATTTGAAAACTGACGTCGATAATGCGAGATTGTTGAGGATAAGTGCAGATTTTTTTGCGCCAAAAGTTTTGAAATCTTATGAGAAAACGTTGCTTCGAAGCGGCAATACTCTTGAGTTTCAGGCATATTTAGGGTGTTCGCGGCTGTTGAATGATTCCGCCTCCGAAGATTCCATTTACGGTTTCGGAGTATCATTTTCCGGGGCAATCTTATATTCTTATGTCAGCTGGCTGCTAAACATTTCGTCAGGTGAAGGGATAACTGATTTGTATTTTATAGCCAGAGACGGTTTTGTGTTGAAAGAAATTGCCGATGTTATTATTGCAGCTAAAAAACTTAGTCTGAGAACACATTATTTTTATGGTTCCAGATTGTCTTTACGTATTCCGGGCAGCGAAAACGTTGATGAATTTATTCGGATGACGTTTGGCGAATATAAGCGCAGTTTTTGTTTTGAGCGGCTGGCTTTGCGGCTGGGAATAGGTTTTGATGTTTTGAAGAAATATTTTGACGTAAGCAATGCCGATAAATCGGCTAAGCAAATTGAGACATACGAGAAAGCAGCACTTGCTTCCGACGGTTTGAAAGCGGAAGTTATTGCCGCACATGAGCAAAACCGGAAACTGCTAAAAAAGTATCTGAGGCAGGAAATAGATCTTGACCGCAAATTTGCGTTTGTTGATTTGTGCGGCTCCGGCAGGACGCAGGATATGCTGGAAAGTATTGTTTCCGAACTTGACGCCGGTCGGAGAATTACAACTTTTTATTTTTATAATTCCGTAAATACCGATTATGAAAAATCCCGGAAAATAACCTATATGACGATTTCCCTCGGCTGTATGCTTTGGCTCGAGGCGCTTTGCCGATGTCCTCAAGGTCAGACTTTGGGATACAGAGAAAGTCCGGGCGGCAGGATTGAACCGGTTTTGGAAAACATTGACAATTCTTTGCTTTTGAAGTGGGGACATGAGGAATATCTTTGCGGTATTTTGGATTTTTGCCGCGAAATGAGTTGTTTCGAACACAAGAATGACATTTCCGTTTATTCTTCCAACATATTTAAGAGATATTTTGGTATGTTGCTGCATTCCGAAAACAGGCAATGGGCAGAATTTTTGGGAAGCGTTCCTTTCAGCGAGGTCGGATTGGAGGCGGTTGGTGCTTCTGAAATGGCTAAACCTTATACGTTATGGAATCTTTTTCGCAGTGAGGATAACGATAATTTGAATTTTATAAGAAAGGCGCGAACTCCGAAAATTTATTATCGTATTTGGGAACTGAAACAAAGGCTGCGGAATATTTTTTTACGGATTTGCCGGGGGTGGCGGAAAAACATCGGACGTTAAGGCTTGGTTAAGAGAAAAAGTATATATTTTCAATGTGCTGATTTTCATGATTTAAGTTTGTCTGCTCGGGTGGGGTGTGTGATGTTGCGAAAGCTGCTGCGGTTCTTTTTTTCGATAAAAAATGAAAAATATCATCGGGTCGTTACGATATTCGGAATAAAAATAAAGTATTTTCATCCGTTGACGGAAGGCGTTTATTTTTGTCCGGTCTGCAATCGCTACGGCCGGTTTATGGATATGGTCGGCAAGCCCCGGTTCGCGGTCAAATGTCCTTATTGCCGTTCGCTGGAACGGCACCGGTTTCTGTTTTTTATTTATAAGAAATATTTTTTGAATACCCGTAAGCCGATACATGTTTTGCATACGGCTCCGGAAAAGTGTATCTGTGATTTGATAGGGCGTTATCCGCTTGTTGATTATGTGCCGATGGATTTGTCGCCCGAGCGGTACAGATTCTGCCGCTGCCGGAAAGAAGATGTTACGAACTTGTCTTTTGCCGACAATACGTTTGATGTCGTTTTGAGCAATCAGGTTATGGAACACATTATGGACGAGAGCAAGTTTTTGACCGAGCTGCTGCGGGTTTTGAAGCCGGGAGGCTTGTTTCTGCTTAATTTTCCCGTCTATATGGGGTTGGAAAAAACTTTTCAGGACAATTCAATCACGTCACCGGAAGAGCGGGAAAAATACTATGGGCAACATGACCATGTCCGGGCTTACGGAAGGGATATTTTCAGCCGGCTGAAAGCGCAGTACAATGCCGAGGTTATTTTTGCGAAGGATTGTTTTTCAAAGCGCTGGCTGGCAAAAATGCGGATTACAAACGAGATGACGGATTTCTGCGTCATTATCAGGAAACAGCCTCTGGCCGGGAGAGCAGCGGACATCAGTCTTCTCCGTTGAAAAAGGAGTTTATCTGATATTGGAGGTTTTCCGAAAAACTGACCGGATCGGAAATCTGGTTTTGAAGATTCTCCAGTTTCTTGTAGCCGATGCTCTGTCCGTCGGCGACGTCGACCAGAACAACCTCCAACGGCTGATTCAAGTCGTAGGTTTCGATGAAGTTATATTCGTCGTCATTTTGGTAATTAATCAGAAACAGGCTGTATTCGTTCTGATAGTTCCGGTTGTAGACCTGTTCTATCAGTTCAATGGTCTGCGGGCACTGGAAGCAGGGATCGTTGTTGAAAAATACGTAAATTATCGGCTTGTCATAATTCGGATAGGCTTCGTCGAAATATTCCTGCAGATTCTGGTTCGGGTTGTAAGCTCCTTCGTATGTCAGTTCGGCATGCAGGGGAATGGCCAGCGCAACCATAATCATAAAAGCCCACAGAAGTTTTATCATCTTTTTTCTCCGCATCGTGTTGAAACTCACAGCGGAGAGCAGGCATCCTTTAACCAGTTCTTTTCGCTTGCGTTCAGGAACGGCGAGAGCCGTTCATAAACCTGTTTGTGATAGTTGTTCAGCCAGGATATCTCTCCGCTGCTCATTAAATATTTATTAACCAGTTGTTTATCAACGGGGCAGAGCGTCAAAATTTTAAATTCCAGAAAATCTTTCGCAAAATCAGGCTGTTCGCAGGCCGCAACCCGGACAAGGTTTTCGATGCGGATGCCATAGGCGCCTTCTTGGTAATATCCCGGTTCGACAGAAAGAATCATGTTTTTGCGCAGGGGATATGAAGAGCTGTACATGCCGATATTCTGAGGCCCTTCGTGGACATTGAGAAAACAGCCGACGCCGTGCCCGGTACCGTGTTTGTAGTCTTTGCCCTCGTTCCACATCGGACTGCGGGCAATCTTGTCCAGCGACATGCCGTCGGTGCCGTCGATAAACTTTTGTGAAGCCAGGGCAATATGTGCTTTTAAAACCAAAGTGAAGTTGTCGCACATTTCCGGGCTTGGTGTGCCGAGGGCAATGGTGCGGGTAATGTCGGTCGTTCCGTCGAAGTACTGCGCACCGCTGTCGAGCAGAAGCAGAGAGCCTTCTTCCAGTTTCCGGTCGGTTTCGGCAATGGGCTGATAATGGACGACGGCGCCGTCCGGGCCGGCGGCGGCAATGGTGCCGAAACTTTCCGACCAGTAGTTTTTCCCTTGAGCACGGAAATCATGCAGTTTTTTGACAACGTCAAGTTCGGTCTTTCCCGGCCAGTTGCCGGACAGCCAGTGCAGAAAACGAACCATGGCGACGCCGTCGCGCAAATGCGCCGCTTCAATTCCGCTGATTTCGACCGGGTTTTTTTCGGCTTTGGCCGTCTGGCAGAAATCTTCCAGCGGACGCTCGGCAATTTTGCGTTCGGCAAACAGCTGGCGAAAAAAATACGGCGTCGTTTCCGCGTCAAAGCCGACGGTTTTGTTTTTGTACGTTTTCAAAGCCCTGGGAAGTTTGGCCAGCGGTTCGACCCCGAAGTCTGCCGGTTCAAAGTCAAAGTTCAGGTTGTCGCCGAACAGGGTAATGCGTCCGTCTTTGTCCAACAGCGCGTAGGCACGGACCAGCGGCGTGTCGGGGAGCGCGTCGGAACGGATGTTTAAAAGCCAGGAAACGCTGTCGGCGGCCGTGAAGAGATAAGCGTCGCAGCCGCAGGAACCGATACGGCTGCTGATGCCGCCGATTTTTTCGTTGCGCCCGACGCCGCAAAATTCGATTTTGTGTTCAAAAACCCGGCAGGGACGGCCAAAGATGTTGTTGGCAAAGATTTGCGATGTGTCGGGAATGAAAGCTATGTCCGGGAAACGTTCGGCCAGCCGCTCGATGCCGCGGACGGCGTTGGTAAAGCTGTTGAAACCGACTTTGGCAGGCTTGCCGCCGAAAAGGCCGGTCAGGCATTGGGCAAGCAAATTGTTTCGGCCGCAGATTATTTTGACTTCGTCCGGGTTCGTCTGTCGGGCCGCCTGAATCTCATATCTGCCGTCAACCAGCAGAAAGGCCTTGTCGGGCGTGACGACCAGGGTTCCCGCCGAGCCGCTGAACCCGGTCAGCGCCCGCAGCGGATTTTCGTCGTCAAGCAGATCCTGCCCGATGAACATATTGGAACGGGTAACGATATAGGCGTTCAGTTTGCTTTTTTTTACGGCAGTCTGCAGTTCTTTGAGCGTCATGCTTTTTTCTCCATGAGTGCGGCGCGCCAGTTGTCCATTTCATATATTTTTACCAGAGAAAGCCCCTGTTCTTCGTGCGCTTTGATGACCCAGTTTTCCTGGTCGCCGACAAAGCCGGACAGAATGCAAAAACCGCCGGGTTTAAGATTTTGAGCCAGGGCGGGCGCCATTTCAATCAGCGGGCGGGCCAGAATATTGGCAAATATAATGTCATAGGGGGCGTTTTTCGATACCAGTTCGGACTGATAGCCGTTGCTGACGCCGGCGGTGATGAATTTTTCAAGACCGTTGTCTTCGGCGTTGCCGCGGGTAACGATGACGGCTTCTTCGTCAATGTCCACAGCGGTAATCTGCGCGGTTTCGCGCCAAAGTCTGGCGGCGGCCAGCGACAATATTCCCGAGCCGGTGCCGACGTCGAGAATATGGGCGTGCGGCACGTTTTTTCTGTTGAGTTCGCTGAGCGCCCTGAGGCAGGATTTGGTGGTCTGGTGTTCCGAACCGAAAGCGGTGGCGGCGTAAATGCGAATGGCCAGTTTGTCGGTCTGCGGCGCTTCCTTTTCGTGAACGCCGTAAATGAGAAAGTCTTCAACTTCAACCGGTGCGAACTGAATGACATAGTCCTTGAGCCAATTGGCGCTTTCGAGCAGCTCAATCGTGCAGGCGGGCAGGTCGAGACCGTTTGCGGCGATGAATGCCGTCAGTTCTTCTTCCTTAAACGAAGCGTTTTTATAGCCTTTGTAAATTTCCAAGCCGTCGTCGGTGTAATCGACCGAAACGACGTCGAAAAATTCTTCCAGCCGTTCCTGAGTGAAATCGTCCAGACTTTCGACCGGGGCGAAGGTTACGACCCGGCAGCTGCCGCTCTTATCCGTCATCAAATTGTTCCTAATAAGTTATAATCATTTGTTTACTATCGGCGGATTATAGTATATTAATTAAAATTATTGAACACTAAAATAGAGATTATTCGATGAAAAAATTGGCGGTTTTGTTTTCGTGTCTGGCTTTGAGCTCCTGCTTCAGCGCGGGAAACCACGACGTTCTGGGTTTCAGAAACACGTTTCTGGAATATTTCAGCACCTATTCGATTTCTTTTTACGGCGACGGCAACGAGCTGGTCAGTTCCGACTACGTTGAGGAAAACAACTTTAAGCACAATGTTATTCTGACGGCCTATACCGGTTATACGGTGGTTGACACCAAAATTTACCGCAAGGACATTTATCGCAGCGAATATCTGACGGCCAACGTTGACGGCGTGCTGAACTGCGGATCGGTTCCGGTGGCGTATCAGAAAGGCGAGCGGGTGCGGGCCGTCGGCGAAGTGACAATTGACGGTACGGATTTTGTGCTGATTGATACCAAACTGAAAAATTTTGTGGCGCTGGTTCGTCAGGACGGCACCTTCTACAACCGCATCGGTCAAATCCGCAACGGGCGCCTGGCGCTGTTGGAAACGGATTTCGTCCCGTATCCGAACAATTTCAAAATGGTGCAGATTACGACCTCCAAAAGCGTGCAGACCGAACCGGTCAAGGGTTTTGACATTAAGTACGAAGGGCTGAATCTGGGGCGTTTGAAATTTACGCTGCTGGACTACAGCAAGGCGGACGGCGACAGCGGTTATTTCCGTAATGTTTCCTATCCGTATCAGCCGGGCGGCATCCTTGATCTGAACGGGGTTGGCATCAAGGTTATTCAGGCAACGAACGAAAAGCTCGATTACATTATCCTTAAGTAAGCGTCAAAGGTGTTATTTTTTGCAAAAAAATGTTGCGGAAAAAACGGCTTTAGCGTATATATGGCCTTAATCAAATGAAGAATTTGGATTTTTAAGGAGATTTTGTATGTCTGGACATTCCCAGTTTAAAAACATCATGTATCGTAAAGGTGCCCAGGATGCCAAAAAGGCGCGCGTATTTGCCAAACTGGCCCGTGATATTACCATTGCCGCCAAGAGCGGTTTGCCGGAACCCGACAAAAACCCGCGCCTGCGTCTGGCCATTCAGGCTGCCCGTGCCGAGAGCATGCCGAAGGACAATATTGAACGCGCCATTGCCAAAGCCAGCCAGACAGCCGGCGGCAACGATTATGTTTCGGCTCGTTACGAGGGGTTTGGCCCCGGCAAGGTAGCGGTTATCGTCGAAGCAATGACCGACAATAAGAACCGGACGGCCGGCAATGTCCGTACCATTTTCGGAAAACGCGGCGGCGTTATGGGCGAGAGCGGCTCGGTGGCTTTCAATTTTGAACGAATCGGCTATATCAAATATCCGGCCGATGCGACCGATGCCGACAAAATGTTTGAAACGGCGCTGGAAGCCGGAGCCAATGATGTGGTTTCCGACGAAGATGCACATGAGATTGAAACGGTTCCCGAGGATTTGAATGCGGTTACCGAAGCGTTGGAAAAAGCTTTCGGCACGCCTTCGGCCTCGCGTCTG
Source organism: Azospirillum sp. CAG:239 (assembly GCA_000436375.1). GTDB lineage: Bacteria > Pseudomonadota > Alphaproteobacteria > RF32 > CAG-239 > Scatacola_A > Scatacola_A faecigallinarum. The sequence continues at coordinate 7,931 of FR885509.1, read as the reverse complement.
GACTGGAAAGCGACGGTTAAAACCGACATCAGCGATTTGGAAACCGCGCAGAAGTTTCTGGAATTTGTCGACGCTCTGGAAGATGACGACGATGTTCAGAAAGTTTACCACAACGCCGAGTTCTCGGATGAGGTTGTGAGGGCTTTGGAAGCTTCCGAAGACTGATTTTTCGGGGCACGTTCTTTGCGGAATGTGCCCTTATTTATTTTAAATAAGGAAAAGAAAATGCGGATATTGGGGCTTGACCCGAGTTTGTCGTCTACCGGCTGGGGAATTATTGAAGTCGAAAACAACCGTGTCCGTTATGTGGCCGACGGGTTTATCAAGACCGAACCGAAAACGGATTTGACCGAGCGGCTTTATACGATTTATAAGACGCTCTGCGACGTTATTGAGTTTTACAAACCGGACGAGGCAGCCATAGAACAGGTTTTTCTGAATTCGAATGCCGTATCGACGATTAAGCTCGGGCAGGCACGGGGCGTCGTTATTCTGGCGCCGGCGACTTATCGGATTCCGCTGACCGAATATGAACCGAACCAGATTAAAAAGGCGGTGGTCGGGGTGGGCCATGCCGAAAAGGGGCAGGTAGAAACGATGGTAAAAATTCTGCTGCCGGGCTGTAAGCCGAAAAACAACGACTCTTCCGACGCGCTGGCGGCGGCCATTTGCCATAACAGTTTTCACGGAGCGCACAGCATCAGGGGTTTTAAATGAGTGTCAGGGAAAAGGCGGCCGCGGCAGTTCGGGAACTGCTCGGAAACGAGAAATCGATGCACGACTGGGAACACAGTGTCCGGGTTTGCAAGACGGCACTGCGTTTGTGCCGGGCGGAAAACGGCGACGAAGACATTGTGGCACTGGCGGCGCTGCTTCATGACTGCGACGACTATAAGGTTTTCGGGCCGGAGAACGCCGCGAAGCTGACAAATGCCCGCCGGATTCTGGGCGAGAGCGGCGCTGACGGTAAGACTGCGGCCGCAGTTCTGGAAATAGTGTCAAATCTGGGATACAGCAAATATTTAAGCGGCATGCAGAAACTTGACAAGAACGGGCATATTGTTCAGGATGCCGACATGCTGGACGCGATGGGTGCCGTCGGCATTGTGCGGACAATCGTGTTTAATGCGGTTGCGGGCAGCGGCAGATTTTTCGATCCCGAGATGTTTCCGCGCGAAAACCTGAGCCGGGAGGCTTATCAGAGCAAGAGCAAAAACGAAGAAACGGCGGTTAACCATATGTTTGAAAAACTTCTGCGGCTTAGAGGGCTGATGTATACGGAAAGCGGCAAAAGGGAAGCCGAAATCAGGCATAGGACGATGACTGCGTTTCTGGAGGCTTTTTTCCGCGAACGGGAGCTGGACGGCTGGCTCGATTATCTGCGGCGGTTCGCGTAGAAAAATTTGTTCTTTTTTTGTTCTTATGTCTTAAATAAAACTTGAAGAGAATTATATATTTGTATAATCTTGAGGTAAATTTTTTAACTCAGGATGGAAACATGATTGCGAAACTGCGCGGAATTATTGATACAATCGGTGAAGACTTCTGTATTGTCGACGTGAACGGGGTTGGGTATCTGGTGTTTGCCTCGGCCAAGACGCTCGGCAGGCTGGCGCGCGGGCAGGAGGCGGCGCTTCGGATTGAGACCGTCGTGCGCGAAGACAGCATTTCGCTGTTTGGTTTCTACGACGCCTGGGAAAAAGAATGGTTTGCGACGCTTACCAAGGTTCAGGGCGTCGGCGCCAAGGTCTGTCTCAGCATTTTGTCGGCGCTGTCGCCGAGCCAGCTGTCGCAGGCGGTTGCGGCGCAGGACAAAACCTCGTTTACGCGGGCGAACGGCGTGGGGCCGAAACTGGCGGCGCGTATCGTGACCGAGCTTAAAGACAAGATTGTAACAATTCCGATGAGCGCAGAAACCAACGATTTTGCGAAAGGAATGGACATGGATGCAAATGAAGAAACGGCCGCTTACGAAGACCGGCTGGAAGCGCGCGCCGAAGACCCGAATCTGATGGAAGACGCGATTTCGGCGCTGGTCAATCTCGGTTATCAAAGGCTGGAAGCCTATCGTGCCGTCAGCAAGGCGATGGCGGAGGGGCAGGCTGAGGACGTGTCGTCGCTTATCCGGCTGGCGTTGAAAGAGTTTGCCAATAAGGAAATTTAGCGGAAATTAAGGATTAATGCTTATGGAAGAAAGACTGGTCAGCCCCCAGAAACAGCCCGAAGACGAACAGGGTTTGAACGCGCCGGTTAACCTGCGGCCGAACAGCCTGGCGGATTTTGTCGGGCAGAAGCAGGTCTGCGAAAACCTGAAGGTGTTTATTGAAGCGGCCAAAAAACGCGGCGAAGCGCTGGATCATGTACTGCTGTTCGGTCCTCCGGGACTGGGCAAAACGACGCTGGCGTCGATTGTGGCGAAAGAGCTTGGGGTCGGTTTCCGGGCGACTTCGGCGCCGATGATTTCCAAATCCGGCGATTTGGCGGCGATTTTGACCAATCTGGAACGCAACGACGTCTTGTTTATTGATGAAATTCACCGTCTGAATCCGGCGATTGAAGAAGTTTTGTATTCGGCAATGGAAGATTTTCAGCTGGATCTGATTATCGGCGAGGGGCCGTCGGCGCGTTCGGTGCGGATTGACTTGCAGCCGTTTACGCTGGTGGGGGCGACGACGCGCTCGGGCATGCTTTCGACGCCGCTGCGCGAGCGTTTCGGCATTCCGCTGCGGCTGGACTTTTATTCGCCGGAAGAGCTGGAAAAAATCGTTACCCGCGGCGCCAACCTGTTGGGCATGCCGTTGTCGAAGGAAGGGGCGATGGAGATTGCCAAACGTTCGCGCGGCACGCCGCGCGTGGCCGGGCGCCTGCTGCGCCGCGTGCGCGATTTCGGCGCGGTTGCCGAGGCGGGGGAGGTTGACAACAAAATGGCCGATAAGGCGCTGCGCCGGCTGGACGTTGACAATTACGGGCTGGACGCTTTCGACCGTCGCTACCTGCAATGTATCGTGACGAATTACGGCGGCGGCCCGGTCGGCGCCGATACGCTGGCGGCGGCGCTGTCCGAAGAACGCGACACGATTGAGGAAGTGGTGGAGCCGTTTCTGCTTAAACTCGGCTTTTTGCAGCGCACGCCGCGCGGCCGCGTGATTTCGGACTTGGGCTGCGAATATCTGGGCATTGCCAAGCTCAGAAAAAACATGCGTTTTGCGCAGAACGACCTGTTTGACGATTTGGGAGATAAGGACTGATGTTTGACGAAGTACTGCCGCCTCAGGGCAGATTTTACGGGCCGGTTTTCGCTTTTCCGGTGCGGGTTTATTACGAAGACACCGATGCCGGCGGCATCGTTTATTATGCAAATTATCTGCGTTTTGCCGAGCGGGCGCGGACGGAATATATCCGGGCGCTGGGCTGCAGCCAGCAGGACGCGCTGGAAAACGAAGACAAGTTTGGCTTTGCGGTGCGGCATATCGACGTTGACTATAAGGCGCCCGCGGTTTTGGACGATGCTTTGACCGTTACCTGCGAGGTAAAGGAGTTTGGCGGCGCTTCGGCAGTGATGTTCCAGCAAATCTGGCGCGGCGAAAAACTGTTGACCGAACTTGAGGTTAAAGTGGTTTATCTGAGCCTGAACAAAAAGCGGCCGGTGCGCATTCCGCAGGAGCTGGCTGCGGCGATTGAAAAACTCTGAAAAAGCCGATTTAGTTAATTGAATTTTTAATATTTTGTGTTAAGTTGCCTGCAAGAATCAGGCAACTTTTTAATTATGGGTAAGATAAATGGAAACGCAAACTTTAACGGATGTTGTAAACACGGCCGGCCAGATGTCAATGTGGGACTTGGTTTGGGCTTCGGATATGGTTACCAAGGTGGTGATGATCGGCCTGATTGCCGCGTCGGTCTGGTCTTGGGCGATTATTATCGAAAAATTCGGCACGCTGCGCCAGGTCAAGCAGCTTTCCAAAAAATTTGAAGAAACTTTCTGGTCCGGCGGTTCTCTCGACCGTCTGTACGATTCCATCGGCAACCGTCCGCGCGACCCGATGTCGGCGATGTTTGTAGCGGCGATGAAAGAGTGGAAACGCACCAACATCATGAAGTCGAAAACCGACCGCGGCCTGCGCGGGGTTTCGCTGCAACAGCGTATTGAAAAGGCGATGATGGTCTCAATGGATAAGGAATTAGACGAGCTGGATACCAGAATGGGATTTTTGGCGTCGACCGGTTCGGTGGCGCCGCTGGTCGGCCTGTTTGGCACGGTTTGGGGCATTATCAACAGCTTTAACGCTATTGCCGCCACGCAGAGCAATTCGCTGTCAGCAATGGCGCCGGGTATCGCCGAGGCGCTGTTTACGACGGCGTTTGGCCTGATTGCGGCTATTCCGGCCGTTGTTGCCTATAATAAAATTTCGTCGGACATTGACCGCTATGCCAAACGGCTGGAAAACTTCCAGGCCGAATTTTCGAGCATTTTGTCGCGTGAGATTGACGACACGGCCATCAAGGCCGACATGGCGGGAGAATAGTTATGTTTATCATGCCGCAGCAGACGCGCCGTTCGCCGAGGGTTTACCGCCGCAACGCCGATATCAACATGACCAACCTGATGGACGTGATGATGGTGTTGCTGGTGGTGTTTATGGTCGCGGCGCCGCTGATGACGTCGGGCATTGCGCTCGATTTGCCGAAAGTCGGCGGCAAGGCGCTGAACGGCGAAGAAACTTCGGTTAACATCAGCGTTGACAAGGATGGTTATTATTACATCGGCCAGACGGAAGTTCCGGCGGAGGAAATCGTCGGCAAGCTTAAGGCTATCCGCGATACCAATACCGAGCTTTCGGTAACCATTTCCGGCGATGCGGGCGCCGAATACGGCCGGGTTATCGGCCTGATGGCGCTGCTGAAAGAAGCCGGCTTTGACAAGGTCGGCCTGAAAACCGAAGCCAAACCTCTGGGGAAAAAGAAATAGCCGCTGATGAAAAACGCCCTGTACAAATCCGTAGCTCTGCATCTGGTTGTCCTGATACTGTTTCTGGTCGACGTTCCGGTTTTTTGGCGTCGGAACATGACGATTGAACAGGTGCCGATTATCGTGGATTTGAACAACGTGAAAATTTCGGAAATGACCAATCTGCCGCCGAAAGCCAAGCGCGGCCCGGAAGAAAAACAGGCGAGCAAAATCAAGCGCAAGATTGAAAAGAACTATACCAAAGACGAGCCTGACAAACGGCCGGAAGTGAAGAGCGAGCCGCAGAAAGACGCGGAAGAAACGCCGCCGGCCAAGCAGGAACGCGTTGAAAAGCCGAAGCAGGATTTTCTGGTTGCGCCGCAGCCCAAAAAGCCGAAAGCGCCGGTTAAGAAACCGGCTCCCAAACCGGTGCCGAAACCGGTTAAGAAACCGGCCGTGCCCGAAAAGCCGAAACCTCAGCCCAAGAAGGAAGAACCCAAACTCGCCAATCCGCTGAAGAGCCTGCTGGCCTCCGTGGACGCTCTGGAAAAAGAGGGCGAAAAAGACCAGACGGCAACGATTAAGGAAGACGCCGAGGTTAACAACATGGGCATTGAGGGCGGTACCGGCGGTTCTTATTTCAGCGAGCTGTCGATTTCCGAAACCGACGCGATTGCCGGGCGTCTGCGCGCCTGTTGGAACCTGGATCCGGGCGCTATGGGCATTCAGGACATGATTATCGAAATCAGGGCTTATCTGAATCGGGACGGTTCGGTGCGCGAGGTTAAGATTTTGGATACCGGACGTTACAACAGCGACCGCTATTTCCGCTCTGTTGCCGATTCCGCGCGGCGTGCGGTTTATATCTGCGAACCGGTTTATTCCATTTTTGCCGAGAAATATCCCGAAAAATACGATCTCTGGAACACGATGTTGTTGCGGTTTAATCCGTTGGACGCTTCCATAAAGTAAAAACCTCGTATAACGGGGAACTAATACAGGATTAGCGGGTAAAATAAATGCTCACGTACGTTTATGTACGTTCCGCTTTATTTTCCCTAAATCCTTATTATTTCCCTCGTTCTCCGAGGTTTTTGAAAAACCTTGTATAGTGCAAGCTGTAGCCGGCTTGATAAGGGGACGCCCTTGAGCGCTCGCCGGCTGCGGCGTGAATCTTTGTCGAAGCGCGTTGCTTCCTGCGTGCATATCGTGAGGCCATGCCTTGTATTTTTAGATGCCCGGGTTAAACCCGAGCATGACATAAAAAACAAGTCCGGCAATGACAGTATCATTTTCTTCCCTCTGTCACCCTCGGGCTTGGCCCGGGGGTCTGCTTAGTTTAATTCGCGAATTTTTATAAGAATGTCGATATTGCTGGAGACGAGGTCCAGAAACTCCTTGTCCTGCGGCAGCAGTTTGCGGGTAATTTCCTCGACTTTTTTGCGGATGACCTTGTCTTTGGGCGCATGTTCGCTGAAGTCGAAAAGTTCGGATATGTCGATGTCGAGTTTCTGGGCGATTTTTTTGAGCGTGTCAATTTTCGGGGAGATTTTGCCGAGTTCGATACCCGAGATGGTATTCATGGACATATCCATGTCATAAGCCAGTTCGAGCTGGCTTACACCCTTATTCTTTCTAAGTTCGCGGATACGGTTTCCCAGATTTGTGGCAAAGTCATTATCATTCATATAGGATATTCCCGTTGTTTTGGTAACTCAAAATATATAATAAGGTATATTCCTATTTTATTGTGAATCTATATATACTATAAACTTGTAATTTTTTACCTTGACTCGACTAAATTACTAATATATTATGAATTTAATAAGTCCGGCTTATGAAATTTGTACGTTTTTTGTGAATCGGACTTACTTAAAGAAGGGGCGTCCGGCTCAAAACGAGACACAATATACACACACACCACACCTATTCGGGCGCCCCTTTTTGTAAATTTTTATGTGAAAGGCGGGGGACGATGAGAAACAAAGCAAGAATTTCTTTATTGACGGTACTTTTATTGACGGCACCTGCTTTCGCATTTGAAGAAAACTCCTTAGATTTAGGCCGTTTTGACCGGGTTGACCTGGAAGCCGGGCTTTTTTCGCGGGGCGAAGGGCCGCGGCTGGCCGCGGTGTGCTTTCTGGGTTTCGGCAACTGTGACACGGAGGCCGGATATGGCGGCGGTGGCGAAGATTTTACCATAGACACGGCCAACCAGTGCAAAAACGAAGGTTATACGATAACTTCCTGCGAGCCGCCGACCTATGTGTCGGGCGCGCCTTGTCCGTATAATGACAAATATTATGCCAAGTGCAGCGAAGACAAGGTCAGAGCCTGCAAAGACGCCGGCTATGTCGACTCCTGCGGGGACGGTTATGTTCTGGACAGCGCGCAGAGCTGTCCGTACGACAGTTCTTACAAAAAATGCAAGTGCAATCCCTGTGACGGTTATACTTATACCTATGAACAGGCGACGGCGGACGGTTATGTGACCGACGGTTTCTGCCTGAGCTGCAATACGACCAAATACAAACGCAAAAACAATCCCTGCGTGGGTTATTATAGTTGCGAATGCGGCGGCGAAATCGGCACGGCAACCTGCAAAAGCGGTTCGGTAACGAAGTATGCGGTTTGCAAAACCTGCTGCGAAAACCGTTGCACGCTGGCAAGCTGTCCGGAGAATCATGACTGCGAGTATGAGGAATGTTCGGGCAAATACTGCGACAACGGCTGTAGCAGCGGTTATACGGACATGTGCACGGTGTACAGCGAGTATGGCACTTCGACCTGCACGCAGATGGGATACCGGCAGCAGACCTGCACCGGCGATGCGGTTTTGTGTCCGTTTGACACGACTTATAAATTTTGTATGTGAGGCTGAGTATTATTGTGTTTTTGATTGTAGGGTTTTCTTTTCCTATTGTCATTCTCGACCTCTTTCCTGTCATATTCGGGCTTGACCCGAATATCCAGAGATCCCCGG
>FR885508.1 GCA_000436375.1 Azospirillum sp. CAG:239 | reverse complement strand
TCTGCGTATCCTCTTCTCTCATATCTACTCTGTTTTATAACCACTTCCTTTGAGAAGCCCGCCGCCTTGGCTCGGTTCGTTTTTTTCAACTTGTCTCACCCCGTCGGCGAAGTGGTTTATAGGACATACCCGGACAGATGTCAATAACTTTTTTCAAAAAAAATAAACAATTTTTTCGGGAGTTTTTTAACCACTTGATATAGCAGGATATTAACAAAGAATTTTTTGCAAGTCAAGCGAAATTGAAAACGAAAAATTAAGGAATATGTATATATAATTTCAGTATATATGCGTTGAAATCATAGCCGGGGAGTCTATATTCCCCCGCAGATTCTGTAACATTTCGCTTGCGAAAGACGGATTTTTTTGTAATATGGATAAGAATTTAATAATTATAGGAGGCACCAATAATAAAGGACAATAGCAATGCGCCAGTACGTGAAGACGACGGACCGCGTATTAATGAGAATATCAGAGTAAAAGAAGTACGCTTAATTGACGAGAACGGAGAAAACCGCGGCGTCGTTTCGATTCGAGAGGCTTTGGCCATCGCGGACGAGGCCGGTCTTGATTTGATAGAAATTTCTCCGCAGGCAGTGCCCCCGGTATGCAAGGTTTTGGATTACGGCAAATATAAATACGAAGTGCAAAAGCGCAAAAACGAAGCCAAAAAAAACCAGAAAGTCGTTGAAATCAAAGAACTTAAGCTTCGCCCGATGATTGACACCCACGATTACGAAGTCAAAATCAAACAGGCCAAAAAGTTTCTTTCGCAAGGCAACAAGGTCAAATTTACCATGCGTTACAAAGGCCGCGAGATGAGTGCCAACGACATGGGTCGTGAAGTTCTGAATAATATTCTTGAAGACCTTGAGGGATTGATTAAGGTCGATTCCGAACCAAAACTCGAGGGCCGTCAGATGATGATGATTGTTTCACCGGCATAACGACCGATTCGCAGCTTCAAGCGGGACCTGTTCCCGCTTTTTTTATGCCGAACACTGTGATAAACATAATATAAGAGTGGAATTTTCCGCCCGTTTTCCTATATTATCCCTAAACAGACAAAAGGGAAAATAATGATTGAAACAGAAGATTTAACCCCCGAACAGGCAGCCGCCGAACTGGAACGCATTGCGGCGGAAATGGCCAAATCCGACATTGCCTACTATCAAAACGACGCGCCTTACCTGACCGACGCCGAATACGACACCCTCAAACGGCGCAACCGGCAGATTGAAGCCCGCTTCCCGGAACTGATTCGCGCCGACAGCCCGTCCAAAAGAGTCGGCGCCGCGGTCAAAAACGGATTCGGCAAAATTCAGCACCGTTTTCCCATGCTTTCGCTGGGCGACGTCTTCAGCCTTGAGGAAGTCGACGAATTTGCCGTCGGCGTCAAACGCTTTCTCAATGTTTCCGAAGACATCGAATTCATGGCCGAGCCGAAAATCGACGGACTTTCTTTCTCCGCCCGCTATGAGCGCGGTCGATTCGTTCAGGGCGCCACCCGCGGCGACGGCACCACCGGCGAAGACATTACCGCCAATCTGAAAACGATTCGCCAGCTACCACAAACCTTGCCGGACGGCGCCCCCGATGTGCTGGAAGTCCGCGGCGAAGTCTATATGGCCAAGGCCGATTTTCTGGCGTTGAATCAAAAATATGAAACAGAACACAAAAAAACTTTTGCCAATCCGCGCAACGCGGCGGCCGGTTCGCTCCGCCAGCTCGACGCTTCGATTACGGCCGAACGCAACCTGAGCCTCTTTGCCTACACCTGGGGCGAAGTTTCCCGGCGCTGCTGGGATTCGCAGGCCGAATTTTTCGAATGTCTGAAGAAATGGGGTTTTCCGACCAATCCGCACAACCGGCTCTGCCGCAGCCTAAAGGAAATCGACGGATATTTTTCGCACCTGATGGAAATCCGTGCCGACCTGCCTTACGACATTGACGGCATCGTTTATAAGGTCAACGCCATTTCCCTGCAGGAACGATTGGGCTTTCTGACCCGCACGCCGCGTTGGGCAATTGCGCACAAATTTCCGGCCGAAAAAGCGATTACGCGTATCAACAACATCCGTATTCAGGTCGGCCGCACCGGCGCGCTGACTCCGGTTGCCGATCTGGAACCGGTCAATGTCGGCGGCGTCATTGTTTCGCACGCCACCCTTCATAACGAAGACGAAATCAAACGCAAAGACATCCGCATCAACGATTACGTCGTCGTTCAGCGGGCGGGCGACGTCATTCCGCAGGTTGTCGAAGTCCTGCAAGAGAAGCGTCGGCCGGATTCGTCCGAATTCAAATTTCCGACCGTCTGCCCCGAATGCGGCGCCCATGCCATTCGGGAAGAAGACGAAGCCGCCCGCCGCTGTACCGGCGGCCTGACCTGCCCGGCACAGGCCATTGAGCGGCTGAAACACTTTGTTTCGCGCGAAGCCTTTGACATTGAAGGGCTGGGCGGCAAAATCGTCGAACAGTTTTACAACGAAGGGATTCTCCGCGACCCGACCGACATCTTCACTCTGGAAGAACGGAACGGCAGCAGCGGCCCGATAGAAGACCTGTTTGCCGTCATCGACGACAAGGCGCTGCATCTGGAACGCCGCGACGGCTGGGGCAAAAAATCGGTTGAAAACCTGTTTCGCGCCATCCGCGCCAAGCGCCGCATTGAACTGCCGCGCTTTATCTATGCTTTGGGCATCAGACAGGTCGGCGCCGCAACGGCCCGGCTGATAGCCAGAAACTACGGAAGTTTCCGCAATTTCATGACCGACATGCGCAATCAGGACACCGAGCGTCTGCTCTCGATTGACGGCATCGGCGAAGCCATGGCCAAAGACGTGATCGAGTTTTTCAATGAAGAACACAACGTCAGCACCGTCAATCGCCTGCTTGAAGAAATAACGGTTGAAGACTTCGTCGACAACACAAACTACAATTCGCCGCTTTCCGGCAAAACCGTCGTCTTTACCGGCACGCTGGAACGAATGACAAGAGCCGAAGCCAAAGCCAAGGCACAAAGCCTGGGCGCCAAAGTCGCCGGTTCGGTTTCTGCGCATACGGATTATGTCATTGAAGGAGCCGACGCCGGCAGCAAGGCAAAAAAAGCGCGCGAACTCGGCGTCCGGATTCTTTCCGAAGACGAATTTCTGGAACTGATAAAATAAAAACCAAACCCCTCGCCCGAGGGGTTTTTCGCATCAGTCTTCCAGACTGTCGAGAAAGAAAAATTCATAGGTCTTGGCAATGGCCGCGTTAAAATAAACCAGCAGCGGCGCATATATTACCATCGGCGCGGCGGCAGGCAGGTCAAACATTTCGTCCAGTCCCTCAAACACCACAAACGCAGCGTTGAAAATCGCGGCCATGGCCACAAAACGCCAGTAGTTCCCCTCGGTTTTGGCAAAAGCGGTCTTCAAAAGTCCGCTGCGCCCGATAACCGACGAAATCCAGGCCATAAACGGCCGGTACAAAATCAGCGGCGACACCAGCAGCAACAGCAGCATCAGCCCCAAATCCAGCTCAGGCATATATTCGCGGAGAAAATTCGTATAACCGTCAATCATCTCCGGCGGCAGCAGAAAAGGCAGCACCAGCGGCAGCAGCGACAACCCAAAGCCGAACACCGCGGTCAGAAACAAAATTTTGGTCGACGGCACCAACGAGTCAAAAATCTTGCGAAACATCAGATACGGTCGGCGGTTAAAATAGAAACGGAAAAAGAAACACCAGAAAACATAATAAAAAACCAGCCAGATTAAAAACAGCGGATTGCCATACCCGCCGGGCAACAGCAGCGTTACCAGCAAAAACAGCAGGTTAACTGCCGAAAATCCGGCTACAGCCTTAAAGTTTTCCAGACAGTAGTCCAAACTGACGTTCAAAATTTTCAACAGCGGCAGTTTTTTTTCGCCGTCAGCAGTCGCCATAAAATAACCTTTCCCTTGTTTCACACGTTTAGATTATAGTCCTTATATATTAACACAATTTAAATATGAAATCGAAAAAGAGGCAAAATTTTAACGATATTTCAATTCCTGGTAATTATGGTATTTAAAAATGAACTTAATAAGTCTAAAATGTAAAAAGTGGATTCTATTGCCGCAATCTCGTTTAGGAGTCACCATCATGAACCGCAGCAGACTGACCAAATCGCACATTGTGAAAAACGCCCAGCATTCTCTCGGACGTTCGCTGCAGCGAACCAGACGCCGCCTGGGTTTCGACCTGGAAACCGTTACCGAGCAGACGCACATTTCCGCGCACGACATAGACCTGTTGGAAATCGGCAAAAGCCGGCGGTTCAACCATGCCATCAAACTGGCTCTGTTCTACGATTGCGAAATCGAAATCGGCCTTACCCGTCCGGGCTGCTACGGCAAAAAAACGCGTTAGGCAGCGGCGGCAAGCATCGCCGCCGCTTTATCGAGCCGGCGCCGGCGGTTTCTGATTTTGTTGCGCTTGGCCACGGCCGGCTTGTATTTTTCTTTCAGGGTCAGCTTGCGCATGCTCTCGTCAAAGGTCACAAACCTGCGCCAAAGGGGACTAAGCTCCTTTTCGAGCAAACGGCGGCGGATTTTGTACGTTTTGTAATGAATCATAAACCCCAGATACGAATTGACGCTGGCCAGCAGGTCGGGCAGCAGTTTTTTGGCCTTGCGCGGATTTTTTTCCGCCTCTTTGTTGTAATAATGAATTTTGGCATACAGGTTTCCTTTGGTGCGGTTGCCGATATATTCGCGGCCGGGCTTGACCACCGCACCGATAAACTTGACGCCCTTTGAAAAATGCTGCAGATAAATCTTGCGCGGATGCAGGCGGAGCATCAGCTTGGCCTGCAAAAAAGAACGCAGTTTGTCCTGCACGTCAATCAGAAAATCCTTGTCTTCGTGCACAATCACAAAATCGTCGACATAGCGGCCGTAATATTCGATTCCCAAATCATACTTCACATAATGGTCAAAAAAATTCAGATAAAAATTGGCAAATATCTGCGACGTCAGATTCCCAATCGGCAGCCCTTTGCCCTTGCCGGACGTAAACAGGCTCTTGCTCGGCGGCAGGCCGTCCCAGTCGGAACGCCGCCCTTTAATGTGGCAGTTCTGCTCCGGATCGTTGAACACCACCTTTTCCACCAGTTCCAAAATCAGCAGCTGATCCGGCTCATGATAGCGCGCCAGAATAAACTCGCGCAGATATTTATAAAGCAGGCCCTTGTCAATGCTCATGAAAAAAGACTGAATATCCATCTTCAGAATATAACAGTCCTTGGTGTAGTTGCGCGAACATTCGCGGATAAAACCGGCCACCCGCCCGATTCCGTATTGGGTTCCTTTTCCGTCGCGGCAGCTGTAGCTGTCCTGAATAAAAGAGGCTTCAAACAGATGGTTAAGCTTGCCGATAATCAGATGATGAATTATGCGGTCGCGAAAATCGGCGGCAAAAACCTCACGCTGCACCGGTTCGGTTACAATAAAGGCAATCGAGCGCCCGGGCATATAAGTTCCGTTATTGACGTCTTTCCAAAGCTCTATCAGCTTTTGCTCAAAATCGACTTCAAAAGCCAGGGCGTTTGTGGTGCGGCGCTTGTTGCGCCGGCATTCCAGATAAGCGGCAAACAGCTCGTCCAAACCGACTGAACCGCGCTGCACGCCGCCAAACAAATCCAACTGCATATCCATATCTCTTCATAATCATGATTTTTACCAAAAAAGCGAGCACCGGAAGAACATAATTGTTATTGTTCTTATTGTTGTTGTTCAAATTGCTGTTATCAAGGTTTGCATTCCACGCCCATTTGTTGTCGTTCTCCGAGGAAGACCACACCAACGGTTTTCACTGCCGGTTTTGTCTTAACAACCAAGCGGCTGTCGGCAGTCCTTTTTTAATAAAAATCCGCTCTCTCGTCCCAACCTTGGTTCGGACAATTCCCGCATAATCAAAATATCCCTGATTTTTACCAAAAAAGCGAGCACCGGAAGAACATAATTGTTATTGTTCTTATTGTTGTTGTTCAAATTGCTGTTATCAAGGTTTGCATTCCACGCGTTGTTGCTAGAGTACTCCGAGGAAGACCACACCCAACGGTTTTCACTGCCTGTTTTATCTTAACAACCAAGCGGCTGTCGGCAGTCCTTTTTTAATAAAAATCCGCTCTCTCGTCCCAACCTTGGTTCGGACAATTCCCGCATAATCAAAATATCCCTGATTTTTACCAAAAAAGCGAGCACCGGAAGAACATAATTGTTAGTGTTGTTCTTATTGTTGTTGTTGTTCAAATTGCTGTTATCAAGGTTTGCATTCCACGCGTTGTTGCTAGAGTACTCCGAGGAAGACCACACCCAACGGTTTTCACTGCCTGTTTTATCTTAACAACCAAGCGGCTGTCGGCAGTCCTTTTTTAATAAAAATCCGCTCTCTCGTCCCAACCTTGGTTCGGACAATTCCCGCATAATCAAAATATCCCTGATTTTTACCAAAAAAGCGAGCACCGGAAGAACATAATTGTTATTGTTGTTCTTATTGTTGTTGTTCAAATTGCTGTTATTAAGTTTTGCATTCCACGCGTTGTTGTTTGATTTCTCCGAGGAAGACCACACCCAACGGTTTTCACTGCCTGTTTTATCTTAACAACCAAGCGGCTGTCGGCAGTCCTTTTTTAATAAAAATCCGCTCTCTCATCCCAACCTTAGTTGAGACAATTCCCGCACAATAAACACAATAATCTTCTACAAAAAATTTTTTAGCCGGCTTTGCTGAGCGAAGCCGCGGCACGACTCTTGTTTTTCCAGGCCGTAATCTGCCGGCCGATGGCATCTGTCAGCAGCGCCAGCTCGGCAACTTTCTTAATCGGCAGCAGCCGCAGATCGCCGCACATTCTGATTTCAATTTTCAACAATTCAAAATCGTCCAGAAACTCCTCCAGCGGCTGATGTTTTTCCACTGCCCGGTTGGCTCGGTACAAACTGCGAAACAGGTTCAAAACGTCGCGCTTCATGTCCTGCCCCAGACAATATTTGTATTCGTGCGAAAACTTGTTGGTCGCCTTATATATTTCCAACAGCAGATTATAACTGTCCCGATAAACCGGCAATTCATTATATAAAACCATAAGCCTTCCTCTTCTATTTGAAAGTGCATAAATTAATTTTTAGCACCTTGAATGGAGTATATAGCCTTATATATACGTCCGTACAAAAGATGTCAATACAAAAAAATTTCAACTGTTTCTGGTGTGCATTTCTTATTTGGAAATGTCTTCAAACTTGTCCCTTTCTGCCCCTCGGCTCCCTTTTTATTGGACGCCGCTCTTCTTTGTCATCCTCGGGTACTTTCTTTTTTGTCATCCTCGGACTCTTTTCTCTCCTGTCATGTTCGGCCTTGTTTCTTCTTCTGTCATGTTCGGCCTCTTTCTTCCCCTGTCATCCTCGGGCTTGACCCGAGGATCTCCCTTACAGATTCCCGTGTCAAGCACGGGAATGACAAGTAAATAATTGTCATCCTCGGGCT
>FR885507.1 GCA_000436375.1 Azospirillum sp. CAG:239 | reverse complement strand
GAAAGCTATTACAGCGACTGTTCTTCAAAATGCCAGACCGCCTATGCCGACAACTGCCGGAACCAAACGGCGGTTATCGGATCTTGTCCGAGTAACGCCAGTTGTTCTTATTACTCCGACTGCTCCTCCAAAATCAGTTCCTGGTCCTGCAATTCAGGTTATAAGCAAGAAGGAAGCTCTTGTGTCGTGGCGGATCCCTGTGCGTCATATTATAAATGTGACGGCACGTATCAGTATTGTGCCGGAACGACCTGTCCGCAGGATTCTTCAAAATGCAGCGTTTATTGTCCTGACAACATGTATCCGTACCGCTGCTTTGATAACAGTTTTTGTAACGGTAAATATCATAGAAACGGATATTGTTCGGAACCTTGCCCGACATGTACGCGGCTTATGGATTATTCCATTGAGGAGGAACTTGACTGGGGCGGCGAATATCAAACGGACGGTTACTGTTATTTTCTCTTTTCTAACGGCCGTAAAGTAGATTATTATACGGGAGTCAGGTGGACGTCGGGAAGTTCTGACGGAAACTTTCGGGACGAATGCAACAGGATCTGCGATGAATATAAGTAATTTTGCTAACGGCAGGCTTTGGGAGCTTGTCGTTATTTGTTTTTAAAATTTGGCACGCTGTTTGCATATTAATCCTCAAATGAAATTTGTTTGAGGATTTTCTGTTATGGAACTGAATGAAATTAAAAGCCAGCTGGCCAGCTTGATGAACTTCGGCAAGATAAGCGTAAGCTCCGGAACCGGAAGCGACGCCTTTGCTCAGATACTCAATAGCGGCACCGAGGCGGAACGGCCGGAAGTTCGTGAAGCCGACCGTGCGGCCGCGGCTGCGAAGGCAGATCGTTCCGACCGCCGTGAGGTTCGTTCCGATGACAAATCCCCTGTTGCGGACAAAAAAAACAAACCGGCAAAAAACGACAACCGGAAAGCGGACAATAAGGTTGACGCTTCTGCCGGCGGCGCTGTAGATGCGCCCCGTGAAGATGTGCAGACGCAGCAGAAAGAAGAAGTTTTCCGCCCCGAGGGTGAAAGTGCTGCCGTCGAAGATGTTCCCGCTGCTGAAGTGCCGGCTGTCGATGCTGCACCGGAAAATGCCGGAGATGAAGGCGGGGAGTTGACGGTTTCCATTCTGGTTCCTCTGGCCGATTTGTCAATGATGGGAATGATTAATGTTATCAACCCCGAAACCGGCGAAATGGTTCAGATGACCGGTGCCGAACTGGCTGCGCAGCTCGCCGGCGACGATTCGGTTCAGGTTTTGATGTCAACGCCGCAGAACGGCGAGCCGATTTTCAAAATTCAACCGGCGGACACGGCTCAAAACATGATGGCTTCGCAGCCTGTTGAAACGGATGGTGCTATTGATGTCAGCGCTTTTGCCTCGGTTGATGATGCTGATGCAGTTGAGCTGAACATGGAAGCCGTCAAGGCTCAGGTTCAGGACAAGGCCGTTAAAAAAGACCTTTCGGCGCAAGGCCTTGCCGATGATTTGGTCGACGGGAAAGTCAGCGAGCAGGCGGCCAAGCTTTCGGAAGTCATCGGCCGCGAAAACAAAGCCGAAGTAAAAGTTTCGGTCCATGAGGAAAAAATTGCCCAGTTAAGCGCTAAGGACCTGCTGGCAGATGCCGGAAGCGTCGACGAGGCGATAACGATTTCGTCCAAGCCTGCGGCCGTGTCGGCGCAAAACGCCGCAGAGACGTTGCAATCCCAAGGAAGTCAGCCGGCTGCCGGCAATGGTAATAATGTTCAGAATCTGAATGTTGCTCCGGCGTTTAATGCCGCGGTTTCCGCGGCGTCCGAAACCGGTGTGGCGAATATGCCGGCCGCTGCCAATGCGGAAGTCAGTTCTGCCGGTCTCGGAACGACTGCAACGGTTGCCGGCGGCGAATTCGTCCGCGCGGCCAAGGCCGATGCCGCTTCGGAAAACGGTCAGACTTCTTTCCGTGACGTTTATAAGGGAATGAGCCGGGAAGTTGTCGAGCAGGTCAAGGTTAACATTACAAAATCTGCCGTTAAGGGAATTGATAAAATCGACATTTCGCTTAAGCCGGAAGATCTCGGACATATTGAGATAAAAATGCAGATCGGTAAGGACGGCAAACTGCAGGCGCATATTATTTCAACCCGCCCCGAAACCATGGAAGCGCTCCAGAAAGAGATGCAGTCTTTGGAAAAAGCATTTAACGATGCTGGTTTCCAAACCGATGAAGGGTCGCTGAGCTTCAGCTTCAGAGACGGCAATCAGGCCAACCAGAATCAGGAAAGAGAGAACGGCCTGCGTAGCTTCATCGGCGATATATTCGAAAAAGAGGCCGGCAACGACCTCTTGGGGGATGCTTTCCAGAATCAGTCCTGGAACGGCACAACCGGTCTTAACATCAGAGTTTAGGGGGAAAGACAATGACAGACGTAAACGCATTAAACGGTTACACTCAGACGGGTACCACAAACAATACCGCCTCCCAGAACCTGTCGGCGGACATGAACACCTTTCTGACCCTGTTAACCACGCAGTTGAAGTATCAGGATCCGCTTGATCCTATGGATACGGCCGAATTTACCAATCAGCTGGTTCAGTATTCCAGCGTTGAACAGGCCATTCAGACCAACCAAAAGCTGGACAGCCTTTTGAGTATGAATATTGCCAATCTCGGCGCACAGGCCGTGTCCTATATCGGCAAGGTCGCGCAGGTGCTCGGCAATGTCATGCCGCTTGAAGGCGGCAAGGCGAAAGCCACCTATACCCTGGATAAGAATGTTGTCAGTACGACGATTGTCGTCAAGGACATGAACGGCAATATCGTTTATTCCGAACAGGGAAAGGTTACTTCGGGAACTCACGAATTTACCTGGGACGGCAAGGATTCCAACGGCAATCAGCTGGAGGACGGCGCTTATAAAATTGAGGTCTCGACCAAGGTTGCCAGCGGCGAGACCGCAGCCAGCGTCGTTACCACGGTCTTTGGCCGCGTTACCGGCGTTGCCAGCGATTCCTCGGGCGTCTATGTCGGTCTCGGCGATGCCGTTACCGCAGGCCTTGGCGATATCCTGACTGTCCGCAACGACGATTATTTCAATTCGGACGACAACACCACCGAAGGCGGCGATGAGGCCGGCGACGGTGATGATGAGAATACAACCCCTCCGGAAGAAGGGGGCGACGATGACAGCGCTCTAGAAACAGCGGCGGCTGCCCTCGGTCGGGCTGCAGGCGAGGCTTTGAAGGCCGCAACCTTCGGTTTGCTTTAATAAAACTTTAGGAGAGAAAAAATGAGTATTTTTGGTGCAATGCAATCCGGTATTTCGGCTCTGGCTTCCCAGTCCAGTTCGATGGGCGCCATTTCCGACAATATCGCCAACGTAAACACCGTCGGTTATAAAAGCAATTCGGTTGCTTTTTCAACCCTGGTAACCAAACAGTCTTCCTCCAGCTTATATTCGCCGGGCGGCGTTCAATCCAAGCCCAAGCAGAGTATCAGCGCTCAGGGACTGTTGTCCGCCACTTCCAACTCGACTGACGTTGCCATCAGCGGTTCCGGCTATTTCGTCGTCAATCAGTCGGCCAATCCGGGCGAGGGCGACCTCTGGGCCTATACCCGCGCCGGCAGTTTCTCGGTTGATGAAAACGGCTATCTGAAAAACACCGGCGGCTACTATGCGCAGGCCTGGTCGCTGTTGCCTTGGGACGGCAATCCGAATGCGACGGTTGTCGACGTCAACGGCATCAAATATATGAAAGCCTATTACGATGCCTCCGGCAACACCGTTTACATCAACGACAACATCATCGACGGCACCAACCTGCGTCCGGTCAATCTGGCCAACATCGGCGGTACGGCTACCCCGACTCACCAGATAAGCCTCGGCGCCAACCTGCCTTCAGATGATCCTATTTATGATCCGACCAATGCGGCCGCCGGCGGCAAACGCAAGGTTTCGGCTCTGATTTACGACAGCCTCGGCAACGCCAGCAACATGAGTCTGGAATATACCAAAACCAGTTCCAACGGCTGGTCGATGGGCGCTTCGGTTCCGAGCGGAGCTTCCAGCGTTACGCTTTACGGCGGTCGTGAAACGACCGGCGATACGTCGCAGGACGTTTACTATGCTGCCGGTCAGCTCGAATTTACCAAAATTCCCGAGAACGGTTCCAGCATTGCCATTACCGACGCCGGAACCGGTACGACTTACAACTTCATCTTTACTAACGGCACAGCCACCATTCCGCCGGATGCCGGCAATACCAAAAACATTGCAGTGGACATCTCGGCCGGTATTATTACGACCAGTGACTTTACCAAAGCTTTTGAAACCGCAATTAAAAACAATATGCCTTCGGCCAATCGCTTTACCGCTGACGGCAGCACCATTCAGATTGTCCAGTCTGTTGCCGGTGCCGAACTGACCATTGACGCCAGCAAAACGCTGGCCTGTGTTCAGAGCGCGTCCAATCCGGCGCAGGATACCGGCATTCCGACAGGTGTCTTTACCATTCAGGCGATTGACAATGATATCAAGAACACCGCCCGTATCGATTTTAATTCGGACAAGGCTGCGGATTATCTCAACAAGACCATTGTTCTTGACGGCAAAACCTATCACTTTGTCAATACCGATACGGCGGATGATCCTGATGCCGGCGACTATTATGTTAACATTGCCGATGCCATCAGCGGCGGCGATGTTGACGTTGCCAAGATGATGAGCATTTTCGGCGCCAAGCTGAATACGACGGCAACCGAGCCTTCCCGTTTTGTTATCAGCGGTTCTTCGCTCGAAATTCTGCCTTCTTCTACCGGCGGCGACATTACCATTGATACGACCGGCCTCGGCACGGCAATCTCCGGCGTCGTCAGAGATTCGGTAACCAACAGCTGGAAATCGATTCAGAATACGACCGCCACGCTGGCCAACCAGTTTACGGTTAACGGTACCGAAGTTGAGCAGGGCGCTGTTGTTCCGGCCGTCAGATTTAATGCCGACGGTACGCCGAAATACTTCTACGTTGACGAAATGGCCATTGAATGGGCCAACGGTGCGCAGAACATGGACGGCGACCCGGACAACGGAACCAGAATTACCCTGGATATGGGCAATGTCGGAACCAATGATGGTTTAACCAACCTGTCCGGCGACTTCCTGACCAACTATATCAATCAGGACGGTGCCAAGTTCGGCAGCTATACCGGCGTCAGCATCAGCGAAGACGGTGTCGTTACGGCCCTGTTTGACAACGGCGAAACCCGTCCGATTGCCATTCTGCCTCTGGCAACTTTTGCCAATGCCAACGGTATGGAGGCTCTGACCGGCAATACCTGGATTGAAACCGACGCTTCCGGTCAGGCGATGCTACGGCAGGCGGGAACCAATGGTGCCGGCGAGATTACGGCTTACTCCGTGGAATCCTCCAACGTCGACCTGGCGACCGAGTTCTCGAACATGATTGTTACCCAGCGCGCTTATTCGGCGGCCACCAAGATTATTACCACGGCCGACGAAATGCTGGACGAACTCACCCGCATGACCTAGGATTTAGAATAAATCCGTTTGAAATTTCCTCCCCTAAAGTCAAGGCCGCCAAGAATGGCGGCCTTTTCTTCTGCGGGTGTCGGCTGTGAATATATGTTAATTAATCGTTTTAATCTGAATATTTTTAAGCTAATACATAAAGTAAATGGGGAATTTTATGAAAATTTATTTATGGATTGGGGAATCTGGTGAATAATTTTATACAGAGTATCAAGAATCTGTCGCCGGGACGTCTGGCGTCAATCGCTGCGATTGTCATCTTTCTGATAAGCTTTTTCGTTTATCTGGCTACCAAGCTGAACACCGGTGACTACGCCGTGTTGTATACCGATTTGGAAATGGAAGACGCCAAACAGATTGTCCAGCATCTGGAAACAGCCAACATCAAATACCGGTTGACCAAAAACGGCACGGAGATTCTGGTGCCGGAAGAAGACGTCAACAAAATGCGCATTGATACCGCGGATCTGGCCATGGCGTCCAAAGGTTCCAACGTCGGTTATGAGATTTTTGACAATACCGACGCGCTGGGTTCGACCAACTTTGTGCAGAACGTCAATTTGATCCGTGCGCTTGAGGGCGAGCTGGCCAGAACGATTCGTTCGGTGGACCACATCAAGTCGGCGCGGGTGCATCTGGTACTGCCCAAACGCGAAATGTTTTCCCGCGAAGAGCAAATGCCCACCGCTTCGGTTGTCATCAAGACCGACGGCGGCAAACTGAGCCTGGAAAGCATCCATTCCATTCAGCAGCTGATTGCCGCGGCGGTTCCGAAGCTTGACGTCAAAAACGTGTCTATCGTTGACAGCGCCGGCAATCTGCTGACCAACAATTTTGAAGACGAAGAAGCGGTAACCGTTGCCAACAACGAAGCTTTGCGTCTGGAACAGGAGCGCAAAATGTCGCTTCAGGTTCAGAACCTGCTTGAAAAAAGCGTCGGCGAGGGCAAGGTTCGGGCTCAGGTCAATCTGGACATGGATTTTGATCAGATCGTTACCAACGAGGAAATCTATGACCCCGATTCGCAGGTAGTTCGTTCGCAGGCGACCGTTACCGACAACAGCACGACAGACAATGTCGAGCAGCCGGTTTCCGTCGCGCAGAATATTCCGAACGGCGACATGGTTGCCGCCGGTACCGGCAGCGTCAGCCGAAAGTCCCGTACCGAAGAAACGGTAAATTACGAAATTTCCAAAGTCGTCCGCAACAAGGTCAAAAACAGCGGCACGATTAAACGTCTGGGCGTTGCCGTTATCGTTGACGGCATTTATGAACGAAATGCGGAAGGCAAGGTTGTTTACCGTGACCGCACGCCGGAAGAAATGGAGCAGATTCGTTCGCTGGTCAAGTCTGCGGTCGGTTTTGACGCCGAACGCGGCGATATGGTCGAAGTTGCCAATATGAAGTTTGCTTCCAACCAGCCGGAAATCGAAGAGGTCAACGAAGTTCTGATTATGGGCTTTACCAAAGACGAACTGATTCGCATTGCCGAAGGCATAGGCGTTGCAATCGTCGCAATTCTGGTTATCTTATTGGTTATCCGTCCGCTGATTAACAATGCCTTTGAAACCAATACGGCCAACGGCGAGGGCAGGCTTCTGGGCGACAATGCCGAAGAGGACAATCTGCTGCTCTCCAATTTCCTCAATGAGGAAGACGGCGAAATTGACGAACTGATTAACATGAACAAGATTGACGGCAGAATCAAAGTTTCGTCTCTCAAGAAAATTAACGACATTGTCGAAAAGAACCCCGACGCGGCGGTCAATATTATCCGCGGCTGGCTCTATTCTAGCGACGGCAATTAAGATTGGAATGATACCATGAAGCAAAACGTAATAGACGATTATAACTTACTTTCCGGTCAGCAGAAGGCGGCAATCCTGATGATGTCGCTGGACGAGGATAAGTCGGCGCAGATCTTTGCGTTGATGGACGATGAGGAAATCAAGGAGCTTTCGGTTATCATGGCCAGCCTGGGCAAGGTCAATTCCAACGTCGTTGAGCAGCTGTTTCAGGAGTTTGCCGAAAAGTCCTCCAACACCGGCACCCTCATCGGTACTTTCGAGAGTACGGAACGCCTGCTTTCCAAAACGCTGGATAAGGATCGCGTTTCCGCCATTATGGAAGAAATCAGCGGCCCTGCCGGACGTACCATGTGGGATAAGCTCGGCAATGTTAACGAGCACGTTCTGGCCAATTATCTGAAAAACGAATATCCGCAGACGATTGCGGTTATTCTCTCTAAAATTAAGGCAGAACATGCCGCGAAGGTTATCGCCCTGTTGCCGGAGAACTTTGCGATGGAAATTGTCATGCGCATGTTGCGGATGGATTCGGTGCAGAAAGAGGTGTTGGACGGTCTGGAAAAAACCCTGCGCAAGGAGTTCATGTCCAACCTGTCCAAATCGACGCGCCGCGATTCCCACGAGCTTATCGCCGACATTTTCAACTCGTTGGACCGCAATACCGAAGGTCGTTTTATGGAAGCTCTGGAAGAACGCAACCGCGAGAGCGCCGAGCGCGTCAAATCGCTTATGTTTACGTTTGAAGATTTGGTTCGTGTCGACTCTCAGGGCATTCAGGTTCTGTTGCGCAACGTCGACAAGGACAAGCTGGCAATCGCTCTCAAAGGCGCTTCCGAAACTATCAAAGACCTCTTCTTCAACAATATGTCTTCCCGCGCCGGCAAAATCATCAAGGAAGATATGGAAGCCATGGGGCCGGTTCGTCTGCGCGACGTCGAAGAGGCTCAGCAGTATATCGTTACCACGACCAAAGAGCTGTCCAATGCCGGCGAAATAGTCATCAGCGAAGGCAAGGACAACGACGAGTTGATTTATTAACGGACAGGCGTCAATGGCAGAACTCAGAAAATTTCTGTTTGATAATTTTGTTATCGAAGAAAAAAGAAAAAACAAGCCGGAGGCTGTCGAACCCGAACCGGAGATCTTGCCCGCAGTCGAAATGCAGCCGGAGGAAGAGCCTGAGGAAAAGCAGGAAGACGTAAGGGAAGCCGATTTTGAGGAGATTGTTCCCCCCGAGCCTGACGTAAAAACCTTTACCGAGGAGGAAGTCGCGGAAAAAATAAAAATCGCCGAGCAGGACGCTTACGAACGCGGGTTCAAAACCGCTCAGGAAGGTATTGAAAACGCGACGGCCGCTTTGCTTGAAAATATTAACAATCGGCTGATGACTCTGATTGCCGCTTCCGCACAGGCGGAAGAAAACGCCGAGCAAGAGGCTTTTGCGCTGGCCCGTGCCGTCGTGGAAAAACTGGTTCCGAGCCTGACCGAAGAAAATGCGGCCGGTATCGTGAAAAAATTTATCGGCGAGAATTTCAACAATTTTAAAAACGAAGCAAAATTGTCTTTCTATATTCATCCCGATATTATATCATATGCGCAGGAAACGATAGCCAAACTGGCCAACAGTTACGATTTCGAGGGCAAAATCGCCCTGCATAAGGATGCTTCGCTCGGCAAGGCCGACTGCCGCATTGAATGGGAAAACGGCGGCGTGGAAAGAAATTCTGCCGAGCTGGGCAAAAAAATAGAAGACTTGTTGGCTGTCAAACCTGAAGGGAAGAAAAACGATGAGTGAAAATCTGGAATTGGACGAGTTGAGCGAAAGCGCCGGAATGGATGACGAGCCGGTACTCAAAAAAGACAGTCTTGACGACAATTTCGATATTCCCAGTTCGGCCAGCGACCTGGAAGCCGTTTACGATATTCCGGTCAAGGTCTCGGCCATTCTGGGCAAGACCAAAATGAAGGTCAGCCAGCTGCTCAAGCTGAACAAGGGCGCCATCATCGAGTTGGACCGCAAGGTCGGCGAGGCGATTGACATCTATGTCAACAATAATCTGGTGGCCCGCGGCGAAGTCGTCGTCGTTGACGACAAATTGGGTATTACCATGACTGAAATTGTCAAATCGGTGGCAAAATAAGGTTGAACGAAAATGGAATTGCTTATTGTCGGAACATTAGACGGACAAATCGGAGCGGCGAGCAAAATTGCCATTGCTCAGGGCGGTCACGTTTCTCTGGCTGACAAGATTGAAAGCGCTCTCGAAATATTGCGCTCCGGCAAAACCGTCGAACTGGTAATGATAGACGTCAGGCTGGATGTCCATAAGTTTATCTCCAGCCTTGAAGCCGAACGCATAAACGTTCTGGTCGTTGCCGCCGGCGTTTCGAACGACCCGGCGCTGGCCGTCAATGCCATCAAGGCCGGTGCCAGGGAATATATTCCGCTGCCCCCCGATCCGGAATTGATTGGCGCGGTTCTGGCCGCGGCTACCCGCGAGAACCACGCACTGATTTACGGCGACAAGAAAACCGAACAGGTACTGAAACTGGCTAAGCAGATTGCGCCTTCCGAAGCCAATGTCCTTTTAACCGGAGAGTCCGGAACCGGTAAGGAAATCTTTTCGCGTTTCATTCATGACAATTCCAAGCGCGCCAACAAAAAGTTTGTCGCGGTCAACTGTGCCGCCATCCCGGAAACGCTGCTGGAATCCGAACTTTTCGGCTATGAAAAAGGCGCGTTTACCGGTGCGGTTTCCCGCCGTATCGGCAAGTTTGAAGAAGCTTCCGGCGGTACACTGCTGCTTGATGAAATTTCCGAAATGGACATTCGTATTCAGGCCAAGCTGCTGCGCGCCATTCAGGAGAAGGAAATCGACCGCATCGGCGGCAAAGCGCCGATAAAAGTGGATACGCGCATTATCGCCACCTCCAACCGCAATCTGGACGAAGCGGTCAAAAACGGCTCTTTCCGTCAGGATTTGTATTATCGTCTGAATGTCGTCAATGTCAACATTCCGCCGCTGCGTGAGCGTCCGGACGATATTATCGTGCTGGCCAAGCATTTTGCCAAAAAATATTCCGAACTGAACGAAATCGATTTGAAGCCGCTTTCCGCCGGCGCCGAACAAAAGCTGTTGAATTACCTCTGGCCGGGCAATGTCCGCGAACTGGAAAATACGTTGCATCGCGCCGTGCTGCTGAGTACCGGAAACGAAATCGGCGAAGATGCGGTTATCCTTGATTCTCAGGACGCCGTTATCAATAGAAACGAAAACGTGGTTATGACCGGTGCCGAATTTGTCGGCAATACGGTAGCCAGTGTCGAGCGCAACCTGATTATCGACACGCTGAAACATACCATGGGCAACCGGACGACTGCCGCCAATATTCTCGGCATTTCCATCCGCACGCTGCGCAATAAACTCAAACAGTATCAGAACGAAGGTTTTGATATTCCGGAAATATAGGCAGGTTAAGTAACTCGGATAATGGCTAAAAAAACGCAAAATAACGCCGCAATGTTCGGTGCCAGGTCTTTTAAGGAACTGCTTGTCGCTTCGACCAAGCGGGGCGATATCCTTTTTGCCCTCGGCATTATCCTGATGCTGGTCATTTTGATTCTGCCGATGCCGGCCTGGCTGTTGGATATTGCGCTGGCGCTTTCGATTACCATGGCCTGCATTGTGCTGATGACCGCCATTTTTATTGAAAAACCGACCGAGTTCAGCGCGTTCCCGCTGGTTTTGCTGATTACCACCATGTACAGGCTGTCGCTGAACCTGGCGTCAACCAGGCTGATTTTGTCCCGGGGTTATCTGGGGCCGGATGCTGCCGGTGAAGTTATCGAGGCTTTCGGCGGTTTTATCATGGGCAACAGCTTTGTCATCGGCGTTATCGTTTTTGCCATTCTGGTCATCGTCAACTTCGTGGTCATTACCAAAGGTTCCGGCCGTATTGCCGAAGTTGCCGCACGTTTTGCCTTGGATGCCATGCCCGGCAAGCAGATGGCCATCGACGCCGACCTGTCTTCCGGACTGATTACCGAAGAAGAAGCCCGTGCCCGTCGTGAAGATTTGGCCAGGGAAAGCTCTTTTTACGGCGCTATGGACGGTGCTTCGAAATTTGTCCGCGGCGATGCGATTGCCGGCCTGATTATTACTTTTATCAATATCATTGCCGGTATTATCATCGGTATGGTACAGAACGACCTGACTTTTTCGCAGGCGGCCGAAACTTACACCCGCCTGACCGTCGGTGACGGACTGGTCGCGCAGGTGCCGGCGCTGATTATTTCGGTAGCCGCCGGTATTCTGGTTTCCAAGGCCGGCATGACCGATGCCACTGACAAGGTTCTGTTTGACCAGCTGGCCAATTATCCGAAAGCGCTCGGCATGTCGTCGTTTTTGGCTTTGGCGCTGGGCATGCTGCCGGGGACACCGGCTTTTCCGTTCGTGCTGCTGGCTGCTTTGACCGGCGGTACTGCCTATTATCTGAATAAACAGCAGCAGGCGGCGGCCGAACAGGCGCAGGCGGTTATGGAACAGGAGAAAAAACAGGGCGTGGCGGCCAAAGCTGCCGATGAGCCTATTGCCAATGCGTTGCGTATTGATCTTATCCGGCTCGAAATAGGTTATGGTCTGCTGCCGTTGATTAATGAGGAAACCAATCGCAAACTGACCGACCAGATTAAGGCGTTGCGCCGCGCGCTGGCTTCGGAGCTTGGTTTTGTCATGCCGTCCATCCGCATTCAGGACAATATGCAGTTGGAAGCCAACGAATATAACATTTACATTAAGGAAGTCAAAGCCGGCAAAGGCGAACTCCGCCCGACCCAGCTGCTGGTTATGGATCCCCGCGGCGAACCGATTACGCTGCCCGGCGAAGCCACTACCGAACCGACTTTCGGTCTCAAAGCCATGTGGGTAGACCAGTCTTATCGGGAGGAGGCCATGTTCCGCGGTTATACGGTCGTAGATCCGGCCACCGTGGTTACCACCCATATTACCGAACTGGTTAAGGATAATATGCCCGAACTGCTGTCCTATGCCGAAACCCAGAAGCTGCTTGACGAGATGGACAAGGAACAGCAGAAACTCGTCAAAGAGCTTATACCGGGCAAAGTCAGCCTGGGCGCGGTTCAGCGCATTTTGCAGAATTTGCTCCAGGAGCGGGTTTCCATCCGCGATTTGCCGACCATTCTCGAAGGAATTTCCGAAGCCATATCCACCACCCGCTCGCTGATGATGATTACCGAACATGTGCGTACCCGTCTGGCACGTCAGTTGTCTAATGCCAACGCCAATGAGTTCGGCGTTATTCCGCTGGTAACGCTGTCGCCGGAGTGGGAACATGCTTTTGCCGAGTCGATCATCGGCGAAGGCGACGAACGTCAGCTGGCCATGGCACCGACTGCTTTGCAGGGATTCATTACTAAAGTTCGCAATGTTCTTGAGGATTTGGCCGTTAAGGGCGAAACGGCGGTTCTGCTGACCAGCCCGGCCATCAGGCCTTTTGTCCGTTCAATTATCGAGCGCTTCCGGCCGCTGACCGTGGTCATGTCTCAAAACGAGATACATCCCAAGGCCAAAATTAAAACTGTCGGCCAGATTTAGGGAGAACGCCCTTGCGTATAAAAAATTTTACCGCTCCCGACATGCCGACTGCTCTGGCGCAGGTTCGCGAGACGCTGGGCGCCGACGCCGTCATTATTTCACAGGAGAAAAACGCCGCCGGACAAATTGAGCTGACGGCAGCCGTCGAAGACGCCGACGAAATTTCCTTTAATCGCGAGGAGCAGGTGGAGGTCAGGCCGACGCGCTGGAAATATGATGACGAAAAACTGCGGGAAAGTCTGGATTACCATGGCGTTTTGGATGTTGTCAAAGAGCGGGTTCTGGCTCGTTGCCGCAAAATTTCCGCCGAGGAAAACCTGACGGACGAAAAGAAGCTGTTAACCCGTTGTTTTGATGAAATGTTTCGTTTTCAGGACATTTTGGACTGCCGGCAGCCGGCTAAGATGTTTATGGGCGTTCCGGGTTCCGGAAAATCGACGGCAATCGCCAAAGCCGCCACGCAGGCCAAACTTCAAAAGCTGAGCGCCTGCATCGTGTCGACCGACAATGTCCGGGCCGGCGCCAACAGCCAGTTGCAGGCTTTTGCCGATATTCTCGGAACCGATTTTCGCTTTGTCAAAACCCCGCGCGGCCTCTATGACACGGTTGAAGAGGCGCGGCAGAAATATGCGCTGGTACTGATAGATACGCCCGGCATCAATCCTTTTCTGTCGGAAGAGGTTGAAAAGGTCAGCCTGTTGACCGAAGCGGTGCGCGCCGATATGATTCTGACCATGGATGCCGGAAAAAACACTTTTGAGGCGGTTGAAATCGCCGATATTTTTGCCGAAATCGGCGCCCGGTTTCTGTTGCCGACCCGTTTGGACCTGACCCGGCGGATTGGCGCGCTTTTGTCGGTTGCCGCCTGCTGCGAATTTGGTTTCTGTTCGGCAAGCGTCAGTTCAAGCATTGCCAAAGGCTTGTCGCCCGTAGACGGTAAAGCGCTGGCCAAATTGGTGTTGTCCTGAGTTTAAGGAGAAAAGTAGATGGAAGAAAATCAGAGCGAAGAATTGAAGATCATGCCGCGCGGCACTGCACCGCGCAGCCTTCGCAAAGGCCGCAACATGATTGCCGTGGCTTCCGGCAAAGGCGGGGTCGGCAAGACCTGGTTTTCCGTGACGCTGGCGCACGCGTTAAGCGGCCTCCGGCAGAAAACCCTGCTTTTTGACGGCGACCTGGGGCTGGCAAACATCGATATTCAGCTCGGCCTGATGG
Source organism: Azospirillum sp. CAG:239 (assembly GCA_000436375.1). Classification (GTDB taxonomy): domain Bacteria; phylum Pseudomonadota; class Alphaproteobacteria; order RF32; family CAG-239; genus Scatacola_A; species Scatacola_A faecigallinarum. The sequence goes on along the minus strand of FR885507.1, from coordinate 36,469 downwards.
TTAAAGATGATTTGGGAAGTGTTATTGCCGGCGCCAAAACCCTGAATCAGATCATTCACCATTGCGACAAAACCCACTTTGACATCATTGCCGGCCGTTCCGGTTCCGCCGGACTGGCATCAATGCCTGTCGGCCGTTTGCAGATTTTGGGCGAAGACTTGTCCCTGCTTGCTTCCAATTACAACAAGGTCATTCTGGACATGGGCGCCGGCGTTGAAAAGCCGGTACGAATTCTTTCCGGCATGGCTGAAAAAATAATTGTGCTGTGTACCGATGAACCGACCTCGTTGACCGACGCTTACGCATTTATCAAAATCATGGCCATGCAGTATCCCAAATGCAATCTGAACGTGGTTATCAACCAGGCCAATTCCATTCGGGAAGGTCAACGGACATATGATACCTTGCTGAAAGCCTGTCGTAATTTCTTGAAAATTTCGCCCGAGTTGTTAGGTATAATCAGGCGCGACACCCGCGTCCGCGATTCCATCCGCAACCAGGCGCCGCTTATCAGCCGCTATCCGACCTCGGAGGCGGCCGAAGACGTTATCGCCATAGCCGGGAAACTGATTAATGGATAATGTTATTCCGCCGCTGAATACGCCGCAGGTCAGCACGCCTTCAGCCGACAAAAATCTGACCGGAACCATCGGCGGCCTGACGGGACAAACCGTCGGCGAAACGATTGTGCCCGGCCAGAGCGCCGTGCTGGAAGTTCTGGCCGATGCCCGCAATACGGCGCTCGGAACTCTGACCGGAACGATAAGCCTGACGCTTAACGGACAGTTGTTTAAGCTTCCCGTCGAACTGAAGCTGGATACGCCGCTGAAACTTCCCGACAATACGGCGGCCGCAGACTTGGAATTGAAGTTGCAGCCGCAGAAAGACGGTGCCGTTACGGTCAAAGTTTTGTCCGTCAACGGCGAAAATCCCGAAAAATATATGGTTCGCGCCAACGAAAGTCAGGTTCGTCCGCAGCCGGCTGCTCCTCTCATAAAGGATACCGCCGCCGCGCTTCCGCCGCTCGAAACGGCGCCGCTCAGAGCCGGAACGGTATTGGAAAATCTGGCGGCGGAACTTAACGTTCCGACGGAAAAACTGCAGCCTCTGCTAAAAGAATTCGCCGCATTTTCCAGCCGTATATCCGTTGCCGTAAATCAACCTGCCGTTCTGCCGCAAAATTCGCAGCCGGCGGAGGTTTTTCCGGCTGCCGGCGAAAACGTTCGGAAAGAAACGGCGGCAGTTTCGCGGCCGCTGCAGGATATTCAAAACGTCATTAGAGATTTTGCCGCCGGAAAGCTTCCGCTGCCGGAAGCGGTGCGGCAGATAGGAAAAGAACTGGCGGCGCTGGGCGGTCGGACTTTTCCTGCCGAGATCGCCGTGCGGCCGGACAACGGTCCGGTTTCGATTCGTGCGCCTTTTGCCGAAGTTCTTATTGAAAACCCGGTAAAACTCGGCGGCGGGTTGCCGGTGCTTTTGGAACTGGAAGGCTTTGAACGTAATTTGGCGGTTCCGGACGACATTGCCGAAACCGGAGCAGCTGTCGCGCGGCATACGGGCAGGCTGCCGGCGGCCGATAATATTCTCAAAATTCTGCAGCCGCTGATGAACCGCGGACAGAAGGAACTTGCAGCCGCAGTGCTGAACCGGATTCCCGAACCTTCTTCGCCGCGTATGCTGGCCAACATGGTTGCCTATATTAAGGCTTCCGGCGAGCACAATCTCAGCCGCTGGCTCGGTTCGGACATCGTCGACAGGTTGAGCGCCACGACCGAAGGGCGGGAGGTCGTTTCCAAACTCGGTTCAATGTTCGTGTCTTCCAATCAGGACGGCATCAACTGGCGGATTATGGAAGTTCCGGTGCTTAACGGACAGAGCCTGAGTAAAATCCGTATCGCTGTCAAAAAAATTCTTGACGAAGAAGAAAAGAAAAAAAGCCGCGAAAACCGCCGTTTCGGTACCCGCTTTGTCGTCGACACCAGTTTCAGCAGACTCGGTTCGCTGCAGTTTGACGGTTATGCTTTGGCCAAAGACAAAAGGTTTGATCTGATAATCCGTACCGAACGCGACATCGGTTCCGACTTCTGTGCCAATGTCATGCGGTTGTTTAAGGCCACGCTGCATGAGGAAGGTTATGCCGGTACCGTAAAGATTAACGTTAAAGAAAAGTTTATCAAAATATGCGATGATAGTGCCGAAAGCCAAACTTTAGCAGACGGAATTTATATATGAGCAAGACGGAAAACAGGACCTTTTCTTTCGACCCGCTGGGATATTACGCCATTCTCGGCGTGGCGTATGACGCTTCCGAAACTGAAATCAAGCAGAATTATCGCGAACGCGCCAAGCTTTTGCATCCGGATCGGAATCCGGGCGAAAACGCTCTGGAAAATTTTCAGAAGCTGTCCGTGGCCTATGATGTGCTGAAAGACGAAACTTCACGTCTGATTTACGACCTGATGGCACAGACGCACCCCCGGGAAAGCTTTCCGGATATCAATGCCCTTAAACCGTATAAAAACCGTGCCGGCGAAGAGGACGTTTTTGTCCGGACGCTGAATTTGCGTCTGGTAACCGGAAAAATTATCCGTTTTACCGATGTTGAAAATCAGGAAATCTGCAATTTCGGGGAAGCAAAAGCGGCGGTTTTGCTGGCCTCGGTTTCCAATTGGGCTTTAGGCTGGTGGCATCCGCAGGCTTTTGTCCGCAATATTCGCGCGCTGGTTGGCAATATTCGCGGCATCAATGCCAATCGCCGCGAAAATTTTACGCTGCTGGCTCACAATGCCGTCGCTTATTGGGAAGACGGAAAAAAAGAACAGGCGCTGCTGTCCGCTTTGCAGGCGGGAGCCTATGCCGACGCTGTCCGGAAGAATCTGCTTAACCGGTTTATCGCCATGCTCGGGGTTCGCAGCAGTGTGCGGATTCCGGCCTGGAATTTCGGAATGCTCAAAGGATTGCAGCTGATTATTCCCGGCCTTGCGGTTTTGGCGGTTCTTTTATCGCTGAGCACTAAGGTCATGACCGATTCGGAACTGAGCAAATATTTCTCTCGCAACAACGAAATCAAGTATTTTCAACAGGTACAGTTTCGTACCGGCGGCGAAACGGTTGATGATATGGTTGTCGGCCGGATTATTGATCTTCCCGCCGATCCCGAGGACGTCAATATGCTTTACCATACCACCGGGGAGGTCAGAGCCATGCACGGGCCTTCGGACGATTTCGACGTCTTGGCCGTGCTGAAACCGCGGCAGACGGTTCGTCTGACCGGATACACGCCGGATCAGGTCTGGTATCGCGTCCAGACGGACAACGGAGAAATGGGCTTTGTCCGTTCCGAATTTCTGAAAAAAGGAATTGGCCGTAAAATCCCCGACGGGAGCAAAGTCTATACCGGCCCGGAAATCAAATAGTCCGGACAAGAATAATATCTTATTCACAGTCAAAGCGATATTTTGTCTATTTTGTGTTGACTCATGTCGGCACGGGATTATATTTACAGGAAATAAGCTATTATTGGAGATGAATTTTGGACTCAAAAGTCTTATTTCGGATACCTGTCGGCTGATAAAAAGATTGTTTAACTAAAATAATAAAGCCATGAAGACGAAATTTTATCGTAGCGGTAATCTGATCGCGTCTGTTGATATTGACAGAAACGTATGTTACGCAGCGGCCCGTCACGGCTCGGCTGATGTTTACGGAAGGTATGAACTGGGACGCAGCTATGTTGCTCCGGTTTCTGAGGGAAAGCCTGTCTTCAGCGGATTTTCTGCTGAGGAGATGGAAAAGATTAAAATTGTCAGCAGAGGCGATTTTGATCTTGAAGACGGAAAATATTATACTTTCCGCCTGATAAAAATTGAACTCGGGTTTTGCCGGAAGTTGATTAAAATCAAATTCCGCGTTTTAGAGGAAATTGATTTTGCCTCCCTGAAATAGGAATGTAGAAAAAGCTCTTTGCCTGTGTTTTGTCACATGGCCGGGAGCTTTTTTTGTGCGTGTTGACATGACTCTCAATAAAAATTGACAAAGATTTTATCTATGATAGCTTACAAATAATTGTCTAACAAGTTGTCGGATAAAACATGAAAAATATATTGATAACCGGAGCAAACGGACTGCTGGGATCGGAGTTCAAAGCCAGGCTGACCGATGAGGAGGCCTGGTTCTGCGGACATGCGGATTTGGATATTACCGATTTTGAAGCCGTGCGCCGTTTCTTGAAAGGCCGGAAAATTCGTTACATCATTAACTGCGCGGCCTGCCGTGACGCCGAATATCTCGAGGATCATCCCGAACAGGCCGTCCCGGTCAGCGTAGACGGTCCGCGGAATTTAGCCGTTGCTGCCAAAGAAAACGGCGCGGTTCTGATTCATGTGTCGACCGACTATGTTTTTGACGGCCGAAAATCGTCGCCTTATCTGGAAACCGATGCGGTCAATCCGTTGAATGTTTACGGCGTTGCCAAAGAACAGGGCGAACGAGCCGTGCTTGAAAACGCCGAAACTTGTCTGGTATTGCGGACGGCATGGCTGTTTTCTTCCTTTGGCGAAGACTTTGTTAAGAAAATTCGGGATTTGGCGCTCAAACGGCCGGAACTGAAAGTCATTTTCGATCAGGTCGGCAGCCCCTGCTATGCCGGAGATTTCGCCGAATGTGTTCTTGAGCTTCTGCCGCGGATAAAACCAGGCACTCGGGAAATCTATCATCTGACCAATGAAGGCGTCTGTTCCTGGTATGATTTGGCCTATGCCGCGGTCAAAGGCTTTGGCCTTGACTGCCGCGTTACGCCGATTCACACGGATGAGTTTCCGCAGAAGGCGCTCCGCCCTAAATATTCGGTCCTCGACAAAAGCAAAATCAAAAGAGACTTCGGACTTGCGATTCGTCATTACAGCGAAGGCCTGAGCGATTGTATCCGCAAAATAAAAGGCATCTGAACATGAATTTGAAAAAGATTTTTTCCGCGTTAAAAAAATCCTCGAATGCTTATGCTGTTCCTAACGAATTTCGTCTGACGGATATTCTTGGCGAAGATGATTTGTTGGCCAACCGGAAGCTGACGGCAGCCTCTTACTCGCTGACATGGCAGAATCCGCCGCAAAGCGCTTTAGTCTTTATGGCTTTTCCTTACGGATTGAATGGCGGCGGCCTGCGGACGATTATCACGCAGATGGAATCCATGTCCGCCCGCTGGGGATTGAAAAATTATATTTGCTTTTATCCCCGCTACAAGCAGTCACCTAAAAACTTAAAGCTCCAGGAAACTCTGAAAGAAAACATGCGCCGGGAGTTTCCTTTGCTGAACTTTGAAATTATTCCCTATTCGGATAATTTTGATGATTATCCCGAAGTTGATATCGCGTTGTGCAACTGGTGGTTGACCGCTTTTCCTCTGGCCAAGTTCAGAAAATGTCGGCAGAAATACTATCTTCTTCAGGATTTTGAACCCTGTTTCAGTCAGGCCGGATCAACTTATGCCGTTACGGAAGAAAGCTACAGATTCGGTTTTATCGGTCTGGCCAATTCCTCGGCTTTGGCCGGCCTGTATCGTTCTTACGGGAACCGGGCCGTTTACTGCTACCAGGCCGGCGTCAATCATCGGCTTTATTACCCGCGGCCGGACAAAACATATCGGAAAGACGTTTACAAAATTGTTTTTTACGGGCGGCCGTCAACGCCCCGCAACGATTTTGAACTTCTGGCGGAAATATTTAAGAAGGTAAAGGCGGAACTTGGGAAGCGTGTGGAAATTTATTCCGTCGGCGAAGATTATGAACCGTCACGGTATGCTTTGGACGGCGTCGTTGTCAATTTGGGAGTCTTCAGCGATATGAACCGCTTGGCCGAAATCTATCGTGACGCGGATATCGGCGTCGCTTTCATCAGTACGCCGACTTATACCTACCAGCATCTTGAATACATGGCTTCCGGCCTTGGTCTGATCGCAAACAATCAGCCCGGCGTGTCCGATTTCCTCAAAGACGGAGAAAACGCGGTTCTTTGTCCGGCGTTTCCGTCGCTTGCCGCGGCAAAGATTGTCGAATTGATAAACAATCCCGATAAGCTTGAGAAAATCAGCAAAGCCGGATTGGCGACCGTTCAGGAGTTTACCTGGGAAAAATGTTTTGACGGCATCTGCGATTACATTGCCGTCCCTAAATCCTGATTTGTTCGATTGTTTTTGCCAAACCCGTAGCGTCGTCGGTTTCAACGGCAATGCCGAACAGCGTGCCCGGGCCTTTGGACGGTACCAGTCTGCCGCCCGTATAACGGCGGTTTAGCCGGTTGACCGGTTCCTCAACCTCAAACCCAAGTACCGATTCATAATCGCCGCACATGCCGACATCGGTAATATAGGCGGTGCCTTTGGGCAGAATTCTGGCATCAGCGGTCGGCACATGTGTATGCGTTCCGGCAACGGCGGAAACCCTGCCGTCCAGAAAATAGCCCATCGCCAGTTTTTCGGAAGTCGCTTCGGCATGCATGTCGACCAGAATGGCAGAAACGTTCCTGCCCAGCGTGTAGTTTTTCAAAAGTTTTTCAATCGCCTGTGCCGGACAGTCGACGGCTTCCATAAACAGCCGCCCCAGCAGCTGAACCACCAGAAGCTTTTTGCCGTTCGGAAGCTCGATTTCCGCCGCGCCGCGGCCGGGCAGAGCTTCCGGATAGTTAAGCGGCCGGACGATTTGTTTGCTTTCGTTCAGAAAGGGAATAAGCTCGCGTTGCTGCCAGACGTGATTGCCGGTAACCAGCATGTTGACGCCATTATTTAAAAAATCGCGGCAGATTCCCGGAGTAACGCCGAAACCGTGCGCCGCGTTTTCGACATTGACGACGATAACGTCCGGTTTGTAGTTTTCCCGCAATTTTTCCAGATTGTTCAAGACCGCTTCGCGGCCGGATCTGCCGACCACGTCGCCGCAATAAATGATTTTCACTGACCCGGCTTCCTCAAATTTTAAAACATAAAAACCCCGGTCGGGGATTTCAGAAAATGGAGGGGCCGTCTCAGCCGTATGGGACATTCTTATCGAACCGCTTCTCACAAAGTGGGCACCATATAATTAAACCACGGTTTAGTCAGTGACAGTTCCCTTAATAAAAATGTTGGCTCGGAAGATCTGCGGAAACTACGTACCGGACAGCTCGCCTCCTATGCGAATAGCTTACAATGATTCGATTTGTTTTGCAACAGAATTTATTTCGGCGGCAATCTTATCCAGAGCCTCGGCTGTAACCCTGTCGATTTCAAGGATTCGCTGTCTGTTGTCCGCATTTGGCGTCGCAGCGGCCGGATTTCCTTTGCGCAGTTCGGTCAGTTCGTCGGCCAGCAGCAGTCCGACCATGGCCAGCAGCATATTTTCATTAACCTGACCGCTGGCTTGGGTCAGCATTTTTGCCTTTTCGTCCAGCATGCGGGCCAGCTGCAGTATGCGTACTTCCTGTCCGTCTTCGCAGGCGACGGCATATTCGCGGGAATTAATTGTTATCGTTACCTGAGCCATTGTTTTCCAGTATGTTGTCTAGTTTGCCGATGATGCCGTCAATCTGTCCGATGACTTTGGCCGAACTGTCTTTAAGCAGGGCAAGTTTTGTTTCTTTTTTTGCGATTTCCGCTGCCTGCTGTTTCGCTGTCGCGGCGAGCTTTTCCTTTTTTGCCTCAACGGCTGCGCCGAGCGCGGCAAGCGCTTCGGTCAGGGCGGCAATCGCGTCGGCAGTTTTGGTCATTTCGGAATTCTTGGCGTCCATGTTCAAAATTTCTCTTTCTTTTCAAAGATTCTTTAAGTATAGTGACTGCATATTATAGTCTTAAAAAATAATTACAAGCGGCAAACCGAATTATGCAAAAGTTTATTGTCGAGATTACCGAAGAAAATGAAGCGCTGATTCAAGATCCTGCGCTCGAATGTTATCTCATAACCTCAAGTCTGGAGCGTGGTTTTGCGGCCGGTTTCGCCCGTCGGGCGGCTGCGGCCGGCAAGCTGGTTCTGGCCGGCGGCAGAGATGCACCGGCGCTGTGCCGCGATTTGGGTCTGGACGGTTTTGTGCTGGATGTTTCCGCATCGGAAAAAATCAAAGCCGATTTTGACCGTGCCGTCAAAACGGCCGGCAAAGACAAGGTTTCCGGACTGATTGTCAGGGGTCGGCGCCATGAGGCGATGCTGGCCGGCGAATGCGAGCCGGACTTCATCATCTTTCAGGCTTGGCGGGACGGTTTGGAAAAAATTCGCGAATTGGTGCAGTGGTATTCCGAGCTTTTTCTGATTCAGTCGGCGGTTTTCTGCCGGGAGGAAGGAGTGGATTTCCGCTCTTTGGCCGCCGATATCGTCATTTTAAATGACAGATTTTATAAGATTCTTGTTGCTAAAAAGCAAAGTTTAGATTAACTTGCCCTTAATCATTTTGAAAATTGTAAATACGGAGAAAAAATATGAAACAGTTAGCAGGAGCAATCAGAATTGGCTGGGTAATCGAGTACAAGGGCAAACCCTGGACCGTAGTCAAAGCCATGCACATCAAACCGGGCAAGGGCGGCGCCTTTATGCAGGTCGAGCTGAAGTCGGTTGAAGAGGGAACCAAAACCAACGAACGTTTTAGAACCGAAGACAGCGTCGAAAAGCTGATGGTCGAGGAAAGAGACTGCCAGTTTTTGTTTGAAGACCACAATGGCCTGACTTTCATGGAAAGCGAAACTTTTGATCAGTTTACCATGCCTGCCGACATTCTGGGCGATTCCCGCCCGTTTATGACCGACGGCATGGCTGTCCACGTCGATTTCATTGAAGGCAAGCCGATTTCGGTTGAGTTGCCGTTGCAGGTAACCTGTGAAGTGGTGGAAACCGAACCGGTCGTCAAAGGCCAGACGGCGGCTTCTTCCTACAAGCCTGCCATTTTGGACAACGGTGTCCGCTGCATGGTTCCGCCGTTTATCAACACCGGTGACAAAATCGTTGTCGGCACTGCCGAAGCCACTTATGTAGAGAGAGCAAAATAGCATGTCTTACCTTTCCCCTTTCATGACCCTGCTGATTAATGCCGTCAAAAAGGCGGCCAGCCCGCTCAATCGGGACTTCAGCGAGATTGAACAGCTTCAGTCTTCGGTCAAAAGTTATAAGGATTTTGTCGTTTCGGCTTACGGAAAAGTAGATCGTGCCCTGCGTACCGAACTTGGACGTATTAAGCCCGATTTTCCGATTGCCGTTGACGGACAGCCCAAGCCGAAAGGCTCGTGTTTTGTCGTTGCGCCGATTGACGGTTTGAATAATTTTGCCCACGGCATTCCGCAGTTTGCCATTTCGGTCGCCGTTTTCGAAAACGGCGCCGTTACCGCCGCAATCGTTTACAACCCGGCTTCGGATGAACTGTTTTTTGCCGAGAAAGGCAAAGGTGCCTATAAGGAAGGTTTCCGCAATCACGAAAGGCTGCGCGTTTCTGCCCGCCGGGAACTTTCGGAGGCGCTTATTTCGACTTTGGTCAGTTACAAATCCGACGTTGCGGAATATATTAAGCTCCATGACGCCGTTGTCCGGGCCGCCGACAATGTACGGGTTCTGGGCGCCGTGTCTTTGGATTTGGCCTGTGTTGCCGCCGGCAGGTTTGATGCAACCGTCAGCCTTGGCAACAAGTTTTCGGAAATTGCCGCCGGTCTGCTTCTGGTTAAGGAAGCCGGCGGATACGTGTTGGACATGAATCAGAAGGATATCCGTACCGAGAACCTCAGTCTGGTGCTCGAAAGCGGCAATCTGATCGCCACCAATGCCGAACTGTCCAAAAAGGTCTATGAGTTGGTACACAAATAATTTTGATATGGGGAAGAGCAATGCGTAAGATTATGGTTCTGGCTTTATGCGGTTTGTTCTGCGGCTGGTCTGCGGAAAAAGCCTGCGCAGCCGATGATGTTTATGTCGACCTTTCGGTATTAAACGAAATCGGAGGCGGCAGCGCCCCCTCGGCTTACGGCCGCCCTGAACCTCTCTTTCCCGTAATCAGAAACACGCCGCAATTCCCCGTGGTTAAGAAAAGTGCGCCCAAAGCGCCCAAAGCCAAGACGCCGGCTCGAGAAAACAAACAGAAACTGAAGATTAAGCAGGTTAAAGTCGTTGAAAAAGAGGAAAAGATAGCCATTCCCGCCAAACCGGCCGACATTCAGCCCGTTCGGGAAAAGGCAAATTCCGCCGTTGAAAACAAACCGGCCGTCGTCGAACCGGCCAAAGACATGCCGGCCGAAGACAAAACCGTAAAGGATGAGGTTAAGGAAAAGGCTGCGGCTCCGGCCGTCGAACTGACGTCCGCGCCGGCCAAACGTGAGTTTGTCGCCGACGTTCCCGCTGCCGGTCAGGCGCCTTTCAAAACCGAAGAGCCTGCGCCGGCCGAAAAGGTTTCTTCCGCGCCGGTTGTTCCCGTAAAGGCCGAATCTGTTGAAAATCAGCCCGTCGGCGAAGTGCCGGCTGCCGCCGAAAAAAAGGCTGAGCCTCTGGTGCCGGTAAGCGGTGCGCTTGTTGCCAAACCTGTGGTCGATGTCGAAAAAGTCAAAAGGGAGATTGTGTTTGCCGAAGGTTCTTCCGAATTGGACGATCTCAGCAAGGAGAAAATCGACGCGATTATCGCTTCGTTTGACAATGCCGGCGCCAACAAAATCGCCATCATGGCCTATAATTATGACAACGGTCAGGATGTTTTCCGCAAAAAAAGACAGAGCCTGAACCGCGCGATTGAAATTCGCTCGTATCTTTTGGCCAAAGGATATAAGAATTTCAGCATCAAGGTCATTAACATTACCGATGACGCCGCCCGCGGCAATGTTGTTGAAATTGACGAAATCAAATAAAAAAATTAAAATTATGTAAATTAATGCTTGCCTAATTCGTAACTCTAATGTATAAGAGCACTAAATTTACATGTCATAAATTAAGTTTTTGGAGAAAATAAGATGAAAAAAGGTATTCATCCTGATTATCACGAGATTACATATGTGATGACAGATGGCACAGAATTCAAAACCAGATCGACCTGGGGCAAGGCCGGTGACAAGATGACTCTGGAACTTGACCCGAAATCCCACCCGGCTTGGACCGGCGTTCACCGTATGGTAGACAGCGGCGGACAGGTTTCCAAGTTCAACAGCAAGTTTGGTGCTTTTGGTCTGAAACCCGATACTTCTGTAAAATAATTTCGCAAAGGTTTAATCTTTGTTAACCTGCATTTTCTATACTGAATGCAGGTTTTTTTATGTCTTGATGAGATGGTTTAATGGTCAAAATATCGCATTACGAAGTTTATACGGACCGGGGCGACGGCTGGAAACTTGAAGATCGTTTTTCCAGCGACCAGCGTTATGATGCCATGCGTATAGCCAAAGAACGCGAAGCCGAAAAAATTGCCGTCAAAATTCTTAAGGAAGACTTTGACGTGCAGGACAATTCCTACGTTGAAACGGTGGAATATGTCAGTTTGGCAGGCAAAAAGGACAAGAGCGGTTCCGACTATTCGCTGAAAGGCGGTTTGGCGCCGACGCGCGGCGAATATAACATCGAAACCCAGGAACCGGCCGGCGCTTCTAACGGCCAGAATGTGATTACCGCCGTTTTCAAACTGGTTGCCATTATTGTTTTCTGCCTGATTTCAGCCAATATTCTGGTAACGTTGCTGATTCCGGTTATTGAAATAACCGTTCCCGAAGAACTGACGCATACCGTTATGTTTGTCACGTTTTTTGCATTGTTCCTGCTGCTGGCTGTGCCGCTGGTCTTGCGTAAGGTGCCTTGGTACGTCTTTTCGTCCCGCAAGGTTCGCCGCAAAAAAATCATTCATGAGAAGAAGTTTTTTGACAAGGCCGACGCCATTATCCAGAACTATAACCTTAATGACAGCTATGAACCGACATTGGCGCCCGCTTTTCCCGAGGCGCCTGCCGAATTCAAGCGCAGTATTGTAGATTATATGAGCCAGATAATTTCCAATCTGGACGGCGAAATCAACATTGCCGACAACTTCAACCGTCTGGGCGTCAAACTGATAATTTACGGCGGCGTGCTGGAACTTTCGCGTTACAACGGCCTGAGCATAACCCACGCCAATTCGATGCTGCACGAAGCGTTCAGCATTCTTGACGGCGATGTCGGCGACGTCGAAGCCTTCTATGAAGCCAAAAAGACGTATAAGGATAACAAGGTTGCGGTTTTTCTGACCGGCGTCGGCGCTTATCTGATGGCGCAGCTGCTGGCGGAACGTCCGTTGGATACGCACATTTTGAAAAAAACGTTCAGCAAGTGGGAGGCGTTGAACAAATATGCGGCGGCCGACAACCGGAAACTGGAAGCGAAAGAAGAGGTCCACGAGCCGGATATTATGCTCAAATGTATTGTCAGTATTGAAAACCGGGTGCGTTTTTATGAAAATGACCAGCCCGGCGACCGGGACGATTTTACCCGCGTCAAAAGCGAAGTGCGGAACATCATCGCCAATCTGTCGGCCAAGTTCGACGGTGAAAATGTTATTGAAGACAACTATATTACCTCGATAGAGTTTCCCAAACTGAATCATGCCGCGCGTTTTGCCGTTGAATTTTTCAAAGACGTGTCCATTTATGAAGAACAGCTTAACAATACCAACCTGATTATTGCCGACAAATGCAGCATCTTGTCGCTTTCTTCCGAACAGGAGCCGAATTTGTCGCCGTTTATTCAGGATGTTTTTGAACAGACATACGATAATGAGATTATTGTCAACGAACCGATAAAGGAACGCCTTGAAGGCGAGAAATACGGATTTGAGTTTCTGGGCGAAAAGACCCTGAACAAAACCGGCTGGTCGACGGCCTTGTATAAGATGACGGAACTGTAAACCGACTGATTAAATATATTGTGATAAAAAAAATTTTATGATAAAATATATAATGTAGGTTTAAAGGAGTATGCTATGGCGACGACAGTAAGCACGACGATACCGGCAGACAACAGCAGTCTTGGCTATTGGGAAAAGACCGTAACGGACGTTAACAACGTTGACGAGAGCTTTGCCAATGCCCGCGACCTCGGTTACACGCGCCTGAACTATGCCCGTGTCAGCGTTGTCGGCAAACTTTCCGAATATTATGACAGTTCCGACATGTATAAGATTCAGCTGCAGTCAAACGGCACTGTTTCCCTGTCGATAAAGGGCGGCGACAGCAGCAACGAGAAAGTTCTGGACCTTTCCGCCTATGAGCAGAAACTTGACGAACTGAAGAGAATTACCGATCCGGAAGGCTGGGCCAAGGAACAGGAAGAAAAAAAACTTGCCGAGCAGAACAAGGACTGGATGGCGGAATTGGCTCCCGGCCTTAAGGTCGAGGTTTATACCATCAACAAAAACGGCAAGGAAACGCTCATCGGCGACAGTTCGGCCGAGAAGGGCACTGAAACCCGCGACAATATTGACGCCATGTTCAGCGGCGAATATAAAGCCAAAAAAGATACCATGCTTTATATTAAAATTACCCGTGACGACACGGTCAGCAAAAATGAAGAGCTGGCCTATGTTCTGCAAATTCAGCAGGGTGAAAAATATAAGCATGACTATGTTTCGAAAGAAGGTCTGTCGGATGATTCGAAAAACAAGACCGAAACCAGAATCCCGCTGACCCAGACCAGCGCCAGCGGCAGTCTCTCCAGCGTCAACGCGCTGCAGATTCAGGCCTCGAAATACGAAGCGACGGCCCAAATGCTTCAGGTCGGCTATCTGAATATGGCTAACATCCTGAACAGCAGAAAATAAATTTAATTTAGCAAAAAAAATCTTGTATAATCGGCAAACATTCTCTATTCTCTGGAATAGAGAATGTTTTTTTAGATAAGAATAGAATTTAAGAAAGGATATTGAAATGACAGCCCCTTTAATGCCCAGAGCTACTGCTGTATGGCTGGTTGAGAATACGACCCTGACTTTTCGTCAGATTGCCGAATTCTGTGAACTTCACGAACTTGAAATTCAGGCTATTGCCGACGGCGACGTGGCTTTCAATATTTTGGGCGTAAGTCCGGTTGAAAACGGCCAGTTGACCGTCGAAGAAATCAGAAGATGCGAAGCTGACCGCAGAGCCTCCCTTCAGGCGAACGAATTGGAGCGCAACGTCAAGGCCAAAAACGCCAAAGCCAAGAAAATGCTTTCGCCTTCGCAGCGCAGCGACAAACCCAGCGCCGTTCTGTGGATTTTGAAAAATTGTCCGGAAATCATCGATTCGCAGATTTGCAAACTGGTCGGAACCACCAAGCCGACGATTGAAGCAATCCGTACCGGCACGCATAAGGATATGGCCAATATCCGGGCTAAAAATCCGGTAGCCGTCGGTCTTTGCACGGAAAAGGATTTGGACAATGCCATCAGCATTTCCAAGGCTCGTGCCGCCAAAAAGGAAAAAACGGTCAAGGTCAAGGAAAAAAAGGCAAAAGAACCCAAGGCTAAAGAAGAAAAAGCCAAGGCTGAAAAGAAGTCTTCTCCCAAGAAAGAAAAGAAAGCGGCTCCCAAAAAGGAAAAGGCCGCAAAAGAAAAAAAGGCGCCGGTCAAAAAGGCTAAAACCGCCAAGAAGACCAAAGCGGCCTGATAATCTGCAAAAAGCCCCTCAACCGAGGGGTTTTTTTGTCGAGTGTTTTCGGGTGTAAAACAAATAATAAAGCCTCCCGAATGAGGAGGCTTTGTTGCATTTTCTGAAATAAAAAGGACAGGCTCCGAAAGGTTGTTAGTGTGTATGTATGACCTTGCCGTAAACTGTATTAAACAATTCAGACGTTAAACGGAGCCTGCGGGCGTTTGTTGCCGAACTTTGACTTTCGGGGGGATTACACCGAAAAGGTTCAAACAAACGCCTTGAAAATAAGCTTATACTTATTTATAAAAAATGTCAACCTTAGGTATTTTATATTTTTATATGTAAACCATTAATGGGTGTGTAATTTTTTTTGTAGAATTTTAGTTCCCTGAAACTTTTGCATAAACCTTACAGTCGCGGTATCTGCCGTAACCGAATACCTTTCCTGCGGCAATGCCTTCAAAAACATAGCCGTTGCGTTCGGCAACCGCCGCCGATGCAATATTGTCGGTCTCGCATTCAATGACCAAACGGTGTAACCCGGCTGCAAAAAATATTTTTTCGACATACGGAAGAATTTCCGAAATATAGCCTTTGCCGGTTTCGCCGTCTTTCAGCCAATAGCCAAGTTCGGCAAAATGATTGCCGTACGAAATGTTGTGAACGTCGATGGTGCCGACGATTTTTTCGTCTGTATTATATAAAACATATGCGAAGATTTCGCCTTTTTCCCATCCTTCGGCAAAATCAGACAGTGTTTTGCGTTCGTCTTCCACTTTTTGCACATTGTCAACCCAGAAGAGAAACTCGCGCAGTCTGTTGCGCGATATGTCAATGGCGTGGAAAAGCCCGTCAGTCATTGCGGTTGTCGCCGCGCGTGCCGTCAGTCGCGGCGTTTTGATTTCCGAAATGATTTTAAGCGGTTTATCCATATTTTCTCCTTATTGTGCAGCTGTAGGTTCAACCGGTTTCAGACCGAATTTGTCGGTAACGACCAGACGTTCGTTGGTACTCATTTTGGTCAGATCAAAAACGACGCGGGGATTTTCTGGCACTTGCCCCGTTTCGGCAATGACTTTCAGGTCGTTGATATAATCGGCGTATTTCTGCTTGTACTCGGGAATTTGCGCCAGTTCGTCCTTATTGTATTCAATATATTCGCTTTTGATTTCCGCCGTATCTGAGGATATGTCAGGCACGTTTTCCGGCAGCGGTAGTGCTGCCGGTGCGTCCGCTGTTTGCCGAACCTCTGTCACGGCCGGGATTTCCTGCGGCGCTTTGATTATCTTGATAACCTGCTCCTGCTGCGGCTGCCTGCCCTTGTTCTCTTCTTCGCCGGGATAATAGTTGAACTCAGACAGCTTTTCCGTATGGTCAAGCTCTTTGGGAGGAATAAAAAAATTCGGCTTCAGCTGTTTGCGCACATAACGCCCCGGAGATTCGGCGCCGGCAAGGGTGCTGAAGAGGATTGCCGCACTCAAAAACGAAAACAAAAACGATTTTTGCATAATCTCAACTCTATGTTAAGAAATCTTATGTATGCTATTTTACATGAAAAAACTTTTTTTTATATTAACTTTTTGCATTTTTCTGGGGCTCGGCAATTTTGTGTCTGTTGCCGAGGAAACCGATGTCTGTGCAACGCTGAAGGCTGAACCGGAAATCGAATTTACCACTTCTTACGGAAAACTGAAATATGATTTCGGGTACAATCAGCAGGGACTGACGCGGCTTGGTCAGCAATACGGTATTGTCGAGCAGGGGCTTTTTGCTTCCGGTCTGGCGGTTGTCGGCGTCAATTGGGAGGTTTCGCTGAATACCATCAGCCGGGTTGTCAACGATACGGACATTTGTGTTGTGCCGACCAGCTTGAACGTTTTTATCGGCTATCAGGATCCGACCATTTTCATTTCCAATCAGCTGCAGCCCGGTTCCTGTGAATACAATGTCGTTGTCCGCCATGAACAGACGCATCATCAGATAAACACTGCCGCGCTTGAATATTTTATTCCTTCTCTGCGCCGTTCCGTGCAGAAAATTGCCCGTGATATCAAACCATATCGGATAGATTCGCCGTCAAAAATCGATGAAGCGACCAATACGCTGACCGAAATGTATATTGCTGAAATCGAACCGCTGATACGCCACTTCAAGAGCGAACTCATGCAAGAGCAAAGCAAGCTCGACAATCAGACCAATTATCAGATGGAAAGCGATCTCTGTCGCCGGTTTAACGGACGCCGGCCGCAGAACCGGCAGCCTTGAGCGCGGAATTGCTGTTGACCGGAACCTGCCGCAGATATTCGTCCAGAAAACTGTTGATGCCTTTGTAAGCGGCGTCGATATAAGTCTTGTCCTTGGCCGAATTTTCATTGTAGAAGATTCTGACCGTGGTCATGCCCAGCTCTTTGGCAAATTCAAGATTGGAGTAACTGTCGTCAACAAAAATGCAGTTTTTCGGGTCGGCGTTAATGCGGCGGCAAAGCTTGGCATAAACGTCCGAACTTTCGTTCTTTTTGACGGTGCCGAAATCTTCTACCGAATAAAAACGGCCTTTGAAAAAATCATAGAGCCCGATATGTTTCAAAATTTTTTCGCAGACTTCATGCGTGCTGGTTGAGAAAATGTATTGTTCGTTAGGCAGGCTTTCCAGCTTTTCGAGCAGGTTCTCGTATGGAACGATCGGCGCAATCGGCTTGCGCTTATGATAGGCCTGAAACATTGCTTCCGGATCAATGCCGTACTGCTGTACGAAAATTTCGCCGCCGTCGCGGTATGTCATATAAGATTCCTTGACCTTGGCTTTGGCTTCCTCAAAGTTGAGAGGTACGCCCAAATCCTCAATGGCGGCAATGGCGGTTGCCTCGTCCAGCATGTCGGCAAATTCCGGGGTAATCCGGTATAATGTATTGTCCAAATCCCAAATGATTATTTTATCAGCCAGGGTCACTTTGTCTTCTCCAAAATTTTTCTTTATCAAACCCAACAATTTTAACATATCCAATCCTTTCGTCAACACCAAAAATAAGGCTTTCGATATAGTGCTTTCCCCGCGGAAATTAAAGCTTTGGAATTAAATCGTTTTGCAAAATCCGCGGCGTATTGAATAAAAAGCATCAGTGCTTATATAAAAAGTGAGGAACGTCGTAAATTCAAACAATAAGGGGAAATTAGATGAAAAAAACTTTAGCAATGTTAGGTGTTTCGGCTCTGGCTCTGATGGGCTGTGATTCCCGCGACGCCAATGCCCAGTCGCAGGTTTCGGCTGATGTCGGCAATGCCGATTCGGCCAATATGCTGATTGTCGAAGAAGGCTATGAAGTCGTAACACCCGCCGCCTCCGGCAATGCGGTTCCGGCAAATGCGGCGCCGGCCGGCGGCAATATGAACGGCAACGCCGTGGTCAGCACGCCGGATAATATGTCCGGCGGCAGCCAGGCAACTCCGGCGCAGGGAAACGGCACGGTTGTCAACGAAACCGTGACCGAAGCCGTTTCGCCGGACGGTGTCGCTTATGAAGTTGACCAGACGGTCAATTAATTTTGAAAAAATCCCCGGATGTCTGCCGGGGATTTTTTTTGTTAGCTCTCGGTTTTACCACTTCAGCGGATAGGTGCTGCAGTTGGTGGTTACCGTACCCGAAACCGTACCCGATTTTACAATCGAACCGTTCCATTGTGTGTATATGCAGGCCGGTTTGCTTAAAGTCAGCTTGGCGCCGGAGTTAACCTGCAGCACGCCGCGGACGATGCCGTAGGCGTAAGTGTTGTGTCCGCGGGCCCAAACGCTGTGTTTGCTGCCGCCGCTGATGCTGTTGGTGCCCTCAAACTTGATGGTTTTGTCATAATGGGCGCCGCCGCCGATTTGAGCGGCAATCTGCGGGCTGCCGTTAACGGTAATGTTGACGTTTTTGAGCGTGCCTTCATAGTAGTATCTGGTGCTGCTCTTACCATTGTTGGTATAGGTTTCGGTGCGTATCTGTTTGTTCGGATCCAATTTTACGCCCACTGACGGCGAATTTGTATTGGTGCAGTAGCTGTCGTAGTTGTTGGCGACTTCGCACAGGTCCATATGGCTGCTGCCGTTGACCATGGCGTCATAGTAATTCATGCACTCGATGCTGTAGTCCCGGCAGCTGGAATTGGACATACAGCTGCTGCGGCAATAGCAGTCGTAAGAGGAACAGCTGCTGGTACAGAATGAAGAATATCTGTATTGTGAGGCTGCCGAACAGTAATCGGGCTGCGTCCATGCTTTGAAATTGACGACAAAGTCAATGTTCTCAATCCGGTTGGTGCTGATGGAAGCCGCATAGCCGTTGCTTGCCGTCAGGGTTATGGTCGGCTTTGACAGGGCTGCGCATTCGGAATACTGCGGAAAATTGACGTTTGAATAAACTGTACTGCCGTATGGGAGATAAGAGCCGCTCTTGGTAACGACAACCACGCCGCCGGAGTTTCCTTCGTCAATCTTATAGGACGGATTGTCATCGACAATGCGCGAGCCGCAGGTCGGAGTACATTTGATATAGCTGCTGTCTTTGGAGCAGACTTCCTTGTTGTAATATTTGTTTGGACAACTGCTTTTCTGTTCGTATCCGGGGCAGGGATTGTCGGCAATGCAGCAGCTGCCTTCCTGAGTGTACCCGCTGTTGCAGCTCCGCGGCGCAGACCTGCATTAAGACGCCGTCCTGCGCCGATCTCGGCTACACCAAAACCGCCGCCGACTGTTCCGGAAAAACCATCCTCAAATGCCCGCTCGACAATACTCAAGTCTACTGCCCGGGCTATGAGGAAACACTTCGCACTTACAAGGTCGGCGATACTTATGAAGACAGTAATGGTATCGGTATTGGAAAAGTAGTGGAAATTACAGATAAAGGACGACATGGTTTAATTGCAATTGCTGGAGGCGAAGGTACGTTAGAACATGCACAAACTACGTGTAACAATAAAAAATCCGGTGGTTTGGAATGGGCTCTTGGTGGGGTTTCGGCCGTTTGTGCAACAGTACGATTAGGACAATCTTCTTTGGAAAATTATCATGGAACCCAATTATCTGGTGGTTGCCTCAGTAGTTTGGGGCAAAGTTGCAGTCCTCAGGCTATATGTTCTTTTGCTTGCGAAGCCCATTTTTAGTATAGATAAAAAGCCCTCTCGGTTGAGAGGGCTTTTGTTTTTTTAAGCTAATTTTTGCAGGGCTTCGGAAATACGTTTCAAGGTTTCTTCCTTGCCCAAGATTACGGCCAGCTCGGTCGCGCCGCCGGGGGTGGTTTCCCTGCCCGACAAAGCTATTCTGACCGGATAGAGAATCTGACCGTTCTTTAAGCCTTCTTTCTCTGCCAGCGTTTTCAACGCGGCAAACAGGGTATCATTGTCCCAGGAAGTTTGCTCTTTCAAAGTTTCCAGAGCCAGAGCCAAAGTCTTTTTGGCAACTTCCGGATCCGTTTTCATTTTCTTGTTATTATAAAGTTCAACCGAATAATCTGCCACATTCTCCAAAAATTTGATTTCTTCGGGAATTTGACCCAAAACTTCGGTACGCGGCTGCAAAACCTCGCTCAAAACCCTAAAGTCAATATTGCGGCTGACGGCCTGTTTGTAGAACGGCATTGCCATTTCATGAAAAGCTTCCGGACTGAGGGCACGAATATAACAGCCGTTCATCCAGGTCAGCTTGGTCAGGTCGAAAATAGCCGGCGACTTGTTGATGCGTTCCATTTTGAAAACTTTTTTCAGATCTTCCAACGAGAAGATTTCCTCATCGGTTCCCGGGTTCCACCCCAGCAGACAGATATAGTTCAAAACCGCTTCGGGCAGAAAACCCTTAGCCACCAAATCCTGAAACGAAGCGTCGCCGTTACGTTTGCTGAGTTTGTGCTGCGCGTCTTTCATAACCTGCGGAACATGGACATAAACCGGCGGCGTCCAGCCGAAATCCTCATAAATGAGATTATACTTGGGCGTCGAGGAAATATATTCGTTGCCGCGGACAACATGCGTGATTTCCATCAGATGATCGTCGACGACATTGGCAAAGTTGTAGGTCGGAAAACCGTCGGACTTGAGCAGAACGCCTTCGTCCAGTTCGTCATAATCAATTTCGATGTCGCCGTAAACAACATCATGGAAAATGGAAGTTCCGGTCTTATGAATGGTCTGGCGGACAACATAAGGCTCGCCGGCGGCAATGCGGGCGCGCGCCTCTTCAAGGCTCAGGCGCTTGCAGGGATCTTTGAACTTGATGTTTTGTTCGTCGTCTTTCTGCTCGTCGGCGTCTCTGGCGGAACAGAAACAATAATGCGCGCCGCCCAGTTCTACCAGTTTATGCGCGTATTCGGCATACAAAGGCTTGCGCTGCGACTGAACGTAAGGACCGTAATTGCCGCCGACGTCCGGCCCTTCGTCCCAGTTCATGCCGACTCTTTTCAACGTGTTGTAAATGATTTCTTCGGCACCCTCTACAAAACGCTTCTGGTCCGTATCTTCAATACGGAGAATGAAGTCGCCGCCGTTAGTTTTGGCGATGAGATACTCGTACAATGCGGTTCTCAGGTTGCCGATGTGCATATAGCCGGTCGGGCTGGGGGCAAATCTGGTTCTTACTTTCATAATTCAACTACCTATTTTGACTAATTGTTTAACCTGTTTACACCATAAAACAAAAATTGCGGATTGCAAGGATTTTGTGCGCAATTCACGCTTCTATCAAATCCAGCGCGGCGCTTACCAGATTATGCGCGCCGACGGCAATCTGCGAAATGTTTTTGCTCAGCATATAGGCGGGAACGGTAACGATTTTGTTTTCCTCGTCGACACAGACTTCGGCCGCGCCGCAGTCCTGATGAACGGCGCCCATTTTGGCAATGCCGGCGGCAATGGCCTTGTCATTGCCAACCGTCACTTTAACTTTATGTTTGCCGAGCACGCGGGCAACAACCGTCGGCGCAATACACATGGCACCAATGACGATGCCGGCTTCGTAGCTTGCGTTGAGCGCGCGTTCGACTTCCTCATTGACCTCGCAGGCCGGCCCCCTGACGGCGAAGTTGCTCCAGTTCATAGCGGCGCCGAATCCACCGGGGAAGATGATTGCGTCAAAATCTTTGGGATTAAATTCGGACAAATCCAAAATATTGCCGCGGGCGATGCGGGCAGATTCCGCAAGAACGTTGCGGTTGTCGGCGTCGCCGGCAATGGCGGAGGCTTCGCCGGTAAAATGGTCGACGGTCTTGGCCTGCCAGGTGTTGGGCGCAAAGCACTGATACGCGCAGCCCGCCTCGTCTATCGCCAGCAACGCGCAGACGGCCTCGTGGATTTCGCTGCCGTCAAAAACGCCGCAACCCGACAAGACAACGGCAAATCTCGGTGTTTCCATAACTTGTGTCTCCTTTGTTCTGAACTATTGCAATAAATTTTTATCAATATATACTACCTATATAATTTTAGTAAATACAAATTTGACTAAGGAACTCTTTATGCAGACACAACAGACTACCCTGAACAACGGACTACGAATTGTTACCTGCTCCCGCCCAAACACCGAAACCGTTTCGCTGGGCATCTGGATTAAAACAGGTTCCGCCTATGAAGACGAAAAGATCAACGGCATTTCCCACTTTCTGGAACATATGGTCTTTAAGGGCACAAAAAACCGCACTTCGCTGCAAATCTCGGAAGAAATCGAAAATGTCGGCGGACAGAACAACGCCTATACGTCGCGCGAGTTTACGGCCTTTTACGCCAAAATGCTGAAAGACGACACCGAGCTGGCGCTGGACGTCATCAGCGACCTTATCCTCAATCCGACTTTTCCCGAAGAAGAGCTGGTTAAGGAGCGTGAAGTGGTCGTACAGGAAATCAAACAGACAATTGATTCCCCGGACGACATTATTTTTGACTATTTTCAGGGGAAAGCCTTTCCCGACCAGCCGTTGGGCAGAAGCATTCTCGGACCGGCCGAAAAGGTTCGTTCCTTCGACGGACAGGCTTTGCAAAATTATCTGAAAACCAACTATGCAGCCGAAAACATCGTCGTCTGCGCGGTCGGCAATCTTGAACACGAAAAATTCGTCGAAATGTGCCGGCAGCGCCTGAGCGGCCTGCAGCCTGACGTTTCGTTTACGATACAGCCGCAGAAGTATGCCGGCGGCTTTTATGTTGAAAAGCGCGATATTGAACAGACACATGTGGTTTTGGGTTTTGAAGGTTTTGACTACAACAGCGACCATTATTATCCGGCCATGATTTTCTCGACTCTGTTCGGCGGCGGCATGTCTTCGCGCCTGTTTCAGGAAATCCGCGAAAAGCTCGGACTGGTTTACACGGTATACGGATTTGCCAATTCGCATACGCAGACGGGCATATCCGGCATTTATGCGGGAACGACGGCCGACGAGCTGCAAAAACTGCTTCCGGTCGTGGCGCAGGAAATTAAAAAAGTCTGTTACGACAAAGTCGACATTAAGGAACTTAACCGCGCCAAAGCGCAAATTAAGGCCAGTATGCTGATGGCGTTGGAAAGCTCGTCTTCAACCTCGGAAGTCATTGCCCGGCAGATGCTGTTATTTGACCGGGTTCTGCCGATTAAGGAAATGGTTGAAAAAATCGAGAACGTTACGCTGGACGACATTCGGGATACGGCCACCAGAATTTTCAGTTCCAAACCGACTTACACCCTGCTCGGTTCGCTGAAAAAATATCCCGATTATGAGCAGCTGCAGCAACTGATTAAGCTTTAAGATCATGAACGAACGGACTTTGGACGTATATCTCGCCGAACCGCGCGGTTTCTGCACCGGCGTACGGCGGGCGGTCGGCATTGTTGAAGAGGCGCTGAAACAATACGGGGCACCGGTTTTCGTGCGGCACGAGATTGTCCACAACAAGTTTGTGATTGAAAATCTCCGCGCCAAAGGCGCCGTCTTCATTGACGAACTGGCGGAGGTTCCCGACGGGCGTCCGGTCGTGTTTTCGGCACACGGGGTCGGACGGAACGTCTCCGAAGAAGCCGAACGCCGCGGCCTGACGGTTCTTGACGCCACCTGTCCGCTGGTAGCCAAAGTACACAGGCAGATTGCCCGGCTGGAAGAAGACGGCGCCGAAATCGTTGTCATCGGCAAGAAAAACCATCCGGAAATCATCGGAACGGTCGGACAACTCAAACACCCTGAAAAAGCGCATGTCATCTGTTCCGCAGCAGAAGCAGAACAGCTTGCTCTGGCAGAGGACACGACTGTCGGCTTTGTGACTCAGACGACATTGTCCGTAGACGATACGGCGGAAATTATCGGCATTCTGCGGAAAAAATTCAAAAATCTGCTGGCGATGAGCCGAAGCGACATCTGTTTTGCCACGACCAACCGTCAAGGCGCGGTCAAGGCTCTGGCCTCCAAAACCGCCGTCGTCGTCATTATCGGCTCGGCCAACTCCTCAAATTCGCGACAATTAAGAGAAACCGCCTTGAAAAACGGCGCGGCAAAGGCTTTTCTGATTGACGACGCGGCGGAACTTGACTTTGCCGAAATCGGCGGCAGCCTCGGCATCAGCGCCGGCGCTTCAGCTCCCGAGGAACTGGTTGAAGGCTTGTTGGCCGAATTGAAAAAGCATTATGACAAAATTAAGATTCATCATGTAAACTCGGTAAAAGAGAAAGACCGTTTTTAAGTTTCTGGGAGAAAAAACATGTCCCGCGCCGAAGATATTTTTCAAAAGCTGATTTATTTCGGGGAAGACGCCATTGACGATTTTATCGTCAATTTGCAAACCGAGGAACTGTTTCTGGATTTTAAACAGGCCGTTTCGACCGGAAAAAACGGCACCAGCCTGCATAAGGACGACAGAAAAAATCTGGCCAAGGGCATTTCGGGTTTCGGCAATTCGGAAGGCGGCGTCATCGTCTGGGGCGTAGAATGCAGCCGCGACTGCGACATCGGCGACGTTGCCAAGGCAAAAGTTAAGGTCAAGAACGTACACCGTTTTCTGAGCTGGCTGGAAAACGCCATTTCCGGCTGTACCATTCCGAGCCACAACCGCGTGCGCAATCATATTATCAGCGTTGACAAGAACGGCGACGGTTTTGTCGCCACCTACATTCCGAAATCGGAACTGGCTCCCCTGATGACAACCATGGGCAACAACATCTATATCCGCTCCGGTTCCAACAACGTGCCGGCTCCGTATTCGGTTATTGCGGGAATGTTCGGAAAACGTCCGCAACCAAATGTCGAACTGATTATTGCCGACAAGAATCTGGAGGTTCTGGACAATGCGGTCGAAGATATGGTTTATCCGCCATCGCTGGACAATCCGCCTGAAAAATATCTGCGGCTGAGCTTCTCCATCTGCGGCGAAAACGACAGCAACGTTATTGCGCGCGAGCTGTACCTTTCCTGCTCTTCGACAGGCAAAGGCGGAGAGTATAACAAAGTACGCTTTTCCAACTACAACCAAATGGACTCCATTCCCGGCATCGAGGGACAGCTGAACCTGATTACGCGGCCGGATTTGCGGCTGCCGCCGCGCGGCGTCATTCGTTTTGCCAATGTGACGATCATCCTATCTCCCTACAGCGAAGAAGACTTTCTGATGGACGGGGTTATCGGCGCCGACCATGCCGCACCCAAAGACTTCCGCGTCTATATTCCGAAAAACAAGCTGCGTTCCTTCGTGGCCAGAGCGATGCGCGAAGGCGAAGACATTGCCCTGCTGGAACAGGAGTTCTTTGCCGAATATTTCAGAAGCGAGTAAAAGATGATACGGGTTGAAATTTTTACCGACGGAGCCTGCTCCGGAAATCCGGGAGCCGGCGGCTGGGGTGTTCTGCTGCGACACAGGGACACGGAAAAGGAACTGAGCGGCGCAGAAGCGGAAACCACCAACAACCGCATGGAACTGACAGCAGTCATTGAAGCGCTGAAAGCGCTGAAAAAAGAGTGCAACATTACGCTTTATACCGACAGCCGCTACGTTATGGACGGCATTACCCAATGGCTTCCAAACTGGAAAAAGAACAACTGGCGAACCAGCAACAAAAAATCCCCGGTCAAAAACATTGATCTCTGGCAGGAACTCGACTCGCTGGCCGGCCGACACGAAATCCGCTGGGTTTGGGTCAAGGGGCATAACGGACATCCTGAAAACGAACGTGTCGACAAGCTGGCGCGTGATGCAATATCATCTCTGAAAAATCAGTAAAATTCAATATATTGGTTTCAGAATCAAGAACTTTTTTTTCGAAAATATTTGACAATTAGACACAATATTGCTACTATTTGTCCAGTAAGAACAATTACGGTGGCGGTCAATGGATTTGAACAACAAGAAATGTAAGAGCGTCCGTGAATTTTTCGACTACCTGATTGCAAGCGGACAGCTTCTGGAGAGCCAGAAGAGTTATGACGAAAAAACCCGTACCAAACTCATCAACGGCAGGGTTACGGCAGACGGCAGGAACGTCGTCGCCGGTCTGGACTGGAGCCGCGTCAGAGCCAGACAGTTTCGTTTCAACAACGATACGGCGGCAGAACCGCTGATTTCCTCTTATGACAAACTTCCCGTAACAACCCACGGCATCAGCGGCGATCTGCCGATGCCGGAAAATATCGTTCAGTTTCTGTCGCACAACGCCTGCGGGCATTTTCACACTGAAAAAGAAAAAATCGTCGTAGAAAAAAATATTACGATCGTTCCGATGAGAGACATGAACCTGAGCCGTGTTGAGGTTCGGGGCAGCGTCATGTGGCACGGCGGAAAAATCAGGCTCAGCCAGCTGCCGAAAGTCAGCGGCAAAATCTACGGCCTGAAAAGAGAAGACATCATTACCGAGAAAGAAGCCAAACTCAACGCCGCCGCCATGAAACGGCTCCATGTGCAGCCGTCCGTTTTTCTGGACCGGAAACCCAAGGGGTTTATCAGAGAGATTTTCGGGCGCTATTTCAACTGCGCCTAGTCGGATATGCTGCGAAGAATTTTACTTAACGTCCGTTCGCTCAGGACTTCGGGCATAACCATTCCGTCCGGCACCATCGGTGAAAAGACCACATAGAAGGGCAGCCCCTGCCGGCCGAATTTTTTCATAAAAGCCAAAACCTCCGGATTATATGACGTCCAATCAACCTCTATCAATTCGGTATTGCTGTTTTTGAGCAGGTTTTCGACAATGGCATTGTTGAAAACAACGGCTTCATTATACTTACAGGTCAGGCACCAATCGGCGCCGACGGCAACGACAACCGTTCTGCCCGCACGGATTTTGGACGAAATCGCGTCATAATCGATATATGCGGCCCGTTCCGCCGTCCGTTCCTCCTGTGCTCTGTTGAAATGCGTCACAACGTCGACAGCGGCCACGGCAAAAATAAAGAACAACACCGATAAAATACTGCGATTGTAAAGACGGACGACACGGGTTTTGATTTCCGGCTCGAAATCCGAACCGTCAACAGCGTCGAGCGCTTCCCGGCGGTAATAGAGGACGAAAAGGAAAACCGCCAGATACAAACCGAGACGAAAGACCGGCCAGAATCCCGCCTGTGCAAACAGAACGCTCAACAGCCACAAAAGCGTCAGAAACAACATAAAGCCCATGATATTGTTCAGACGCTCCATCCACGCTCCCGGTTTCGGAAAAGCCGCGGCCAGCGACGGCCAGGCCAGCACCAGCAGATAAGGCAGCGACAGCCCCAGAGCAACGGCATTGAGAACAAGCCAGACGTCGGCAACCGTACCGGCCAACGCAAATCCGACCGCTGTTCCCAAATAAGGCGCCGTACAGGGGGTGGCCATAAAAACAGCCAGCATGCCGGTAAGCAAATGCGGCAGTTTTTCACGCGCTTCAACAGAAGACAGCCTGTTTTCCAGCCACTGCGGCGAACGGACACCGACAAATCCCCAGACAACGGACATAAAAACGGCAACAGCAAAAATCATTACGACAAGAAAACCCGGATTCTGAAACTGCATACCCCAGCCGATACCGTGCCCGGCAAGTTTCAACAGGCTCAAAAACAGCGCAATAACTTCAAAAGCCGCAAAAATTCCCAAAACCGTATATATGAAATTGCGGCGCAGATTTTCCGGACGTCCGGCGCCGAAACGGGTCAGAGACAGAAGCTTCAGCGACAAGACCGGAAAAACACAGGGCATGAAATTGAGAATAAAGCCGCCCAAAACCGCCGTAAGCAGCAAGGTCAGCGACAAACTGCCGGAACGGTAGTCAAAGACGGACGCCTTTTCGACAGTTACGGTTTTGCGCAAAAATGCCATATTATTCAGCCGGGCGGTAATTTCAAAAGTTTTGCCGGCAAGTTCCTGTCCGGAATTTTGCGGCTCGACACGCGCGGTAATGCCGAAATCGCCGACAGCCAGCCGTGGCCGCCGAAAGGCAATGTTATCCGAACCTTCGACATAGACGTCAAAATTGTCCAGCTCCTCGTCGGCATCAAACTCAAGACGCAAAACCTGACTTCCGTTTTGGCCGGTTTCGTCAACGACGGCCTTTTCGAGGCTGAACACGGGGGTTTTGTCCCGAGGCAGAAAATTAAAGCTCTGAACGATGAAGTTATTTACCGAAGAATAGAAACCCTCGCCGGCCTGCAGATCCAGTTCCGCGTCTATATGCACGGGACGACATTCCAATTGCAGGCTGCAAAGCGTAAAATCGGCGCCGGCCTTGAGCTTTAACGGCTGTGAAGCGTCTTTGAGCCTCAGCTGCAGCGGCAGCATGAAGTTCCGCTGCCAGACGGCGGCGCTTTCGCCGTTATCGGCCGACAGACGCAGCGGCACGGGATAAAAATATTCGGCAGAGGCCAGATTTTCGGATCCTTCAAAAGAAAAGCGCGGCTTTTGAAATCCCTTATAGTTCTGCGCCAAAACAAACCAGTCTTTTTCAAGGTCAAAATGAATGCCCGCCCGGATATCCTTTCGGTCGTTTACGGTGCTGTATTCGGCAATCAGCCGCATTTCAACCCCGTCCGCCTTAATCCATTCGCCGCTGCCGAGCTTACCGGTAAACGGATCGTCGTAAATGATGCCGTAAAAAGGCAGTTTTTTCCATTCAAGCTTTTTCAGCATGCCGTTCAATTTGGCAAAATCGGATTTTTTCCCTTCCTTTTCGCGGTCTCGCTCAAGTTTGGCGGCATAGGCTTCAAAATCGCGCGGATTGCTTCCGTAAGACAGAACCTTCTTAAAGTCTTCCACAACAATCATGTCGTCCGACTCAATATATTCGCGCTCTTTGGGCAGGTCGTACTGGTCTTCGGGCACAATCAAAGGAGGTTCCTCGGGAAGCAGCATTTTGGCCTTGACGGCTTCATACATTGCCTTGCCGGCGCGATAAACCTTTATCCAAAAGCGGATGGTTTCTTCCCGGTCAAAAACCTGTTGCGTGGTAAGGTTTGGAAACTTCTCGGCCACGTCTTCGGAAAAGTCTTCGTCAATTGCGGTATCGGGATATTTTTCGTCAAAATACTTTCCGACGGCGATCATATTGCTGACCGTCTGCGGAAAAGTAAGCCCCTCGTCCGCGCTTTCGACCGGCGCCGGCTGCGGCTGAGGCGTATCGGCGGCAAAACACGAACCGGTCTGCAATAAACCGGCGGCAAGCAATACTGACATCCAAAAATTTTTCATAAATTACGGCCCTGCCCCTTAAAAAATATTTTTAAGTTACTTAATTATATGTTATACTAGCACTGTTGGGTAAATAAAAAGTAATTATGCAGGTATTAAAATCAATGGCAGACAAATGCGATTTATATCTTACCGGGAAATGCCTTGTTTCCATGCCGAATATGGACGACGAGCGGTTTGCCGGCACGCTGATTTATATTTGCTCGCACTCCAAAGAAGGGGCAATGGGTTTCGTTGTGAACAAAAAAATCAAAGAATTCTCCTTTGCTGATTTGGCTAACCAACTTCCGATCAATACGATACACCCCATCGAACCCATTGACCTCCATCAGGGCGGGCCGCTTGAAAAAGTGCGCGGTTTCGTCCTGCATTCAACCGATTATATCAAACCCGACACTGTGGTAATCGACGACAAAATCGCGGTTTCGTCCTCAATTGACATCATTACCGACATTGCTTTCGGCACCGGGCCGAAAGAAAATCTGATTGCGCTGGGATACGCCAGCTGGGCGCCGCAGCAGCTGGAAAGCGAAATCGTCAACAACAGCTGGCTGGTAGCCAATCCGACGCCGGAGCTGGTTTTCAGAACCAAGGACGAAGAAAAATGGCAAAAAGCCATCGAATCGCTCGGCATTGACCTGTCCCGGCTGGTCGCCAAAGCCGGACACGCTTAAAAACTTCTTTATTTCCGTTCCGCTGACAACGGCCGGAACATTGCCGGCGTCAGCTGCAAAGCGTCATCCTGCGGCGAAGCAATCCGCACCAAATTCATGCCGGCATATTTTTCTTCCCCGGCCTTTTGCAAAAAACCGGCTCTCTTCTCGCGAATATACTGCAGATCCGCGGCAATGTTCTCCTTAGCGGTTTCGGCGCGCATTTTCATCAGAGTATCATAATCGCCAAGCAACGCTCCGGTCAGTTTGTCAGCATCGGCACGACAATGTCCGTCCAGCGCTTTCAAAACCATCTTCTGCACGGAAGGTTCCAAATCGCGCAAAAGGTACCGCAGAGCTTCTTTCAGGTTTTTATCCATGTCTTTGGTCGTCAAAACACTTCCCGTCAGGGCAACAGTAAAATTGCCGTCATTATAAATTACCCGCGCCGGTATTCTTTGGCCGTTGTCGTCCTTCAGAGCATGGCCGTCTGCGTCAGTCAGACAGTTCAGCGGCAGGACGCGGCCGTTTTTCATTTTAACCGACGAAACATCTTCGCCACCGAAGAAAACAAATCCCCGGGAAGTTTCCACGCCGTTGATTGTGTGCGTCCTTCCCCGGCTGTCAACGCCCTCCATTTCAAAACCAAGCAGCGAATTGTTAATCTCGGCCGGAATACGGCGTTCCGCCCGTTCTTCGTTCAAAGCATAGGCAAACATACGGTTATAAGACGCATCTTGGAGAATATCCGACGTATACTGTTCATAATATCCGGCGCCGAAATCGGCGAAAAACCGTTCAAGCCCGCTTTCGGACGCCTGAATATTGCCGCCTTTTATCTGCGCCCGCAGTTCGTCGGCCATACGCGCCAAATAAATGCCGCCCGGCGTCAGCAGGACGTCGCCGGTATTAATCGCTTTCATGTATTGGCCGTTAGAAGCGTGCGTCTGCTCGTGTTTTGCCGTTTTAAGATTAGCCTCGTTCAACTCGGCAACGGTTTTTTTCAGGTTCTGAGCCGCCTGCAGCCCGCTGTCCGCATAGTTCTGCGACAGAGCCTCGCCAATGTAACGGTCTTTTTTCCGACTGCTGTCGACATAAGAAGCCAGACAACGCGCTACATCGTCCAGATTTTTGATTTCGCCTTTATAACCAAAATTTTTAGCTCGTGACGCAAAATCCTGCAATGCTTTGGAAAATTTTTCGGGACCAGTCTGATTGGCATTGCCAAAAGCATCGGCATCACTGATATGGAACCGGGTAAAGACAATGCCGCCGGCACCGCCGTCCAGGTAAGGCGAATAAAAAGCCTTGTTGCGGCTGACCTTATATATTTGTGAAACCGGGGATTCAACGTCAAGAAGCAGATTGTTAACATAACAGGCACAGTCTGTCTTGCTTTCGGCAACCTGACCGGCAGGAATTTTTGCATTATCGGACGACGCTTCCCATTCCCTTTTCTCCTCGCCAAGCGCCGTCGTCGTAACCAACGAAGCTAAACCGACTAATGCGGCTTTGCGCATACTTTGTTTGATTCCTTTTATCTTCTCCGCTTTCTGCCGCAGACTCATGGCGTTATTCCTGTTGTTGTTCTTATTTAACCTTAACAGAACCGCCTTATTAAGTCAATATTTTGTCCAATAAAAACAGCAAAATCCGATTGGTAAAAATCCCGGCAGATAACCGGGAATTTTACCTTTGCCATTTTTATAAATTCGGATTCATCTGACACATACATCTTATTCCCCCGCCACTACAGCTTTGTCCGGCACCGCAGCAACAACTCATGCCGCTGCAATTCGCCTGTCTGTAACCGGACGGACAGCCCGTGCTGGAAATAGCCTTTACACAATCATAACAGCCTAATCCGTTCCGGGTTACATAGGTACAATCCCAACTTCTGACAGGGGTTCTGGGAGATGAATAGAGACCGTAATCAGAACAGGTTTTGGTTTTCTGAACACAAGAATTTCCTGATTTTTCATATCCGGAATTGCAAGACCAGGAACTGATTTTGGAAGAGCAGTCGGAGAAGTAAGAACAGCTTGCGTTGCTCGGACAGCTCGAAATGACAGCGGTACGGTTGTCACAGGGGTCTATGCAGCTGTTTCCTGACTGTATATAACCGGAATTGCAGCTCCAGCTCTGAATTTTGGAAGAGCAGTCGGAGAAGTAGGAGCAGGTCGCGTTCGCCGGACAGCTGGAAATGACCGCAGTCCGGTTTCTGCAGTTGTCGTTGTATTTAGTTTTGCATTTGCTGGAACAGTCGGCCCAGTATTCGGCGCAGCCGTAAGGTGTCGATACGGCCGTGCGGTTTCGGCAGTTGTCGGCATAGGCTTTTTTGCAAACCGAAGAGCAGGGCGAAGGATAATAGGTTTCGCAGCCGTAGCTTCCCGAACTTACGCCCGACGGACAGGAACAGCCGGTGTATTTGCCCCCGCAACTGGCTCCCGATACCGAACGCGGCGAGGTACAGTTGGAAGAGTTGTATTGATACTCAGATTTACAAACGCAGGACTGATACTTTCCGCCGCAGGAAGCTCCTTGTCCGATCTGATTTGACGCGCAGCTGACCAGAGCCGGGTCACATTTGCAGGAAGCGTATTTGCCGCCGCAGCTGTCGCCGACGCCGACCTGTCCGGCCGGACAGCTTATCAGATTAGACACGCACTTGCAGCCTTTGCCGTAGGTGGCATTGTAAGGACAAACGCCGTCAATCGTCTGTACGGAGTTGCAGTTCTGTTTGGAAAAGCCTTCGTTTTATTGCCGGCCTTGTTTTTCTTTTTGTCATTGCCGGACTTGATCCGGCAATCCAGGGATTCCCCGGTCAAACCGGGGAATGACAGGAAAGAATAAAAGTACGGGGAATGACAAAATAATACAGTTACCCTCGGGCGCAGCCGGTGTTGCGCTCAAAGGCGTCCCCTTGTCAAGCCGGCTACAGCATGTCATGTTTCTGCACGGTTTTTGGAGAAATGGACAAAAAATTAATTATGGACACTCCTGTTAAAATATGTTATTCTAACACCCTGATTTGATGATTATTGTGGGCTGATTTCTTATTGTGAAATTTAAAAATTTAAGTATATGAAAGCAAAAAAGTTTTGGGTGTTGATGATGCTTTGCGCGTTGGCATCCTGTGCTCTGGCACAAACGAAAATGGACAAGTTCCTCGGCAATCTCAACGGAGCAGTCCAGATTTACGAGCGCTATGAGAGCCTGTATAACCGAGTGCGCCGTATGCGTCCGACCAAGGTCAGCGATTACGGTACCGTTGTACACCAGCCTTATGCGCGCCCGCTCAAAAGTCTGACTTGGTCAAACATGCAGATTGAGCGTCAGGGACCGTATTTGTATGTTTGGGAAGTAAGAGACGGCAAATTCGTCGCTCGCGGCAAGCACGCGCTTACCGTAAACAGTCGGGGCAAGGTATATGATTGCTATATCCTTCGCGGCAGCCGGTTATGCCATTATACGGTTACTGTGGTTGTTCTGGCAAGAAAAGGATATGTTTATCTTAAGGACGACAACAATCGCACCCTTGAGAGTTATACTTTTGCAGACAGATAGAGAAGGGAGCTTCGGCTCCCTTTTTTTAATGTGTCGTGTTTGCTATATTTTAAGAATTTCCGGCTTATATTATAGCCATTGTCAACAGGAACAATGCCGATGAAATGTCAGGAATTTGATTTGAACCACGCCCTCGGGGTCAAAATTTTTGAAGAAATCCGCTTAGACGGAATGGTCTTGGAAAAAGGCCGCACCCTGAATGAGGAAGATATAATCCAGCTCAAGCTCAGCGGCATAGCCACGGTTTATGGCGCGGTTATGGATGAAAACGACCTGACGCTGGAAGCGGCGCTCGGCGTCGTAGCGGCCAAACTCTGCGGCAAAAATACCGCTTATGCCGTCAGCGGCGACGGTATTTGCAAGATAACCGCTTCGGTTGACGGTGTTTTTCTTTGCGCCGACGACCGGGTTGCCAAATTTAACCGCCAGTCGCATAACCTGATTTTAAACACCGTGCCGCCCTACGGCTATGTTGCTGCCGGCGAAGTTATTGCCCTGCTGGAACTTACGACGCCACTGGCCGAGCAGGCCGCGGTGGACAATATTTTGTTCAGCCTGTCCGGAAACGTCGATTTGTTGCAGGTGGCCGAACAAAGCCCGCGCAAAACCGCTCTGATTTATACCAATTTTTATAATGACGCGGCCGAAACCGCTCATTTTACCGGGGTTGTACGCAAGTTGGTTGAAAATTTTCCCGACCTTCAGCTTGATTATCATGCCGAATATTACGCGCCGCATACAGTTGAAGCCGTGGCCGATGCCGTCGAGAAGGCTGTTGCCGATAAAAACGACGTGATTTTCATTTTGCCCGGGCTGAAAAGCAATTATAAAGATGACGTTATTCCCTCTGCCGTTCGCAGTTTTGCGGACGAAATCGTCAATCTGACGATTCCCCAGGTGGGAGCTTCCGATTTGATTATCGCGCATAAACGCGGACAGAAAATCATCAGCCTGCCGTTTCGTTTTGACGTGACAGAGTCGCCCTTGGCCGTTCATTATATTAAACTGGCGGTTGTCAATGACAAGATAAACGAATACGACTTCGCTCGTCCGCAGAATGTTCTGCTTCCTTCGGGAGGTACTTTGACGCCTGCCGAAAGGGAAAATCTGGTTGCTGCCGGTCAAAACCAGTCTAAGGGCAAAGCGGGCATTGCCGCCGTTATCCTTGCCGCCGGCGTTGGCAGCCGGGCTGGACGCAACAAGCTTATGGCTGAAACTAAAGACGGCAAGCCGCTGTTTCTCAAGGCGGTGGAGGCCGCCATTAAATCAAAGGCCAACCCTGTCTTTGTCGTTACCGGCAATCAGGCCGCGGCAATGGAAGAATTTCTGGAAGACATTGATGTCAACGTCATTTACAACCCAGCTTACCGTGCCGGTGTTAAAACATCGCTGAATCTGGGGCTTAAATCGGTTCCGGCTTTCTGTGACGGCGCTTTGCTGCTGCCTGCGGATATGCCGAACGTCGATGCCAAATTTATCGATAAAATGATTGCCGCTTATAACAAGGGACAGGAAAAACAGCTTTGCATCGCTTCCTGGAAAGGCGTTAAGCATAACCCGGTCATCTGGAGCAAAGCTTTGTACGGCGTTGCCGACCTTGTGCCGGAAAACGCCGATCTCCGTCCGGTTTTCATGGAACATGAGGATTATACCACGCTGGTCGAAGCTCCTTCCGCCGAAACCCTCTGGGACGTTACCTATGTCAGCGACATTGAAAAGCTGGTTGGAGATTAAAATTTTTTCTAACAGCTGCACCAGTAGCGGCCGTCATACATACAGCGGCCACCAGTTACGTTAACGCAATAACCGCCCATTGACCTGAAAATATAGTGGGTTGTACTGGTAGCTTCCCAATTGCTCATAGTACAGGTTTTGTATTTTAGTCTGAGCGTGGCGCCTCTTGAATCTTCCTCGCAGTCGGAAACGCAGTAAGACAAGTCGCAGCTGCAATTGTAGCAGGTGTTGCCGCAGCCGTCGGTAGACGTCCATTCGCTGTAACCGCTGGGGCATTGTCCGCTCTTGTCGCCTTCGCAGGAATTGTCGCAACAAGCTTGAAAAGGATAGTAACAGGTTTTGGTGTTGCATTCGTCACTTGTGGAGCCGCCGCATCCTCCGGGATTTGAGGTTGAAGTTCCCGAAGGACATGAGGTGTTACAGCTTCGACAGGCTTGTCCGCACTCGTTATAGGATACTATATCCCCCGAATAAGCTAGACTGCCGCTTGGGCAGGCTGTGTTGCAGTTGTAGCAGTTGTTTCCGCATTCCGTTTTTGAAGCAAAGGAACCGGTATAATTTTTGGAACCGGCCGGACAGGAATCGTCACAGCATTTTTTGCAGTTTTCGCCGCAGGCATTCTGGCCGGCTATGGCGCCGGTACAGATTGTTGACGAGTTGCCGGGACAGTTTTCTTTTAAGCAGTTTCCGTAATTAGGATTATATGGGCATGATTTGTCCATGCAGTATCCTGTTGAACAGGAACTGACAAAACCTTCATTCTTACACTGAGCTTCGGTATCGATTTTATAATCGTCGCCTTTGCCGAAGCCGACATTAGGGTCGCAGTCGCCGACGCCGAGGAAACAGATGCCGGCGGTTTGATAGGCTTTGTCAGGTTGTTCAAACTGAAAGGCGGGCTCTGGTTGGGGTGTGCTTTTGTGTGTCGAAAAAATGCCGGAGGCGACAGCCAGGTCAGGCAACATAAGCGCAGTTCCTGACAACAAAGAGAACATTAAAACAGATTTCTTCATAATATCACCTCACGACAGTTGTAACCAAAGCCCGTTAAACAGGTGAGGATATATAGAGATAAGCCGAAACGGCAGGAAGACGAAGGAGACTCTTCCCATGACCGATTACCTAACACATACCCGCCGGCGGCATCCCGCCGCGGTAAAACATCCACACCTGTAGATAATATAGCGCAGATTTCGGCAAAAGTCAACAGTTCCTGAAACCGGCTTTATTTTCCGCAAAAAAAAGCAACGATATTAAAAGTTAAGCATAAGAAAAATAATATTGTTATTGCCGGACTTGATCCGGCAATC
>FR885506.1 GCA_000436375.1 Azospirillum sp. CAG:239 | reverse complement strand
TGCGGCAAGTGCACGGCCTGCAAGACCAATCCGGACTGCGACGTTACTTCCAAGACCTGTTCGTACGGCTGTGCCACGACTAACTCCTGCGGCAAATGCATCGGCTGCAAAGGCAATCCGGACTGTGATGTCACTGCCAAATCCTGTACCTACGGCTGCGCCGGCACCAACAGCTGCGGCATTTGTACCAGCTGCAAAACCAATCCGGACTGCGACGTGTCGTCTTTGAGCTGCACCTATGGCTGCAAAGCGACCAACTCTTGCAGCAAGTGTACCAGTTGTTATGCAGACAACTGCCGCAACAGAACGGCGGCCAGCTGCTCTTACGGTTGCCAGTCGTATTTCTCCGACTGTTCTTCCAAGTGCCAGACCTGCAAAGCAAATCCCTGTGACAGCGTTAAGGCGGTGTTGGTTCCGGCTAACGCCAGCTGCACGGCATATTTTTCAACCTGTCCTTCAAAGTGTTCCTCCTGGGCCTGCAATTCCGGTTACACCCAGTCCGGAAGTCTTTGCACAAAACCCCTCAGCGACCTCTGTCCGGTAGGCTACAGCAAATCTGACGGCTGCAGTTGCTCCTATGGATTTAAAGCTACCAGAACAGCTGCGGGCAGTATTTGTACTAAATGCTGCAGGGCTTCGGAAAATACAACCGGTTACAGTTGTATGAAGTGTGCCACTGACTTTTGACGGTACGTTAGAACGCTAACTAAATAAGCGTAAAAAAATCCCGGTGGAATTATCCGGGATTTTTTATATCTGACAGACAAGCGGCGGCAAAATCACTTTTTCCGGCTTTCGCTTACAAAAATCTCAATATCATCCAGGGCGGCTTTGGGCGAAACCTCCAGATTGATAACCTTTTGATCCTGCGTGCGGCAATGTCTGGTCTTGACGTCATAAAAGCAGAAAGGCGTCGTAAAACCTTCGCTGTAGCTCATCGTATCGTCGATATGAATATTGATGCCGTTTTCGTCGCAATAAGCCGCCTTGGCACAATTCCAAAGCTTATCCGGCACCTTAAACTCGCCGTTCTCATAAAAAGTGACACAGCCGCGGGCATCGTAATAATCGACAATGGCAAAAATATCCGTATATTTTATGCCCCATTGCCACAAAAACTTTTCAATCGTAGCCTTCGGACCGCCGCTGATAACATGAATTTCATATCCGCGGCGCAGCGCTTCGTTGGCAAAAACCTTGAAATATTCGGGATTATCGGTAATAACCCCATGGAAATCGAGACCGATTTTCAGCTTATCTGCGTTTGTCATTGCCGCCTCCGAACAAGTTGGAGAACAGGTCTTTCAGCGAGCTTGGGCTTAAAGCCGACAGCGGATTGATACTGATTTTCGGATCGGATATGCTGCCGGTAATGGTATAATTGGCGGCAAAAACGGTTCCGTCCTTGCCGGCCAGCAAACTTCCGACCAACGGCAGTTTGCCGATGAAGGTATTGATGCTGTAAGCCGGCGCAATTACGCCTTTGACGTCAAGAACTTCGGTCGCGCGGTTATAGGCGCCGCTGCCGGTAATGCCCATAACATTGCCGAAAGCCTTGCCTTCGTTGACAAAGAGCGTGCGGTTTTTGTATTCGAACGGCGCGTCAAAATGCGAAAAGGCCATACCTTCGCCGGTCAGCAGATTAACCATGCCGGTAAAAGAAGCCATCGTCAACAGCTTGGCTATAACCGGCGTGTTATAAATGCTGAAATCACGGATGGAAGCATGACCGATAAACTGTTTTTCCCTGGTTCGCCGCGCCTCGATTTTCAGGTTGCCGCCGCGCATATTTTCATATATACGCAAAACTTTCAGCGTACTGCCAGCATTGTTGGAATCAATAGACAGGAAAAACTCGCCGTTCGGTTTCGGAACGTAATCCGCTTTAAGGCGCACATTGCGGCTGGTACCGTAATTGCCGACCAGATGCGCTTCGGAAACACCGGTCCCGTTGCGCAGCATTGCCGAACCGGCAAAGTTGGTTATCGGAACTTCGGGGTTGGTCCACAGACTGTTAACAGCAATATAGATATCCGTGTCGGTAACTTTTTCCAAATAGTCTTCATCATCGTCTTTCGCCTGTTTCTGCGTTTTGCGCAATGCGGCCTTGCGGCGCATAACCTCTTCGTCGCGAACAAAAAGCTCCGTCAGGTCATAACTGTTTCCGGAAATGTTAATCTTGACCTTTTTCTTCGGCTTATAGGCAATTTCGATTTTGGCCTTAGCCGAAGTTTTCGGTCCCTTTATGCTTGAAATGTCAACGACTTTCACTTCGCCGTCTTTGTCCAGCGTAATGCTTCCGTTCAGTTTGAAATCCGACTTAGAGAGGCTGAAACTCGGAATCGCCGTCAGCCGGTCGCCGGCAAAATTCAGCTTTGCCTTAATTGCCGCCTGTTGTTTCAGCGGCTTGCGGAAACCGAGGAAGGAATAATCAATCGTCGCGTCGGCCAGCGCGGCAATAACATCAATGTCAAACCGGTCATTGTCATATTTGGTAATTTCGGCGTCAACATTCGCATAACCTTCAATATAAGGCGGATTCAGCACGCCAATGTCGATGCCCAGCTTTTTCTTGACGGCATCGTCAAACCGGAAAGAGATTTTGTATTTGCTCTTATAATCCTTGCTCAGGAAATTTTCGTCCCAGACCAAATGCAGCGGAATGCCGTCAAGCTGCGCGTCGCCGATAACCGACATGCCGTTGTTGTCGACAACCAGATTCAGGGTTTCGGCCCTGACGTCTTTTCCTTTGACAATGCCGGGAATGGAAACGTCCGTCAGCACCGATTTGACATTAACCCTGACTTCTTCCGGTTCCAAGTCGTTTTTCAGCTCAAATTTCAATCCCAGCGAGGTTTCGGCCTCACCGTGAATCGCATCGGCGTCCATGCCCATTTCCGAAGTATAGCCAAGCGGCGGATTGTCTATCAGCTTCAGGGCGTCGGCAATGCTTGAGGTCGTTTCCAGATTAATGTCGGCAAAATTGTCATATTTATCCAAATCATAGAGAAGAACGCTGCCGCCGGTCAGTATAACGCCGTCGGAAACGCCCTTGTCAACGTCGATTTTAATGCTGTCGCTGTTAAAATAGGCAGTGCCGTACATATTTCTGATATCCGGCATGCCTTTCAGATAATTGAGGTTCGAGTCGACAATGGTTCCCCTGCCGTCCAGATTGGAAAAGCGCAGGCCTTTGGCTCCGGCGTCATAATCAAAATCAAAACGGAACGACGCGTCGCGGATTTCGCCGCCGTAAATGCTGTCTTTGACCCAAAGCCAGGCGTCTTCGGCAATGTAACGCGGCCAGTATTTGTTCAAATCGTCAAAAGCCAGCTTTTCGACATCGGCAGAAGCCGAAATTTTTAAATCTCTCAGAGAATTTTCGAAAAAGAACTTTTTCATGCCGGTTATCTGCAGGCCGAGTTTCATCTTCTGGCCGCCGAGGTCAAAATCGGCGTCTTTGATGTTGACCTTGTCAACACCGCCGTCAATGTTACCTTCCAGCAGGAAAGACGAAACGTTGTAGCGGAAATCTTCATTGTCGGAAAACATGATATTTCCCTGCCCGCCCTCAAACTGGAAATCGATATTTTCCACGGCCGTATCCAGACTTTTGACAATATCGTCCTTGTTTCTGAGCACATCCTCAAAATCAATCAGCGCATCGACTTTTCCGCTTACGGGAAGATTAACGCCGTAAAGGTTTTCGCTGAACTGTTTTTCAAGAAACGTATCGACGACGTCGGCCGGAACCAGATCCGAAAAATAAAAACGCAGTGCCAGTTTGGCTGCGCCGGGACGATATTCCGCGTCAATGCCGACGGTGGAAATGCGGTCCTTGAGCTTAAGCAACGCGTTAAAATCCGTTTCGATATTGGTAAAATTGCGTTCAAAAGTATAATTCAGATCCGAAAACACCCATTTGCGGCCAAGATCGACCTCATGAAACTCAAGTTCGGCATTTTTGACGGAAATATCGTTGATATAGCTTTCCGGATAAGCACGGTCTTCCGAATTGAAACGTTCGACAAAATCTTCAAAGGCGTCGAAATAATACTCAAGTTTCTTCCGGTTGACCTCGTCCCGGTTATCCTTCCCGATGCCGTAAGTGGTAAACAGGTAGACCGACGGGGCGCTGATTTCGACCGAGCTCGGCGCAATAACGCCGCGCAGCAGCGCGCGGATACTGAAAGAAACGGAAGTTTTGGGCGCATTAATGATGAAAGTACCGTCATTTTTTTTGTAGACGACATTGTTGGCAATAATCTTAATCGGCTGAATGGAGCGGACCAGTTCCAAATTAACGGCGTCAACCGTTACCTGATATTCGGAATCGTCATGATTGAGAGCTTTGATGATATAGGGTTTCAAAAAAGGCACGGCGACAGGCCCCCGGTAAAGCTGCCAGATAAATAAAAGCAGCAGCACCAGAAAGACGACGCCGGTATAATCCATAATCTTGCGGGCTTTATATAACTTATTTGATACCTTTTTCATTTTTCTCCAGCCAGGACATCATGTCTTCGTAGTTGCGGAAACGGTATAAATCGTTATGCGTCCCATAGGGATAGATAATCATTTTTTTCGGTTCTTGAGCATGTTCGTACAAATTTTTTGCCAAAGCTATCGGAATCAGGGCATCGGCATTGCCGCCCATAACCAGAAACGGGCTTTTAATCCGGCCGACCAGAGCCAGATTGTCATAAAGATGACCGCGCATCAGAAAAGACAGAGGCAGCGGCACCTTAACCTTATCGGCAACCACGTTGGGCAGCGTGTCAAAAGGGACCTCGACGGCCACCGCGGCAAACGGCTGTTCCGCCTGCAGACGGACGGCGGCGTTCAACGCCATATGCGATCCCAGAGACATACCGTAAATAATGATGTCACGGTTTTGATAGCCGAGTTTATGCAAATGTTCAACGGCGGCAACAGCGTCGTCTTCAAGGTTTTGCTGGTTAATCCGGCCGTCGAGACCTCCGAAACCGCGATATTCAGGCATAAAGGTTCCGTAGCCCTTTTGGGCAAAAGGCTGCATTTTATGATAAAAACTTTCGACATTATGGGCGTTCCCGTGCATGAAAACAACAATTTCGGAACGATTTGCCGCGGGTTTCGTATACCAGGCGAAAAGCGGCGTGCCGTCCGCCGACCGATATTCTTCGCGTTCGGCCAAATAACCGGACGAACGAGCCTCTTCAATGTCCGAAGGATGGGACGAAGGCGCATAGAACAGTAGCTGCGGCACAAAATATATCAGGCCGCACAAAAAGAGATAAAACGCGGCAACGGCACCAACGCCCCAAGTCAGCAGCCTTTTCACGCCACACCAACCTTTCCGGCCAGAGCAGCCGACAAAAACAGGTCGATATCGCCGTCCAAAACGGCTTTGGTATCCGAAGTTTCGGCCTCGGTACGCAGATCTTTGACCATCTTATACGGCTGCAGGACATAGGAACGGATCTGATATCCCCAGCCATTGTCTCCCTGCGCGTCACGAATGCCCTGCGCTTCGTCTTCACGCTTTTTCAATTCAATCTCGTACAAACGGGCTTTAAGCATATTCCAGGCGCTTTCGCGGTTTTGGAACTGCGAACGCTGGCTCTGGCACTGCACGACAATGCCGGTGGGAATATGGGTTATGCGAACGGCTGAATCGGTTTTGTTAATGTGCTGGCCGCCGGCGCCCGAAGCGCGATAAGTGTCGACGCGGCAGTCGGCCTCATTGATGGCTATTTCAATCTTATCGTCAATTACCGGATACACGCCGACGGAAGCAAAGCTGGTATGGCGGCGGCCGGCGCTGTCGAACGGCGAAATGCGCACCAGCCGGTGCACGCCGGTTTCGGATTTTAACCAACCGTAAGCGTTGTGCCCGCTGATTTTAACGGTTGCCGATTTGAGACCGGCTACGTCGCCCTCGGTTTCTTCCACATATTCAACCTTGTACTTATGCGCTTCCGCCCAGCGGCTGTACATGCGGAGCAGCATCTCGGCCCAGTCCTGCGCTTCGGTGCCGCCGCTGCCGGCATGAACCTCCAGATAGGCGTCGTTGGCGTCGACTTCGCCGGAAAGCAGTGCCTCAAGCTCGCCGCGGCGCGCCTGCTGCTTCAGTTCCTCGAGCTGCTGCATAACCTCGGCGACAACCGTTTCGTCGCCCTCCTCTTCGGCCATTTCGGCCAAACCGGTCAGGTCGTTAAGAGCGGACTGCATTTCCTTAAAGTTTGTCAACGCCGTTTCAAGATTGTTTTTTTCAGACATCAGTTTCTGCGCTTTTTCGGCATCGTCCCAAAGCTTCGGATCCTCGGAAAGCGCGTTCAGCTCATCAAGCCTGAGAACTGCATTGTCGTAGTCAAAGAGACCTCCTCAGCAATTCCAACGATTGCTTGACGGCGTCTGCTGATTCAATAATTTCGGCTCTCATTTTCAATTTCTCCTAATATTCGGCGCCAAGCTGAAAATCGCTGTTTTCGGAAGCGTTTTCAAACAACGCGCCGCCCTCGCCGCCTTCATTTTCGTTTTCGGCTTCGGTATTGCTGCCGATAACGCGCTGGCGGCCCTTGTCAAAGTCAAAATCCGGCTTCAGGGCTTCGACGATTACCGATTTGTCGGTCGGAACCGCCGGTTTGCCGGTATCGTGATTGATACGGACAAGCCTGATGCCCTGCGGCATGCGGAACGGAATATCCGGCTGGCTGGCCAGCGCCTCTTTCATAAAGCCGTAGAATATCGGCAGAGCGGCGGCAGCGCCGGTTTCTCTGCGCCCCAGCGTGCGGGGTTCGTCAAACCCGACATAAACGCCGACGACCAAATCCGGCGAAAAGCCCATAAACCAGGCGTCCTTGTTCTGGTTCGACGTACCCGTCTTGCCGGCGAGATGACGGCCGATGGAACGCAAGCGGGCACCGGTGCCCCGCTGGGCAACACCCTCCAGAATACTGGTCATCTGATAAGCCGACAGCGGGTCAACAATCTGTTCGCGGGCATCGGGCAGATGCGGAATCTCCTGATTTTCGAATTTGTCGGCATTGCAGTTTTCACAGTTGCGTTTATCCTGTTTCAGAATCGTTTTGCCGTCGCGGTTCTGAATGCGCTCGATAAAGTACGGTTCCACCTTTTTGCCGCCGTTGACAATAACCGCGTAAGCACTGGCCATGTCAATCAGGCGCGTATCGCCGGCACCGAGCGACATAGACAACAGTTTGGGCAGATTTTGATTAACGCCGATGCGTTTGGACATTTCGCAGATTTTATCCATGCCAACATCCTGCGCCAGACGAACCGTCATCAGATTGCGCGATTTTTCAATACCCTGACGCAGCGTCATCAGCCCGTAAAACTTTTTGGAATAGTTGACCGGCTTCCACTTCGGCAATCCCGCCCCCTGATCCAAAACAAACGGCGCGTCAAGAATCAAATCGGTCGGCGAATAGCCGTTTTCCAATGCGGTCAGATAAACAAACGGCTTGAAAGCCGAACCAGTCTGACGGCGCGCCTGCGTGGCACGGTTGAACTGCGACTTGCGGAAAGAATAACCGCCGACGACGGCCAGAACTTTGCCCGTATGCGGATCAAGGGCTATCAGCGCGCCTTCGACATTGGGCACCTGACGCAGTTCGTAAGAATTTTCCGGCAGTTTTTTGGCTTCGGCCGTTTTAGGGGAAACCTTTTCGGCAAAAACGACGTCACCGACATGCAAAACATCGGAAACGGCTTTCGGAGCGCCGCCGACGTCCTGAGTCTTGGGCAGGTTCCTGCGCGCCCAACCCAGCAACGACAGCGGAATTTCGCCCTTTTCCTTTGCGGAGGTTTCAATCAGCGCCTTGTCCGGCTTAACTTCAAGAACGACCGCCTTTTCCCAGTTTTCGTCAGCGCCGCCCGGCATCTCAACCTTAGACAGAGCTTCTTCCCAGCCCTTTTCCAGAGAAATGTTGGCAACTGCGCCGCGCCAGCCGTGGCGGCGGTCATAGTTCATGATTTCGTCATGAAAAACCCGGGTGGCAATATTCTGAAGTTTCGGATCCAGCGTGGTACGAACAATCAGACCGCCTTCATAAAGCGCTTCTTCGCCAAAGTCGTCGTTTATCTCACGGCGGACTTCCTCGCTGAAATATTCGGCATTTTTCAAAAAACCGCCGCTGCGTTCAACGGTCGTCAACGGCTTTTCTTTGGCCGCTGCGGCCTCTTCCTCCGAAATATAGCCTTCTTCGGACATGCGGTCCAACACCCAGTTGCGGCGACCGACAGCGGCCTCGTATTTGCGTTTCGGATGATAGTTGTTCGGACCTTTGGGCAGCGCCGCCAGATAGGCGATTTCTTCAAT
This sequence comes from Azospirillum sp. CAG:239, assembly GCA_000436375.1. Taxonomy (GTDB): domain Bacteria; phylum Pseudomonadota; class Alphaproteobacteria; order RF32; family CAG-239; genus Scatacola_A; species Scatacola_A faecigallinarum. The sequence goes on along the minus strand of FR885506.1, from coordinate 6,327 downwards.
GTTCAGCTCATTGAGCGACTTGCCGAAGTAATTCAGCGCGGCGGCGGCCACGCCGTAAGAACGGTTGCCCAGATAAATTTCATTCAGATAAAGCTCAAGGATATGGTCTTTGCTGAACGCGTTCTCAATGCGGGTGGCAAGAATCGCTTCCTTAATCTTGCGGGTATAGGAAAGCTCGGAAGAAAGCAGCATGTTTTTGGCCACCTGCTGGGTAATGGTCGAAGCGCCGGCGGGACGCCTGCCGCTGCCGATGTTTTTGATGTTGCCGAGCAGCGCGCGGACAATGCCGACATAGTCAATGCCGCCGTGCGTATAGAAATTTTTGTCTTCGGCGGCGATAAAAGCGTTTTTAACCTGCTCGGGAATTTTGTCGACCGGAACGAAAAAACGTTTCTCGGCCGCATATTCCATCAGCAGCCGGCCGTCGCCGGCATAAAGCCGCGTGGTTACCGGCGGTTCATATTTTTCAAGCTGATGATAGTCGGGAAGTTCGCCGGCATATTTCCACAAGCTGCTGATAACGATAACAAAGCCGATTACCGCAAAGAAAAAGAACGTACTCAACAAAGAAGACAGTGTTTTAAACATCAAAAAGCACCCGAAAAATTATTTAATTTTTTACGTTAACTGCAATTTATTACAATTTGTTATAATATAACAGTAAAATTTTAGCGGATTGGATAAATTTATGCGCTGCCGCTAAAAAATCGACGCATGCTGCATATTATCAAAAAACTTGTTGACGGCGCGGGAGGTTGAAACGGCCAGTTTCTTGCGGTAAGACTGCTGCTTCAGCAGCCGTTCTTCGGTACGGTTGGAGAGATAGCCCATTTCCAGCAGCGCGGACGGAATATCCGGCGCCTTTAACACGGCAAAGCCGGCAAAGCGGTGCGTATTGTCCACCAGCTGAACCGACTTGCGCATTTCCTGAACCATGAACGTCGCAAACTCGGAAGACCTGTTCATGCTTTCCCGCTGTGCCAGATTGATAAGAATATCCGACACTTCCTTGGAGTGTTCGACCAAATTAAGGCCGCCGATGACGTCCGCCTTGTTCTCGCGCTCGGCCAAAGCCGCGGCCTCTTTGTCGGAAGCGGTTTCCGACAGCGTATAAACCGACAGCCCTTTGGCACTGCGGTTGACGGCGCTGTCCGCATGAATGGAAAGGAACAGGTCGGCCTTATGGCGCCGCGCTATGCGCACGCGTTCGCGCAACGGAATAAAGATGTCGGTGCTGCGGGTCAGATAAACCTTATACCCTTCTTTTTCGAGTATCTTTTTCAGCTCTTTACCCATGGCCAACGTGATATTTTTTTCATAAACGCCGGAATAGCCGATGGCTCCCGGATCCCGGCCGCCATGACCCGGGTCGAGGACAATGATTTTCTTAGAATCTTTCTTAGCCGACTTAACCGGACTGGAATGCGTTTTGGACGCTACTTTAACCGGCACGGAATCGCTGGAAAAAGCGTTGTCGGAACCGAGTTTCGAGGCAAACTCGCGTTCAGACGCCAACGCCACGTCAACAACGAAACGCCAGCCGAAAGTCGACTGCGGCGGCAACATAAACGCCTTTTTGATAATCGCCGGCTTTTTCAAATCGAAAACGATGCGGGTTCCGTCAGTGCCGACACTGCCCAAACGGGTTTTGTCAACCAGATTGTTTTTATCTTTGTAGTTTTCGAGCTTTGGACTGACGTTAATGTCAAACGTATCTATAACCAGACGCTTGGGACTGTTGAGAATAAAGGCCTTGTAATCAAAATTTTTATCAGCGTCGAGCACGATGCGGACACTGCCGACCCCCTGCCCGATACGCATGGAAGTAATGCCGGAAGCAGCATGCGCCGCCGGCAGCCAGGCGAAAACCGCGAAAAGGAACAACAGGCCCGCAATAAGCCTGCTACTGAAAAAACCCGAAAATTTTCCCATTATCGTCCCCATATCCGATTCTCGATAAACTTTACTTCTACATATTACAGATTATAAGAAACACTTATTACCAATCTGTTAAAACGCCGGATAAAAAAACTTAACCTTCCGCATAAATTTGCTGTTGTGTTTTAAATCAAATCGTATATTCTAATGCAGAATTGCATGCATTTTCATCTGCCGACTTTAAGTCTTCTTATAGAATTTCGGACTTATTTTCAAGACTTAATTTCTGACAGCGCCGTTTTTTCACAGCGAGGAACGTGCTTTGCATGCAAGGAAGAAGAAAAGATTTTTGCCGGACAAGGTCCGGGTTCCGGGCACAGATAATAAATAAGCAATAAAGATGTCCGAAACCGAAAGAGAGAGTTTATACATTTAAGGCTTCAAAATCAGACGAAGCTTTATAAGACATATGAAGTTTTTATCCCCGGACAAATTCAGGGATAAAAATCTGGCTTAATTTAAATAGCTCCCTCAGCCTGCCGGCTGGCGAAATTTTCTGCAGGCAACCCGTTCTGCAGCTATAACGGAGTTTATATTTATGACCAAAAGAATGCTGATTGACGACACCCATCCCGAAGAAACCCGCGTCGTCATCGTTAACGGAAACAAAGTCGAAGACGTCGAATTCGAATCCAGCAGCCGCAAACAAATCAAAGGAAACATTTATCTGGCGAAAGTCATGAGAATCGAACCTTCGCTGCAGGCCGCGTTTGTGGATTACGGCGGAAACAAGCACGGCTTTCTGGCTTTCGGAGAAATTCATCCCGACTATTACAACATTTCCGATACAGAAATGGCCGAAGTCGACAAAGAGGTTGACGAAATCATCGAAGCCAAGAAGCAGGCGCTGAAAGAACGCGAGGAACAGCGCGAAAGACAGCGTGCCGAACGCGCCGAAAGACGTGCGCAGTATGAAGCCCGCAAAGCTCAGGAGGAGGCCGAAAAAGCAGCTGCAGAAGCAACGCAGGCGGTTTCCGGCGAAGACGCAGTGACGGAAACGTCAGAAACCCCAGCCTTCCGGCCTGAAGAGCGGTCAGAAACAGCCCCCGAAACCAAGGCAGAAACCGAAGCGGCGTCCGCACCGGCCGAGGAAGAAAACATCACAGAGACAGCTGAGGAAGAAGGCAAAAAAACCCGTAAAAGAAGAATTCTGAAAAAACGTTATAAGAAAAAACTGGCCGAAGAACATCAGACCGAGACCGAAAAGGAAGGACTTAAGGTTCTGAGCGAATCTACCGGCACCGAAGAAGAAAGCGTCAGCGAAGAAATTTCGGAAACGGAAAGCGCCGAGACGGAGGAACCCGTCAAAACCAGAAAGACTTCGGGCTATATGAACGATGAAGAAGCCGTCGACGATGATGACGAAGAAGACCAGGAATACGACTTCGAACTGCAGAGAAAGCTGCTGAAAGTAAGAAAACTGTTTCATCGCAGCAATATTCAGGACGTTATCAAAGAAGGGCAGATTCTGATTGTGCAGGTTGTTAAGGAAGAACGCGGCAACAAGGGCGCCGCGCTGACAACCTATCTGTCTCTGGCCGGACGTTACTGCGTGCTGATGCCCAACCGCATCAAGAGCGGCGGCGTATCGCGCAAAATTACCAATGCCGCCGACCGCAAACGACTGAAATCAATCGTTCGTGAACTGCCGCTGACCAGCGACATGTCGATGATTGTCCGCACCGCCGGCGAAGACAAAACCAAGGCCGACATCGTCCGCGACTACAATTATCTTATCCGCAGCTGGAACCAAATCCGCCTGGCAGCCCTGAGCAACAAGGCACCGGCACTGATTCATGAAGAGGGCAACCTGATTAAACGGGCGCTGCGCGACATGTACACCAAGGAAATTTCCGAAATAATCGTCGATGGCGACGAAGCCTATCAGATGGCTCGCGACTTCGTTAAAATCCTGTCGCCGCATAACCTGAAAAAAATCAAATCATGCAAGAAAAACGACATTCCGCTGTTTCAGCGTTTTCAGGTTGAAGGACAGCTCGACAAACTGCATGACTGCAACGTTCAGCTGGAATCGGGCGGCTATCTGGTCATCAATCCGACCGAAGCCCTGGTTTCCATCGACGTAAACTCCGGGCGCGCCACCAAGGAAAAAGACCTTGAGGAAACTGCGCTCAAAACCAATTTGGAGGCGGCGGACGAAATCGCCAAACAGCTCAGAATGCGCAATCTGGCCGGACTGATTGTCGTCGACTTTATTGACATGGAAGATCCGCAGAACAACCATGCCGTCGAAAAACGCATGAAAGAGGCCATGAAACAAGATCGCGCCCGGGTTCAGATTGCCAAAATGAGCTGCTTCGGACTGTTGGAAATTTCGCGTCAGAGAATGCACTCCTCATTTATGGAAAGCAATTATCAGGTTTGTCCGCACTGCCACGGACAGGGTGTGGTTCGGACGACGGAATCCGGCGCCGTGCTTATCCTGCGCGCCATTGAAGAGGAAGGCATAAAAAACCGGTCGGCCAAGATCAGCATTGCCGTACCGACGGAAACGGCCATTTATCTGCTAAATCAGAAACGGCAGACGCTCTGCGCGTTGGAACAACGCTATAAGATGGAAATCGTCATTTGTGCCGACGACGGCATTAAAAACGTCGCCGAATTTAAACTGGAACGCGTCAAGAGCCAGAAGGAAGCCCTTGAAGAAAAGAAAGCCGCAGAAGAAACGTCCGACGACGAACCGCGCAGAGAAGAAAACAACGGCCGACGGAACAATCGCCGCAGCGACCGCAGACAAACCCAGCCCGAAGAAAAGGCCGCTGAAACGGAAAATACAGAAATTCAGCAGCAGGCGGATGAAAACGGCAATAACGAATCCACTGCCGAAAACGGCGAACTCAACAACAACCGCCGCGGCCGCCGCCGTGACAGACGCCGTGACCGGAGAGGTCGCGACCGCCGCCGTGACAGACGCGAACGCGGCAGCGACGAGAACGAAGGTTCCGCTATCCGTGAAAACGACCAGCATAAGGAAAAAGCCGAAACCATCATCTTGTATAATTCGCACGAAGACATCAAATCTAATACGTCGAATAATCAGGAAACCGATGAAAAACAGGGGAAAACCAACTGGTGGAGAAAATTAATCGGATAACGGGCTTTTTTCGCAAGACAGTCACAGGGCTGATCTGCAGCGTTCTGCTGCAGTCAGCCTTTTTGTCTGACGCCGCGGCGGCTTCAATCAGTCTGATTTCGGACGAAGAGACCGAACAGTTTCTGGCCCGGCAGCTCAGACCGGTTTTCAAAGCGGCGAACATTCCTTTCAACCGCAATAATATTTACATCGTTAATGACGACAGCCTAAACGCTTTTGTCGGCGACGGCAACAACATGTTCGTCCATACCGGAACCCTGATGAAAGCCAACGACGAAAACGAAATTGCCGGCGTGCTGGCGCACGAAACCGGACATATTATGGGCGGGCATATTTTGCGGCAAAAGATTAAGCTGCAGAATATGCAGCAAATCAGTCTGGCTTCCATGCTGGCTGCCGGCGCCGCAGCAGCGGCAACCGGACGGGCAGACGCGGCCATTGCAATTATGATGGGAACGCAAAGCTCCATGCTCAACGCTATGCTGGCATATCAGGTCGAAGAGGAACGCAGCGCCGACGAATCGGCAGTAAAACTTTTGCAGAAAACAGAACAAAGTCCGGCCGGAATGCGAAATTTCATGAAGAAAATCGACCGGCAGAACCGGTTGAACGGCATTGCCGAAAATCCGTATTTTCGCACACATCCCGTTACTGCCGAGCGCATCAGTTTTCTGAACAATGCGGTCAGGCAATCCCCTTTTCCGGCACCGGCACACCCCAGCAACGAATTTCTGCGGGTAAAGGCCAAATTGTCCGCCTTTATGGAAGAACCGCGCAAAGTGCTGCAAAAATATCCGCCGAGCGACAAATCGACACCGGCGCGCTATGCGCAGGCAATCGTTTTTTTCAGAATGCTCAAACTTAACCAGTCGTTAAAAATTTTAAACGAACTGATTGCCGAAGAACCGGAAAATCCGTACTTTCACGAGCTCAAAGGGCAGATTTTCATGGAAACGGGAAAAATAAAGCCGGCCCGCATCGAATATCAAAAAGCATTGTCCCTGTTACCGAACTCGGCGTTGTTTCAAATTAATCTGGCGCAGGCGGTGCTTGAAGACACCCTTAATCGCGATGAACTGGAGCATACGGCCAAAATTTTGAACAAATCACTTTTGCAGCGCCCGGACACTTATGGCTGGCTGCTTCTGTCGCGCGCTTACGGCGGACTTAACGATACGGCCAATTCCAATTATGCCGCGGCGGAATACAGCCTGCGCATCGGCGCGGCGGAAACAGCACGCCGGCAGGCCAATACGGCTCTCACAGCCAATCCT
>FR885505.1:247-1142 GCA_000436375.1 Azospirillum sp. CAG:239 | reverse complement strand
TATCAAAGATGAAACAATATGGCTCACGCAAAAATCTATGGCGGAATTATTTGGTGTCCAGACACCAGCTATCAGTAAGCATTTGAAAAATATTTTTGAAGAAGGAGAACTTGAAGAACAAGTGGTTATTTCCAAAATGGAAACAACCACTCAACACGGTGCAATAGCTAACAAAACACAAACTTCTGAAACCAATTTTTACAATCTTGATGCTATTATTTCCGTAGGTTATCGGGTTAATTCAATTCAAGCGACACATTTCAGAATCTGGGCGACAAAAGTTCTTAAAGAATACATCCAAAAAGGTTTTGTTTTGGATGATGAACGGTTGAAACAAGGAAAAGATGCTTTTGGAAAAGACTATTTTCGTGAATTATTGGAGAGAGTTCGCTCAATCAGAGCGTCCGAACGTCGTATCTATCAACAAATTACAGATATTTTTGCTGAATGTTCTATTGATTACGATAAGGATTCGCAAATAACACAAGATTTTTATGCCACTGTGCAAAACAAGTTCCATTATGCCATTACGGGGCAAACAGCGGCAGAAATCATTTATACGAAGGCAGACCATACTAAAGAACATATGGGGCTTACAACCTGGAAGCATTCACCTGAAGGCAGAATTTTAAAATCAGACGTATCTGTTGCCAAAAATTATTTGCCAGAGAAAGAAATTAAGCGTTTAGAAAGGACAGTCTCAGGATACTTTGATTATATTGAAGACTTAATTGAACGTGAAAATACTTTTACAATGCAAGAGTTTGCTAAAAGTGTTAATGAGTTTTTATCATTCCGCAGGTATGACATTCTTCCCGATGGCAATAAGGGGAAGATTTCCCAAAAACAAGCTAAAACCAAAGCAGAAAAAGAATATGATGTATTTAATAAAACC
>FR885505.1:0-196 GCA_000436375.1 Azospirillum sp. CAG:239 | reverse complement strand
CAAATAGAATCTGACTTTGATAAAGAAGTAAAAAAATTACTACTACAGGACAAGAATGCCAATTAATTAGATAATTTTCTTGATTAATTCACGAGCGTGTTCAATATCACTTTTCATTTCTCCTTGGCTAAATACGCACCCCAAACAGCCGGGGACGGAATCACATCTTTTGCATTTGGTGGCAATAATTTCAGAA
>FR885504.1:3634-4023 GCA_000436375.1 Azospirillum sp. CAG:239 | reverse complement strand
GCCGTAAAGGCTTGGTACAGAGTGTGCAACTCCGACCCGCCCATACAAATATAAAAAGAGCCAACATTGACATCAAGGATATTGCAGCAGAAGTCATACAGAAAAGCAGGGAAGCCCTCGCCAAGATTATCATTCAGAATTGAGCGTTCGCCTTCTTTTCCAGCCAGTTTATCTCGCAAGGCATTTCCGTAATTCACGTTATATGGCGGATCGGTGAAAACCATTTGCGCTTTTTCGCCGTCCATAACTTTTTCAACGTCTGTCTGGCTTGTTGCGTCGCCGCACAATAAACGGTGATCGCCTAAAATCCAAACATCCCCGCGCCGGGCAACCGGTTTTTCCACAAAATCAGGGACTTCGTTTTCAAATTCAAGTTCTTCATCATTGGT
>FR885504.1:521-3558 GCA_000436375.1 Azospirillum sp. CAG:239 | reverse complement strand
GCTCTTTGTTGGAAAAGCCCAAAATATCAATGTTGAAATGCGCATCCTCAAGTTTTCCGAGGATTTCAACGATTTTTTCTTCATCCCAACCGGCATTGTCAGCAATTTTATTGTCTGCCAGAGACAGAGCCATGCATTGATTATAGTCAAGATGTGGAAGGCGGATAATTGGAACCGTTTCCAATCCGGCCTTTTTTGCTGCCATCAAACGCCCATGACCAGCAATAATCATATTGTCGACACCGACCAGAATAGGATTTACAAAGTCGAACTCTCCGATGGAATTGACAATCTGTCCGACTTGTTCTTTGGAATGCGTTCTGGCATTTAACTCAAAGGGAATGAGTTCTTCCAGTTTGACATATTCAACTTTTAATTTAACTTTCTCGTTCATTTAAGATACCTGTTGTTGTAAATTCAAGGTTAGACGTAAGAACTGTAAACGCATACGCCGCCACCAGAGGCACCACGCCGTTGCCGCAGGCTCTAACTCTGTCCACCCGGTCGGCCAGCCCATCAGCCATTCGGTAAATCGCGGGTTTAAGGTTCTCTGGGATATTTCGCCAGTCATCAAAGTCATTTGGTCTGGGTGGCCACAGAGGCAATTGGCAACATGTACGGAATGATCGCGAAGTTTTATCCGGGCAGAAGTTCCCGTTCTGATCTCCATAACGCCGCCCTCGGCATCCGAGGCATTCGGTGTCCGCCATCTCTGCGGCTGTTTCCACAACAAAACTTCCTCTTTCAGACGGCTTCGCGAATACCCGGTCTGAACTTTTTTGAGCGAAGCGCCGTTGGCTTCCGATACCAGCACTGTCGGCCAGAGACGTGCTGTTCTTGCTAATCCCAGACTGCAGTTGTGTCCGCTCTTGATGTATCGGCGCAGGGTGCCGTTCTTGGTTTGGACATACCTGTCGTTGGGCGTGATTGTTTCCGCAACAGTTGCATCTGCTGTCATCACGGTAGGCCAAGATAAAGAGCCGTTCACGGCGATGCGGAGCACCGACTTCTTCCGCTGTGAACAAGCCTGCCTTAACTTTGTAACCCAGTCCTTGTAGGTCATCATGGACTTGCTCAAACCCCAGCTGTAGATGTCCGCCGACGTTTTCAAAGAAACAGAGCGTTGGCTCAACCTCGGAAACAATTCTCCGCACATGGGGCCAGAGATGTCTGGGGTCTTTTTCTCCGAGTTTCTTTCCTGCAACTGAAAACGGTTGGCACGGATATCCGCCAGTGATAATATCCACTTTTCCACGCCACGGTTTGCCATCAAAGGATTTGATATCTGACCAAAGAGGTGCCGGATCCAAGATTTTTTCTTGCATGCGTTTAACCAAAATTTCGCACGCATAGGCTTCGATCTCCATATAAGCGACTGTTCGGCTAGTTGGCATTGCGAGTTTAAGTCCAAGGTCAAGACCTCCGACCCCGGAACAGAGTGATAACACTCGGCAGGTAGGTATATCCACAATTCTTGCTTCCTTATATAAAAAAGAGGTTCGCAACTGCGAACCTTTACTGTTATTACAAAAATTCTTTTGTATGCCTTACTGGGCAACGGTTTTGATAATATCAGGTGCGAACCTGTCTTTTTTATAATAATATCCGCGCGAAGCCTTATATTATAAGGATTTGGCGCAAATTCGGTGCGAACTTGGTGCGAACCCTTTTTTTAGTCTGTCGGTAGCGACGCGGCGGGGTTCGCGTTACCCGCGTCGAAAAATCTTCCGACAGTACCTTTTTTCAACGAAATAAATAAAAAATATGTGTTTTTCGGCTCTCCGCTTAAATCTAAATGGAAAGCCCAACAGTACTTTGAGGCAGTCTTACTTTCTAATGACGCCTGAAACATACTTTATTAAGTTATATTAAAGTTAGTAACCGTCCGGTTTTTCTTGCCCATTCCCGATTTTTATTTTTTAATACGCGGCGGAGGCATGAATGAAACAGTATTCAATTAAGTTTATCGGGCGCAACGCCTATATTTCTGATGCAGATGGTCGTAGCTCGCCGATTCTTTCTATAGATTTCAAATCGGTACAGCCTAACAGGCTAAATGGCACGACCTTGGACATAGATCCGTCGCAGCCGATCATTGTCAATACTCAGACACAAAATATCAAGATATCACAGGAAGACACCCTGTTTTTCAGCCTGGACAGCGATGTCAAATAATTCTGCCCAATACCATAAAATCAAAACCTATGGCGACAATGCGCTCATAAAAGTCGTCAACGAATATCTGTTTTTCAACGGCAGATTTTGCGGAAAGCTTCATTTCTGCCCAAAACGGGAAAAGCACCAAATACAAATGAACATTCCAGTTGATAAAAAATACCATTCCGCACTTCGTGCCGCCTTTCCCGAAATTAATATCCAAATCCGCACCTGTGATTATGCCCTCTGTTTGTGCGGGGAGTTCGACGATATTACGGCAACAGAATCTTTTTTCGATTCCCTAAGCCGTATTTATGAATCATTCTTTCTTTTGGCCGTTGAAGATCCCAATCCGGAAGATGCTGATCTTTATGAAGGGACGGCAACGATTGATACCTATCGCTGGCGTTTTCACTTGAGTGCTGAAGATGATCCGTGGCCGTTTCGCCTGCACGGACATCACGGCAATCAAGTTTTAGATATCCGAACCGGAGACGTTTACAATCATAGCCACCGCAAAACTGTTATGCGCAGGCTTAATCCTCAGTCGCTCCGCCAAATTCAGGAAAAAGTCCGTCAGCATCCGGATTTGAAAGAATTCTTATAGTTCACGCACTTTGGCTTCCAATGTCCGCCCAAACTTCCGTTTGGCTGTTTCCGTAACAATTTCAATCATTCTGAAACGTTTCGGCACATCGGCTTGCTTTCTGAGAAAATAAAGAAATTGCAAACCTTTACTCTTGCGCCGAACCAAAGCTGTCTGACCACCTTGAAGTTTCATTTCGAAGGCATCGGCAATGCTGCGTATTGACCGCTGTACCTTAACTTCGCTCAAATTCTGATAGGATGGAATTGCCAAATTACTTCCCTGCGGCTGCCG
>FR885504.1:0-460 GCA_000436375.1 Azospirillum sp. CAG:239 | reverse complement strand
AACCCGCCGATTTGTTGTAAAGCTGCAAATCGGGCCATTGTATAAACTTCTGCGGTCTGGCTTTGCTTTGTTGCCGGTTTAACGGCAATGCTGCTGGCAAACCCACCGCTTTTCCGGCGAATGGTAAAGGTTTCGTTGATATGATCGCGCACTTCGGCTTGGGCAAACTTTGCCACAGCCGTTAGAGAAGCTGCCACGGCAAAGGGAATTTGCCGCGAAGCAATCAGATGCAACTGTTGTTCCGCAGTATCATTTATTTGGAGTTCTGTGATGATCATATGAGGGGGATTTTCCTTTTTCGCCGGAGCGGTATCTATACAACGCCCCGATTATACCTGATTTGATAAACCATTTTTGCGAATATGTGAAGTAAAAGAATATGTGAAGTACGATTCAAGGAAATCCGGGCCTTTGCGGCCTGCCGTCTGAGAAATTTCCATCTGTCTGCCCCGCTGCAATC
>FR885503.1 GCA_000436375.1 Azospirillum sp. CAG:239 | reverse complement strand
TCTGCCATTTTTTTAGGATTCTTTTTACGGATATATCTGTTTCTTTATCCTGTAATTTTTTTAACATACTATCATAAAAGTACTTCACGGCTGCATTAAAATCAGAAATAAGCAACATTCTTTCTGGAGAGCCCCAACTTTTGTAATCCTGATCATCTTTAACTAATGAGATACCTGCAAAATTTTTAATTCTAAACGGCTCTACAGAACAAAATTGTTGAATTTCTTCTATTCTTTCCATCAAAATCTTATCAAAATCATAAGTATCACACTTAATAAGTATATTTTTTGACTTTTTATCAACTTGCATTGCATAACATCCATAAAATTCTAATATCTTATCAAATAACACAGATAGTATTCTCAATCTACTTAATGCAGTATAATAATCATTTGTCATTAAGGAATATTTAAATTGCTTCTTCTGAACAATAAACTGTAGATTCCTTGGAACTGCCACTCTAATATAATATGAACGGTTAACTCTCATAAGTCTGGGATATTGATTTTTCATTGGCTGCTGTCCTACCTCACTGTCCTATAGGTAAGACTCGTTCAAATTTACTTGATTGGCTAAAATATTTAAAATAAAATAACCCCAAATCAAGGGGTTAAATTATCATTGCTTTTATAAAGCTTCTAGTGGCGGAGAGTACAGGACTCGAACCTGTGCATCCCTTTAACAGGATGACGGATTAGCAATCCGCTGCATTACCACTCTGCCAACTCTCCATGGTAACGGACTTATATTTATATTATGTTTCAGCCAACGTCAATAGCAAAATTAACAAATGCCGATATTTTTTACCCGGACGCCAAAATCAGCACAATTGCCGACGTCAACAGCAGCAAAGCTGCCTTCACATTCATTCTGTTATACGGAACATTCGGCGTCAGCCTGGCTTTCAGCAGATTAAAATGCAATCCACAAAATATAAATATACATCAGCGCCGCCACATAAGACGGATTAAGGGCATAAAACATCGCAAAGTTTTTACTGACATTACAACCGATTAACAGCACAAATACCGGCAGATATTTAACATTTTCGGCCGCAACAGCCTTTTTCAGACTGCCGTTGTCACGCAGGTAAACGACCAGATTAATCGCTCCGGCCACCAAAGCTATCAGCAAAACGTAAAAATAACTGGCCGAAACCAAATCCCCTTGCCCGTAATTCATTACCTTTTTGTTCACAATGTCGCAAAAAGCGCCGACGGTCAGTGTCAGAACCAAAAACTTCAACGCCTGCATGCTTATAGGGCTGCGGTTAAACAACCGAACCGAAACAACAATACCGGCCATGGCAGCAACAATAAGAAGCGCAACAAACGGTTCCCGCAGATAAACCAGAATTGTCGACGGCGAAATAATCAGCCATAAGACAAAGATAATCCCGATGGAAAACGGCTGCAAAGATGTCGCTACCTCGGCACCCCACCGGCGCAGCGCAACAAAAAACTTGCCGTCGACAAAGGCGATTAAAGCCCCCTGCAACGTGCACAGGGCATAAAATTCCCAATGCGGAACCGGTGTAAACAAACCGGCAAAAGGCAGCAGCATAAAAAACACCGCCCACCCCCGATAAACCATAAACAGCGACGCCTTCATCGCCATCTTCTGATTCAGCAGAAAATATGCCGCATTGAAAAAACTGGTCAGCAGTGCAAAGACGGCCCACATTCTTTTATTCCATTACCATACTGATATATGTCATGAAAATAAAACCCATAAACACCGCAAAGGCCGATTTCTCGGTTTCCTTGGTACCGTACGTTTCCGGAAGAATTTCGTTAACAACGACAAACAGCAGCGTTCCCCCGGCCATAGCCATTCCCAGTGGAACAATCTTATCGCTCAGCCCCATCGTCAGCAGACCGATAACAGCACCAATCGGCTGCACCATGCCAATCAGCAGCGCCGTAAACGCGGCCTTGAGTTTGGAACATTTGGCCGCCACCAGCGAAATGGCTATGGTCAGGCCTTCAGGAATGTTATGAACCGCAATGCCGATAACCAGACTGTCCGGATTCATAAAGTCTTCGGCACTGTAGGCCACTCCGACGGCCAGCCCCTCGGGAAGCTTATGCAGCGTAATCGCAATAATGAACAGCCAAGCCTTTTTCAGGGTAAAATGCATACCGTGCAACCCCATGTTGTTATGTTCGTGAGGCAGCAGGTCATTCAAGAGCCAAACCAGAGCCACGCCGGCAAAAACCGCGCCGCAAAACCAGAAAGCCGCCACATGAACATCCGGATCAAAAGTCGCGATTTTGTGCATAGAGGGCACCAGCAGCGCAAAGAACGATGCCGCCAGCATAACGCCGGCCGCCGCATTAAGCATACAGTTAATATTTTCCTGACTGTATTTTTTTTTCAGAAAAATCATAAAACCGCCGACACCGGTTACAACCCCTGCCAGCAGCGATGCCAGCAGCCCCTGCATAAACACTCCGGACATTTACAGCTTCCTTTCTCTAATTTTCTTTATAATCCGCTCATAATACGGCAGAATTCTCTTTTCGGTACAATAATCGCGAACCTTGTCAAAATCAATCCATTTCACGCCTGAATTTTCATCCGGCTTAATACGTAGCATACTTTTTTCATCGGCTTCCAACAGATAAACAACGTTATAATGCAGATGAGTCGGCACCAGAGAGCCGCGTTTAATATGATTGTGAACCACCAGAACGTTAACATCTACGGGTCCGTTACCGATAACCCCGACTTTCTCCAGCCCGGTTTCTTCCGAAGTTTCTTTCAGCGCTACCCGCAAAAGGTCCTTGTCGCCGTCGGCATGCCCGCCGACCCAGGCCCATGTGTCATACAGATTGTGGTAAATCATCAAAACCTTGTTCCGCTCCCGGTTCACAATCCAGGCGGAAGCCGAAAGATGGCCGACCAGATTGTCGCGGTCACAGGCTCTGTCGCCATAAGTCGACAGAAACTGCCGGAAAGAACGGACAGCTCCCTCTTCGACATCATCATAAGGAGCATAATTTGAAAGAAAATCAATCAGCTGCATCATTTTTTGTCAGTTTTTCATAAACCGTGTTAACCTTAAAATCATAACCGACAACGCTTTCACTGCGCTGCAGCACGTTTGCCGCGCACAATTGTCCCAAACATACCGCTTCCGCAGCTGTCTGTCCCTTCATCAGGCCGGACAGAAAACCGCCGGCAAAAGCGTCGCCCGCACCGCTTGTATTGCATATTCTCCCGGCTTTCGGCGCCGTAAAACTGCTCCATACTCCCCGGTCAAACAAATCGACGCCCTTGGCTCCCTTGGTCATAGCGGCAGTTTTAAACTCTTTTTTGCCCAAAGCTCCGAACTCGTTTTCATTGCCGAGAACAATATCGATTTTCGGCAACAGCATCTCAAGCGTCGGTAAATTTTCGCGGACAATGATTGGATCAGACAGCGTCAAAGCCGTTTTAATTCCGCGAGAAAAGGCAAAATCGAAAATTTTTCTGACGGTTTCGGCATTATGGTCCAGCCAGTATCCCTCGACAAATATCAATTTGGCCTGTTCCGCAGCCGTCCAGTCAATATCCTGTGGATAAATGAACTTGGAAGCACCCATTTTGCCGCACATCGACTTTTCGCCGTCATCATGAACCAAAATCAACGTGCAGGCCGTCGGGGCGGCACTGTCCGTTGCCAGCAGACTCTCGACGCCGTAGTCTTTAAGCTCCGCTTTGAATTTCAGCCCTTCGACGTCATCGCCGACCTTGCCCGCAAATCCAGCCGAAATTCCCAGAACCGACATGGCTTTAAGCGAATTGGCCACCGAACCGCCGCAACAGGAACGTCCGTTTTTCAAACGGCCTTTGATTATTGCAAAAGCTTCCGGCGTCGTTCTGAAAAAACCGCCTTTGCAGGCGTCGTGAAACTCAATCAGAGAAGAAACTTCGGCAGCCGCCGCGGTTATGTCAACAATCGCGTTCCCCATTCCGATAACGTCAACCATAATCTCCCCCTTTTGCAAACGAACGCCCAATAAGAAGATGCCGGAAAGACAATTCTCCGGCAATCTTCTTGCAGACCTTTATCCGAGTTTTTTGCTCAGCAGCTGGTTAACCATTCCCGGATTGGCTTTCCCCTTGGAAGCTTTCATTACCTGTCCGACAAACCAGCCCATCAGCGCGGTTTTGCCGGCGCGATAAGCCGCCGTATTGTCCGGATTGTCAGCAATTACCTGATCGATAATGGCTTCAATGGCCCCCGTGTCGGTAACCTGCTTTAGTCCTTTTTCTTCAACGATTTTTTCCGGTTCCTCACCCGTGTCGGCCATCAGCAGGAAAACCTCCTTGCCGATGTTGCCCGAAATAACGCCGCTGTTTATCAGATTAACCAGTTTTCCGATACATTCCGGCTTAACGGGACTTTGCTCAAGTTCCAGATGACGTGCTTTGAGCATGGCAAAAAAGTCGCCCATAATCCAGTTGGCAACCTTTTTGCCGTCACTGCCTTTAGCTGCCTTTTCAAAAAAAGCCGCCACTTCCTTGTTCTCGCACAAAACATCGGCATCATAAGGGGTTAAACCCATTTCCTTAATAAAGCGTACCTTCTTCGCGTCCGGCAGTTCGACCATTTCCTTGCGGATATTTTCAATATATTCGTCCGTCAGCACCAGCGGCGGCAGATCCGGCTCCGGAAAATAACGGTAATCATGGGCAAACTCTTTTTTGCGCATAACCCGCGTCTGACCGGTCAACGGGTCAAACTGGCGGGTTTCCTGTTCGATTTTGCCGCCGGCCTCATAAACCTCGACATGGCGTCTGGCCTCGTTTTCAATCGCCGACATCACAAACTTCACGCTGTTGACGTTCTTCATTTCGCAGCGGGTGCGGTAGCCGTCTTCGCCGACTTTGCGTACCGAAACGTTGACGTCGCAGCGCATGGAACCCTCGTCCATGTTGCCGTCGCAGGTTTCCAGATACCGTAGAATGGAGCGCAGCTTTTTCAAAAACGCACCTGCTTCTTCCGGCGAGCGGAAATCAGGCTTGGTAACGATTTCCATCAGTCCGACCCCTGCCCGGTTCAGGTCGATATATGTCTTTTTCGGATCAATGTCGTGAATGGACTTGCCCGCATCCTGTTCAATGTGCATACGCTCAATGCCTATTTCCTTGCTTGAACCGTCTTCCAGATTGATAACCACCTTGCCCTCGCCGACAATCGGATACTGAAACTGCGTAATCTGATATCCCTGCGGCAGATCGGCATAAAAATAGTTTTTGCGGGAAAACTGCGAATACTTGTTAATCTTGGCATTCAGCCCCAAACCGGTTTTAACGGCCTGATGCACACAGCGCTCGTTCAGAACAGGCAGCATGCCGGGCATGCCGGCGTCGACAAAGGAAACATGCTCGTTGGCATCGGCGCCGAAAACCGTGGAAGCGCCGCTGAACATTTTGGACTTGGAAATAATCTGACAGTGAATTTCCAAACCGCAGATAACTTCCCACCTGTTGTCTTTTGTTTCGATAATATATTCAGCCATCTTTACTTCCTCTCAAACTTTATGTCTTCTTCCAGCGCCGAAGCGGTCTTGAAGACAGAACCTTCGTCAAAGGCTTTGCCGATAACCTGCAGGCCGAGCGGCAGCCCCTCTGCGGACAATCCGGCCGGCAGACTCATTGCCGGCAGGCCGGCCAAACTGACGGAAACCGTAAAGACGTCGTTCAAATACATGTTAATCGGATTTTCAAGCATCGACTTGTCGCCGATGGGGAACGCCGGAGACGGTGCCGTCGGCGTCAGAATAACGTCGCATTTCTCAAAGGCTTTCACAAAATCGTCGCGAATCAGACGGCGAACCTTCTGCGCCTTCAGATAATAGGCGTCATAATAACCGGCGGACAAAACGTAGGTACCGATCATAATCCGGCGCTTGACTTCCTTGCCGAAACCCTCCGTACGGCTGTTTATATACATGTTGTCCAAATGCTCGCCGGGAACGCGCAGACCGTAACGCAAACCGTCATAACGTGCCAGATTGGAAGACGCTTCCGCCGGTGCAATGATATAATAAGTTGCCAGAGCATACTTGGTATGCGGCAGCGAAATGTCGACGATATCGGCACCCCGGGCCTTCAGCATCTCAATGCCTCTGTCCCAAACTGCCGCAATCTCGGCATTCAAACCGTCCGGCCGATATTCCGCCGGAATGCCGATTTTCATGCCCCTGACGTCCATTCCGATAAACTTTTCAAAATCAGGAACTTCCGCTTTGGCCGACGTCGAATCCCTGACGTCATGGCCGGCCATGTTCTTCAGCATAACGGCGCAGTCACGCACGTCTTTGGCAATCGGCCCGGCCTGGTCCAAAGACGAGGCAAAGGCGATAATACCGTAACGCGAACAGCGGCCGTAAGTCGGCTTAATGCCGGTAACGCCGCAGAAAGCTGACGGCTGGCGGATGGAACCGCCGGTATCCGTACCGGTTGCCGCCGCGCAGATATTTGCAGCCACGGCAGCGGCCGAACCGCCCGAAGAACCGCCTGCCACCAGCTTTTTGTCCTTGCTCCACGGATTGACCGCCGGACCGTAAAAACTGGTTTCATTGCTGCCGCCCATGGCAAATTCGTCCATATTCAGCTTGCCGAGAAAAACCGCGCCGGCATCCAGAAGTTTCTGCGTAACCGTCGATTCATACGGCGGCACAAAACCGTCCAGAATATGCGAACAGGCCGTTGTGCGAATGCCCCGGGTGCAAAACAAATCCTTAATGCCCAGCGGAATTCCCTCCAAAGCGCCATTGGTGCCGTTTTTGTATTTTTCGTCGGCGGCTTTGGCCTGTTCCAAAGCTTTTTCCGGCGTTTCCAGCACATAAGCGTTCAGTTCGCGGCTGCTTTCCATTTTGTTGAGATATTCTTTCGTCAGCTCAACGGCGCTGAACTTCTTTTCTTTCAGGCCTTTCAACGCTTCCGTTATCGTCAGTTTCGTTAAGTCAGTCATTTTTCTACTCCACAACCTTCGGCACGACAAAATATCCAAACTCCTGCATCGGCGCATTGGCCAGCACCGCCTCGGCCTTTTCGCCGTCATTGACGGCGTCGGCGCGGCATTCCAGATTGGTTTGGTTAACCGAAACCAAAGGTTCGACATTGTCGGTGTCTACCTCATTCAACTGTTCTATCCAGCCGAGAATTTTGTTAAATTCCTTTTCCGTTTCGACAATTTTGTCGTCGTCCACTTTCAGACGCGACAAAAAGGCCACCCTTTTTACGGTTTCAGTATCTATAGCCATTTTTCTTTCCTCTTAATAAACAATTCTGAACGGCGGAAGCACCGTGTCATATTTCATTCTGTTCAGCATATTAATATCATTGGTTCCAAAACCAAAATCATTCACAACCTTATTAACAGAAATTTTCGGACCGCTGCCCAGCATTTGCGCCAGTTTTTCCTGAAAGGTCTTGCGTTCCGGATAATATACGATGTTAAAACGCGTTTTCGGTTTTATACCGCCCAGTTCTTTGGCTTTTGCCACGGCTTCGTTAAGGCCGCCGAGCGCGTCAACCAAACCGTTACGCAGCGCGTCTTCGCCCAGCCAGACGCGTCCGCGGGCAATCCGCTCCATTTCGTTGGGGTTAATGCCGCGAACCGTCGCCGTTTTTTCGGTAAAATCCTTATAAATATTGTCCAGAGAACGGTTAAACACCTTCTTTTCTTCCGGGCTGAACGGATGATTGACGCTTAAAATTCCGGCATTGCGCCCGAACTTTACTTCGCCCCAGTTGACGTCCAGCTTTTTCCAGAGTTCGCTCAGAACCATCTTGCCGCCCAAAACGCCGATGGAACCCGTAATGCTCAGCGGTTCGGCAATGACATAATCGCCCGACAGGGCAATAAAATAGCCGCCGGAAGCCGCATAATCGCCCATTGACACCACAACCGGAATCATTTTTTCGCTTTTCATCCGGTTGACGGCATACCAGATTTCGTTTGCGGCCGTATAACTTCCGCCCGGAGAATTAATCCGCAGCACCAAAGCCTTAACGCTTTTATCGCGGGCAATTTCGTCAAGCTGGGCGACAATCGTCTCCGAACCGGCGGTCGCTTCGCCTTCAAACGGATTTGCGCTGCTCTCGCCTTCGGTAATCATGCCGTCTATAACCATCAGGGCAACAGACGGACGGTTTTTCCTGCCTTCCTTAATGTTCAGCGCATAATCGACCAGATTAATCATTTCGCCGCCGGTTTCGTCCATTACCTGCTCAATCAGATCCGGCTTATAGGCTATTTTGTCAATCAGCTTTTTCTCCAGAGCCTTTTCCGCGGCGACTGGCGCCTCGTCGACCGCCTTTTTGACGTTACCTTCGTCAAGGCCGCGGTCTGCGGCAATATCGGCGGTTATTCGCCGAAACATGCCGCCGCCGAGCTTTTCCGTCTCGCTGCGGTATTCCGGACTAAACCCTTTGTTCAACAGCGAAGCCGCAGCATTTTTATATTCATGCCGGGCATAAAATTCCGGCACAATTCCCAACTTGTCCAGCAGTCCGCGGATAAAAGGAACCTCTATACCGACGCCGGTAATTCCGACCTCGGTGTTCGGCTGCATCCAGATTTCGTCAAACGCCGCGGCCAGATAATATTCTCTGGTTCCTTGCCCAAAACTTCCAAATCCCGTCGAATACAAATAAGCCTTTTTCCCCGCGCTGCGAAAAACCCTGATTGACGAACGCAAATCTTCAATCTGTGCCAACCCCAGTCCCGAAAGGCTAACGTTGCCGATAAGCGCCTTCACTTTCGGATCAAGCGCTGCCAGATTAATGGCCTTGGTCAAGTCGTAAAAAGACAGTGCCGGTACGTCGGAGAATTCCGAAAACAGGTCGTCGCTGCGCATTTCCGGGTAGCTTTCGTTGAAGTCGACAAACAAAATCGCCTTGTCCGGCACATCCGCGACAACGCCCGTTTCCTGCCGCAGCATGCCCAGAACAAACACCAGCAGCACAATAAACAGCAGACCGAACAACGCAAAAGAATAAACCACCGACTTCATCAGCAGCCGCGCGGCCAGCGTTCTCTTCCGGCCGGCTCCCGTGGCCGGAAACGGCGTTTCAATCTTATCCATGTTCCATTCTCTCACAAAAAAAGCCATTAACACAAACGGTCAATGGCTTCTAATATAAATGTTACGGCTTAAAACTCAAGTTAAAATTCAGCCAGAACCTCGGCCGATTCATGAGCTTTGTCCAAAGCCACCATACCGATGGAATGATATCCGGCGTCGACATGCAGCACTTCGCCGGTAATTCCCATACCCAAATCCGACAGCAAAGCCAGAGCCGCACGGCCGACTTCGTCCTGAGTGACGTTGCGTTTCAGCGGCGCATTCAATTCGTTCCAACGCAGGATTTTGCGGAAATCGCCGATACCGGAAGCGGCCAGCGTCTTAATCGGGCCGGCGGAAATTGCATTGACGCGGACATTCTGCACGCCGAGGTCAACGGCGGCGTAGCGGACGGCGGCATCAAGCGCGGCCTTGGCAACGCCCATAATATTGTAGTTCGGCAGGGTTCTTTCGCCGCCCAGATAAGTCAGGGTAACAATACCGGCGCCCTCGTTTAAAACCGGCGCGGCGCAACGGCAGGTTTCCAGAAAAGAATAGCAGGAAATGTGCATCGTATTGAGGAAGTTCGGCAGCGTCGTGTCAATCGTGCGTCCCTTCAACTCATTTTTGTCGGAAAATGCAATCGCATGAACGACGAAGTCAATTTTTCCCCATTTCTCGCCAAGTTCCTTAAAACATGCTTCGACGCTTGCTGAATCGGTAACGTCGCATTTAATCAGAGTCGGCTCAAACTGCAGGGTTTCAGAAAGCGGTTTAACTCTTTTTTCCAAAGCTTCGTTCTGATAAGAGAAAGCAATCTGGGCGCCCTGAGCATCCAAAGCCTGTGCAATGCCCCAGGCAATGGACTTGTCGTTGGCCAAACCCATGATCAAACCTTTTTTACCGGCCATCAGCGGTGTAGTCGCAGTCATAATATTTTCCTTTGCTTTATAAAAAAAATTAAATATATTAGAACCAAATTTCTGATAGACTTTTTATTAAATTTAACTTTCTTTGTAAACAATTTTTTTCAGGTAATAAGTATGTATTGGAAAACCGGCTTTAAATCAAAATTCAAAAAGCATTTCGAAACCACCCGCGAATTTCTGTTTTTTCTGAGCCGCCGCGCCCAAAACGACACCATCTTCAGGGTAGCCGCTTCGCTGAGCTATACTTCGCTCATCGCCGTCGTGCCGCTTTTCGCTATCGGTCTGGCGATTTTTTCGGCTTTTCCGGTTTTCGACGGTGTCAAAGAACAGGTAAAGGAATTTCTGCTCCGCAACTTCGTTCCGACCATTGAACAGGAAGTCAGCCAATATTTTGCCGAATTCATTGACGCTGCCGCCCAGCTGACCACCATCGGTGTCGTCGGCATAGCCATTACCGCCATTCTGATGCTCTCCACCATTGAAAACAGCCTCAACTTCATCTTCAAAGTAACGCGCCCGCGCCGCCTGACGACCAAAATTACCCTTTACTGGACAGTCATTACCCTCGGTCCCCTGCTCCTTGGCACCGCTTTTTCGCTCCGCGGCTACCTGTTCACATTGCAGAAGTTCATGCCCGAAGACCTGGCCAACACCCAGCTGCTGCTCAGCAAACTCCTGCCCTCGCTGATTACGATGTTTCTTCTGGTGCTTGTCTACGTTTTGGTTCCCAACAAAAAGGTCAAAATCAGCAGCGCCGTTGTCGGCTCCTTTGTCGCCGTCATTCTGTTCTCCGTCCTGCGTCGGGGATTCGGCTATTTTATGGTCAAGGCAGCCGCCTACAAAACCCTCTACGGCGCCCTTGCAACTCTGCCCGTTTTTCTCATCTGGATGTATCTGGCCTGGTCAGTAGTCATTTTCGGCGCCGTTGTTACCGCCGCTCTGGAAGAATACCGCCAGCTTGACGACCGCGCCCTCAAGAAAATTCTTGTCGCCGGCAAACCCGAAAAGCGCAAATAGTCTACAGCAAAAGCCTGCCGGAAAAATATTTTGCCATAGCCTGAAAAAAGTTCTTGCAAAAAGAACAAAAGTAGTACATTGTATTTTTCAAGGGATAACTATCACGCTCAAATTGTCTTTTCGAAAAATAAGAGAGATAGTAGGAATCAGAAATAAAAAACCGTTACAGAAAGAGAGAACTATATGGAAAAAGATAAAGCCCTTGACGCGGCACTGAGCCAAATTGAAAGAGCCTTCGGCAAAGGTTCGATTATGCGCCTCGGTCAAAACCCCAACGTTGATATTGAAGCCATTTCCACCGGTTCGCTGGGCATAGACATCGCCCTGGGCATCGGCGGGTTGCCCAAAGGCCGTATTATCGAAATCTACGGCCCGGAAAGTTCCGGCAAAACCACTCTGGCTTTGAGCGTTATTGCACAGTCTCAGAAAAAAGGCGGCACCTGCGCTTTCATCGATGCGGAACACGCTCTTGACCCGTCCTATGCCAAGAAAATCGGCGTTGACATTGACAACCTGCTGATTTCGCAGCCGGATGCCGGCGAACAGGCTCTGGAAATCGCCGATACGCTGGTTCGCTCCGGCGCTATCGATGTTCTGGTTGTCGACTCTGTCGCCGCTCTGGTTCCCAAAGCCGAACTTGAAGGCGAAATGGGCGATTCTCACATGGGTCTGCAAGCCCGCCTGATGAGCCAGGCCCTGCGCAAACTGACTTCCACCGTATCCCGCTCAAACACACTGATTATCTTCATCAACCAGATTCGCATGAAAATCGGCGTCATGTTCGGCAACCCCGAAACCACAACCGGCGGCAATGCGCTGAAATTCTACGCCTCGGTTCGCATCGACATCCGCCGCATCGGCTCCATTAAGGACAAGGAAGACGTTATCGGCAGCCAGACCCGCGTCAAAATTGTCAAAAACAAAGTTGCCCCGCCGTTCAAAATCGTCGATTTCGACATCATGTACGGCGAAGGCATTTCCAAAACCGGCGAACTGATTGACCTCGGCGTCAAAGCAGGCATCGTTGAAAAAGCCGGCGCCTGGTTCTCCTACAAAGGCGAAAAACTCGGTCAGGGACGCGAAAACGCCAAACTGTTCCTGAAAGAGAACCCCGCCGTCGCCGAGGAAATCGAAAACAAAATCCGCGCCGATGCAGGCCATCTCACAACCGAGATGATTGGCGACGACGAACCCGAAGCCGTCGGCGAAGATTAACTCCTTTTAACCGGACTGCTCCAAATGAAAAAGCTCCCCCAAGGGGAGCTTTTTTGAATTTGGCTTCACAATAATAACCGGTACAGTAAAACCTAGTGATAAATGATTGTTCCATGCGGCACGGCCGGCGGCAGCGACGAAGAAAACATCATGCCCTTTGAGCCGTAAACCGCCAGTCCGACGATTCCCATAAATGCCAGCAGATAACAAATGACATAAAAAGCGACCGCCGTAATTCTGATAATCAGAATCAGTGTTTTGTCGCCGTGGAAAGGACGCCCCTGTGCGTCTTTGTTAATCAGACACATGTCGGCCAAAGCCCATATCTGCACAACAATCAGCGGAATAAAGAAAAGCAGCCAGGAAAAAACCGTCAGCAGCAGCTGCGCAATTGCACGTCTGGTATAGCCGGCATAAAAGTTATGAGCGCCGAAGATTCCCAGAAACCATGCCAGCAAGGCGTAGGCAATGCCGCTCTTGCTCTCTGGATAAACATTCATGTTCCTGCTGACGATGTTTCTCTTCATCAACAGAAACTCTTCATCGTTAATAATTCCCTTGTCCTTCAGCTTCGCCAGCTTTTCCAGATTTTCCAAATCATCCATGCCCATTCTCCTCAAAAATGTCTTTTGAGACGATATAAGCAACAATTCTGCAAAAACAACGCCGAATGAAAATTAAAATTAAAAAAATCTTTTAATTGCGCCAAAAACTCTTCGTAAAAATAACAATGACCGTTAAAACCTCCAGTCGACCGAGCAGCATTGCCAGAGAAAGCATATATTTGGCAAAGTCGGACAACGGCGCAAACGTTCCGGCAGGCCCGACAACCGGACCGATACCCGGCCCCGAATTGGTAATGCAGGCAACCACGGCGCTGAAAGCCGTCGAAAAATCCAATCCGGTCCAGGCCACCAGCACCGTAAGCACAACCAACGTCGCCATAAAGGCGCTGATGAACACAAACACCGACGAAATAATCGAATTACTGGTTGTCAGGTTTCCGATTTTAATCGGCACCACCCGGTTCGGCTCTGTCGCCACAATCATCGACTGCTTCAAATAAGCCCAAACCACCTGCCAGCGAAAAATTTTGACCGAACCGGAAGTCGACCCCGTACAACCGCCGGTTAACGCAAAAATGATAAAAATCGTACCGACCGGCGGTCCCCATTTCATATAGTCCGTCGATACAAAACCCGTAGACGTCGTAATCGAAACAATATTAAACGTCGCATAACGCAGCGACTGCCAAAAACTGTCATAAATGCCCTCATATGCCAGCCATACGGCAGTCAGCAATATATAAAAAGCCAGAACTTTCGTAAATACGGCCACCTGTGCCGTCCGGAAAGAATGCAGATCGCGCCGCTGCATCAGCACGATGTAAAACGTCATTGGCAAAGCGCCCAGATACATGAACAGCGACAGAATCATCTCTATACTGACGCTGTCATAAAAACCAACCGAAGCGTTCTTGGTCGAAAAGCCACCCGTAGCAATCGCCGCCATGGCATAATTGACCGATTCCAAAGGCGTCATGCCTGCAAAATAAAGACACCCTGCACACAGGGCAACCAAAATGAAATAAACCGCCATAATGCGCTTGGCAATATAATTGAATTTCGGCATAAACTTGTCGTTCAAATCCGAATTTTCGCGCTGGAAAATCTGCATGCCGCCGATTCCCAGAAAAGGCAGCAGTGCCACGGCGAAAATAACGATGCCGACACCGCCCAGACCGTTAAGCATCGACCGCCACAGCAAAATCGAATCCGGAAGGACTTCCAAATCGGTAATAACCGTCGCGCCGGTCGTACTCAAACCGGACATTGCCTCAAACAAGGCATCTGCAAAACCGGGCGTGACATCGGACAAAATAAAAGGCAGCGTCGCCAGCAGCGTCAGCGAAACCCAACTGACCGCCGTCAGCAGATATCCCTGCTGCAACGTAATCTTTTCTATCTTGGTGCGATTGCCCAAAAACAAAGACAGGCCGATAAACAGCGAAACAATTGAAGATGTGACGAACAACGACCAGTTTCTGCCGGTTTCCAACATGTCGACCGCCGCCGGAATAAGCATGGCCAGTCCCAGCACGCTTATCAGATAACCGTTAATCATTAAAACCGGCTGCCACATCTGCCTTGCCCTTTATAAAGCGACGTTGCGCGAAAATTCCTCGTCCACCAGCCGCTGGTTGATACTGTCATCGTCAACATAACACAAAGCCGTGGCAATGTCCTGATACGTATAGGCGACAATGTCGCAGCGAACGACTTTGTCTTTGACAAACTGCTCCAGATATTTTTTTGCTTCAATGCCTTTCGGCAGATTGGGATCGACATAAATGCCGTATAGAAAAATATAGGTTCCGTCGACAATGATTTCATTGGCATTTTGAACCAAGGCCTTGCCGCTGACCGGAACCGGATCTTTCAGATAAACCAGCGGCAGCTTCTGCGAAACCGTAATTGTGGCCGAACCGGCCGAAGCCGTATTCCGACTGCTCAGTTCGCTGATTTTGTCATTATATTCCTGAACGACGTCGGCTGCCGGCTGCGGCTGTTCGTCCCGCTTAATCTCCGAAACGGGAACAACCTCCTCGTTCTCCAAAATGTCGACGGCCTGCGGCGCCGACTTCGCCTTTTCAAACATTTGCCGGCGAACAGCCTTTTGACGCATCCCGACCAACTGATCAATGCCGCGTTCGGGCAGCGCCTTGCCGCCAAGTTCGGGAACCGCCTCCTCCTTATCCGCAAACCAGGGGTTTACCTTATCGGACACGACACCGGCTGCCGAGTTATACGCGCTTTTAATCTTGTTCCAGTACCAAACATGCACTTCGGACGGTCTGGCTCCGATAAAAGTCGGAATCAGATAAAGCAGAATCAGCAGCGGAAAGAAAATCAACGGTTTCCGCAGCGGATACAGCAAAAACATAGCCGTCCTGTGCAAAAATCCCTTAAACCCGGTCATCGGGCCGAAATAGTCGCGGTTGCTTCTGCGTTTCATTTTTTCTCACTTCCGTATTTAGCTTTCAGTTCCTGAATTCTCTCCGGCGAAATCCGTTCAAACAAAGCGTCGCCGACCGTAAACCCATGTCCGGGCTGTAAAGCCGCAATTTCCTTCTCGATGCAGAACCCTTTCAGAGCGGGCATATCCGCCGGCTTGAGGTTCAGACGCGCCAGCATCTGTTCCGCAACGGCCGGCATAACCGGGTAGCTTAAGACGGCAAAAATGCGGATCAGATTGATGCACACACACAGAATTGCCGCCGCACGTTCCGGATTTTCCTTAATAACCGTCCATGGTTCCGTCGTCGAAATGTAATTGTTTCCTTCGACCCAGATGGCGCGCAGCTCGTTCATGGCCTTGCGAAACTCCATGTCTTCCATATATTTCAGATAATTATCAGTTCTTTCCTGCAAAACCCGGACTAAATCGCGCTCAACTTCCGTCATTTCGCCGCCGGCAGGCACTTTCTCGCCGATTTTGGAAGCGGTCATTTTCAGCACCCGCGAAACAAAATTGCCCAGCACGCCGTTCAGATCCTTATTGACCACACCGGCAAACAAGTCAAAGTCAAACGATGAATCAGAACCTTCGGGAATGTTGGCCATCAGCCAGTAGCGCCAGTAATCGGCCGGAAATTCCCCTACGGCGTCTTCGGCAAAGATACCGCGGTTTTCCGACTTCGAAAACTTGCCGCCTTCATAAGTCAGATAACTCATGCCTTTCAGATAATCGACCATTGTCCAGTTTTCACCGGTGCCGAGCAGCGTCGCGGGAAAAGAAATCGAATGGAAAGGCACGTTGTCCTTGCCCATAAACTCAACATAGCGCACGTCCCCGGCATCCAGCCACCAGTCTTTCCAGCTGCGCTCCTCCGGTTTTTCGTCAGCCCATTGCTTGGTTATGCCGATATAACCGATGGGCGCGTCAAACCAGACGTAAAAAACCTTGTTTTCAAATCCGGGGCGGTTAACCGGAAAACCCCATTTCAAATCGCGGGTAATGCAACGCTCCTGCAAACCTTCTTTCAGCCATTTCTGCGCAATCGAATAAGCCATGTCCGGCCAAAAAGGCTCCTTTGACTTGACCCAGGCTGCCAGTTTTTCCTCTATCAGCGGCAACTTCAAAAACAAATGCCTGGTTTCGCGAACTTCCAGATTGGTGCTGCCCGAGATCGTGCTGCGCGGATTAATCAGATCCGTCGGTTCCAGAACCTTGGTACAGTTTTCACACTGGTCGCCGCGGGCCTTTTCATAACCGCAGTGCGGACAGGTTCCCGTCACATAACGGTCCGGCAGAAAACGCTCGTCATCAATCGAATAAAGTTGTTTGATGACCCGTTCTTCAATAAAGCCGTTTTTATCCAGCCGGTCAAATATATGATAAACGAGTTCTCTGTTCTGCTCGCTGCTGGAACGGCCGAAACAGTCGAACGACAATTCGAAATCGTCATAAGTCTTTTTGTGCCGGGCATGATATTTGTCACAGTAAGCCTCAACGCTCATACCCTCTTTGGCCGCCCCTACTTCCGAAGGCGTGCCGTGCTCGTCGGTGCCGCCGATATACAAAACCTCGTGTCCCGACATTCGCATAAACCTTGCATAAACGTCGGAAGGAAGCAGACAGCCGACCATATGCCCCAGATGGGGCACGCCGTTTACATAAGGCAATGCGGAAGTAATCAAAATTTTAGACATGAGGTTTTTTCTCCGTTGTTTTGTTTTTTATTGTTTAACGGGCCGATTTTACTACAACTGTGCAAATTCTCAAGCAAAAAAAGGCTGTTTCCACCCGGAAACAGCCCATGAAAAACAAATTTACGGCTATTGGATGGCTTCGCTGATAATTGCGCAGGCATCTTCGCGGGTTAGTTCGACCGGATCCAGCAGATACAGCGCGCCCATTGCCGCAAACGAATTTTCGGCCAGTTTTTCGGCATCATCTTTCCGCAGCCCCCAATCCGAGAGTTTCAACCCTTCGAGTCCCACGTTTTTAATCAGCTTTTTCAAAGCCGTAATAAAAGCCGATGGCGAATTGACGTTTTCCTCGCCCATCGCCCGGGCCATGTCCATATAACGCGGCGCCACTTTCTTCTCGTCTTTTTTCAGAAGATGCGTAAAATACGGTACCGAAAGCGCAACCAGACCGGCGCCGTGCGGCAGCCCCGGATAAAAGGCCGACAGGGCATGCTCCATCGAATGCTCGGAAATGCAGCAGGAAGTGCTCTCCACCATGCCGGCCTGCGTACTTGCCCAAGCCATCTCCTCGCGAGCCTGCAGATTGTTGCCGTCCTTGACCGCTTCCGGCAGAAACTTGGCAATCCGCCTGATGGAATTGAGCGCAAACAAGTCGCTTACCGGCTGCGCTACTTTAGCCAGATACCCTTCCGCCGAATGGAAGAAAGCGTCCATTCCCTGATATGCCGTCAGGTTGGCCGGCACCGAAACCATCAGCTCCGGGTCGACAATCGACAGGGTCGGAAACAGCTGCTTGATGCCGAAACCGATCTTTTCATTGGTTTCCGGATTGGTTATTACCGTCCACGGGTCAGATTCCGTTCCGGTCCCTGCCGTCGTCGGAATGGCGACAATCGGCAGCGCGTCGTTCTCAACTTCCCTGCCCTTGACATATTCCCAATAATTGCCGGGATTGGCCGCCGCCAACGCAATCGCTTTGGCTGAATCGATGGCACTGCCGCCGCCAAGGCCGACAACCATATCACAGCTTTCGCGCCTTGCCAGTTCCGCGGCTTCCGACACATGTGCCAAGGTCGGATTTGGCAGAACCTTGTCAAACAGCACTGCGTCCACGCCGTTTTCCTTCAGATACTGCGTTACCTGATTAAGATACCCCAGCCTTTTCATCGATTGGCCGTTGGTAATGACAATCAACGCCTTGCTTCCGGGAAGTTCTTCCGTTGCCAGTTCTTTAAGTCTGCCGCGGCCGAAAATAATCTTGGTCGGGATATGGTAATCAAAATGCATGTCAATCCTCCTTAAAATTCCAGTCAGGAATAATATAGGGAGCAGATTGTCAGACTTCAAGCATTACCGCTTTTTCCAGTGCGTCAATAATGCAGACATAGTCGCCGATATAAAGTTTATCAGTTTTCCATTGCGGTTCCCAGTGCGCAAGACTGTATTCGTCGCCATACAGATAACGGACGCAATAATCTTCAAACGAACCGCTCCCGGCATCGCTGTAATAACTGTGCCGACCCTTTATCACAATATTCGGATTTTTGACCGTCTCGGCCAAATTCTGCACCTTTGACCAGTGTTTATTCCGCATTTTTTCCCTTGCGCAGAAATTCAGGCAATTCCGCCAGATTCGAAGCTCCGGCCGCCTTCACATGACCGCCGCCGCCCATGCTTGCCGCCAGCTTGGAAACGTCTATCCCGTCCTTATAGGTATAAAAAGACAGGTTCCATTTGTTGTGTCCGTTCATAAAGAAGTTAATCCGCACGTCATAATCCATAACGTTTTCAACGGAATCGAAAAAGTCCGAATATCCCTGCGGCATATTGGCGCAAATGCATTTCAGCCCGTTAATTTCGCTCTCAAAGGCAATGCTGCGCACCAGACGGAAGTTGCGCATTTTAATCCAAGACAAAATCGCCTCGCCCTTTTCGACGATGGCGGCAATATCCAGTTCATTGTTAAAAAGCTTTACCCAGATTTCGTCGTCGGGCTTGTTGGTGCCCAAAGACTGAAAAGCAAACTCAAACGGACGCACCCGCGGGTCACGCAGGTCAAAGACGTCGTTCAGCCCCAGCAGTTTTACGCCTTCCGGCACCGGACGATCCGGATAGTAATATTCCCAGCACAGAACCATCGCCGCCGTTCCGGACCGGCGGATACCCTTGATAGCCTCATATTCGCCGGTCTGCATTTTCTGCTCGTATTCCTCAATTACCGAAGCGTGATGATCAATCCACGTCACGTCGCGGGTCTTGTTCAGCTCAAACATGTAATCAACCGGCAGGGCATAATCGCAGATAACGATTTTGTCGTGTTTTTCAATCTCTTCATACGGAATTTTCATATCATGGTTAATTCCCAGAAACTCGGTTTCCGGATAAACGCTGCGCACAACGGCGGCGGAACCTTTTCCGTCATGATCGGCAATATGGTACACACATAACATTTCTTATCCCCTCTCTACACATTTAAAATTCAATAACCATGTTGTCGTAAGCCGGACGCACAAACGGCGGCGTCAGCTCGCCGATCCGGTCATAATCGCACTCGTTGGCCATATGATTGATAATCGCCCTCTCCGGCTTAATCCTTTCAATCACGCTCATAACCTCGTCCAAACCGGCATGCTGAACCGCTCCTTCCGGCGTCGTCAGCGGCAGCACCATCAGCTTCGGCCGTTTCTTAATCATCTTAAAGGCGCTGGCCGCCAAAACCTTAAAATCGGCAATATGCACATATTCGCCGTCGTCAATGACATAACCGTAGCATTCGGTGCAGTGGTTCAGAAGCTTAATCGGCACAATCTTCACGCCTTTAAC
This sequence comes from Azospirillum sp. CAG:239, assembly GCA_000436375.1. Classification (GTDB taxonomy): domain Bacteria; phylum Pseudomonadota; class Alphaproteobacteria; order RF32; family CAG-239; genus Scatacola_A; species Scatacola_A faecigallinarum. The sequence goes on along the minus strand of FR885503.1, from coordinate 10,010 downwards.
AAAAAAAGGCTTGTTGGCCTTGACCACGTTCATTACCAGGCTCGGACGGCGGATAACGTTGTTGGTAACCTTCTTGGAGGCAATCAGATAATCGAAACGATGCTCAATCTTCTTCATCGTGTATTTTCCGGCATAAACGTCCAGACTCTGGCGGTTAATCCGGTTAATTTCGCGCAGATCGTCAATGCCGTGCAGATGATCGGCATGCGCATGCGAATACAAAACCCCGTCCACATTGCGGATATTCTGGGCAATCAGCTGCGCCCGCATATCCGGCCCGGTGTCAATCAGCAGCCTGACACCCTTGTATTCCAGATAAGTCGAAGCCCGGGTACGCACATTTTTCGGATTTTCAGGATTACAGCGCCCAAAACCCGTACCTAGGGAAGGAACGCCGGGAGCGGCACCGGAACCAAGAATAATCAGCCTGTTTTCCATCAGTACGCATACCTCCCTTTGTCGCTGGCCTTGCGAAACAACCGGTAAAAGTTGTCGGAAGTAATCTGCGCCAGTTTTTCCAGCGGAACATCCTTAATCTGTGCCAGCTTTTCGGCCGTATGCACCACAAAAGAAGATTCGTTGCGTCGGCCGCGCATCGGCACCGGCGCAAGAAACGGCGCGTCGGTTTCCACCAGCAGTCGGTCAAGCGGCACTTCGGCAAAAATATCGCGCAGTTCGCCGGATTTGTTGAAAGTAATGATTCCCGAAGCTGAAATGTAAAATCCTATGGACAAGGCAAAATCGGCCAGTTTTTTCGAAGACGAAAAGCAGTGAATTTCGCCGCTGAACGCCCCCTTTTTATATTCTTCGTCCAAAATCGCAATCGTATCGTCGTCTGCATCTCGCGTATGAATAATCAACGGCAGGCCGGTTTCTCTTGCAGCTCTGATTTGTTCAGCAAAAACTTTAACTTGTACGTCTTTCGGGCTGTAATCGTAGTAATAATCCAAACCGCATTCGCCGATGGCAACGACTTTCTTATGCGCAGCTTTGGCAATAAAGTCCTCCGCTCTGATATCCGGATATTCCGCCGCATTATGCGGATGTACACCGACCGCCGTATAAATGAACGGATATTTTTCGGAAATTTCCAGCTGCTTATCCAGTTCGTCAATATTGTTTCCCGCATTCAGCATGGCAGTCACGCCGTTCTCGCGCGCCCGGGCCAGCATATCCTCAAAATCTTCTTCAAAATCGTTAAAATCCAAATGACAATGACTGTCTACTAACATATTACCTTCCGTTTTATATTACCTTGCAAATTCCACTGATAATGTTGATAAGTGCCTGTTTCTTGTCCAGATTGAGTCTTGCCGTCTCGTCAAAGATTCTGACCGCCTTTTCCCACATTTCGGCCAGTTCCTCAACGTTCTCACAGCCCTTCACGTTCTCGGCCACAAATTTCAGCACCAGTTCCTGTACCAGATTATAGCTGTCCTCGTCGGCAACCGCCGCATCGCAGAATGCCAGCAAATCGGCAAGCTTGTACTTGTTTTTGGCATAAATAATCTTGCACAAATCATCATAACTGGCCAGCGCCGCATTGTCGGCATAGCGAATAGCCTTGCCGATGCTGCCGGAACTCAGTTCTGCCAGCCCTTTGACGGCTTTCTCCGAAAGTTCCGGCCGGTAACGGCGCAGCAAACTGGCCACCTCGTTTTCCGCCAACGGTTTCAGGTTCATTTTGGCACAACGCGAACGAATGGTCGGCAGCAACCGGTTTGGATTGTGGCTGATAAGCATAATGACCGTTTTTGCCGGCGGTTCCTCCAGAATCTTTAAAATAGCATTTGCGCCGGCATTGTTCAAATCGTCAATACTGTCGACAATAACCACGCGCCAGCCGTCGTTAGACGATTTCTTGGCCAAAAACTCATTAATCGTCCGCACGTCGTCAACTTTGATAATTGCCGATTTCTTCAGACTTTTCAGCTCTTCGTCAGAGAGCCTTTCACCTTCCTTAATCGCCTTCAACACCTTTTTTTTGTCGGTTTCGGTAAAATCGCGCTCAATTACCTTCAAATCCGGATGCGACGCATTTGCCACCAGCTTATAAGTCTGAGAATCGACGCTTACGTCAAGCGAACCGTATTTGTCACGCTGCCGCTCGTCTGCCGCCAGCAGAAAACGCGCAAACCTGAACGCCAGCGTCGCCTTGCCAATACCCTCTATGCCGCAAAGCAGCCAGGAATTATGCAATGTTCTGTTTTTCCACGCATTCAAGAAAATCTGCTCTTCCTCGGCATGACCGAGCAGATAGGTGTTTGTCCGCGGCTCAATCGCGCTGTTTTGCCGTTCTTCTGCTTCCATCAGCCCAAACCAAACCTTTCCGTAACGATTTTAACTACTTCCCGGTGCAACGCCTCAATACTCTTGTCGGCGTCAACGACAATACAACGCTCCGATTCTTTTGCGGCTATTTCCAGAAAACCGCGGCGCATTCGCTCATGAAACGCCAGCCCCCGGCTCTCGTGCCTAGTTTCCTTAACAACCATGCCCTCGGCCTTCTTGAACGACCGCGCCAGACCGATTTTCGGATCCAGATCAAAAATAAGCGTCAAATCGGGCTTAAATCCGCCGACAGCAATTTTATAAAGGGATTCCAAGGTTTCATACGGCACTTTTTTGTCGTAACCGTAATACTGATAGGCCACGGTCGAATCCGCAAACCTGTCGCTCAAAACCCAATTGCCTTTTTCGAGGGCCGGCCAAACTTTTGACGTCAGGTGAATCCGTCTGTCCGCATAATAAAGCAGACATTCGGTCACAGCGTCAAACTTGTCTTTGTCGCCGGTAACCAGAAGTCGCCGCAGTTCCTGTCCAATTTCGGTGCCGCCCGGCTCCTTGCTCGTCACATTCGTGACGCCGACACGCTCCAGATATTCGGCCAAAAGGCGGAGTTGGGTGGATTTTCCCGTCCCCTCTCCGCCTTCAAACGTAATAAACCGGCCTTTTTGCTGCATTTACTCGGCCCCGAACAGCAGATATTTCAGATTCTGCCCGATACGACCGAAGAAACCGAGCTTTTCAATGTTTCTGTCGGCAACCAGAGGAACATTTTCCATTTCCTGACCGTCCAGCTCAATTCTGACTTCGCCGAGCTTGTCGCCGGCTGCGACCGGTGCCTTGACCGGCTTGTCATAAACCGCCGTCATCTTTATCTTCGACGCCTGGCTTTTTTTCAAAGTCCGTTTGACCGTTTCCGGAACCACCAGCCTGACTTCCTTTTCATTTCCGAAAACGACCGGGATCTCGGCAATTTCCTGTCCCTTGTTCAGCAGATTATAGTTGTTAAACTCGCGAAAACCCCATTCCATCAGACGCTCGGCCTCTTCCGAGCGTTCTTTGTTGGAGTTCATTCCGGTCATAACCTCAATCAGCCGCCTTTCGCCTTTTTTGGCCGAAGCGGTCAGACAGAAACCGGCTTCTTCCGTATGTCCGGTTTTCAGACCGTCGGCATTGGGCATCGAATACAGCAGCGGGTTGCGGTTGCCCTGCGTAATATTGTTGTGGGTATAGTACTTTTCCGAAAAGATGTGATAAAATTCAGGAAATTCCTTAATTATGTGGCGAGCCAGCTTGGCCAGGTCTTCCACCGACATTTTCTGATCCGGATGCGGCAGACCGGTCGAATTGGCAAAAGAACTGTTGTTCAGACCGAGTTCTCTGGCTCTCTTGTTCATCATCTCGGCAAAATCGTCTTCCGAACCGGCCAGATTTTCGGCAGCGACAATACAGGCGTCATTGCCGGATTGAATCAAAATGCCTTTCAGAATGTCCTCGACCCGAACCTTTTCGCCTATTTTCAAAAACATCGTTGAACCGCCGCTGGCTGCGCCGCCGAGCTTCCAGGCCCTTTCGCTGACCGTAAACGTATCGTCCAGCGACAGCGAACCGTCTTTCAGTTTTTCAAAAATCATATTCACGGTCATCAACTTGCTCATCGATGCCGGCGGCACCATCTTTTCATGGTCTTTCACATACAGATACTGTCCGGTGTCATAATCCATCAAAATCGCATTGCGCGCCTGCGTTTCAATCGCGGCTGCGCTGCCGATTCCGGCCAGAACCAGCCCGGCCGTCAGAACTGACGAATACAATTTTTTTCTGCCAAACATCATTTTTTCCTCTACAAACTAATCTTGAACAATTTTTGCATTATAAATTCCGTAATTCTTAACCTTGGCCAGCGTTACTTCCGCCTCCTCGGGAAAACTGAACGGGCCGATGCGCACGCGGTAATAGCGGCTGCCGTCAACGTCGGCCTGCGCCACTTTCGACTTTCCGAACCGGCTCAGTTTGGAACTCAGGTCTTTTGCAGCGTCATGTTTGGCAAAAGAACCCGCCTGAACAAAATAGCTTTTTTCGGCAGTTACGCCGCCGGCCGCATTGTACGGATTATCCAGCCGCAGCGGCTCAACCGCCGCATACTCCATTTTTTTAATCGGGGTCGTTTTTTTCGCCGAAGCCATGACCGGCTCGATTTTCTGTCCAGTCAGAGCCGCTTTCAGCTCCTTGCTTTCCTTCTCCATCAATTCGACCCGGACTTTGGCCGTTCCCTTGGTCTGAAAGCCGAGCAGCTGGGCGCCTCTCTTGGAAATGTCAATAATCCGGTTTTTTGCGTAAGGACCGCGGTCATTCACACGCAACACCAGCGAGCGCCCGTTTTCCAGATTGGTTACTTTGACAATCGACGGCAACGGCAGCGTCCGATGAGCGGCCGTCAGCGTATGCATGTCATACTTTTCGCCGTTGGCGGTTTTCTTATTGTGAAAATCGGAACCGTACCACGAAGCGACACCGACTTCCGAATAGTTGTAGTCCTCCTTCGGATAATAGGTCTTGCCCATAATCTTATAAGGTTTTCCCACCTTATAAACGCCGCCGGTACCGCTGATAGCCGTTGCCTGAGAATAGCCGTCGGGTTCGACGGTGGTGGCGCAGCCCGCGAGCAGTGCCAGCATTCCCAAAACCGGTATAGTATTCTTAAGTCTCATAAATTTCCCTAAATTCAAAAATCGCTTCGCTTAATTTACCTTTTTTTTTTCATTCCGTAAAGCACGATATTTCACTTGTGTAATTTTCTTTCCGGAACCGGCACCGCAAAACCGATATTCGGATTATAGCGGTTAATTTTCTGCAACAGCTGATAGTCCGGATAACCGTCCTGCGGCATTTTGGCCTCCGCCTGCACTTTTTTTATGGCGCTGCGGGTTTTTGAACCGAGCTGCCCGTCTTCGTCAAGCTTAAACCACCCCAGTTTGTTGACAAAGGACTGGATTTTCAAGACATCGTCCGTTTTAACCCGCACGGCCGGATTCTGTTCAACCGGCTTCCACTTTTTTCCGGTTCTGACATAATCGGCCAGCATTCCGACAGCCAACGCATAATTTTCCGAACGGTTCCAGTTCATTATTTTGCGGAAGTTCTCCCGCACCAGATAAGCCTTACCCTTACGCCCCTCGGGAACAATTATCGAAACTTTCTCCTTCGCCGGCAGGCTTATTTTTTTGTTGTCCGCGGTTTTTACGCCCATTTTGCGCCATTTTTCAACCTCCAGACGCATATCGCGTCCGCTCAGCGCATAATCGAAATTCCACGGCAGGCTGACTTCCAGCCCCCAGTCCTCCCCTGCTTTCCAGCCGATGGAAAACAGATAGTTGGCCGCCGAGGCAATCGCGTCTTCAAACGAATGCCAGATGTCTATTCGGCCGTCGCCGTTGTAGTCAACCGCATAGGCGTTGAAAGTCGACGGCATAAACTGAAAATGCCCCATGGCGCCGGCCCAGGAACCCTCCATTTTGGTATGGTCTATTTTCCAGACGTCGACGATTTTCAGCGCCTGATACAGTTCTTCCTTAAAAAACTTCGGCCGCCGTTTGTCATAACTCAGCGTCGTCAGCGCGTCAATTACCTGATAATTGCCGAAATGCTGTCCGAAATTGGTTTCCATTCCCCAGAAAGCAATCAGATAATTAATCTGCACGCCGTACTTTTTTTCCATATCCTTAAACAGCGGATAAAGCTCACGGTACTTCGCCTGCGCCGCCGCCGTTTTTTTGGCATTGACCACCCGGTTGAGATATTCGGTCGACGTCAGCAAAAACTCAATCTGCCTGCGGTCTATCTTTACCACTTCCGGATCCGGGTGATAATAGTCGTTTTCGCCGTAAACCTTCTTGATCGTCTTTTTCGATATGCCGCGGTCAATCATCTCGTCTTTAAGTTCTTCCAGCCACCGGGTATAGACTTCCGGCGTTTCCCTTTTTTCCGCCGCAGACAACGGCTGCGGCAGACAAAGCGCCGACGCCAACAGTAACATGCCCAGTTTTGCTCTCATATTTTTATCCCGCCCAATAACTGATTTCGCCATTTATTTTACCGTTCAGCCTTTTAAAAACAGTTAATGCCGCGCAATTTTCTGTAGATAATTTGAATAAGACGGTTATAATGAATATATTGTTTTGGAAATCTGACATAGGAGGCCGCCATGAACACTTCCGCCGTTTCCCGCTCCCGATTCCGCCGCCATTTCTGGCTTTACGTCATTGCCGCCGTCGCCTCGCTGGGCGGCCTGCTCGCCGGCTTTGACATGGGCGTCATCTCCGGTGCGCTGCTTTTCATCAACGACACATGGAACATGTCCGACTTTACCAAAGGCTGGGTCGTCAGTTCGGCCATTGTCGGTGCCGTTATCGGCGCTGCCGGCAACGGTTTTCTGTCCGACATCTACGGACGCAAAAAAGTCATCATTGCTACGGCGCTCATCTTCGCCGTCGGTTCAGTCATCTGCGCCGCGGCGCCGGACATAGGCTGGCTGATTGCCGGCCGCGTCATTCTCGGGCTGGCCGTCGGCATGGTCAACTTCGTCATTCCGCTGTATCTCTCCGAAATTTCGCCGCAGAAAGTCCGCGGCATGCTGGTTTCGCTCTATCAGCTGGCCATTACCGCCGGCATCTTATTCTCATACCTCATCAACCGCGTCTTTGCGCTGAGCGAATACAACTGGCGCTGGATGCTGCTCTCCGGCCTGTTCCCTGCTTTGGTCATGCTGATTGGCATCAGCTTCCTGGGCGACACGCCCCGATGGCTCATCAGCAAAAAGCGCGAAGACGAAGCCCGCAGAATCTTTCTGGACATTGATCCGGACTGTAACCCCGAACAACAGATTAAGGAAATCCGCCAAACCATCAAACGAGCGCAAAAAAACGACGGACATTCCGGTTTTCAGCGTTGGATGCTGATGCCCGTTTTCGTTGGCGTCGGCATGATGTTCATGCAGATATGCACCGGCATCAACACGATTATCTACTACACGACAACCATTTTCAAAGTCGCGGGCTTCTCGTCGGCCATCGGCGCGATCTATGCCACCATCGGTATCGGTTTCGTCAACTTCTTCATGACTTTTGTCGCTATCGTCTTTGCCGACCGTATCGGCCGAAAGCCCCTGCTCTACGCCGGCTTGAGCGGCGTTACCGTCAGCCTGTTCGCGCTGGGGGCTTCTTTCTGGTTTGCCGACGCGCTTGGCGACAATCTCAAATGGATGGCCGTCGGCAGCGTGGTTGTATATATCGCCTCTTTCGCCTTTTCGCTCGGCCCCATTGGCTGGATTGTCGTTTCCGAGATTCTGCCGCTGAAAATCCGCGGCCTTGCCATGAGCATCTGCACCGTTGCCAACATGGCGTTCAACTTCGTTGTCGTTCTTACATTTCTGCCGCTGATAAATTCCGTCGGCGAAGCGCGAACTTTCTGGATGTACGGCATTATCGGCATCTTCTGCCTGTTTTTTACCTACCGGTATCTGCCCGAAACCAAAGGACGCTCACTGGAGCAGATAGAAAAGAACTGGGCCGAAGGCGTCCCTGCCCGCAAGTTCTGAGAATCCCGCTTTTCAAAGGTTCCGTTCCCGGAACCTTTTTTATTTTCGGCCAAACCGTTTTGTGTTGACTTACTTTGGCCGTTATGCTAAAATTTTTGTCAATTTTCTGAATTATTCTGTTGACGCTTCTTATTATACCCCAATATCGCTTCAGCAGATAATTCTATTGTTTAATTAAAAAAAATTTTTTTATGAAAAACTTAGAAAACGTAAAAAAAATGATGCTGCAATGCGTTGTCATCAACTGGGACGGAACACTGGTTTCTTCGGCTGCCATGATTCATCAGGCCTATCTGAAAACCATGCAGGCGCTGCAAATTCATCCCGAATGGTCTCCGGAAGACACGATGAGACAAAACGGCAGACCTCCTGTTGAAATTTTCAATGACGCCGGCATCTGGGGAAGCAAGGCCATCGGTTCCGTCGCCAAAGACTTTTTCTACCGCGGCCTGGAAGACATCCGCAAAACCAAACCGGAACTTCTGCGCCTCAAGGACGGAGCACTTGACCTGCTCAACTGGTTTGCAAACCACCCGGCCTTCCCGCGCATTGTCATCTGCGGCAACAAAACCCAGTCCATTTTGGAACTGGAAGTTAAAACATTCAAACTTAAAGGTCTGGTAGACATCGTCATCGGCAGTCGCATGGACAGCCTTGACAACAAACCGCAGCCGGAAATGTTTGAACGCGCTGTCGAAGGGTTAACGATTAAAAACCCGGCCGAAGAAGTTTTGCATATCGGAGACAATCCCCGTGTCGATCCCTCTTTTGCAGGAGCCTACGGCGCTTCTTCGATACTGGTTGCTGACACGTCCTCCGCGGACGCCGCGTCGCTGACCGAACTGCTGACCAAGCTGAAGTAAAAACCTAAATCTTAAAAAAAGAGCCCTCCGAATGGAGCGCTCTTTTTTTTAACCCGCAGCAGCATAATAACGCTTTTTCGCCTTTTCTCCGTCTTTCAGACGCTTGTATTTGCGAAACTCGCACAAACTGTTTTGAATATCATGCAAAGCCAGATAGTCGCCGCCGCAATAAGCGGGATTACGCCAGCGCACCGCATGCCAGTCTTTGCCCGTGCGCAGCTTCAGCCGCTCCGTTTCCCTGGCCTGTATTGAATAAAGATATCGGCACTTTTCCTCCGCTTCCCTTTTGCTCAGCCTTTTGCCGAAAATAATGTTCAATCCCCAGTGAGCGCCCGGCCCCACAATCAGAAAATCATTCGCCGTATAATCGACAATATTCCCTGCATAAGTCGCATCAAGCAAAATCTGTCCGGCAAGAAAAGGACCGGCCAGCGCAACATGCTTTTCCACAACTGACAACCCTCCTGCGGCCGGCGTTTCCGCCAATTCCCGGCAAAAGTCTTTTATTTTCCCGGCCATATCCGCCAACATGAGCAAAACCTGCACATGCTTGTCTTTCGGCCGATAAGCCGCATTATATGGATGCGATGAAATCAGATAGGCGTTTGAAAACAAGCTCTCCTGATTTCTTTTGGCATCAAAACGCGCTTCAAAAGCCTCAAAGTCAAAATTCTCAGGATCCAGCAAACCGCCGAACAGGTTTTCAATCGTATCGCGACGGTTAAAAAAGCGGTATGCGACAATGTTAAACAGCTTTTTTCCGACACTTATGCTCTCATCCGTCAGATATTTCGTCAGTGCCAGCGTACCGCCGTCCAACTCACGATAAACGTTACAGAAACGATAATTTCGGAGTATCTCGTCCGTACTCCACGGCGCAGGCAGATTCAAAACGTTCCGCCGATGCCAGATTTCCTGTCGGTCATATATAAATTCAAAAAATTCCGCAATCCTGTCCAATTGATATTTTCCGTTTAACATTAAATAATACAAGATTTTGCCACATATTTAACAAAAGTAAAACGAAACAAATTATTTTTACATAAAAACCTGAACTTTTAAACAAAGAAGAGGCAGCGCATTTCTGCACCGCCTTTTATATGAAAAAAACTTTTACTGGGTCAAAAGATTTTACTTTACCTGAGTAAATCCGGTATTGGCGGAGAGAGTTGCTAAGCAAAAATGACCTTTAATGTCATTTTTGTCTGCAAAACCAATGATGTCCCGGCGGTAAGCCGCCGACAGGCGGCGAACAAGCCCCGGAC
>FR885502.1 GCA_000436375.1 Azospirillum sp. CAG:239 | reverse complement strand
ATGGCAAAAGAGAAATTTGAGCGTAATAAGCCGCATTGCAACATCGGAACGATCGGACACGTAGACCACGGCAAGACGACGTTGACGGCAGCGATAACGAAGGTTTTGGCGGAAGAGGGCGGTGCAAGCTTTACCGCATATGATCAGATTGACAAGGCACCGGAAGAGAAAGCCCGCGGCATTACGATTTCGACGTCGCACGTAGAATATGAAACGCCGAACCGCCACTATGCGCACGTAGACTGCCCGGGACACGCGGACTATGTAAAGAACATGATCACGGGTGCGGCACAGATGGACGGCGCCATTCTGGTCGTATCGGCAGCCGACGGCCCGATGCCGCAGACACGCGAGCACATTCTGCTGGCTCGTCAGGTCGGCGTACCGGCTCTGGTTGTATACATGAACAAAGTAGATCAGGTAGATGATCCGGAGCTTCTGGAACTTGTAGAAATGGAAATCCGCGACCTGTTGAAATCCTATGACTTCCCCGGGGACGAAATTCCGATTATCAAAGGTTCAGCCCTGGCGGTATTGGAGAATGGCGATGCAAAGATCGGCCATGATTCGATTATTGAACTGATGAAGGCTGTAGACAGCTACATTCCGCAGCCGGATCGTCCGAAAGATAAACCGTTCCTGATGCCGATTGAAGACGTATTCTCGATTTCCGGCCGCGGTACGGTAGTAACCGGTCGTGTAGAGCGCGGCGTACTGCATGTCGGCGACGAAATTGAAATCGTCGGTATTCGTCCGACGCAGAAAACAACGTGCACCGGCATTGAAATGTTCCGCAAGCTTCTGGACGAAGGGGAAGCCGGCGATAACATCGGTGTTCTGTTGCGCGGCACGAAGAGAGAAGAAGTAGAGCGCGGACAGGTTCTGGCAGCGCCGGGAACGATAACGCCGCATACGGACTTCACGTGCGAATGCTATATTCTGACGAAAGAAGAAGGCGGCCGCCATACGCCGTTCTTCAGCAACTATCGTCCGCAGTTTTATTTCCGTACGACGGATGTTACCGGCTCGATTGAACTTCCGGAAGGAACGGAGATGGTTATGCCCGGCGATAACATTCGGATGACGGCGAAACTGATCCACCCGGTAGCGATGAACGAAGGTTTGCGCTTTGCGATCCGCGAAGGCGGCCGTACGGTAGGCGCGGGTGTTGTATCGAAGATCCTGAAGTAATAATAAAGACAAAAAACAAGGATCGGAA
>FR885501.1 GCA_000436375.1 Azospirillum sp. CAG:239 | reverse complement strand
GAAGAGATTTTAGCACCAGATATTTGAATAGATGTAGTAATTATTTGGGCTCTCTGGTATGGCAAAATAAAAAGCCAAGCATTTCTTCAAGTTGGGCTTTATTTGTAAATTTAAATAGAAAAAAGCAACTTCCCCATTGGCAGGAACAATTATCAAAAACCTTATATGATATGGCTTCAAAGGATTAAGAATGAGAGAAGATATAGTTTTTGAGGAATTGATTGAACAAATAGACCTGATATTAAATTCATCTAAACCACTGCCTTATCATATGAAAGCAGAGAGGAAGTTGGCCGAAGTGCTTAGACATTTGCAGGAAATTCCAGAGTATGACAATTTAAAGCAATTTGAGCCTTTGTTTGATGTAGAGTCATTTTTGATACACTTTTTAGCTTCTGCTGATTACACGGATTTACTCAAAATAATAGACCGAAGCACGATGAAATTTAAGCATATTGATGACTATACTCATTTAATGGCTTTGGTTGTGAATCCCAATATTCCATTTTTTGA
>FR885500.1 GCA_000436375.1 Azospirillum sp. CAG:239 | reverse complement strand
GGCTGCGAAGAATATTATCCTTCGCCTTGCTCTTCGGTCTGCAAGAAAGCCTATGCCGACAACTGCCGCAACCGCACGGCCGTATCGACGCCTTACGGCTGCGCCGAATACTGGTCCGACTGTTCCAGCAAGTGCAAAACCGCCTATAATGACAACTGCAGAAACAGGAATGACGTTTCTCATCCCTACGGCTGTGCCGAATATTGGTCAGACTGCCAGTCTAAATGCAAAACCGCCGAAACGGCTTCCTGCGAAAGCGATCTGAAGAAAGATTTTCCGAATGCGGTTTTTGTCAACAATATCGGAGAAGTTTCCAGCTACAGCATGAGTGGCAAGCAAGTTGTGCTGATGAGCAATATTTCCGACACTTCCGTTTCTTTATATATCGGCAACGGAACAACCATCTATTCGGCCGATAAGACAGGACGTTCGCTGTGCAGCAAAACCTCTCTGAGCGCCAATGTCATTCAGCTGGCCGGCAGCTCAACCATTCAGGCTGATATCACGGCAAAGGAATTTGTCTTCGGCGGCGCAACAGTCAATGTCGGCGGAAACAAACTTACGGCCGATACCGTAACAATCAGCTCGGGAAACAATTATTTTGCCAACGGCAGCCTGATTGCCAACGGCAATATGAATATCAACTCCGATTTTAATTTCGGTTACGGTTCAGCCGGCGGAAAACTTTATGCCAACATTCTGTCGGTTGCCGAAGGCAAAACTCTGACAATATCGGGAACCGGGACAACCGAAATTTATGAAAGGCTGGATATGAATCCGACCTCAAACCTCAACATAACGAACGGAACGCATAACATTAACGTTATGCACTTCATATCCGGAGCTTCGGCAACCAAAAATGCCGTCAAAATTACCGGAGCCAACGTCTATCTGAACAAAGGCAAACAAGCGTCAACAACACCTTATTACAACGGTGTTATCAACGCATCTTATTCGACCGGCAAATCACAGGTGGAAATTACCCTTTCGGGAAGCGTTCTGGATTTGGGCAGCGGCGAGCTTGAATACAACGAAGGCACAAATGACAGCAAGAAACTGGTTTTCCGGCTGCAAAACGGAAGTACCATGACCAACATGGGCGGTTTGACCTGCTGGGGCGGAAAAGGGTTGAGTTTTATACTTGATGCCGGTTCCAAGTCATCGATTCAAATGCTTGGCAAAACAAGCACCTGTTCCGGCGCCGAAACAAAATTTTCCGCCAAGAACACGTCTCAGCAGGCATCCATCACTTTAGGCGACGACGCCAGCGGCATCATGGTATTCGCCTGCATGTTCTACCAATCCGGTTCCGGTTATGACTATCTTTGCGGCAGGAGAGCAACCTGTACAAACGTCAATGGTCTGTAGCGAGTAAAGGTACTTTGAAAGCCCCTCATCCAAGGGGCTTTTTTAAATACGACAAAAATTATTCAACACTCATTATAAGTAGATAAAATAACATATATATCATTATAGGTTGATTTAAATATCAAAATCAGTTATTCTTATTCTTGAGAGGCGTGGCGTGAAAGAGACTTTCTTTTCCCGGTTCAGATATTTAACCGGGAAAAAGGTTTCGCTTATGGACAAAGTATGATATCATAAGTACTGTGTAATTTATGTGTAGGTGATGATATGTGTGTCTTTCATAAGGGGATTCCCGCGCTTTTTGCCGTTATACTCGGTCTCTGCGCCATTAATCATGCGGAAGCGAAAGTCTGTTTTCTGCCCAACGGAGATTGCGGCGACGACGGCGGTTTCGGTTCCGGCGGCAGCGATTTTTCAATCGATACTTCCAAACAATGCAAAAATGAAGGTTTTGAATTGGTCAATTGCCGTGAAGTCGAAGTCAAATACGGCGTTTGTCCCTATGACGACCGTTATGCGCAAGGTTGCAAATGCCGAAACGACTTAGTTGAATGCTCAGACGTTCAGGACGGCGTCGGTGAAAGCTGTGACGGCAAATATACAAGCTGTGTCTGCAAACCTGGCATGACGGCATGCAATGACGCACAGCAAGGCGTCGGCATCTCCTGCGAAGGAAAATACAAAGAATGTATCTGCAAACCCGGGCTGAAAAACTGCTCCGGTTTGTATGAGGGCGTTGGAGACGCCTGCGGCGGACAATATGAATCCTGCCGCTGCCGGAGTGATCTCAAAACCTGTGGTGACGGACAAACCGGTATCGGGGAAGCCTGCAACGGAAAATACGAATCCTGCACATGTAAAGACAACCTTAAAACTTGCGGCGAAGCTGAAGTCGGCATCGGCGCCGAATGCGGCGGCATGTATGAAGACTGCGTCTGCCGGGACGATTTGAAAACCTGCCCGGCAGGACAAGCCGGAAGCGGCCTTTCATGCGGCGGAAAATATCTTGAGTGCGGCTGTGCCGAAAATCTTGTCAGCTGCGGCGAAGCTGAAGTCGGTGTCGGTGCCGAATGCGGCGGCAAATATGAAGCATGCCGGTGCAAAGACGGCCTGACAACCTGTAGCGGCAATCAAATCGGTATCGGCACATCCTGCGACGGGAAATTTGAGGCTTGCAAATGTCCAGACAACTGGACCGAATGTCCTTACGGCGCTCCCGAAAATGCTCTGACCTGTTCGCAAAACGGCAAAACAGTCTATTCGACCTGCAGCGACAAATGCGGACCGGAATACCGGAATACTGAATGTAAAAAATATGAAGAAGAAGAAAAATGCGTTAACGACGCATCAATGAAAATCTGTGTGCCGACCTGTGAGAGCAGACTGGCTGCCGACGGCTACAAAGTTAACGAAGACGTCAGCGGCGCCGTTATTACCAAAGACACGACGTTTTCAACCACCAACGGAAAAAACTTCCGTTCGGTTGAAGATTTTCGCACCAAATATCCGGTCGAATGCTCAAAGAGCAAAAGGCCGAAACCGACCCTGACCTATCAGGTTGTCGGCAGTACAGGCGTTAATCTGGCCAATGCCAAATTTGACAAGATTAACTTGAACATTCAAAGCGGCGGCAAAATCGACTTTTCCGGCACGACAATTACCAACGGTACGCTTACGACAAGCAGCGATATCTTCGTCGGTCAGGGACACTGGACGTTTACGTTCAAAAACGACAGCGGCAAAGCCAGTTTCAAAGCCGGAAAAATACAGGTCGTACATGGCGCCGACTTCAAAATTACCAATGCCAGCATGGACATCAAAGGCCTGTTTGTCTGGAATACCTCAACGGTTATTATTCAGGATACGACTTTTAAGGCCGACTATCTGGAAACGATTACCAGCGATACCCGAGTCGAGTTTGCAGGAAACGGAACCTCGGTTTACGTTAAAAACACGTTTATCGGCGGCATTGAAAACTTCAGCAGCTATGACGGAGCCGACGTTTATCGGCGCGGCGCGATGATAAGAGTACGCGACGGCGCTTACTGGTATATGTCGGCAGGCAATGTCCGGATGCGCGACGGCGCTCAATTCTGCGCCGGTTTCGGCGGACGCATCTGGTTCAGCGGCGGAAGTTTTGGCAGCAAATATTCAGACCAGTATCAAGGCTGTCGTATTTACAACAAGAAAGACCGCACTTTGAGCTATGACAACTGGGATCCGTCATCTTATACCAGCTGGAACAAACGCGGTTCCTGTTGATTGTTTCTGATAAAGCCCTCTCTTTCGAGAGGGCTTTTTTGTATGACAAAAATAAAGCCGGTTCCATTAATGGTAGACAGAAAAATTTGTA
>FR885499.1:988-1842 GCA_000436375.1 Azospirillum sp. CAG:239 | reverse complement strand
TGATAAGAAAGAAACGTAAAGAGCAAAAACTTACCCAGCCACAGTTGGCTGGGTTATGCAATGTCGGTGTGCGGTTTATTGTTGATTTGGAATCGGGCAAAGAAACCTGTCAAATTGGCAAAGTATTATATGTTCTGGATATGCTGGGAATTAAATTAAAAATTGATGGAGAAAATCAATGAATTTGCTTGATGTCTATTTTCACAATAAAAAAGTCGGGATTTTGAAAGAGCATAATTCCAGATTGAGTTTCAAATATTTGGATGATGCTACAGAAGCGATTGCTCATCAGCTTCCGTTGCAAAAAGAAGCTTTTGGAGATAAAGAAACACGAAGTTTCTTTTCTAATTTATTGCCAGAAGGTGATGTGGTGAAGAAAATTGCTCAGATAAAACAAGTTTCGCTCAATAATCCATTTGCATTATTAAGAGAATTAGGCGGAGAATGTGCAGGGGCAGTTTCCCTTTATCCGCAAGATATGACACCGATTTTTGATGATACTTTGGAAGAAATATCCGAAGAAGAGTTGGCTACCCTTCTGAACAAGCTTTCTCAAACTCCATTATTAACGGGTGAAGGTATTCGTTTGTCGCTTGCGGGGGCACAAGAAAAGCTGGCTTTAACAATTTTCCCAGATGATGATAAGTATTATAAGCCATCCGATAAGTATATTTCTACTTGGATTTTAAAGCCTGAGAATCGGAATTTTCCAGACTTAATCTATAATGAATATTTTTGTATGAAGTTAGCAGGTCTTATGGGATTAAATGTTGCGACAAGTAAAATTAAAAAGTTTGGCTCAGTAACGGCTTATATGACAAAGCGATTTGACAGACAGAATACTATTCAGCGAA
>FR885499.1:0-944 GCA_000436375.1 Azospirillum sp. CAG:239 | reverse complement strand
CCAACAGGAAGATTTTTGCCAAGGTTTGGGGCTATCCAATAAAAAATATCAAAGGACTGAGGGAGGCCCTAGTCTTAAGCAATGTTTTCAGTTTATCCATAATAATCTGGCAAACAAAGCAAAAGATGAATTGCATTTCTTAAAAAGCATTGTTTTTAACTTTTTAATTGGTAATTCGGATGCTCACGGAAAGAATTTTTCTTATTTGCATACCGCTAATGGGTATGTTCTTTCACCTTTGTATGACTTGGTGTCCACGCAAGTTTATCCGCAACTGGCCAAAGAAATGTCAATGTCTATCGGTGGTGAGTATGAACCTGACAGAATTTCCAGAACCAATTTTATGGTAATGGCGAAAGAACTTGGCGTTAAATCTCAACTCATTAATGACATTTTGGATAAATTGGCTGCAGAAATCATTGTGCAGGCAGAAAAACTCAAAGAAATGATGATGACTGAAGAAACTTATAATCCTGTTTATGATAGGATTATTGAGGTTATCAAAGCAAGAGTTGCTCAGTTATAATTCAGTTTTTTATGTAGGGTTGGTAAATTTCTATTTTAGAAAATACCCAATATTGGGTGTTTTCTAAAATGAGATTTTTGTAATTTAATGATTAGTATTAATGAGGGATTAAAATATGATAGGGAAATCTGACGATACAGGAGAACTTTTTAATGTAAGAAAAATTGTAAAAAATAAGATAAGATGTAAAAAATGTGGTGATATTATAGAAAGTGTATCTGTAAATGATTTCAAATTTTGTAAGTGTGGAGCAGTAGCCGTTGATGGTGGATTTGATTACTTGCGTAGATGTGGCAATTTAGAAGATATTGAAGAATTAAGTGAAGTGGAGCGTGGATAATATGAAGGTGTTTTACTTATTTTCTGAGAAACGAATCTACATCAGAACAAAAAATAACTTTTGAGAAAACATTATACT
>FR885498.1 GCA_000436375.1 Azospirillum sp. CAG:239 | reverse complement strand
AATGCAGCAGCAGAACCTCCGACCTGACCATACCAGGCGTGTTTTCCGGCCGAGCCGCCACCGCCGCCACCAGCACCGGAGCCAGTAACTTCAAACTGAGCTTTTTTGATTTCGAAAGTATATGTTCCGGGGGTAGAACTTTCAAAGACGACAAAATCTTTAGGATATATTTTATTTCCGGCACCCAGAGGCGTGATTTTGGTTTTAATCGTCATGTCCACATTCCCTGTAAGCTGCCTACCCAAGAAGCGCCATTATCAAAGGAACGGAAAGCCAGCAGATAATTTCCGGCTTCGTCAAACTCTGCCACCTCATCATTTAGCCAATGTATCTTTGCTGCTTGAACAAACGAAATACTAAATTTTTTGGGCATCTCAATAAAAAGCTCAAAAGTAATGACTTTCTGGTAGATGTTTGCCTTGGTAACATTGAAGTCCAAAGCAGTATTAGCACTGATGGTTTTCTTATAAATTGAGTATTTTTCAGATACCTCAACCGTATTTCCGGTTACGACAAAGATATTCTGGAAGATTTCTTTGGACGGCGTAACCGTAAAACCGTCGCCTTTTTCGTTAAGAATAACGGTTTTGTCTTTATTGTCGGCAGCAATGAGTACATCCAGAGAGGAAACCGTTGATTGTTCGTGTTTGGTCAGATGATACCGCTCTGTAGCGTTTCCACCCTGCAATCCGGGAAGTTTTTGGTGTTCAGCAGCATTACTGAAATCTTTCAGGGCATAATCGTTCAGCTTGAGCTGTAGAGCTTCAAACTTGTCCGAGCTGACCACTGAATTATGCGGATTGATATAGATGTCAATATTAGGAGCTTCCGAAAAACCAAGCACCATACGGATATACAGGTCTTTAGATGAACCGCTTTCGCTCTGTG
>FR885497.1 GCA_000436375.1 Azospirillum sp. CAG:239 | reverse complement strand
CATGCGCCGGGGCGGCGTGAACCGGGACGAACGGGACAAATTCGTCGACGAAGTGACGCATGCCGGGAGCTATGTGGAAGCGCTGGCGGTTATCATGCGGTGGGTCAACGTGGAATAGGCAGCAGTCCGGTATATAAACAACGGCTCTTATTCGGGAGTTGTTGTTTATTCTTTGATAAAAACAAAGTAAAAATTCTTAAAAAACAGCTGAAAATTCAGGATTAGTTGTTGTTGGCAGGAGTATCTAGAGGAGAATCCTCAGGAAATTCAAAATTTTCATTAAAATAAAGGGATAAGATAGCTAAAACGTTTTTATCCGGAGCAAGATTGCCAAGCTCTATTTCTTCAAGAACAGAAAGAGGAATGCCGGATTCCGAGCTTAGCTCCGGAAGCGTAACCCCAAAACGTTGGCGATAGGACAGCAAAAGCAGGCCAAATCCTGCATTGGCAAACGAAAATACATTTTTGTTCAATTCATAACCCCTTTTCTGACAACACTCCAGGACAAGCCTCAGGTGGAGGAGTTCTCAGACTTCAACAAGCGTCCGTGCCTATTTGTTTTCAAAAGAAAACTTATTCCGCACCCTCCTCCGAAAAGGAATTGTGCAGAATTACACCAAGTTCTACGGACTTGTGCTGAAGGGCTGAGAGGCCCCTATGTGACTTATAATAATCATCGTCGGAAATAACCGACAGAGTAATTGTAAGGGCTTATATCTTAAAATGCAATTAAAAAAAAATGATTATACGGGGGCTTGCGGTTGCTCCCGGTTATACCGCAAATGGTAATTTTATTGCGATAGTGTATTTATTAGCTGGACTTATAAAAATGTTTCCGGCTTTGTTGCTGTTGTAAAAGATAAACTATAACGAAAGGAAAAAGATATGACAAAACAGTCAATAATGTTACAGCTACTGACTCAGATTAAACAAGAGTTTAACATTGGTGAACCCAGATTTCCACATCTGAAGCTGAAAGTCAGTGACATCAGTCCGGAACAGGATGCAATTGAACTATATATCCGAGCCAAGGATATTCTCTGGAACTCAAACCTTCCTCAAAGGCAAGTTGCGGATATTATTCTTGATCTTGGCGCAGCAGTGCAGCTGAAAGATGGTAAAAACATTCTTCAAGAAATTGTAAAACTCTTTTCCTTATATTAAGAGATTATCCCCTTACTTAATGCGAGGGGAGATTTTTTTTGCCGTACAGTAAAATATGCGGTGTTTTGTGTTTATTAGCTGGACTTGTCGTTTTGTTTCCGGCTTTGT
>FR885496.1 GCA_000436375.1 Azospirillum sp. CAG:239 | reverse complement strand
GAGGCTTTTCTTTTAACCCTCAAAATATCTGCCTGCCAGCGTTTGGGGCATTCGTTTCAAACCCGTTGCCGACATCGGCAGCTTTTTCCTGTATAAATCCAACAGCTTCGCGATTTTTGCAAAATCATATTGCCCGGCTTGCGTTTCCAATTCGTCCACATCCTTAACGGACAGGCCGGTACGCACCGCTGCTTCCGTAATTGTCAGCTTGCTGTTTCGCCGGGTTACAAAAAGAAACATGGCAATATTCAGGCAGGTGTCTGGGTTGAGCTCGCTGGCGTAATAAATCGGCATATCAGTCATTGTAGCTCTCCACGTTAATATACAGTTTTTCTTTATAAAGCTTCAACAGCTTGCAAACCAGCGTCAGGTCAAGCCCTTTGCGTCCGGTTTCCAGCGCATCGATATCTTCCACGCTGCATCCGGCTTTTTTCGCGGCGTCTTCAATGCCCAGCAGTTGTTCTCTCCTGGCCCAGTGCAGATTTTCGCCCAGTTTTATCTGACATTCTTTGGAAATAAAATCTAACAGCTCTTGCACGACA
>FR885495.1:2239-2397 GCA_000436375.1 Azospirillum sp. CAG:239 | reverse complement strand
TTTTTTTAATATTGTTTTTAACTTCTTGTCGTTCCATAACAATGGAAGATTACAAGAGCAACATATCTCCTTTAAAATATCAGGATTATGAGTTTACTCTGAATGTTCCCGATAACATTTATGTTATTACCCAAACTAATGTTGGCGAGCGTGCCCAA
>FR885495.1:0-2123 GCA_000436375.1 Azospirillum sp. CAG:239 | reverse complement strand
AAACAACGATAACACCGTTGGGCATATCATTATCACGCAGGAAGTTATTAACCGAAAACAAGGGTCTTTGATGACTTTATTCGGTTCTTTCCCCTCTATCCTGTCGTTAGGAACCCTTAATTTATTAGGATACCCATTCGGAACAGAGGAATACACAGTTAAAATAGATGCCTCGGCTTATGATTTAAATGGGAATTTGTTGGCAAAACATAAAGTAGATGCAACAGAATTTAAGTTCATAGCTTGTTACTATGGATATGAGGCCAGCCAAGTTCAGGCTGCTGCTTATTTGGCTGCCTACAAAGGGGGATTGGAATTTATTATTGATAAAATCAATCAGGATAGTGATTTGCATTCATTAATGCAAAAGAGAGCTCAGACAATAATGAAACAAAACAAACAAATTGCACAAAAGAAAAAAGCGGAAGAGGCCAAACGCAAAGCTCTTGAACAAGAAGCTAAACGCAAACAGGAAGCTCAAAAACAAGAACATATCCAAAGTGTATTGGATGAACTAAAAGATATTTAGAGGATTTTGTTATGAAAATTTTTTTATTTGCCTTAGCCTTTGGATTGATGATAGCAAGCAACTGTTTAGCAAATTGTTATAGAATTTCGGATTCAGACCTGAAATATGCTTGCTTGGCTGAGACCGAAAATAATGAGGGATATTGTTATCGTATATCAAATCCTGATGATAAAAATTTCTGTTTGGCGAAGCTTAAAAGGCAAAAAGGCATCTGTTATAGAATTTCCGATGTCAATAAAAAGAACCAATGCATCGCAATGGTTAAATAACGGAGAGAAAAGATGATTAAGAAAATAGTTTTTTGTTTCCTCGTTATTCTGAGCCTTTCAGGATGTGGTGAAGAACATAGATTTATGACTCTTTGTCGCAATGAAGGCCCTGCTGTTCCCTGTAAATGTATGTATAATGAAATATCTAAACAAGTTAAAGATATGAAACATTATAACGATTGGCTAATAGTTTTTCAAAAATTGAATGAAAACCCAAGTCTATCAACCATTCAAGAAGCGAAAAAACTACAAGCATCAATGGGTGAAGAATTGTGGGAACAATATATTGGTCTACTAACCAGATACAATATAACGTGTGCGATGGACGAGGGAGTTAATGTGCTTGAAATTTTTGATACAGATAAATTTTAAACACAAATAAAAAAGAACCAATACATCGCAATGATTAGATAGGATAAAATATGAAAAAAACAGTTTTTTGGATAGTTGCTTTGATTTTGATGGGATGTTCTCATAATAACATTACCAACAATAAATCTTTTGCAGACACCTGCAATACAGATGCGGCCATTTGCAAAAGAAATTATGGTGTGTTGGCGGAAGAAATTGAAAAATTTAATGCCGCAGGCGGTGCTTTTATTTTGGTAAATCTTAAAAATAATGAAGTTCTAAATTCTGCATCCATCAGTATTCTAGAAAGTTTCGATTACAATAAAGATTTTTCATATACGCCCAACAATGTTATGAAACAGCTGAAAAAAGAAAAATTGGCAACCACATCACAATTTATCCAAGATTATACCTCTTTCATCAAATCAGCAGGAAAAAAAGAACTGGAAGAGTTAAGAGATAATGTTATCCACGGAACAGCGAAGAAAATAAACATTGAAGGTATTTCTATCTATGGCCTAACGGCAACAGACTACAAGTTAGATAATCCTGATGATGTCGTTACAACATTTTTGGGACATTTCAGTTATCAAGGACAAGATTATGCTCTTATCACTTTTTTAGATGCCCCAAAAGGCATAAAATCCACTTATAACTTTAACAGTTCTGGCTGGAATGCAACAGAATTAGCCAGAAAAATTGTGGAATCTATTGTGCTAAATGCTAATTTGGCAAAGCAAAATTAACGCTATAAGTTTAAAGTTTCCAGAGCATTTTGGATATTTTTGGGATTTGTCCTATAATAAATTGATAGAGTTTGAATGGAACTATGCCCTGAAATTTGTTGTATTAATGGCAGGGGATAATTGGCGTTCATTAATTTGGTAAGGCAAGTTGCTCTCAATGAATGAACACGGTATTGTTTATCCAGTCCAACGCCATCAAAAATTTGACGGAAAATGTGAATAATCTGT
>FR885494.1 GCA_000436375.1 Azospirillum sp. CAG:239 | reverse complement strand
TACGCGGTCCTCTGCCGACAGAAACTCCTGAACGCTCCTTTTATTCCCGGCGCCGTGGAAACGCTGCGCAAACTGTCCTGTGCAAAAATTCCCGTTTTCATCGTTACCGGTTCGCCGGCCACCGAAATCAGAGAACTCGCCGCCGCCCGCAACCTGCTGCCGCTGATTCATAACATATATGGCTCGCCGCGAACCAAAGACGTTCTGCTGGCCGCACTGCTGGCCGAAAACCGCCTTGTTCCCGAAGAAACGGTATTTTTTGGCGACGCTCCGGCAGACTGCGAAGCCGCTCGAATCAACAAAATTCCGTTTATCGGAATATGTCCCGACGGAAAAACCTCCCCGTTTCCGCCGCATACAACCGTCGTCTCAACCATAGACCTTAACATTTGACTTTACGAATCGCCGTCGATTCGTAAAAAAATTTTTCCGAATAAAAATACCGGAAAAACAAAAAATTTGACGTCCAACTACTTTAATTTACATAAAAAAATGCTTATTTATGACCATAAGGTTAAAATTTTATTAACAAAAAATTGACAAATTAGAAAAATTAGGTATATTTAAGACAAAATTAGCAAAAAACCTTTTATGTTAACCAATTTACAGAGAGAAACATTATGAAAAAAGCTCTATTTGTAATTGCCGCTCTTTTAACCGCCGCCTGCTCGTCCAACCGCGAACAGGAACCGACCGTTGTCTATCGCGGCTATGATGATGCCGGCTGCAACTACTACAACGGCGTTTGCCACCGCGCGGCAAAAAAATATATTGTTGAAACCGCCGACGGCGAAGTCCGAAACGTAAACTACCGCCCGACAACAACCGTTGTTAAAACCGGCGAATACAAACACTGTTCCGATACCATCTTCGGAGATCCGGTACCGGCTCCCAAATATGTTGCCAGCGGCCCGAAAGTCGTTGCCGAACAGCCGCAGCCCGTACAGGTCCGCCGCATCCAGTACGTCCGTCAGATTCCGGCCGTCCAGTACGTTCAGCAGCCTTCCGTCCAATACGTTCAGCCCGTTGCCGCACAGCCTGCCGTCGTTCAGCAGCCCTGCAACGGTTGCCAGCCGACCGTTACGCAGACGCGCGAACCGGTAGAAGTTCTGTACAAGAAGACGACAACCAAAACCGTTTATGAGCCCAAAACCACCCAGGAAGTAAGCTACGAAAAAGAACCTTATACCGGTCAGCTGCCCTGCACCAACTGCACGGCTCCCGCTCCGGCACCGGCTCCGGTTGTTCAGGCTCCGACCCTGACGGTTCCGGCTTCCACGGTCGTTACGGTTCCGGCACCGATGCCCGAAGCTCAGATGGTTTCCGAAATTACCATGGATCCCGCCGAAATCAAATAACGGTCAAATATCCTTAAATTTAGTAAAACAAAAAAAGCACTTCCGCAGGGAAGTGCTTTTTTTATCCGCGTTTTTCCAACTATTCCACCGGCACATAGTCAATTGCCGATTCTTCATCAGTCGCTTCCAGCTTGAAAATTACCGGACGCAAACCGTCGTTGCAGCTGCAGATTGCCACGCCGGGCTTTTTAATCCAGTCGCCGTAATAAAAAACTTCTTTCCCCGCACCGTGCGCCAAAGCAAAGACATACTGGTAAATAGCCTTCCAGGCCTCGTCGCAAAAACCTTCCGGTTTCGCATAATCGGCATAAAACACCTGCCCCTCCCGCAACATCGGACAGGCGCCGAGGCCTTCCGCGCCGTACTCGGCGGCAAGTTCCTTGTCAAAATGTTTTTTAAGCACCGTAATCTTAACCTTTTTCATTTTTGTCTCCTTGCAAGAATTTTTTCACACTGTCCAGTACGGCAATCGCATCATACCGTCCCAATTCATACATTTCCCTGACGATTTCCGGATTCGGCTCCATCTTGCCTATCTTTACCGAACGGCTCGGCCGAATAACCAGAACCAGCCCGGCAGCGCGCATTTGCTCAATCCCGTCAAGCTCGCGGTTATACATCAGATGCCGTTGTTTTATCGCTTCGACAAACTTCGGATACTTTCCGTAAAACATTTTTGCCAGCCATCCGGTGCGCGCCGGTTTCTTGCGATAACCTTCCGGCCGCGTCTGAACCACGATATTGCGCTCAAAACCGAGATTAAAGGCCGCAGTCAGCGGAATACTGTCGGTAATGCCGCCGTCCAGCAGCTTCATGCCGCCCGCTTTGACAATCTGCGATACAAAAGGCATTGATGCCGAAGCCCGCAGAAAGTCAATGTCTTTAAACATATCGCGGCAAAGGACGTATTCCGGACTGCCGGTCTCGACATTAGAACAAACCGCATAAAATTTCGTTTTTGAGTGCATAAAAGTTTCATTGTCAAAAGGATCAAGCTTTTCCGGAAGTTCATGATAACAAAATTGCGTATCGACCATATTTCCGCTCAAAAGCAATGACCGGAAACTCATAAAACGGTAATCGCCGCCATACTTGAGATTGTACCGGATGCTCCGACCCGCCTGCCGTGCAACATACGAACAGCCATGAATGGCCCCGGCCGAAACGCCCAGAACGCCGTCGGTCATAATCCCGTTTTCCAGCAAAACATCCAAAACCCCGGCTGTATAAATACCGCGTTTGGCACCGCCTTCCAAAACCAACGCCGTTTTCATTATTTACCTTCCCTTGGCAGAAAAACTCTTTCCTGCTCTTCCCAAAATTGCCGGTCCCGCCCGGTAATTTCGCGCAATACCCGGCACGGGTTTCCCGCCGCCACAACATTCGCCGGAATATCTTTGTTCACTATGCTTCCGGCACCGATAACCGTATTGTCGCCGATAGTTACCCCGGGCAGCACCGTTACGCCGGCACCGAACCATACGTTGTTTCCGACCCTGATTTCGCGGGCAAATTCAAGTCCCGCCGCCCGCTGCCCGGCATCCAGCGGATGACCGGCCGTCGCAAAACAGCAGTTCGGCGCAATGTAAACATGTTCCCCAAACGTGATTTTTGCTCCATCCAGCATAACGCAGTTATGATTGGCAAAAAAATCGTCGCCGCAAAATATATTGTAACCATAATCACAGTAAAACGGCGCAAGAACCGAAAAAGCCTTGCCGATACGGCCGAACAGCCTTTCGGCAATTTTCCTTTTGCCCTCTTCGTCGGAGGGTCTGAGACTGTTATAGGCAAAGCACATATCCTTGCACATTGCGCGTTCTTTAATCAAATCAGGATTATGATTTGCATCATACAACAGCCCCCGAGCCATCTTTTCCCGTTCGTCCATCACCCCTCTCTTCCTTTCTAAAATAACAGGCCAAACCGGTAAACGGCAAAAGCCGTCAGCCAGGCCACAATACACTGCAACGCAACGATGAAAACCGCATAGGCGCCGCCCAATTCCTTTTTGACCGTGGCAATCGCCGCCACACAGGGCGTATACAGCAGCGAAAAGACCAGGAAAGCGAACGCGCTCAAGGGCGTCAGCAGCGTCGGCAGCAATTCAATACGCCCGCCGAGCAAAACGCTGATTGTGCTGACCACGCTCTCCTTGGCGGCAAAACCGGTCAGAAAAGCCGTTGACAACCGCCAGTCGCTGATGCCCAGAGGTTCAAACAGCGGCACCAGCAGACTGCCGATGCTACACAGAATGCTGTCCGCAGAATCCGCAGCTACGTTCAACCGGCTGTCAAAGGTTTGCAAAAACCAGATGATGACAGTCGCAACGAAAATTATTGTAAAAGCCTTGGTAATAAAATACTTGGCTTTATAATAAATCAGCCGCCAGACGTTTTTCAGCCCCGGCAGACGATAGTTGGGAAGCTCCATGACAAACGGCACGGCCTCGCCTCTGAACGCCGTCAGCTTCAGCAGAAAGGCCAAAGCCAGCCCGACGGCAATGCCCAGAACATATAACCCGATAATAACCGGCGTCTGATACCGGTCAAAAAACGCGGCCGTCAGCAGCACATAAATCGGCAGCTTGGCCGAACAGCTCATAAAAGGCGTCAGCAATATGGTCAGCTTGCGGTCTCTTTCCGAAGGTAATGTACGCGCAGCCATAATCGCCGGCACCGAACAACCGAAACCAATCAGCATCGGCACAAAGCTGCGTCCCGACAGTCCGGCGCGCCGCAGCAGCTTGTCCATCACAAAAGCCACTCGCGCCATATAACCGCTGTCTTCCAGCATAGAGAGAAAGAAAAACAGCACCACGATAACCGGCAGAAAGCTGAGCACGCTGCCCACGCCGGCAAACACGCCGTCGACAATCAGCGAATTGACCACCGGATTTATGCCATAAGCCGTCAGAGCTTGCTCAACCCGGCCGCTCAACCATGAAATCAGATCTTCCGTCCACTCGGAAAGCCTGCTCCCGAACGGTCCGAACGAGAGATAAAAAATCAGTGCCATAATCAGCACAAAAACCGGCAAAGCCGTAAATTTTCCGGTCAGAATTCTGTCCAGACGCTCGCTGCGCAGACGTTCGCGGCTCAAAACGGGTTTCGCCACACATTCGCCGCACAGTTTCTCAATAAACGAAAAACGCATGTCGGCCATGGCCGCCTCCCGGTCCAAGGCGCTTTCTTCCTCCATTTGCAAAACAATATGTTCCAGCGCCTCGACTTCGTTGCCGCTGAGCCGGAGCGACGTCAAAATCGGTTCGTCGCCCTCCGTCAGCTTGGCCGCGGCAAAACGTACCGGTATTCCGGCGGCTTCGGCATGATCCTCAACCAGGTGCACAATCGCATGTACACAACGGTGAACGGCGCCCTCATCCTTGCCGTCATAAGTGCAGAAATCGACTTTTTCCGGCACCTCGCGGTATCTTGCGACGTTTACGGCATGTTCGATCAGTTCGTCAATGCCTTCCTTCTTTGCCGCCGAAATCGGAATAACCGGCACACCGAGCATATGTTCCATTCTGTTAATGTCTATCGAACCGCCGTTAACCCGAACTTCGTCCATCATGTTCAGAGCAATGACCATCGGAATGTTCAAATCCAGCAGCTGCAGCGTCAGAAACAGATTACGCTCGATATTTGAGGCATCGACGATATTGATAATGGCGTCAGGTTTTTCCTTCAGCAGAAAATCCCGCGTAATCATTTCTTCGCCGGAATACGGCGACAGCGAATAAATTCCGGGCAAATCCGTTACCAGCGTATCAGGGTATCCCCTGATAACGCCGTCGGTACGTTCAACCGTCACGCCCGGAAAGTTTCCGACCCGCTGGTTGGCGCCGGTCAGCTGGTTAAACAGCGTCGTTTTGCCGCAGTTTTGGTTGCCGGCCAAAGCAAAGCGGAGAATCCTGTTTTCGGGTACGGCTACGCCGCGTTTCAGACGCAGCCCGCTGTTTTCTCCTTTTCGCGGCAGCAGCGGCTTCCGCAGACTGCGGACGTCGACTGGACAGCTCTCGGCCTTATGAATGTCGGTTATTTCAATATTTGCCGCGTCCTTCTTGCGCAAAGTCAGTTCATATCCCCGGATTTTCAGCTCCAGCGGATCGCCGAGCGGTGCGGTCTTTACCAAGGTAATTTCCGTTCCCGGCGTTACCCCCATTTCCAGAATATGCCGCCGCAGCAAACGGTCCTTTCCGTTAACCTTTGTTACAACCGCGGTCATTCCCGGCGTCAATTTGTTCAAGGTTGTCATTTTCGTTCCCGTCAAACTTCAAATTCTTTTTTCAACTTATGCAAACTCAGCCAAACATTCAATCAAAATCTTCAAATCTGTTAAACTCCGCATCGAAATGCCATACCATGCAATCACCCGCCAAACTAGAATCACATTAAAAAGGAAACAAAAATGATTTACGGATACATCAGAATATCGACAGACAGACAAACACTTGAAAATCAGGAATTTGAAATCAAAAACTTTGCCCAAAACCAAAACCTGCAAATAGATCGTTGGGTTAAGGAAACCATAAGCGGTACCAAAGATTTCGAAAAAAGAGAGCTGGGACGCCTTATCCGCAGGCTGAAAAAGTCCGACATTCTGATCTGCTCGGAAATATCCCGCTTAGGTAGAAACCTTTTGCAGATTATGACAATTTTAAACATCTGCATTCAAAAAGAAGTTCAGGTCTGGACGATAAAAGACAATTACCGTCTCGGCGCCGACATCCAGTCCAAAGTCCTGGCTTTCGCATTTTCCCTTTCCGCGGAAATCGAAAGAAACCTCATCAGCCAGCGAACCAAAGAGTCGCTGGCCCGCCTGAAAGCCGGCGGCAAAAAGCTGGGCCGCAGTTTCGGTTCCCGTAACAAAAAACATATTCTCGACGGCAAAGAACAGGACATCGTCGTTTTGCTGAAAAAAGGCGTTCCCAAAGCCCGGATTGCCCGCCTTCTCGGCGTCAGCACCTCGACAATTTACAATTTTCTCGAAAAACAGCTGCCCGGCTCAGAATTTATCAGACACAACCTTAGATATACAAATTCCAAATCAAACGAACATTAGATTTTTGTATATCCAAATTGCGGTAAAGAATCAAGACCTTTGTTGCGAAAAGTGCATACAATATAAGCTGTTTATCTTTTTCCGCAATTATTCCGTTTTGTCCGGCACATGTAGAAGTCTAATGTTCGTTAAATTTATATGGATTACTAATGATTGTCGGATACCTGGATATATCGGAAAACAACGTCAGCCGGCAGGAACAACAGGCTCTGCTTCAGGATTACGCTCGCAGCGCTCGTTGCCGAATAGACGCGTTCCATTGCGATTCTGACATCCGCAATCTGTATCAAACGCTCCAATCCGGCCGCCATACCGTGCTTGTTGCCAATATCGTCAGTCTGGGCAGTTCGCTCCGGGATATCAGAAACAACCTGCAGTTCATTGTCGACAACGGTCTGAGTCTCGTTTCCGTCAAAGAAAATTATACGGCGCGGCCAAACCAAAAGACCATGGATATTCTTCAGGGTTTCGACCTTGCCCTGAACATGCGCAAAAGTATGCAGTCCATCATCACGGCCAATTCTCTGAACCGCAAAAAAGCCGCAGGCATAACGCTCGGCCGCAGATTCGGCTCTCGCAATAAGAAAAGACGCCTTGACGACCGCAGCGAAGACATTTGCCAAATGCTTACCGACGGCATTTCCTGCACGCAAACCGCGCGACAGCTCGGCGTTTCCAGAGCAACACTCTATGACTTTCTCCATCGCCACCCGGAAATTGCCGTTTTGCGAAAAGAGGAGAACCATGCACAAAATTAAAGATATCTTTGTCAACCTTATAAGGAGAAAAGCGTGAAAACCTGTTTGATTACCGGCGGCGCCGGCTTTATCGGTTCGCACCTTGCGGACGAACTTCTGTCGCGGAACTGCCGCGTTGTCGTTCTGGACAATTTGTCGTTAGGTCGCAAATCAAATCTGACCGCGGCAATGACAAACCCGAACTTCAAATTTGTCGAAGGCGACATTCTTGACGAAGACACCTTAAACGGCGTTTTTGCCCAAAACCGGTTTGACATGGTCTTTCATCTGGCAGCCAATTCGGACATCGCCCGCAGCCACGCCAATCCCGAAATTGACCTGAACATGACCTTTCTTACCACATTCCGCGTGTTGGAAGCCATGCGCAGACATAACGTCAAACGGCTGATGTTTGCGTCCACCTCCGCCATCTACGGACAAACCGGCGGCGCAGAAGTCGGCGAAAACTACGGTCCGCTTTTTCCCGCCTCGCATTACGGTGCCTGCAAGCTGGCCAGCGAAGGCGTCATTGCCAGCTTTGCCGAAAACTACGGCATCCAGGCTTTCATTACCCGTTTTCCAAATGTCTGCGGCGAACGTACCACGCACGGCATTTTGCATGACTTTGTCAAAAAGCTGCGGCAAAACCCGCTTGAACTGGAAGTCCTCGGCAATGGCAAACAGGCCAAGCCTTACCTTTACGTCAAGGATCTCGTCAACGCCATTCTGTTTGTCATCGACCGCACCGACGACAAAATCAACTGTTTCAATCTGGGCGTTGAAGGACAAACCCCGGTTTGGAAAATCGCCGAAATGGTCATCTCCTCTATGGGATTGAACGCCAAAATCCGTTACACCGGCGGCGACCGCGGCTGGGTCGGCGATGTTCCCAAGTTCGCCTACAATCTGGAAAAGATTCATGCCTTGGGCTGGAAAGCCTCTCTGACTTCTGACCAGGCCGTACAAAAAGCCATTGATTATATTTTGAAAGAAGACCTATGCAGCTTGTAATCTTAGCCGGCGGCAAAGGAACCCGCCTCGGCCTGACCGACATTCCCAAACCGATGTGTCCCGTTGCCGGCAAGCCGCTGCTTGAACGTCAGATTGAACTGGCCAAAGATTACGGCATTGACGAAGTGTTCATTCTTTCCGGACATCTGGCCAGCGTCATCAGCGACTACTTCGGCGACGGTTCGAAATTCGGCGTTAAAATACATCACGTTGTTGAACCGTTTCCGCTCGGCACCGCCGGCAGTCTGAAACTGCTTCAGGGACGCTTGAAAGATCGCTTTATGGTCTTCTATGGCGACGTGGTCATGGATTTTAACCTGACCGCCTTTCAAAACTTCGACGCAGAAGACCCTTTGTCCGCCGGCACATTGCTTGTCCATCCCAACAACCATCCTTACGACAGCGACCTGGTCGAAACCGACCGTAACGGCAACATAACCGGTTTTCTTGCCAAACCGCATGCGCCGGACTTACTTTACCGCAATTTGACCAATGCCGCTGTCTATATCCTGTCCCCGGAAGTTCTCAATTACATCGAAGAAGCAAAAATGCAGGATTTCGGCAAAGACATCTTTCCGCGGCTGCTGCGGCATAATGTCCGGCTGCGGGCATATCAGACGCCGGAATTTATCCGCGACATGGGCACCAAAGACCGGCTGGCGCAGATATCCGCTGACGTCAACAGCGGCAAAGTCGCCCGCCGTAACCTTCGCTACAGACAAAAGGCCGTGTTCCTCGACCGCGACGGTACGCTCAACGTCAACATGGATACGCATCCCGCCGTTGAAAGTTTCACGCTGCTTCCCGGTGTGGCCGAGGCCGTCCGCCGGCTGAACGAAAGCGACTATCTAAGCATTGTCGTTACCAACCAGCCGATGATTGCCAAGGGATTTGTAACCGAAACGGAAGTCGAGAACATTCATAAGAAGATGGAAACGCTGCTCGGCGGCGAAAAAGCCTATCTTGACAAAATATATTACTGTCCGCATCACCCCGATAAGGGTTTCCCGGGTGAAGTTCCCGAACTGAAAATCGCCTGTGAGTGCCGCAAACCCAAACCGGGCATGCTGCGGAAAGCCGCCGCAGACTTCAATCTCGACCTGTCACAGTGCTGGATGGTCGGCGACAGCGACTGCGATACGCAGGCCGGCCGCGCTGCCGGTTGCAAATGCCTGCAAATCGGCTCGGAAGTTAAAGATTTATCCGAAGCCGTCAACATCATTTTAGGAGAAAAAGAATGATTATTGTCAGAACGCCTTTCCGGGTCAGTTTTGCCGGCGGCGGCAGCGATCTGGCCAACTATTACGAAAAATACGGCGGCGCCGTTCTTTCAACCGCCATCAACAAATACAGTTATCTCTGCATGCACCCTTACTTCTTCAAGGACGGCTATTTTCTCAAATATTCGCAGACCGAACTCGTTGACGACGTCAACGACATCAAACACAACATCATCCGCGAAGTATTCAAACTTTACAACATCAGGGGCATTGACCTCAATTCCAGCGCCGACATTCCTTCCGGCACCGGCCTGTCTTCGTCATCAGCCTTTACCGCCGGGCTTATTCACCTGTGCAACGCCTACAACGAAACCTACATGACCAAGGAAGAAATTGCCGAGCAAGCTTGCCATGTTGAAATCGACCTCTTAAACGAGCCTATCGGCAAACAGGATCAATATGCCTGCGCCTGCGGCGGTCTTAATTTCATAGAGTTTGAAAAAAGCGGCAAAGTCAACCTCGAAAAAGTTTATCTTACCACCGAAGGCTACGAACGGCTCGAAAACAACCTGCTGCTGTTTTATACCGGACAAACCCGCGCCGCCGGAAACATTTTAAAAGAGCAGAAGAAAAACACCACCGACGACAAGAAGAAAATCGAAAATCTGCATAAAATGGTTCAGCTGGCCAGGGATCTGCGGGAAGAACTTCTCCGCAACAACATTGACGCCATGGGCGAAATTTTGCGCCGCAACTGGGAACTCAAACGGGAACTGGCCAGCGGCATTTCCAACGATTTTATCGACCGCAGCTATGAACTGGCCGTCAAGGCCGGAGCCGAAGGCGGCAAACTGCTCGGCGCCGGCGGCGGAGGCTTTATGCTGTTTTACGTCAAGGAACAAAACCACCAGCGCGTACGCAACGCTCTCTCGGATTTGAAAGAAATGCCGTTCAAGTTCGACAACAAAGGCACCACGCTCATTCATTATAACAAACATTCCCTGAAAGGACGCTTCTGATGCAGGATTTTACCCCTCGGATTGAAGAATATCTGACCAAGCTGAAAAATACCATAGACCGCTTGGACAGAACGGAAATCAACAATTTTATCAACCTGCTGCTCAAAGCCCGCGATGAAGACCGCACAATCTTCATCATGGGCAACGGCGGCTCCGCAGCCACCGCTTCGCATTATTGCTGCGATTTCAATAAAGGCGCGTCTTACGGCTGCGACAAAAGATTCAAATTCATCTGCCTGAACGACAACACGGCAACCATGATGGCCTACGCCAATGACGTTTCATATACAGACGCCATGGTTGAACAGCTGAAAAACTTTTTCAAACCCGGAGATTACGTCATCGGCATCAGCGGCTCGGGAAATTCCCAAAACGTCGTCAAAGCGATTGAATACGCCAACGAAAACGGCGGCACCACCATTGGCCTGACCGGCTATCAGGGCGGCAAATTAAAACAAATCTGCACCCATTCCGTCAATATGCGCGTTGACGATATGCAAATCAGCGAAGACCTGCATATGATGATGGACCACCTTTCCATGCGCGTCATTACCGGCAAAACATATTAGTTAAGGAGTTTTCCATGACTGCATCGGCAAATTTCAATCCTGAACTCAGTGTCATCGTTCCCGTCTATAATGTCGCACCGTATCTGAGAAAATGTCTGGATTCGATATTAAACCAAACATTTAAGAACATAGAAATAATAATTGTTTCCGACGGACCGGAAGAAGACAATAAAATTTGCGCCGAATATGCAGCCAAGGATTCCCGTATCATATTTATAAAAGACATCGGCAAAGGTTTGGGTGGAGCCAGAAACGCCGGAATAGACATCGCCCGGGGTAAATACATTGCTTTTGTCGACAGCGACGACTGGCTGGAACCTGAAACTTATGAACGAGCATTGAACTATAATAAAGACAGCGATATCATTATTTTTGAAGCCAATATTGTTAACCCGGAAAAAGAAAATTGGCAAGACATTGAAAAATACAGCCAACTTAATTTCAAGGGCTTACAAAAGTTAGATAATGAACATATCCTCAATACCAATGTGTTTGCTTGGAATAAAATTTTTAAAAAAGATATTATTAAACAACATAACATACGTTTTCCAGAAAACATGCAATACGAAGATTTTCCCTTCTTTTTCCACTACAGCTTTGTCTCACAAAAAGCATTCTATTTAAAAGAAAGATTATATAACTACACCCAGCGTAAAAATTCCGGTATGTCAAAAACAACAAGCGGTCAATACACACATATTATTGACCACTTAAATGGCTGTTATTTCCTTTTTGAAATTTTAAAAAAATCAAATGCAATAGCAAAACACGAAAAACTATTTGCTGAAATTTACGCCAAATGGATAGAAATCGGACTGGGATACTGTCAAAAAACCGACAAACTAAATTTTTGTAAAACCGCATACAAAATTTGCAAAAAAATGCAGTTAAAAAACTATTCCATTCCGCTGCTGAAACTCTTAAAAAAGAAAAGATTCAAAGATATTATCGACGGATTAAAAAAAGAGAAGATCCTTTACCTGTTTAATTTTTTGCCAATACTAACAATTAAACACTACCCATCACAAACAAAAAAAATATTTTTGTTCGGACTCTTACCATTAGCAAAGCTAAAAAAAGCACAATATAATCAGGAAGATAAACCTGCCAAGAGCTTAAATCCCATGTTTTATGAAAATAAAGTATTTTGGGAAAATGAAAGAATTTATACCCTTCCGGCCAATTATAAAATTTATTTGGAAATAACCGGCAGTAATAACACCATAAAGCTGCAAAAGTTCAACGGGGGGGGGAATTACACATGAAAATAACAACTAATAATTCAAAAATTATACTCGGTAAAAACAATACCATCAGTCCGTGGGCTGCCTTACAAATAATAACCTATAACCCTCCCGGAAAAGAATCGCACGGTACTGTTATTATCGGGAATAATAATTGTTTTAACGGAAATTTCTTAATTATCCCCGGAGCAGACGAGGAAATGCCGATAGTTATAGGCAATAACAATCTGTTTGCTGGGAATATACAATGTCAGGCAATATCACATCATCTTGTCTTTGATATGAACACTAAAAAACAACTTAATACCGAAAAAGGAATAAAAATCGGAAACAACAACTGGTTTGGACAAGAAGTACTTATGCTCAACAAAGCTTCTATACCCGATAACTGTGTCATAGGCATCAGAAGTTTGATAAACAAATCATTCAGCCAAAATAACTCCCTGATAGCCGGCAGCCCGGCAACCACAAAACGCAATAATATCGGCTGGCATGAGTATTTAGATTCTTCCTATCTCCATACAGTCAACCCGCGCCAACAATTAAAAGGATAAGATCATGAAATTAATAAAAAAAGAATTTATTGAAACCAACGAAGGTATCTTAAAGAAAACTTATCTGATGCTTCCTCTCAAGAAAAAAAGTATCAAAAACGGCATAGAACGCAAATCAATCTTCGGCATACAATATTCAAAAAAACAATTAAAAACACAAAAAAAGAAAAGTCATAACGGCCTGAATATAGCATTTATTGTCGGTTGTAAAGACGGAAGAAGTGAAAGATATTCTGTACTGGACATATGTGATATTCTAGAAAAAAATAACATAAACACAGATAGATACTATGCCCCTTTTCATGAGCTTACTGACAAAATTTCAGATTATGATTTAATCGTTATCTTCAGAACCGCAATCAGCATAAAATACAACCCAAAACTTTGCAGCTTATTAAAACTGGCAAAACAAAAAAATATTCCCTTAGTTTACAGCGTTGACGACCTGATTTTTGATGAAAGTATCATAGACTACTATCCCAACACGGAAACATGGACCCAAGAAGACCGAAAGAACGTTCTGGATTCAATCTTCGGTTACAAATTTGCCATAAAACTTTGTGACTACGCCTTCATTACCAGCAATTACTTGTCCGAAAAAATATCAAAACTTGTACCTAAAACCTATATGTTTCCTTGCCTGATATCAGAGAAACAATTCAAAATTGCCCAGAAAATAAATTCAAAACACAAAAGACATAAAAAATACATTGATATCTGTTATCTCTGTGGAACACCCTCTCATAACAGAGATTTCCCCTTAGCAGAAAAAGCCGTATACAACATCTTAAAACAATACCCACAAACACGACTTGTTCTAGTTGGACCAATTGAAATAGATAAAAAATTCAAAAAAGAATTCGGAGAACGTATAATTCATCACAAATTAATGAGTTATACCGACTTACTAAAATTCACAGCACAAATGGACATTAATCTCGCTCCACTGGAAGCAGAAAATCCATTCACGAAATCTAAAGCTCCGACAAAAATTACAGAAGCTTCATTACTAAAAGTACCATCAGTAGCCTCCCCAATACCTTCTTATTGCGACTGCATAACTAACGGAGAAACCGGATTTCTAGCCAATACAGAAAAGGAATGGTTTGATGCTTTGTCAAAATTAGTAGAAGACAAAAATCTAAGAGAAAAAATTGCAGAAAATTCTTATAACTTTGTTATTAAGAACTTTTACATCAACAATCGAGCATCAGAAATCGTTAACACATACAAGAATATCATTCAGGAACAAAAAAACAAACAAATAAAGAACAACGAACCCTCAATAAGTCCAATCTTCAATATCAAACAACTGAACATTGCATTTTTAATCCCAGCACCTTTTCCAAACAGTGGCGGACATCGAAATATCTTCAGAGCGATATCCCATTTAAAACAATCCGGACATAAACTGTCCGTTTACTATACCGGTTCAGATATAGACGAAGATTTAATGAAGGAAAGCGTTTCCAATTGGTTTTATGATATGAGTGACGTAAACTTTATAAAATACAAAAACCACATGTCTTATCACGACATAGCCATTGCCACTTATTGGACAACAGCATACGAAATCAAAAAATTTGAAAATCAATTCAGATACATTTTTTACATGACGCAAGACAATGAAGCCATGTTCAATCCCATGTCATCAAATTATATATTAGCTGAAAATTCTTACCGGCTCGGATTTAACCACATCTGCTCTGGTCCTTGGATGCATAACTTTATTACAAAAAAATTTCAGGTTACATCTGATTATTTCCAATTCCCTGTTGATACCAGTATTTACAATACAAAGCAACCACGAACCAAACAAAACAAAAATATCATCTTTTTTGCAAAACCTGAAATGCCACGCAGATGTTATGAAATAGGTATTCAGGCATTAAAAATTTTTCACGAAAAATGTCCAGATATAGAAATTATCCTTTTTGGTTCTTCCCAACTCGATAAAAACCAACTGGGTTTTCCATGTACCATCAAAGGATTGCTTCCTTCTCTTAAGGAACTGGCAAATCTATACCGAAATGCCGATTTCGGATTGGTATTCTCAACAACAAACCCTTCTCTCGTTCCTTACGAAATGATGTCATGCGGTTGTCCGGTAGGTGATTTACGGCTGGAAGATGCTCTAACAAAATATGGCAACTCAGAAGAAAACATTTTCCTTCTTGATCCGTTACCTGAAAACATGGCATCAGAACTGGTTACCATATTCCAAAATCCAAATTTAATGCATCAAAAAGCATTAAACGGAAAAAATTTTGTTAAAGAAAATTTCCCCAATGAAAAAGAAATGGGAGAAAAATTTGAAAATATCATACTAAATTCCATTACCAAAGGAGAAAAATAAATGAAAATAGCTGTTACCGGCGCTAATGGATACATAGGAAAGCATGTCATAGAAGCATTAAAAAAAACAAACCATACAATTATTCCTGTTGACATAAATAAAACTTTTAACTGTATCAACGCTGATATTCTTTCCGGCTCGCCCCAAATCTACCAATCCCTTCTCGCCCCCGATGCATTAATACATCTGGCTTGGAAAGATGGCTTTAATCATAATGCAGAAAGCCACATAGAAAATTTATACAGTCACTTTTTATTTTTGAAAAACATGATAGATAGCGGGTGCTCAAACATTACTGTCATGGGAACGATGCACGAATGTGGATTTATTGAAGGAATGATTGATGACTCAACAGCATGTAATCCTTTGTCTCTTTATGGAATTGCTAAAAATGCTTTGCGCCAAATGTTAACGGTATATACAAAAGATAAAAATATATCTCTAAAATGGCTACGAGCTTTTTACATCACAGGAGATGATCAAAATAACAAATCTGTCTTTTCCAAAATTCTGGAACTAGCACAACAGGGAAAAGAAACTTTTCCTTTTACCTCAGGAAAAAATAAATACGACTTTATAGAAATTAATCAATTGGCAGAACAAATATCCGCAGCCTCAATCCAAACGGAAATAACCGGAATAATCAATGTTTGTTCAGGAAAAGCTATTTCCCTCAAAGATAAAGTAGAAGATTTCCTAATACAAAATAATCTATCTATCCGACCCAACTACGGAACCTTTCCCGATCGTCCCTATGACTCACAAATTGTCTACGGAAATACGGACAAAATCAAAAAAATTTTAGAAAAGCAGCTAGAGAACAACCTATTATCAAGGGATCAAAAATGTTAACTAAATTAAAATACAAATTATGGAAACATCTCAACAAACAATTTACCAATAACAAAGTGGAACAAAACTTGGAATTTCTTAACAACATTGTACAAAATATAAATAATACGACAATAAATGCTGTTGACACCGCAAAACAACTCATGATAGGAGTTAATGTTGATATCGTTGAAAAATTATTAAAAATAAATGAAGTTAATGTAGCTATTTTCCAATATTTAACTGGCATTGAATTTAATAAAGATTTTGTAAAAGAAAGAGAAATTGTATTTAACCCTCAAAATACACCACCAGATCATTACAAGCGTTATTGTTTTGCACGTGACCGCTTAAAATCATCAGAAATAGTTCTTGATTGTGCATGTGGCTGTGGTTACGGCTCTTCTGTTCTAGCACAAAGTGCAGGCAAAGTCATTGGTATTGACCTAGAGCCAAATGTCATCAACTTTGCATCTAAAGTCTTTCGTAAAGACAATTTGCAATTTATCGCTCAGGATGCCCAAAATTTAACAATAAATGAAACTTTTGATGCCCTAATTACTTTTGAAACAATTGAACACATCCCTCATCCCGAAATATTTTTAAAATCCGTATTTCCACATCTAAAACAAAAAGGAAAAATCTTTTGTTCTGTTCCTAATGAACATTGCTGTCCGTTTAACCTCAGCGGAAACAGTTTTCATATGCGTCATTACACATCAGAACAATTTCAGAAACTAATAACCGATGCTGGATTTTCAATTGATGAGATACACGGACAAAACTTCTCAAACGGATCTGAGATTAATGATTTTGATGATAAAAACTCCAACGTGATCATCATTGTCGCCCACAAACCATAATCAAAGTATCGGGAAAGGCACGTCTCTGTGTCTTTCCTGATACTCCGTCAAAACTTGACCCGCAGGCCGGCATTAAACAAATATGACGAATATGCCTTCCCTGTTTCAAGAGTCAGTGCGCCATACAAGTAAGCGTCATCCGTTATTTTGGCATTAACGCCGAGAGACGCTTCAAATCCCGGGCCGCTGAGATCGGAAGTCGTCAGGTCGACATCGGCAAACCGCAGCTTCGTCCGTCCAAGCCATTCATTATAAACCCCCAGTTCGACAAAAAGTTTCCACGCTGATTCTGCGCCTTCGGGAAGATAAGAGGTTTGCACGTTTAACTTCGTAATCATCGAATGAGTATTGTTTACCCGACCGGTCTCGCCGTTGTCTGTGCGGAAATTTTTTGCACCGCCCCGAACATAACGCAATTCAAACTTCGGCTCAACGGATATGACAGAACTGCCAGCATTTATAAAATCAGGCGCATTCCATTCAAAAGGGCGTCCCGTTTCGGCACTGAAAGCCCAAAAATTGCGTTTAATGTCATAGGCGTTTATGCCGTCATTGCTGAAAATATTGTCCAAATCGGTATGAACCCAGAAATGACGGGTTGTCAAATCGACAAACCAGTCCGTATCATTCTGAATCCAGGTTGCATACAGACCGGCCACCGGCGTTTTGGTATGACCGCGGGCATCTGAAGGAGCGGCTTGAAAAACCCGAATATTGTCGGAACTCAGATAACCGCCCATGGCACCGAAATATGTCCGACCGCCGAACAGTTCGCTCATAACGTCAATACCGCCTTCCATTCCCAGCAAATCCATTCTTGCACCCGTTTTTTCATGAACCCGCAAATGTTTCCCGTATCCACGTACCCACACGCCAGCCGGAGCATTCGGATTATCGCCGTGCAAATCGCCGAGCCGCTTGCGCAGCTCGTTCATTCCCGCATTAACAATAGACAGATGCAAAGACGGAACCCCTTCAACCGATTTCGCCGTTTTGGTCAAATCCCCAGCCGTTTCCAAATACCAGTTTGTATCTGCCTCCCGAATCAGATCATATTCATAAGCACCGATATCCAGCTTATTTCCCGACAATTCAAACTCGGCGTCGCTGACCGCCTCTTCCACATTGACGACTTCAATCTTTTGACGTGTCGGGTTAGTCCCAACCGCATCTATATCCAAAGTGATGTTCCCTGTGGCAGAACCGGTAACTCGCAGCAAATCGGATACTGTACCGTCTGTCTGTAATCCTACAACTGCTGTACCGTCCGAAATCAAATCTTCAACCGTCAGCGTATTCGGCGAAAAAGCGCCCAAACTCCGCAAATCCAAACGTCCGTTCCTTTCCAGATTCAAATTGCCGAGCCGGGCGCCGCGTGCAAAATGCAAAACCGAACCATTGGCTACGGTATTTTTCCCGCCCAAAAAGTTGTCCGCGTAAACAAGCGTTGTCCCCGCCGACTGATTAAACTCTCCCCGAAAAAGCGAATTATC
Organism: Azospirillum sp. CAG:239; assembly: GCA_000436375.1. Classification (GTDB taxonomy): domain Bacteria; phylum Pseudomonadota; class Alphaproteobacteria; order RF32; family CAG-239; genus Scatacola_A; species Scatacola_A faecigallinarum. The sequence goes on along the minus strand of FR885494.1, from coordinate 1,890 downwards.
TGCATTTTCTCCGAAAACAAGCGTATTCCCGCCGGTTTTATTGATAACGCCCGAACCGGAAAATCCGCCGTCCATAGCCAGCACATTGGCATCACCGCGAATGTTTACGACCGTGCTTCCGCCCGTATTAAGGTAGATGTCCGCACCGCCTTCGCTGGCATCTTCCGCCTTATTCCCGCTGAACAAAATATTGCCCTCGGTCGTATCCAAATTCAGAGTTCCGAGCGTAAAAACCGCACCACCGGCAGAAGCTTTGTTATTGGTAAACGAAGAACCTCCGCCGATGGTCATATTGCCGAAATTCATAATGCCGCCGCCGTATAATGCCGTATTGTCATCAAATTTTACATTTTTCAGAACCGTATTCAAACCGGAAGCATATAAGGCGCCGCCATAGCCGTTATCTGCATGATTCCTTGAAAAGAAAGCGTCGTTAACAGTCAGAGGCGCCGATGAAGACGCATCAATCGCACCGCCGTTGCCGCTTTCCGCAATATTTTCCGTAAAAGAGGCGCCGCTGACGGTAATGTCAGCACCCGACTCAACGCCAATAGCACCGCCGCTGTCAGCCGCCTTGTTTCCCAAAAACAAACTACCGCCGGAAACCGTCAAAGCAGCATCCGTAAAAATCGCTCCGCCGCTGCCTTTTTGGGACTCGTTACCCGTAAATTTCGTATTATCTATCCGCAGTATACCGTCACTGTGAACTATGGCGCCGCCGTCACGAACAACTGCATAATTGTTTTTAAACTCGCTGGCGGCAATAACGCCTTCGGTGCTCCCTCTTCTCAGCTTGACGGCCCCGGCTTCCGTTGCATAATTGTCCGCAAACAGCGTATTGATGATATTCAACTCGCCAACACTGTTGATTGCGCCGCCATAATTTGAAACGCCCTGGGAATTAATCGTGGTATAATTGCCGATAAACTGAGTGTCTGCAACCGTTAAAGAAGCATTATTGCCGGACGTGTAAACGGCACCGCCTTCCGAAGCTCTGTTGTTCTTGAAAACGCTCCCGCTTATTTGCGCCGTTCCCGACGAATTAATCGCCCCGCCGTAAGACGAAACGGAGCGGTTGCCGTCAAAAGTCGAGTTTGCAATGCTCATCGTACCCGAACTGTTGATTGCGCCGCCGGAACCGGAAGCCGTATTGTTCAAAAATGACGTATCCGAAATATCCAGACGCTTTGAATTATAAATCGCCCCGCCGACGTCAGCCCTGTTCCCCGAAAAGGAACTGTTGCCTTGTATAGTCATATTGCCGAGATTAACAACCCCGCCGCCATAACCGTTGCCGTTTCTCTGTTCAAAGGCGACAGAAGTTATCGTCAAATCCTGCGCTTCGCCCAACCCCAAAGTCCCGTTGGCAACTGCACCGACAGTCCCGGACGTAAATGTCAAATTGCTGATTTCGGAACGAATACCTGTACCGTTAAAGGCAAGCGAGCCTGACAATACCGCCGACGGATTTCCGGCTATCGACGCACTGTTTTTGACATTTCCCGAATCTGCCGAAGTGCCGGAAATCTCAATTTCATACATATCCCCGTCCTTATTGGCATTAGCCTCCGCAATCGCCTTGGCAAGCGTCCCTCCCTCCGGAACGTTATAATCAGCGGCAAAAACCAAAGACGGAACCAATACAAAGGTTGAAATCAGAACAATATCAACACGCACAAACATTCTCCCTCATTCTCTGCCGAAACAACACAGATACAAATGGGATATGGTGCAGGTAAGAAATAATTCAACAATTTCACAACCTAACCTTTTTTCCATAATAATCAGGCAAACAAAAAAGGCTTTGAGAAACCTCAAAGCCTTCTTAATGGTTGTGCTTTCAACCCATAGTGAGGAAAAATATAAGAAATAACGCCCTGATTTTTCATA
>FR885493.1:4628-5170 GCA_000436375.1 Azospirillum sp. CAG:239 | reverse complement strand
GACTGCGTCTGTCCGTCCGGGGTTAACGAAGGGCAATACGGCTGTGATGAATATTATCCGGCGCCCTGTTCTTCGGTCTGCAAAAGCGCCAATGCCGACAACTGTCAGAACCGGGAAGCGGTCTCCACGCCGTATGGCTGTGCCGAATATTGGGAAGACTGTCCGTCCAAATGCAAAACGGCTTATAACGACAACTGTCGAAACAGAACCGAAGTTTCGTGCCAGTTCGGCTGCGCCTCGTATTTTGGGGATTGTCTGTCCAAATGCCAGTCCTGTGAAAACGACAACTGCGGCAATCGCACGGCGGTTGAGGCGCCGTACGGCTGCCAAACTTACTGGAGCGACTGTTCGTCCAAGTGTCAGACGGCTTATCCGGACAATTGCAGAAACAAAACGGCGGTTATCGGTTCCTGTCCGGCGAACGCGACCTGTTCCTACTTCTCCGACTGTTCCTCCAAAATCAGCTCATGGTCCTGTAACGACGGGTATGTTAAGTCAGGCAATGAATGTGTCGTTGAAAAGAAAGGCATTTGTGAAGATTA
>FR885493.1:0-4575 GCA_000436375.1 Azospirillum sp. CAG:239 | reverse complement strand
CGGAGCCTTCGGGAAAGAAGTGTAAAACCAGATTGGTGCCCGAGCTGTCAAAGTTCTGCTATACGGACGATTGTGCGGTATGTCAGGTGGGTTTAAAGTGCGTTAACGGCTGCGCCAAATATAACATGCCTGAAAATATGATAGATCTTTACGGTTGTCCGAGGGTCTGCGTTTCCTGCAACAAGGCACCGGTAACAAAGCCGGATTGCGGTTCGCAGTCGCTGATATCCTGCAACGGAAATTATTACTGTTGCGAGCCGCGTTTTGCCAGCTGTTATTATACGACGCACCATGACGGTCCGAACGGAACGGTAACCTATGTGTGTTCCCTGGCCGGTCAGGTGTCAAGCAGCATTGACGGCGTTGTTGAGGGCGTTACGATAGTTCCTTAGCCGTCGGCCGCGCGATTGTAAAATCCGTCCTTTTTCAAGGACGGATTTTTTTTATAACCAGCGTTTTAAAATTTGGCACAACATTTGCATGGGTGTATTCAACGAAAAAAATTATCCAAACGATTGGGGAGAATATAATGGATAATACGAAATACATAGCCTTGTCGCGTCAGATGGCTTTGTGGAAGCAGATGGACATTGTTTCCAACAATATGGCCAACATGAACACTTCCGGCTACAAGCAGGACGACGCGATATTTGCTTCGTATCTGACGCAGACCAAAAACGCCGAGGGGTTCGGCAGGGTTCCCGTCTATTTTACGCAGGATTTCGGAATGTATAAGGATTTCAAGGAAGGCGCCATTGTCCATACCGGAAACACTTTCGATCTGGCTTTGCAGGGGGACGCTTTCTTTGCGATTGAAACGCCGGAAGGCGAGAGATATACGCGCAAAGGTCAGTTTCAGCTTGACGCCGACGGACAGCTGGTAACCAGTGAGGGGTATGCCGTTATGTCTGAGAACAACGAGCCTTTCTTCATCGCGCCCGGCGAGACCGAAATTTCGGTTGCCGAAAACGGCGAGGTCTTTACCGAAAACGGCGTTATCGGTCGGATTAAGACGGTTTCGTTTGCCAATAATCAGAAACTTTTAAAAGTTGCCGACACGATGTTTGAGAATACGGCCGGGAACATGATGCAGCCGGCGGCAAATGCCAAAGTGGTTCAGGGCGCCGTCGAAAAGTCGAACGTCGATCCGATTACGGAAATGACCAAGATGATTAAACTGCAACGCTCCTATGAGATGGTTCAGTCGATGATTGACGAGGAGCATGACCGGATTTCGAACACTATCAGCACTTATTCGCAATTAGCTTAAGCAAGGGGAAAAGAAAATGAGATCATTAGCAATCGGCGCAACGGGAATGCTGGCACAGCAGACCAACGTGGACGTTATTTCCAACAACATCGCCAACATGAACACTACGGCCTATACGAAAAGAAGAGCCGAATTTAACGATCTTCTGTATCAGAACATTATCCGTCCGGGTTCGGCGTCGACGTCTTCCGACACGATTGTGCCGTCCGGCATTCAGCTGGGTCTCGGTGTCAGAACCGCCGCCGTTTACCGTATTACCGACGGTACCAGCCTGACCAATACCAACAACACGCTGGATTTGGCCATTCGCGGCCGCGGCTACTTTCAGATTGAACTGCCGGAAGGCAAAGGAACGGCTTATACCCGCGACGGCGCCTTTCAGCGCAACGGCGACGGCGTTATTGTGACGCATGACGGTTATGTGGTTCAGCCGGAAATTACCATTCCCGACGACGCGGTTGAGATTTACGTCAACAATTCGGGTGAGGTTTGGATTAAGCAGGACGGCGAAACCGATGAAACCAACGTCGGACAGCTGGAACTGGCGACATTTCCGAACGAGGCCGGACTGGAAGCCATGGGACAGAACCTGTTTCTGGAGACTGAAGCTTCCGGCGCGCCGATTATTGACAATCCGGACACCGAATCTTTCGGTTCGGTTCTGCAGGGCTATCTGGAAACTTCGAACGTCAATCCGGTGGCCGAAATTACCGAGCTGGTCTCGGCGCAGCGCGCTTATGAGATGAACTCGAAAATCATTCAGACTTCCGACCAGATGCTCAGCACGATTACGTCGCTGAGATAACGGACGGATGTCAGGGGGAGTTATGATGAAATTCTTTTTAGCCGCAGTTTTGACGTTATGCCGAATTAGTATGGCAAATGCAGAGAATCTGCTGATTGTGGGGGAAGATGAAATCAGACAAGCAATTGAAGAGGAATTTGTCGAGCAGGGACAAAATCAGGCGCTGGATGTGGAATTTTTTGGTGGGCAAACCGTCTTTCATATCGAAAATGCTCAAAAAGCTAAAATTCTGGTCTCTGGTCTAAAAACGGACGAATTGCAGAACCGTTTTTCGTGCAATGCGGAAATTTTTGCCGACGGCAAGTCCTATGCCCGGACGAACATTACCGGCCGTTATTTTCTGCTGAGCGAGATTTGGGTTCCGTCGCAGAATATTCAGAAAGGCGAAGTCATTGCTCCCGAAATGCTGAAGCAGATTACCGTCCGGCAGAACCGGATTAAGCCGAGTTTTGTCACCGATAAGGAGCGGCTGGCCGGCAAGGAAGCTAAAAAGCTGCTGAAGGAAGGCAAAATCGTCATGGACAGGGATATCGGCAATCAGGTGCTGATTAAAAAAGGCGACGTCGTGACTGTGGTTTACCGAACCGACAAGATGCAGATTACGGCCAAGGTTGAGGCTTTGGGCGACGGCGGCAAGGGCGATAAAATCGAGATGCTTAATCCGAAAAGCAAGAAAACGCTGTTCGGCCGCGTTATTGACAAAGATACCGTAGAAGCGGAAATCCAATAGAAGGGGACTATTGACATGAACAACAACCAAAATTTTGCGAAGATGACGGCAGTTTTGCTGATGGCAACGGCTCTGAGTGGCTGCAACGCCTGGAGCCGCATCAGAAACATCGGCGCAGAGCCGCCGCTGACCCCGATTGAAAACCCGGTGACGGCGCCCAACTATCAGCCGGTGTCGATGCCGATGCCCGAACAACCGGAACATTATGCCGGCGCCAATTCGCTGTGGCGCGCGGGTTCTTCAGGTTTTTTCAAAGACCAGCGGGCTTCCAAGGTGGGCGACATCATTACGGTTAACGTTTCGGCTTCGGATGCGGCCAAGCTGGAGAATGAAACCGAACAGACCCGCGACAACAACTCGGATACGGTCGGCGTGAGCAGATTGTTCGGTTATGAGGAATATGCCAAGGATTATCTGCCGGATTCCGTTATTCCGGCCAACCTGGTTGACGTTCAGTCAGATCATGACGTTTCCGGCGAAGGCAAAATCGACCGCAGCGAGAAAATCGACGTGACTATGGCGGCGATTGTTACGCAGGTGTTGCCGAACGGCAATCTGGTTATTGAAGGCACGCAGGAAATCCGGGTCAACTACGAGCTTCGTCAGCTGACCGTCAGAGGCATTATCCGCCGGGCGGACATTTCTTCCGACAACTCGATTGAGTCGAGCAAAATTGCCGAGCTTCGCGTTTCCTACGGCGGCCAGGGTACGATTTCCGACATGCAGCAGCCCCGATACGGACGCCAGCTGCTGGACATTATCGCTCCGTTCTAAGCAAGTTCCCCTATTATTATGTTGACGCTTTTAAAGAAAAAATCTCCCCATTTTTTCTTTATATGCAGAGTTTCCCCAAGCTCTGTATTTTTCCTGAAAGAAAAGTCTGTCTTTTTTCCCCTATTATAAGGCAGACTTTTTTCAGGGTATTAACTGAAATTAACTGTTTAAAAAGATAATCGGATAGATTATATATTTTTGTGATAACCCTATAAGTTTTAAGGAAGCTGAGATGAACAACAAAATAGACCAAGTTAAGAATGCTGAAAACGAAGCCGTTATTCTGCTGAATCACGCAATGGCTCTGGCGAAAGCCTCGACCAGCAGCGATGAACTGGAGATTGTTTCGGTTTTGGACAGCAATTTGAAACTTTGGGTGGAAATAGAAACATCACTTAAAAGTGCAAAGAATTTGCTTCCCGAAGATATTAAAACAAACCTTATCAAATTGTCGCGTTTCGTTGAGCGCATGACCCTGTCCAAAGGCAGCAAAATGAGCAAGTCTGATTTTGACTGCCTGATCAATATCAATATGCAGATTTCGGAAGGTTTGATTGAGGCGGTTAAAAACAATCTGGCGACGGAAGAAGCCTTTTCGCTGCTGAAATGTGCCATTGATCTGTCGATGGCCCGCGAAAACGGCGACGCCAAAGAACTGGTCAGCGCTTTGGACAACAATATGCAGCTTTGGGTTTACATTAAAACCCTGGCTTCCAAACATGACAATCCGCTGCCGCCGGAAACCAAAAACAATCTGATTAAGCTGGCCGACTATGTTTCCAGCAAAACGCTGGAAATCGGCAAAAATGTCGATGACATCAATCAGAAAACCCTTGATTCGATGATTATGACCAATCTGCAGATTTCCGAAGGTCTGATGACCAAGAGAATTGCCTGTTGAAAGGAACGATAGTTAAAAAATCCCCTCAGCTGAGGGGATTTTTTTACAGAAACTTAGAACGATGCTATGCAAAAGTATCCAAACATAGTAATGCC
>FR885492.1:2742-3649 GCA_000436375.1 Azospirillum sp. CAG:239 | reverse complement strand
CCAACAATGTCTTGTTTTAGTATTGTTTATTATTAGGTTGTTATAAGCCTTGGCAATTTCTCCGCCGGGGCTTTTTTATTACGTCACCGAAACTAAAAACCGGCAAACACCTGCCGCATCTGCCAAAATTCTCCCACACCGCGAAACATTTTTCAAAAGTGTACAATAATACGCCGTAGCGTTATATTCCCCAAAAAGGCCGCCGGCCTTTTCGGGCAGGCGGTTGTTTCGCTTAGTTGCGGAACCAATCTTTAATGTCTTTCCACGTTCCCTCGATAACCGGGGTTTCAAAGCCATGTTCTCTGCTGTACAGCTGTGCTTTGCCCTCGTCGCATTCATGTCCTGATTTCGGAATAATGCAATAAATAACATCACCGCTTTCAATATCGCTGATTCTGAAATCGTCGTAAAGGTTGCCGTTGAGGGGGCAATTGTTTTTGAACCAAACATATGTTTTGTCCGCATCAATTTTTTTGCTGTCCGCAATCTGGTTTAGCTTTTGTAGCAGGCTGTATCCTTTATTGACAAGGCTGCTGTCTTTGCAGAACCAGTCATACCAGAAGTTACGGATCTTCTGAATGTTATTGGCTTTGCTTTTATCAAATTCTCCGTTACGGTAGGCTGTGACGGTTTCTCTTAAGGTTTGTATTTTATCAGTCATTTTCTTTTCCTTTCGTTTGTTGTGGGCGACGCCATCGCCGCCGCTAAACAAACAAAGCCGGAAACAATTTCACAAGTCCAGCTAAAAAGTGAAATAAAATCAATAAATTAGCTAATAAATAACTGGACATTTCCGAAACATTAAGCAAAACTCCAAACATAAGGAACGACGCGGTGTCGTTTCGGATTCAGAAAGGAAAATCAAATGACTAAGAAAAAAAAGGACATGCTCATCAAAATCTTGTAC
>FR885492.1:0-2693 GCA_000436375.1 Azospirillum sp. CAG:239 | reverse complement strand
CAATGATATTGACACGCTGACAGATATTCTGTTAGCCGAAAATCTGATTGAAAACGGTCCCATCTTCAACCATTCCCGTGCCATGGACTGGGTAGATGAAGCTTCGGATGCCGAAAAGCTCCGAATTCTGAAAAAAATGGGCTATGACACCAGTGTATTAAACGCCTAAGACCATGAAAAAACCCCGGATGTTGCCGGGGTTTTCCGTTTTTTACGCAAACCACTTGCAATTTAAAATATGCATTTTATACTACTATTTGTCGGAAGGCTCAATTCCGACAGGGTTCGGTAAAACCTAATCAGTATGGGCAAATCTCTTGGGCTTTGTGAGCTTTTAAAACAAGAGTATTTTGCTATCGGGCATTTCACCTTAACGGGTGGATGCCAGCTAATAAGGCCTAGCCAAATAACTGGGCTATTTTTCATACTGATTATAGTTTACCCATCCACCCACCTGTGGTCGCACAGGTGGGAAAAACGTATTAACCCGTTGAAAGGATGGCAGCGATGCGAGATTTCAAATTCATAAGAACTAAGGCATTAGCGCCAAAATTTGAAGAACCGACAATCAAAGAACTTATCCGCTGTGTGGTAGACAATATGGATGATGCCCAATGGCGGCAATATCAATCGCTTTCAGCAGAGCAACAAGAGGGGTACGCTTTTTCGCTGCTGACAGAAACGGAAGAAACGGTTACAGCGACAAAAAAATATTTTCATACGATTGCCGGAGAAATTGAAAAACTGCTGCAAAATGGCGATGAACCGCAGCTTGAAAAATTGTTGCCGGAAGTCTTAAAATACTTCCCCGAACCTCAACGCACTTATTGTGCTATGGTTCATTCTCTACATGATTGTCTGGCTCGTACTGAACTCATTATTGCGAGAATAAACGAAGAACTTGGCGAGATTACCAATGTGGCTCAGCTCGCGTTGTTTGACTATTACATTAACAGCGGCAAACTCAAATCCTATTGCAAAAGACACGAAAGTTAAGTCCGATGCGACAGTATTTGGGCTGGATGTCGATAGGTGTATTATTACTTTTTGCACAGCCATTGTCTGCCGCAGACTTAAATAAAGCGGACATTTTAAAAATAACTGACGGTGATACGGTATTGCTTGCCGTGAATGGAGAAGAAATAAAACTTCGGCTGTTAGAAATAGACTGCTTTGAAAATAAGCCCAATCTGCGTGCCAAGTGGCAGGCGGAAACTTATGGTTTAACCAAAACGGAAGTTTTGCATCGTGGAAAGCAGTCAGCCGCTGTCCTGAAAAAATTGTGGTGGGACAACCGAGCCTTTTTCTACGTGAAACTCAAAGGAAAAGATGTTTACCGCCGCTGTCTTGGTACTCTTTTTATTATCCGCAATGATATTGAGATTGATGTTAACCATTATATGTTAAAATATGGCGGTTGTCTGCCATATCGATCCAAGCCTAGACGTTGGAAACCGAAACAATAAAGAACTTGATTTTTTATTTATGCTGCCTATACTGATATGTACTGGGAGGTTGGCGTTCTGGTAGGTTGGTAAGGCCTGATTGGTGTGGGCAGGTTCCCTTTGCGTGCAAGGGGAATTTTGTTGTTTTAATTTGGGCGGATGCCGGCTAATAAGGCTTAGCCAAATAACTGGGCTACTTTCATATCATCGTAGTTTACCAATCCGCCCGCCTTTGCATACAAGGGGAATTTTATCGTTTTAGCTTGGGCGGATACCAGCTAATAAGGCTTAGCCAAATAACTGGGCTATTTTCACGTTAATCATAGTTACCAATCCGCCTGCCTTTGCTTGAATATCTGAACTAATCTGTAAAATGGATTTTATATTTCTCTGGCTTCAAAGCGCATAAGCTTTCCGTACTGCCGATAATAAAAACCGTTTATCACGTCTAAAAGCGCCAAATTCCGCACGCCCCATACAATAATCTCGCTCCGCATATAGCGCACCCACATTTCGGCAGCGGCGTTTTCTGAGCCATAAGCCGATTGCGGAAGCTTAATAATCTCATCGTAGTCTTTATTATAGTATGCGCTAATGGCAATTGCGGCAATATCTTGTTCCTCTGCTGCAAATTCCTGCTGTACCAAAATTCGGCAATACAAATCGACATAAGTTACCAGCGCAAGCTTAAAAAAATCGCTGTTTCTATAGTCTTTGGCAACATTCTCCGTATTACGCCTCAAAATGCGTACCAATTGTTCATAAATGCCTAAAAACATCCCCTGACGATAAATTGCTACAAGATCGTCTTCATCAACGTTTTGGCAATACTTCTGCCAAATGGCTTCATCACGTTGCTTTAAATCAGCTATTTCCATACTCTTATCTCTGCGGTAACACATTTTCCCACCTGTGTGACCACAGGTGGGTGGATGGGTAAACTATAATCAGTATGAAAAATAGCCCAGTTATTCGAGCTATGCCTTATATACCTGGCATCCACCCGTTAGGGTGAGATGCCCATATAGCAACACACTCTTGTTTTTAAAGCTCATAAAGCTCAAGAGACTTGCCCATACTGATTAGAAATTACCGTTCCTTGTCGGAATTGGGCTTTCCGACGCTTGTCAGCATACAGAACATAATTTTAATTTGCAAGCGATTTTGCAAAAAAACGGAGAGTCCCGGTAGTTCTGATCTGTCCGCCAAAACTTGGGCAAGTAAAAGTTCCGGGACAGTTCATTTTCG
>FR885491.1:33782-62733 GCA_000436375.1 Azospirillum sp. CAG:239 | reverse complement strand
TTATTATGACAGAGTTTGAAAAGATATAACGGGACATAGCTCAGTCTGGTAGAGCGCTTGCTTTGGGAGCAAGATGCCGACGGTTCGAATCCGCCTGTCCCGACCATAAGAAAGCCCCTTAACCGAGGGGCTTTCTAAGTAAGTAGAAATAGGATTCGAACCGTCGAGAAGACGGTTTGACTACCAGCAATAGGCGAGACGGGCGTATCGCCGGTTTTGCCGAAAGGCAAAAATTGCGCCTGTGCAACTTGAAGCGAAGCGTAAAGTAATCCGCCTGTCCCGACCATTTGATTGATTTTTGACTTGACTTGGCATTTAGATAAGTTTATATTCCGTTCCAGAATGAAAATCATCCATGCGCCCTTAGCTCAGCTGGATAGAGCAACAGCCTTCTAAGCTGTGGGTCAGACGTTCGAATCGTCTAGGGCGCGCCATAAAAAAACTCCCCGGTGGGGAGTTTTTTTTATGGCGCGGTGCAGAATTGTCAGTGAAACGGCGAAACGAGAGTGAGCCGATGAGCGTTACAATTCAAACGACTACCGCACAGTTAAGCTGTGCAACAGCTTTTTACGCAGCGGTACGCCATTCCCCGGTGGGGAGTTTTTTTATGGCGCGGTGTAGAATTGTCAGCGAAACGGCGAAACGAGAGTGAGTTGTTGTTTTAACGGGGTTTGCAACCGCAATAATTTTGCGAATAGAGCTGCAGTTCTTTAATCAGGTTCTCCCGGAATTCCTGCATGCCGTGTTTGCGGCCTTCAATATGAACATAGGAAACGCCTGTTTCTTCCGAGGCTTTGGCTGCAGCGGCATTGACCTGATTCAGGTTTTTGTAGCGGGAAACGCCCAGGACGGAGGCAACGGCATCAAAACCGTTGGCTTTGGCGTATTCCATAACTCTTTTCAGCCGCAGGTAAAAGCAGACGAAACAACGGGCACCGCGTTCCGGTTCGTTTTCCAATCCTCGGACGGCTTCGCACCAGCGGGAATTGTCATATTCCAGTTCAATAAAGGGGATGTTGTAGCTGCCGCAGACCCGTTTGTTTTCTTCCAGACGTTTAAAATATTCCGCTTCCGGGCGGATATTCGGGTTATAAAAGGCAACCGTCAGATTCATACCGGTTTCGGCCGCTTTGGCGATTACGGCGCAAGAGCAGGGCGCACAGCAGGAAAGCAGCAGAATTTTTTCCGTCCCGGGCATGTCAGACGGCTTCCGGTTTGACGGCGTTTTTCTGTTCGCCGAGTTCGTTGAGGTATTTTTCGGCCTCAAGGGCGGCGATGCAGCCGCTGCCGGCGGCGATGATAGCTTGACGGTATTGCGGGTCGCGGACGTCGCCGGCGGCGAAAACGCCTTTGATGCTGGTTTCGCAGCTGTTGTGTTTGGTTACGATGTAGTTTTCCTTGTCCAGATGCAGATGTCCTTTAACCAAATCCGTATTGGGGTGGTGTCCGATGGCAATGAAGACGCCGTCGACGGCGACGTCCGTCGTATTGTCTGTTTTGACGTTTTTCAGCCTGAGACCGGTTACGCCGAGAGGGCTTTCCGTACCGAGGATTTCTTCGACGACGCAGTTCCAGATAACGTTGATTTTGTGATTTTGGGCGACGCGTTCCTGCATGGTTTTGTCTGCGCGGAAGGCGTCACGGCGGTGGATAATCGTGACGTTTTTGGCAAAATTGGTCAGATAGAGCGCCTCTTCCAGTGCGGAATTGCCGCCGCCGACAACGGCGACGTTGCGGTTGCGGTAAAAAAAGCCGTCGCAGGTTGCGCAGGCCGAGACGCCAAAGCCGCGGAATTTTTCTTCGCTGGGCAGACCGAGCCAGCGTGCGGAAGCTCCGGTGGCAATAATCAGAGAATCGCCGACGAAAGAATTGGCGTTTTCGGAAGAACAGACAAACGGCCGATGTTCAAAATCGATTTCGGTAATCGTGTCGTCAATCATTTGCACGCCGACATTTTGCGCCTGATCGCGCATGCGCTGCATCAGTTCGCCGCCCTGAATCGGTTCGGGAAAACCCGGAAAGTTCTCAACTTCGGTCGTAATGGTCAATTGACCGCCGACCTGCGTTCCGGAAACCAGAACCGGTTTGAGGCCGGCGCGGGCCGCGTAAATGCCGGCGGTGTATCCGGCGGGGCCGGAACCGATGATGAGGACTTTTGATTTATATTCAGCCATTCTTATTCTCCGTTATTTTGAATGTCCTTAATATAAAGCCGGCATTTTTATCTTTCAAGCAATTAAAAAGCAAAGCGGATAATTTGTCCGCTTTGAAAAAATTAAGGCTTTTTCTGCGCTTTTTACAACTTGATGCTGTTTTCCTTGAGAAAATCGGCAACGCCTTGCGGCGTCGGGCGCATCCCTTTGTCCCCCTGATGCCATCCGGCAGGGCAGACTTCGCCGTGTTCTTCAATGAATTGCAGAGCGTCAATGACCCGCAGCGTTTCGTCGACGTCACGGCCGATGGACAGGTCGTTGACTATCTGATGGCGGATGATACCGGTTTTGTCAATCAGAAACGAAGCGCGGAGCGCGGCGCCGTCTTCGTCAAGGACGCCGTAATCGTGAGAGATTTCCTTGGTAATATCGGAGACCAGCGGAAATTTGATGTCGCCGATGCCGCCGGCATCAACCGGCATTTTCTTCCAGGCCAGATGCGAATGTTTTGAATCAACGCTGACGCCTATCACTTTGACGCCGCGTTTGTTAAATTCTGCCAGCCGGTTGTTGTGGGCGATGATTTCCGACGGGCAGATGAACGTAAAGTCGGCAGGGTAAAAGAAAAGCAGGCCGTATGCGCCGCGTATGTATTTGGAAAGGTGAAACTCGTCGTCGATGGCGTTGTCGGGCATAACGGCGGGGGCAATAAAGTCCGGCGCGTATTCGCGAACCAGAACCGAATTGCCGCAGCAGCCGTCTTCGTCATCGTCTTGCTCATGGACGATCAGGCGGTTGCAGAGCAGAGTGTTGACGGCATATTCGCCGTTTTCGAAACAATCGCAGTTCAGCGTGTTTTTGTCTTCGTCGTCTTCCGAACAGGTGCAGCCGAAGTCATGCGGCATATTGTTGGGATAGGAGCAGCCGCATTTGTCGTCTTCGCTGCAGTCGCATTTGTCCGCATAGTCGTATTCGTAGGTGCAGTCCTTGTTGTCAGCCATTTTCTTCTCCTGCAAAAAAAAATTAAAGCCGGTTGTGCATAACCGGCTTCAATATATTTATTGACAGACAAATTTTAAAGGCAGTCTATTTGTAAATGACCTCGAGAATTTCGAAAGATTTTCTGCCGCCGGGCGCGACGTATTCGGCAACGTCGCCGACTTCTTTGCCGATGAGCGCTTTGGCCAGCGGCGAAGACAGGGAAATTTTGTTCTTTTCGATGTTGGCTTCATAGTCGCCGACAATCTGGTACGATTTTTCGGCATCGGTGTCTTCGTCGACGACAACGACCGTGGCACCGAAACGGATGACGTTTCCGGTATTCTGGGACGGATCGATAACCTGAGCGCGGCTGATGACGGCTTCAAGTTCCTGAATGCGTCCTTCGATGAAGCTCTGCTTTTCCTTAGCGGCGGAGTATTCGGCGTTTTCCGAGAGGTCGCCGTGCGAACGCGCTTCGGCAATGGCGGCGATGATGTTGGGGCGGTCAACGCCTTTCAGGTGCTTCAATTCGGCTTCCAGAGCCACAAAACCGTCTTTAGTCAAAGGAAACTTATCCATTTTATTACTCCTAAAAAAATTATTGCCCGCAAATTTCTTTGCCGGGTCAGTGCCTTGAAAAAAGTTAGAAAAATCAAGCTGCGACAAACCGGGTTGGAATCTGTCACAGCCTTTTGTTGTTTATTTGCCGGCTAATATAGCACAGAAATAAAATACTTCAAGCCTTTTATTTTTTTGTTACCGACGGTCAAAAAGTCTGTACAAAAGTTTAGGGTGTGGTATAAGAAAAAAGCTAAATGCTTTGACTTTAAAGGAGAAAATTCGTGAAAAAACTTTATCTTGCTTCAGCCCTGGCCACTGTTTTGACGTTGTCTTCCAACGCCATGGCCATTGACAGCACCGGCTGCGGACTCGGTTCGATGGCCTGGAGAGGACAGAGCGGTACGGCGCCGCAGATTTTGGCGGTTACGACCAACGGTTCTTTCGGTACCCAGACTTTCGGCATTTCTTCCGGCACTTCGGGCTGTGATCAGAACGGCCGCATTACCGGCGGAACGCAGAGAATGGTTCTGAACTTTTTGGAAAACAATATGGAGCAGTATGCGCTTGACGCTTCCCGCGGCGAGGGCGAAACCCTTGATACGCTGGCCGGCATTATGGAAGTCGACAAGAGCGAGCTGGCGGCCAAGGTTCACGACAATTTCGCCTTCATTTTTCCGAACGACAATGTTGATGCGGTTGAAGTTACTTTGAACCTGTTCAAGGTTATGAACGCTTAGTTTCCGGATACGGAGCCGCTCTGCCGGAAGGGAGGGCGGCTTTTTTCGTCTTATGTTTATGCAAAAGGGCAGAATAAAAAAATTTGCGAGCGCGCTGCTGGCGGCGGGGATGTGGTCTGCGTCAGCCCAAGCCGGCGTTGAGGCCGATCCGCAGTGGCTGGCTCTCGGACATTATCGCCCGCAGTTGTTCGGCAGCCCGGAAAGCACGATTGACACGCCGAACTTTTTTCTGGCGCCGGACGGCAAGAACAATCCGAGGGCGGAACTTGAGGCAACCGCCGCTTTGTTCAACGAAGGTCGGGATATTGATAAAATGTGCGTTTTTCCGGCTCGTTATAAGTTTTTAAAAGCACAGGGGCTGACGAAAACAAAATTTCCGGAATGCAAAGAATATGAGGAATTTCGCCGGGATCTGCGTCCGGCGGGCGTGACGCTTTTGTTTACGGATGCCTATATGAACAATCCGTCGTCGCTGTTCGGTCATACGCTGATGCGTATAGACACCTCGCGCAAGGGAACGCAGCTGCTGGCGCACGGCGTCAACTACGGTGCGTTTACGGCCGGGCATGAAAATTCGGTGCTTTTTGCGGTATGGGGTCTTACCGGCGGATTCTACGGTGGATTTACGGTCAAGCCGTATTATGATATCATCAATACCTACAATAACTTGGAAAACCGTGACATTTGGGAATACAACCTCAATTTGACGCCGGAAGAGCTGGATATGTTCGTGGCGCATTTGTGGGAGGTTGGTCAGACGCAAACCCGTTATTATTTTTTTACCGAAAACTGCTCCTATATGCTGATGGAAGTTCTGGATGCGGTGCGTCCGTCGCTGAAACTTGCTGACGATTTTCCTGTACAGGCCATTCCCCTGGATACGGTCAAGGCGGTAAAAAGCCGTCCGGGATTGGTCAAAAGCGTTAATTACAGGCCGTCGCGCCAGTCGAAAATCCGCTATCGTTTCAAACAGATGAACAAAGCGCAGAAACAAGCCTATTATGAGGCGATACGGCGGCAGAACTGGGCGTTGGCCGGGCTTGAGGAAGATGAAAAGGCCGACGTGCTGGAGACGGCCTATCAGTACGTTCAGTATCAGTATGTAGCTAAAGATTTGGAACTGAAAGAATATCGTCGGCGCAGTTTTCAGAGTCTGAAAGCCAGAAGCAAAATCAGTCGGGCGCCGCATTTTGCGGAGCATGACGCGGGCAGGCCGCCGGAAACCGGGCATGATTCAATGCGGGCCGTCATCGGAACCGGCGTCCGCAACGGAGAGGCTTTTCAGGAGATTCAGTATCGACCGGCCTATCATTCGCTGACCGATGACAATTACGGTTTTCTGCGCGGGGCGGAAATCAATTTTTTGAATGCAACGCTGCGACATTATGACAACCGTGACAAGACGGTTTTGCAGAAACTGGATTTGGTCGGGATTAAGTCGCTTTCTCCGGCCGATTTGATGTTTCTGCCGACTTCGTATACGATTATGGCTGATATAGAGCGGGTCTATGATCCGCAGACGGAGAAAGAAGGCTATGCTTTCAACCTGAAAGTCGGCGGTGGTCTGACCTATGCGCTGACCGACGAGGTCTGGGTTTATGCTATGAACAGCTTATACGGGAGTTACGGCGGCTTTCTGCCTCATGACCAATGGGCTGGAATTGGTTTTGCCGGCGGCGTTTATGCCGATTTCGGACGCTGGCGGCTCTTGGCGGAAGCCGAGAAGGTATTTGCAACTTCGCATTTTGCCGAGAGCGTGAAATATTCGGCGGAGGCAGCCGTAAGCATGACACGCAATACCGCATTGGCGGTCAATTACAAATATCAGGTTAATTACGGACATGATATTGACGAGTTTATGACTTCGCTGCGCTTTTATTTTTGAGTTTTATTTCTTTGCCAACTGGCGGGCGCGCAGCGATTTGACAAAATCGCGGGCGGCTTTTTCGTGCCCCGGGCCGCTGGTCTGTACCTGCAGGTTCAATCCGGGGGCAATGTTGCCGGTAATGTAGCTGAAATCGTGATCCTTGTCTTTGCCGTCAAAAACCAGGTAACTGCTGCCGTCGATGTCCAGCACGCTGAAGTCTTTAAGGCTCATTATGCAGTCGTTGAGGGCAACCAATGAAAGTTCCGGTATTTTTTCGCCGGCTTTGATAATGCGGATAAATTCGGCGGTATTGTTGACAAGGGTCGGATTTTGGTTGACGTCAAACTGCAGGGAATTGTCGTTGACGGTTTTGGAGCCTTTGACGGTCAGAAATTCGCCCTGTTCAACCTTGGTGTTGGGCAGATTCAGTTCATCGACCGAACGGGCGACGTCTTTGGACAACTGTTCGGAAGCCTTGGAAAAAGTTCGATTGTTTTCCATGGCCTGCATTACCGGCGTAATCGATTCCAGCAGCTGTGACATGGTCTGTGCCATGCTGCGGGCGAGTTCGGGCATAACCTTTTCGAAAGCGGCGTTCATCTGCTCTACGGATTTGTTCATTTGTGCACTGCTTTGCTCCAGAGCCTTTTCAACATCGGCGCCGATCAGCCGGTCGTCGGCGAGTGCCGTACCGGAAACAAGCATTAAGGACAGGGCGAAGGCCAAACTGTGTTTCATTTTTTCCTCCCGTGGCAGTTTTTCTTCAATATAGCACTTTAATTCAAAATTTACAGAGCGCAAAGCAAATTTTAACCGTTGATTTTTTGCCGGCAAGCTAGTATCCTCTTGGCAATCGTAATATTTTCAAAGGAGAATGACAATGTTGAGAGAAGAATTGCAGAAGGCTTTGAAAGAATCAATGCTGAACAAGGATACGGATACGGTCAGCGCCGTGCGCCTGATTATTGCCGGAATGAAGGAAAAAGACGTTGATGCGCGCGGCAAGGGCCTGAAAGAGGCAAGCGACGCCGATTTGATGTCGATGATGCAGAGCATGATTAAACAGCGCAACGATTCAATAAAAATGTATGTTGACGGCAAGCGTGAAGACCTGGCCGCCAAAGAGCGCAAGGAAATCAGTATTATCGAGCGCTTTTTGCCCAAACAGATGAGCGATGCGGAAATCGAAGCTGCCATCAAGGGCGTTATTGCCGAAACCGGTGCCGCTTCCATGAAGGACATGGGCAAGGTTATGGGAGCCCTGAAAGCCAAATATGCCGGACAGCTGGATTTTGGGAAAGCCAGCGGAATGATTAAGAATCTGCTTGGCTAAGGCGTTTTGAATGGCTTCGGCGGATTTGCAGAAATTTTTGGATGAACTGCGCGCCCGCATATCGATTGTCGATGTGGTGGGCGCGAAGGTCAAACTTGTCCGCAAGGGACGGGAATATCAGGCGTGCTGTCCGTTTCACAATGAAAAAACGCCGTCGTTTACGGTTAACGAAGCCAAGGGGTTTTATCATTGTTTCGGCTGCGGCGCGCATGGCGACATCATCAAATTTGAAATGGAAGCCAACAACCTGCCGTTTATGGATGCCGTGCACAAGCTGGCGGACAAGGCCGGGCTGCGGGTGCCGCAGCTGAGCCATGAAAACCGCGAAGAAATCGAAAAACGCGCCTCTCAGTATGACATTATGGAAATGGCGGCCAAATTTTTTGAAAAATGTCTGCGGCTGCCGGAGGGCATACGGGCGATGGATTATCTTGCCAACCGCGGTTTCGGTGACGATACGATTGCCAAATTTCGTCTCGGTTATGCGCCGAACAACAACGGGCTTAAAGCGTTGCTGGCTTCGAAAGGCATCAGTGAAGCGGAGATGCAGGAACTGGGGCTGATAGCCGTTCCGGAAGACAAAAACCGCCGTTCGCACGATTTTTTCCGCGACCGGGTAATTATTCCGATTATGGACAAGCGGGGACGGGTAATCGCTTTCGGCGGCCGCATTATGGGCGACGGACAGCCGAAGTATCTGAACTCGCCGGAAACCCCGGTTTTTAACAAGCGCCGGGTTCTCTACAATCTGAACTATGCGCGCGACAAAGCCTTTGAAGCCCGCAATATCATTATCTGCGAAGGCTATATGGACGTCATTGCGATGGACAAGTACGGTATTGAATATGCCGTGGCGCCGCTGGGAACGGCTTTGACCGAAGATCAGATTCAGGAGGCCTGGCGCGTCTGTCCGATGCCGACCCTCTGTTTTGACGGCGACAGTGCCGGTATTCGTGCCGCGGTGCGTTCGGTCGACCGGGCGCTGCCGATTTTAAAAGCCGGTTATTCGACCCGTTATGCTTTTTTGCCGGACAAGATGGATCCGGACGAATATCTGAAGGCCAAAGGCCGTGACGAATTTCTGAAAATCATCGGCGATACGGTGCCGTTAGCCGAACTGGTCTGGCGCAAGAACATTCAGAGCAAAGACCTGTCGACGCCGGAACAAAAGGCGCTGATTGAGAAGAACATTATGGAGGAAGTCGGCAAAATTGCCGACGAAAAAGTCCGCGGCTATTATATTCAGGAGATGAAAAACCGGATTTACGAAGAATTCGGCCGCGGAGCCTGGAAAGACCGTCGCGGCGGCGATAGCCGGCGGAAAGCGCCGGCGGCGGCCAAAAAGCCGGTGCAGATACGGCCGAAACCGAGTTTGGACGAACTGGTTTTGAAGTTTGTGCTGGCGGCCTTTGTCTATTATCCGGAACTGATTCCCGAATATGAGGAAAAAATGTCGTTCTTTGACTTTAATAATCAGCGAATGCACACTATGTTTGACAAGATGGTCGATATCTGCGCCGAAAACGAGCAGACCACATTTGCGGACATGTATAAAAAACTGGCCGAATGCGGCTTTGACAAAGATCTGGCAAGCTTGTGGGAACTGGATATGTTTAAGCAGCAGAATCCGTATCTGCCGAAAATCAGAGCGGAAATTGACACCAAAATTATTGAAGTGCAGCTCCGGCAGCTGGAAAACGAAATCAGGGAATGCCTGAGGATTATTCAAACCTCCGAGTCGTTCCCGGATGAAGTGTATAAAAGGTACGAATCTTTGAAAAAAGAGAAAGAAGCGCTGCTGGATACACAAAATTTTAATTAATGCAACATACAATAAACGCCGGAAAGCAAGGCGGAGCGGGAACAGAAACCGAATCGGCGCATTTTTTGTTTTAAAGCAGGTGTTGACAAAAAGCTTTAAAATAATTAAAAACAGTGCCAGCTAGCAATTTTCGGAGCCTTTCCGTCTGTTTTCAGGCTCGAAATTTATAAATCGATTTTAAGGAACGACATGTCAGATACAGATAATCAAGACTTTTATGAAGGCAGCGCCGCCGATGCGCCGCTGATTGATTCATTGGGCAGTGCCGTCAAAAGACTTATCGACAAAGGTAAAGTCCGCGGCTATATTACTGTTGAGGAACTTAACAAGGCTCTGCCGCCGGAGAAGGAATCTTCGGAGCAGATTGAAGACATCATGTCGGAAATTTCCGATATGGGCATCAGCATCATTTCGGAATCGGACGCCGATAATTTTGAACCGGACGTGGTTGAAGAAGAAGACGATTATGACGAGTCCGGCAATTTTGACGAAAAGGATCTCGGACGTTCTGACGATCCGGTAAGAATGTATCTCAAGGAAATGGGCACCGTCGAGCTGTTGTCTCGCGAGGGAGAAATCGCCATTGCCAAGCGTATTGAAGCCGGTAAGACGGTTATGATTGACGGTTTGTGCGAAAGCCCGATGACGCTGAAAGCCATTGCCGGCTGGCGGGACGATCTGGTCGAAGGCAAAATGCAGCTGCGCGACATCGTCGATTTGGAAATGATGTACGGTGATGATCCGGAGGCTCTGGCTTATGAAGATGACGAAGCTCCGGTCGATTTGGACAAGGTTGCCGAGGAACTGGCCAAAAAGGAAAATCTTGACGATATTGACGACGATTTGGAAGACGACATTGAGTTGGAAGATACTGTCGATGATGAGGTTGAAGACGAGGACGACGCTGCCGACATGGGCGACGAAGGCGATGAAGAAGCCGCGGCTTCCGGGGACGACGATGATGAGGACGGCGTCGGGGGCAGGGCATCCGCTTCGGTTTCGGCGATGGAAGAGGCTCTGTTGGAACCGGTTCTGGAAATTTTGAACAAGATTTCCAGTTATTACGACGATTTGAAGAAAATTCAAAATCAGCGCGTCGAGGCTATTCTGGCCGGCAAGACCGTCAGCCCGAGCGTTGAGAAAAAATATCTGCAGGTTAAGAAAGAACTGGTTGAACTGATGAGTTCCATTCATCTGAACGCCACCCGCATTGAACAGCTGGTCGAACAGCTGAACGGGCTGAACAAGCGTCTGATGGGGCTTGAAGGCAAATTGCTGCGTTATGCGCTCTCCTGCAAAATCAAGCGCGAGGACTTTCTGGAAGTATATCAGAAATCGGAACTGGATCCGAACTGGATTGAGAACGTTTCGCACAAGTCGGACAAACACTGGAAAAACTTTGTCGAAAAATACGGTACTGAGATTGCCGAATTGCGCGACAATGTTGCCAAAATGGCTCAGGAATGTGGTCTGCCGATTACCGAGTATCGTAAAATGGTCGATACTATCAAGAAAGGCGAGCGCGAAGCGGAAAGAGCCAAAAAGGAAATGATTGAGGCCAACCTGCGTCTGGTTATTTCCATTGCCAAAAAATACACCAACCGCGGTTTGCAGTTTCTTGACCTTATTCAGGAAGGAAACATCGGCCTGATGAAAGCCGTCGATAAGTTTGAATATCGCCGCGGTTACAAGTTTTCGACTTATGCAACCTGGTGGATAAGACAGGCGATTACGCGTTCGATTGCCGACCAGGCCAGAACCATTCGCATTCCGGTACACATGATTGAAACTATCAACAAGCTGGTTCGCACTTCGCGCCAAATGCTTTCGGAAATGGGACGTGAGCCGGTGCCGGAAGAGTTGGCCGAGCGCCTTTCGATGCCGTTGGAAAAGGTTCGCAAGGTTATGAAAATTGCCAAAGAACCGGTTTCGCTGGAGGCGCCGGTCGGTGATGAGGAAGATTCGTCGCTGGGCGATTTTATTGCCGACGAGAGTGCTTTGCAGCCGCTGGATTCCGCAATTCATTCAAATTTGAAGGAAACCTGCACGCGTATTTTGTCTTCGCTGACGCCGCGTGAGGAACGTGTTCTGCGTATGCGTTTCGGTATCGGTATGAATACCGATCATACGCTGGAAGAGGTCGGACAGCAGTTTAACGTTACGCGCGAGCGTATTCGTCAGATTGAGGCCAAGGCTTTGCGAAAACTGAAGCATCCGTCTCGGTCGCGCAAGTTGCGTTCATTCCTGGACAATTAGCCGAAAGCCCCTCAAACGAGGGGCTTTTTTTCAGGAAACGTTTGACAGAAAGCGTTTGACAGAAAGCGTTTGCAAACGTATATTACGGTTCTTAAAAATTTATAATACTAGATAAATTATGGATATTGAGAAATTATTTGCAGAAGCGCGCCGAAGTCCGGTATCTGCGCTGCGTTTGGGAATTTTAATCAAGGACGGCGAAATTGAGCTGCCGATTGGCCGAATGTTGGAGGCTTTTGCTCTCGTTTTCAGACAATATGAGGCGTATCGCCGCGAATTTGACGAAGTAAGAGATGACTTTGTCAGGGCGGAAGCGTCACGCTGGGTTAACGCTTTTAATCCGGTATTGGAAGCCTTTCATGACATTTTTTTTGATTTTGAAACGGAAATTGTTTGTTGGTTGAAAAACATGAAAAAAAGTGACATAAGCCGTGAACAGCAGGATGTTGTCGCTTTGTTTCTCGGACAATGTTCCCGGGACGAAAATTTGTCGCCGGTTTTGAGGCATTTTGCGTTTGTTGAATGAGGTTTCCGCGAGAAAAAGCATTTGGGTTTTGACTCAAATGCTTTTTTGCGTTATGTAGACGGATAAAAAAGGAGTATTGAACTAATGACTTGTAATTATAACGCTGAAGATAAAAATGTGATGAAGGTTTCTGCTCAGGCGAAAAACAAATCGCGTTTACAGGAACTGATTGATTTTGCAAAAATTTCCGGGTTTAAGAAAATCGGTGTGGCAAATTGCAAAGGCGTGCAGGAACTGGCCGACAGATTTATTGCGCTGCTGCGAGAGCAGGGGTTGGAAGTCGTTTCCGTAAACTGTAAGGAAAGCGGATTGGACGGCTGCGAAATTTGTGACGAGATGAAAGGTCCCTGTTGCGATCCGATTTCACAGGCGGTTTTTCTGAATGAGCAGGGGACGGATTTTAATGTAAATTTCGGCCTTTGTCTGGGGCATGGCTTATTGTTTCAGAAATATTCGAAAGTACCGGTAACGACGTTTCTGGTAAAAGATTTTGCTCATAACCACAATGTTGTTGAAAGTTTGATGGCATAATATTTATTGACAGGAAGCTTTAAAAGGTATAGTCCTGTTCAGGCAAATTATAAAAATAAATTTATTATGGAAAAAAGAGTATTAGCCGTGAAAACTGCTCAGCAGGCTTTCGCGTTAATGAAGAGCATGCTTGTTGCCAATATGGTTGATAACGAGCTGGTAGAGAAAAATCGAGAAGTTGGAGATGAGGCCGTTGCCGGAGACGTTTATGATGACAATGTTAAGGCTTGGTATCATCTGAAACTGGTATGGTTGAAACGTGGTGATGATGACCTTGTCGGTTGTCCGTGTTTTGTTTGTCCGTTTAACGGAACATTGCCGGACGGAACGAAAGTCGATACGCAGGTTTATGTGAAAGCGTTTTCAACAAAGGCTTTGCATAATTGTAAAATGCACCTCAACGGGGAACTTGAATGGACGGAAATACGAGACGGCGAAGAATTTACTATGTCTGACGAAGCCGGTCGTTTTTCTGAAGAAAGGTTTGTTTACCGGGGCGGAGAGATTTTGAAGTTGTAAAGTTGATTTTTTTGATCCTTGCAAAATTTACATTTTGCAAGGATTATTTTTTTAATTATGCTTGACTTCGGCGAATGAATTTCATATCTTCATTTTGTCATCGGGCCCTTAGCTCAGTTGGTTAGAGCAGGCCGCTCATAACGGTCTGGTCGCAGGTTCGAGTCCGGCAGGGCCCACCATAGTTAACAGCTCCTATCACGGGAGCTGTTTTTCTTTTATAAATCAAGCACTTAATTGAGTTCGGGCGTTGCAAATTTAAAAATTGCATTTTGGGAGAAGTTTCCGAACTCTTTTGTATTAGTTTCTTTGTTTTCAATGCTTTAAAATGGTTGGAGTCTAGTAGAATCTTGAGGACGTATTTTTTTGATTTTGCTGTAATCCACTATGAAAACGGTTTTTTTAGGGCGCTGATGAGAAAGTTTATTTTGTATTCTGATAAAATTGCCGCTTTATTGAGGAGTTTTAAGTAGAAAAGAATAGCAGAAGAAGCTAGTCTTGGCGATTTTCATTAAAAAAACAGGTTATATTTGTGTTTAGGGCGTCTGCTATTGCGTAAAGAACATTGAGTGAAACGTTGGTACGTCCATTTTCAATTTCGGATAAATAAGCGCGGTCAATACCAATCATGACAGCAAGATCAATTTGAGTGATTTGCTTTTTTTTGCGAAGATTACGGATATTGTTTCCTATATTTTTAAGCCGATTACTCAAAGTATAATCCTTTATTTTTTTTTATTATAGGATGGCTTAAAATTAATTGTGTTGACTATAGTCAACAATAATATATAATACTAATTATGTTATCAGTATTATACAGGAGGTAGATGCGATGATTGATATGGATCAATGTATGTCTTTAGCCAAGAAAGTTGAGTTTTCGAGCGGCAGTGATGAGCCGGGAATACGCCACGGTGATGCTAGAGGGGATATGACTACAGTTCATGGTTATGATAAGAATGGTAAATTGCTTTTCTTCGCTAAGTATAACAAAAGTGGAGAATTTCGCTTATCTTTATATTCTGAGGGGGATAAAGAGGATTTGTATAGTGATGAGCTTGATGATATTTCTTTTTCGCTTTTTCAGAAAAAACGGCTTGCAGATGCCGGTAAGTTTATTAATAAGCTTAAGACAAGACAGTCGAGGGGTGAGCCTGAAAAACGTTCATTGGCTGAACTTATGAAAAAGGGGATTGATGTTAAATTAACAGAACAGTCAAGGTTGTCGTTTGCACCGGATATTGATAATTTACGAATATCTAAAGATGAAGAAGGGGTTCTGCATATGGCAGGGGTAAGCAAAGATGGAAAACAGCAGATTGATTTTTCGGCCAGAGATGGGGTAATGCAATTTGAATTGCGCAATAATGATTTGGCACGTTCCTATAATAACAAAATTGGCGGTAAATGGACTTGGAGAGATTTGAAGTCATCTTCGGGAACGTGCTATTTGGATAATCAGGGAGAGACTTACGCTAAGGAAATGGCAGAAATTATGAATAAAGTTAAGGCACAGTACCAAGTTCGCCTTCAATCAAATGCATATGTCAATAAAGAACTTAAGAGTAAAAGCCGTTAACCGGTTTCTTACCGTTTTTTTCTCGTGTTAAAATTTTGCGGTTCTAAAATTTGTCTTAATCGTCAAGTTTGGTTATTGTCGGAAAGCTGCCGTTTATTTTTTGGTAACAAGGGCAGTCTGTGTCGTGGTCGTTGATTATGCCGCAAGCTTGCAGATGAGAATAGACTGTTATGGCTCCCAGGTATTTAAAGCCTTTGCTTTTCAAGTCCTTGCTGATTCTTGCCGACAAGCCGTTGCTTACGGGGATGCGTCCGCCGCCGTGACTGGAATAGATAATGGTTTTTCCGTCAGCGTAGGCCCATAAATAATTTGAAAAGCTGCCGTATAAATTGCGGATTTTTTGAAAACAGCGCGCATTGTTGATAATTGCTCTGATTTTACGCGGCGAACGAATCATGCCTTCCGTATTCATAATGCGTTCGACGTCCCGCTCATCGTAAGCCGCAACTTTGTCAAAATCGAAGTTGTCAAAGCATTGGCGGAAAATTTCCCTTTTGCGGAGCATTAATTCCCAGCTCAGTCCGCATTGCATGACTTCCATCATGAGATATTCAAACTGTTTCCGGTCGTCGTGAACCGGGATCCCCCATTCCGTGTCGTGGTAATGCCGGTCGATTTCCGAAGCCGAGTTCCATCCGCAGTATCCCATTGTTCCTCCTTGAAGTCGTTTTTATCTGCCGGTTGCCTATATTCAGGGAGCAGTGCTTTTTTTCGGAACAAAAAAGCCGTCCCGTAACGCTCCCTCCAGTTTGAGAAGCTTTATCTTTTTGTCAATTCCGCCGGCGTATCCGGTAAGGCTGCCGGAAGCGCCGACGACTCTGTGGCAGGGAACGATAATCGATATTTCATTATGTCCGACGGCGCCGCCGACGGCCTGAGCCGACATTTGCGCAAGTCCTTTCTTTTGGGCGAGAAGCCGGGCTATTTCGCCGTAGGTTGTTGTTTTTCCGTAAGGGATTGTATATAAGATTTCCCATACTTCGTTTTGGAAAGATGTTCCCGTAAAATGGAGCGGCAGTTTGAAGTCCGGTTCTTTTCCCGTAAAATATATGTCAAGCCACCGTTTGGTCTCTCTAAAAACGGGCAGCTCTTTTTCTTCGTGTTCCTTATCGAGATAGAGGGCGAAATATTTCTGTCCCTCAAACCACAGGCCGGTCAGCCCTTTTTCGTCGGCCGCCAGGAGAATATTGCCTAAAGGCGATTTATATTTGCTTGTGTATTGCATTTTTCTGTTCCGTCGCAGTGAGAATTCTATTTGCTTATATTAAAAAGAAAAAAGGAAAAATGGAACAGGTTTTTTGTTGGTAAATGATACGCGTTGATGATTTTAGTTTATTGGCTTATAATAATGAAAATATTTTGAGACTATCGGAGAAATTTTGAAATGGCAGTTATACGGAATGAGGCGGAAAAAGATTATGAGATTGTTGAGAAACTGACCAGAAAGGCCTTTTATAACATTTATGTTCCCGGTTGCGTCGAACATTATCTGGTGCATGTTATGCGTTCGCATGCCGATTTTGTGCCGGAACTGTCTTTTGTTATTGAAGAGAATGGTCAGATTGTCGGGAGCGTTATGTATACGCGGGCCAGACTGGTTGACGAAAACGGGTGTGAGAAGAAAATTCTGACGCTGGGGCCGATATGCGTTGCGCCCGAATTTCAGCGAAAAGGGTATGGCAGAAAGCTGATGGAACATTCGTTTCAAAGAGTGTCGGCGCTTGGTTATGAAGTTGTCGTTTTGTTCGGGAATCCTGCGAATTATGTCGGCAGGGGATTCAAAAGCTGTAAAAAGTATAACATTTGTTCGGAAGAGGGAAGATATCCGGCGGCAATGATGGCCAAAGAACTTGTCCCCGGCGCTCTGGACGGTAGAAAACAGGTTTATTTCTGCAGCCCGGTTATGAAAGTTTCCGAGGAAGATGCCAGGGCATATGATGATACCCGGGAGCCGATGGAAAAGAAGGTGCTGCCGAGTCAGGAAGAATTTTACATTATGAGCCGTTCTTTCATCGAATGAGAATTTATTTTGAGGGGAAACGTCTGATGAAGGTACTTATAATCGGGCCGCTGGGCGCAGGGAAATCTTCGCTGGCCTATGCGATAAACCGGAAATTTAATCTGCCGCGGCTTAATTTAGATGAAATCTGCCGGAATACCGCAGACGGCGGCAGTTATTATCCGCGGGAGGAACAGTTTGCCAAGCTGGACGATTTTCTGAAAAAACATAAGGACAGCTGGGTTTCCGAGGGGTGCCAGCGTTATCTGTACGAAAAAATGCAGCCGGATTTAATCGTTGACATGCGGATTAACCGTTTGGTTGCCATATGGCGTTTTACCTGTCGTTTTTGGAAGGCGAAAAAGCTAATAGGCAAGGAAATTGACAAGGATTTGCCGGTTCAGGCATATCATTATCGCCGGGTTACGTTGAAAAAAATCAGAGATTATGACTTCATCGGACGGGAAATCAACGCGGAAATTGCCGAGTTTTTGGTGCAAAGCCGGGTTCCTGTCGTTAAGTGCCGCAGTTTCAGTGACTATGACGCTGTCTTTGCCCGTATTGAAGAAGGATGAGACAGCATTCGTATTGCGGAAACGGGTAAAGGCGCCGGTTTTTAATCCCGCGTATGAGGAAATATGCTGAATTGCGTTTGGGAGGGGCAGAGGCTGCTGTCCGTTTTTGTTCCCCGGCGCTGTGCTTCGGCCACGGCATTTTCAACCTGCGGAGAAATATAGCCCTGATTTTGCTGCCCGTTTCCCTGACGAAAACCTGCGGGTTCGGTTATGAAAATGTCATCGGTTTTCAATTCGATCAATTCCCGGGAACGGTAATTGCGGCAAGAGTTTGATACGGCGTTTTGCAATGCGCGGGAAATCATGCGTCCGAAATTGCGGCCGTTTTCCGATTTGGTTCCGAATTCGTTTTTATAATCTAAATCAATATAAGCGTCCATCTGGTGCAGTTTTTCGGTCTTGCCCATCCAAACGGCAAATTTGTCTTCAATGGAATTGTAATCCAGCAGGTTGTCGATGTAAAACAGGCGCGAACGTCCTTTCCTGGCTTCTTTTTCTCGCTCAATAATGCCGAAACAGGACGTTTCACAGCAGTCGAGTTCGTAATAATCGGTCAGGTTTGACGCGTCTTCCGAGGCATAGTGATAGTCGTCGAGCGAGACAAAGCCGATTTTGGTAAAAGATGATTTTTTCAGGTTGTCCTGCGGAACGACCGAAATGACGGCAGCCTGTCTGGCAACGGCATCCGTTTCGCCGGATGTGTAGCCAAGCCGTTTCATGTCTTCGTTCATTATTTCATTCAGTTTGCAGGTAACGTAATCGCCGTGACAAAAGGCCAGAACGTTTAGATTTCGCATGAGCCTGCATGCTTCTGAAATTTCTCTTTTCCGTCCGTTTTTCTGCCGTGTGATCTTTCTGAGACATTGTTCGTAGAAATCAAAAATGTAGGAGGGGTTTCGCTCTTCTTCCGAAAAGCGGCTTTTGTCCGCTTCGGTATGGCAGAGACGGCTGTTGGTCATTTCGCGGGCATTGGCGTTTCGATAGTAAGCGGACAGAATTTGAATGTCCCTTTGTCCCTCAAGGCCAATTCTGCCCAGCAGGCGTTCGGCATATTTGGCCATGGCATTTGCATCTCTGGCGGTCAGGGTTCCGTCTCCGCTCAGGCAAAGAACCGTCGGTTTGTCAAATTTTATGTCCTGAAGCGGGACATCTTCCCAACCGACGGGATTTTCTGGCGTTTTCGGACATCTGCGGCCGATAATAAGCTGAGCGGGCATGATTTTTTCCTTGTCGTTTTTGGACAATTTTATCACAAGCTTCAATAAAAAGAAAGTTCTTTGTTTTGTCTCGCGCCAGGAAAATAGACACAAAAAAATGTTGTTTTTATAAGTATTTACTTTTGCAGGAAAATAAGTTATATAACTTCGTGATTTTGTGAACTGTAAGAATTTTACTGCGGGGAGATATGTCTGTTTGTATTTGTCCGAAACCGGTTACGGCATGGGCCGGTTTATTGCTTAGAATTATTTTTATCTTTATTTTTACGCTGTTGCTCGGTTTTGACTTATCATTTGCCTTTTTGTTTACGTTTGAGGCGTTTTTTCTTCTGCTGTTAAACGGCCGTTTAAAAAACGAGTGGTTCAGGTTTTTGCTGTTGTATCCGTTGATTTTTGTTCAGGCGGCGCAATTGTGCAGCGTTTTTGTTACCGGGCGTTATATTGAGCCGCTTACGCTCTGGAATTTATCGTCGGCATCTTCGGTCGGAGTGGAAACGCAAGTAAAGCTGACATTTGTTGCCGTGTTGTTTCTGGCGGTAAGTCTGCCGCTGCACAGGTTCCGGATTCAAAAAGTTCGGACCTTTGCCTGGATTATGGCAATATGGGGTGCCGGGGAATTATGCTTTGACAATTTTCCTTTGCGGGCAGCCGCGGCGACGGTCGGGCAGGTGTATAATCAGCTGGCTTATAATCCGGCATATGACGACGGCAGCCGGTTTTATCGAAAAAATGTTGTGGAAGAAGGAAAATCGTCGTGGCAAAATGAAATGACAAAAAATAAAAACGTCATTTTGATATTTGCGGAGGGCATGTCGTCGGAAGTCATATCTGAGAAACTGACGCCGCACACTTTTAAATTGCGCGACAGAAGTGTCAGTTTTGAAAACTATTACAATCATACCGCGGCGACGTTCAGAGGTATTCGCGGGCAGTTGATTTCCGGTTTTCAGCTGCTGGGCGGAAGTTACGGCGGTCAGGGTATTGCCGAAATAAACAAGAAGGCTGTCGACGAACATTTTAAGGGCAGGACGGAAAGTCTGCCGTTGATTTTGAGAAAGAACGGATATCAGACGGTTTTTCTTTCGCCGCATCCGGAAAGTGACAATTTTCAGACTTTTGTTAAGGGGATAGGCTTTGATGAGGTTATTGGCAGCAAAACGGCGCAAAATTGGTCGGACAGGCGCCTGTATGAAAATCTCTTTGCCGAGGCGCAGCGGCTTGCTGAACGAAAGCGTCCGTTTTTTCTGGCGACTTATGTTCTGGGAACACATGTCGGGCTTGATTCGCCCGATGTAAAATATGATGACGGCAAAAACAGTTTTCTGAACAAGTTTTATAATCAGGACTACTGGTTGGGAGCGTTCCTGCAAAAGTTTGACACGTCAGCTTTTGCGAAAGACACGATACTGGTCTTTACCTCCGATCATGCTACCTATCCGGGACGTGACTTTACGGAATTGTTTGGAGAATATGATTATTTTGTCGGAGAAATGCCGCTGATTTTCTATAATAGATTTATAATGCCGGCAAAGAAGGACGCCGGAGGACTGAATTCTCTGGCGCTGACGCCGACAATCTTGGACATGCTGGGCTTTCGGGGAGAGGCTAATCATTTTCTAGGGCATTCTCTTTTTGAGAAAGGTGCCGTTCGTGAGGCGTATGAGCATTTTTCGGCTATCGGCTTTAATTGTTTCGACACGTCCGGAGAGCAGGTTCGACACTACAAATTCAAGAAAAAAGGCGCATGTATGAAAATAAAGGCCTATTATGATTTTGCCGGATAGGCGGAGATAGTAGGCAGACATTGCAGCAAGAAGCAGTCCCTTAGCCGGGGCTGCTTTTTTGTATTGTGCCGGCGGCTGCCGTCCGGTTCGGCAAGATTATTCCGCTGTTGTAATTTTGTTCTGGCAACTGTCTGTAAAATATGGCTTTTTTTAAATTATATAAGAACTATCTAATATTATCCGCTGTTTATTTTCAGATGTTGCCATAAAATGTTTAGCAGTTTGTTTGCCACCAATCGACAAAAAGGAGCAGTTGAATGTCGGAAAATGAGGAATATCTGGAAGAAACAAAGTTGATTACAGAGGCTTTTGGCGATTTGTTTTCCAAGTTGAAAAAGCGCGGCTTTCGCGATACATATTATTTTCTGAGCGTTGCCTATGAAGCTTATACGCATGACGTATTCAGGGAAATTACGCAAAAACAGCCTTAATTCTCAATGAACTTTGCTTCATCTTATCGCAGCTGATATGAAATTTGGTTCATGGATAAACAATTTATTTCATGGTATAGAGTGCGATATGGAAAACGATCTGAATAAATATCTTGGTCTGAGAGTTCGGTCTTTGCGCGAAAATGCGCAGATGACACAGGAAGAACTGGCTAATGTCTGCGATGTGAGCTGGCGCACGATTTCCAACCTGGAACGAGGCTGCGTGACGCCTGATTTGGTTATGATCTGCAAAATTTCCAAAAAATTTAACGTCGGTTTGGACGACCTGCTCAACATTGAAGTTCAGCGGCGCAAGTCAATGTCCAGGATTGCCACCGAGAATTTGCTGATTGAACGGATTAAGACAATTGACGATCCGACGCTTGATTTCGTTGTCGAACAGCTGAATGTGGTATTCAAGTATTTTGGAGCATAAAAAGAAAGCATGAGAATTGGCGACCAACTGATTTTGCTTAGAAAAATTTTGAGTTTTGCGGCTATTGCCAAAACCGGAAACGTAACCGCCGCCGCGTTGGAAAACGGCATGAAACAGTCTAACCTTTCCGGGTATGTGAAAGAACTGGAAGAAAAGGTCGGCGCCAAGCTGTTTGAGCATGGCGACAGGCGCATGATTCTGACCGAAGTCGGCAAAAACCTGTATGAAATAAGCTGCAGCATTGAAAAGTCGGTTTATAAAATCAATTCTTACAAACAGCAGAACAATAATGTTTCGGGAGCAGTGCGATTATGGACCAGCGACGGTTTGGCCGCCGCATATCTGTCGTCTTGTCTGCCGGGGTTTTATCAGCTTTATCCCGACGTTAAGATTGAGATACTCTGTTCCATAGAGGCGCCGTCGGTTTTGTATGACGCGGATCTGGCCGTGGTTTATGAAAAGCCGGTACATCCCGACGCCGTTATTTTGTTTAAGCACAATCTGCGTTTCGGCCTGTTTGCTTCCATGGACTATCTGGCAAGTTTCGGTTATCCGAAAGACATTGAGGACATTCAGAAAAATCACCGTCTCTGCGTACGGTCCAACTATCGGGAAGTCTGGGGTGAGTGGTGCAATTTTGTCGACAACTGCAGTTATGTGGCCGCGGAAACGAATTCGTCTTCAATGCTGATGCAGTTGACCAAGGACGGCATAGGCATTGCCCTGCATCCGTTCAGCGTCGGTCTGAAAGAAAAAAATCTGGTTTGTCTGGACAAGATTAAGTTTGAGCTTTCGCATCCGTTCTGGATTGTTTCTTACAAAGATGTCAAAGACCAGAAGAAAATCAGGGTTCTGATCGACTATATCAAGAAAGCAACTGCTGTATTATAAAATCGTACAAGGCGACGGCTTCGGGTTTGTCCATCCGACAGACTATCCATAATTTCTGAGAAACATTGCCTCCGGTCGAGAAAGTCGTGTATTCGCATTCCCAGTCCGGCGCACGGGTCAAAACGGCAAGATCGGCGTTTTCGGGAACCGGGCAGGGGCTTATTTCCCAGGAAGGGTGCTGTTTTTGGAACTGCGACAGGTTTTTCAGGTTCAAATCCGGCGCCAGACAGAATTTGATGCTTCCGCACGGTTCGGGATTTACGGCTTTTTCCAGTTCCCTGAGACTTTGCTCAAGCTGTTCGGTCAGCCGGCTGATTTTCAATCCCCGCGGTGTCGGGACTACGCCCCGATTGCTGCGTTGCAGCAGAAGAATGCCCGAAGACTTCTCAAAATCGGTTATCAAATGACTCAGATTTCCCTGTTTTATTCCGTTTTCTTCAGCGGCTCTTGAAATTTTTCCTTTCCGTAAAATGGCGTTAAAATAAAGCATTACCCTGATTAGTGCCAATTTTTGCTTGATGTTCATTTTGTGAAATCTCGATTAAATGTGACTCAAAATATATACCTCTTTATAATATTAGTATATTTTAATTTAAGCCCGGTCAAGCATATAATAGTTTTATGGAAAATAAATCTATAGAAATAGTTGTTGTACAAAACCAGGCCGATTTTGACGAAGTTATGAAAATCCGCCGTGCGGTTTTTGTCGACGAGCAGAAAATTCCGGCGGAACAGGAGTTCGACGGAAATGATTTCGTTTCCACGCATATTCTGGCCAAGGTTGACGGTGTGGGCGTCGGGACGATGCGCATCCGTTATTTTGCCGATTTTACAAAATTTGAGCGCATGGCGGTTTTGCGGGGTTTTCGCAAGACCAGCGTTTCCAGCGACATAATGAACAAGGGATTTGAATTCGTGTCGCGCAAGGGTTATCGTCAGGTTTACGGCATGTGCAAAAAAGAACTGCTTAACCGCTGGCGTGAGTGCGGCTATGAGCGGATTGAAGGCGCGCCGGTTCTGCGCCATAACGGCATGGAGCTGATTCCGATTAAGCGTGAACTGCCGAAAGATCCGAAAGCTTTGCATATCCGTTCGCATCCCGAACTGCTGACGGCCAGAGAAGATGCCTGGGATGAGGTCTTTGTCCCGACGTCGGACAGGGCTT
Organism: Azospirillum sp. CAG:239; assembly: GCA_000436375.1. Lineage (GTDB taxonomy): Bacteria > Pseudomonadota > Alphaproteobacteria > RF32 > CAG-239 > Scatacola_A > Scatacola_A faecigallinarum. Next base: position 39,373 of record FR885491.1, on the reverse strand, counting down.
TGATGATGATTGCCAACATCAAGAACAAAATTTCCGGAAAATAACCGTTTCTGACTTCCCGCGTTTTCGGGAGATATTGTTTTATGCCGTCGTTTGTTTTTTGCAGGGGCGCCGCGTTGCGGCTGAAATTTTTTCTGGACAAGGGCCGGCTTTGTTTTTATACTCTGCGCGAACCAAATATATTTATAGTATGAAAAAAGTTATTAGTCTGGGCGAGATTATGTTGCGTTTGTCGCCTGCAAATGATTTGCGTTTTTTGCAAACGGAGTGTCTGGATGCCGTGTTTGGCGGAAGCGAGGCGAATGTTGCGGTTGCTTTGAGTCAGCTCGGGCAGCCGGCGGCCTTTGTTACCAAGCTTCCCGACAATGTGGTCGGCGACATGGCTTTACAGGTTTTGCGCCGTTACGGCGTAGATACAAGTGCGGTCATCAGGGGCGGAAAGCGTCTGGGAATTTATTTTCTGGAAAAAGGTTTTTCTTCCTGCAGCAGCATTTGTACCTATGACCGTGCACACAGCGCGATAGCGGAAGCAAAACCGGAAGAATTTGACTGGAAGCGGATTTTTGAAGAAGCCGGATGGTTTCATTTCAGCGGAATTACGCCGGCGTTGAGCGACGAAGCCGCGGAAATCTGCCTACAGGCCTGCCGGACGGCTCGGGAGCTGGGTATCGGAGTCAGTTGTGACGTCAACTATCGCTCCAAGCTCTGGAGCATGGACAAGGCCAGGGAAGTGGTGTCTGAAATCGGCAGGTACGTCGATGTGGCGATTGTCAATGAAGAAGAGGCGGCGGTTTTGGGAGCCGACATTCGCGTGGACGAGGCTATGAACGCCGAGGTTTATGCTCAGATGGCCGAACAGCTCAACAAGAAGTTTGATTTCGGCAAAATAGCCTCAGTTGCCCGCGTGCCGTCGGAAAACGGACTGGCCGTGCAGGGAATGCTGTGGGATCGGAGCGGAATTTGCTGTTCCCGGAAGTATCCGTTGGAAAGCATTGTTGATCCGCTTGGTGCCGGTGACGCTTTTGCGGCGGCGCTGCTTTACTGTTTTCTGAAAGCAGAAATGGCGGAAAATCAGGAAACGGTTGAGTTTGCTTCGGCAGCCTGTGCGCTCAAACATCGGATTAAAGGCGATTATCTGTTGGTTAAACCGGCGGATGTTCTGGCGCTGACGGATAATGTCCGCGGCAGAGTCTGCGGCGTGCAGCGATAAACAAAATTTTGCAAAAGGGAGCATTCTTGGAAATGTTCCCTTTTGTTTTTGTATAATTGACAAAAAAATGGACATTTAAAACGCGGTATGTTATAGCTGGTCTGTTCACTTACGAATTTTAGATGGATTGAGATATAATTAACGTTATACAATAACCTTTTAATTTCTATTTTATGGAAGCTAAAACAAAACTGGTCAAAGATCTGATTACGGGTCTGGACCTCAGTAAAGAAGAAGCTCTGGAAGTGATTGTGTTTATTACGGCGCAGAGCGGGGTTTCGTTTTTTGATTTTCCGGCGGTCAGAGAAGACATGTCTTTAATTAAAGATTTGATGCAAGTGCAAAATGAATTTTTGCAACGTTTGTTGGAGACAATCGGAAAAGAAGCGGATGTCGAGGATGCCGGAACCGATACGGCTAGCCAGACGGAAAAGACGGTTGCCGGGGAAACGGAACAAGCGCCCGCCGTTGAGGAAACAGCGTTACTTCCGATATCCGAAGAAAGTGCGGAAACCATTGCGGAAGCCAAGCCGAAGCGAAAGTATACGCGGCGGAAAGGCGTTGAAAAAAAGACGGAGAAAAAGTCCGTGCATCCGAAAGGATACAGCGTAAACGGCAGAAAACTCGGCCGTCCCCGCAAGGTCTGTTCCGTAAACGAGATGGAGGCCTATGCTCCGAACGCGGTTTTGCTGAAAGATGGGAATGCGGCGGCGAAAATTGAAAGCAAAGACGCCGTAACCGAAGAAGCAAAAGCGGAGGTTGTCGGAACGACTGCTTTCGAAGCGCCTTTCCCGACGGAAATGCCTTTGGAGAAGGAAGACGGTGCTGCCGTTTCTGAGACGGTTCCGGAAAGTTCTGTCGAAACGGAAGTTCAGGAAGAGCCGGCTTTTAAAAGCAAAAAAGAACGGCGTTTGGAGAGCCGCCGGCAGATGATGCTGCCGACGCAGGCTGAAGCCGCCGCTCTGGAAATGGGAAAGGCTCTGCCGTTTAAGCTGTTGTATAAAACCAAGGAAGGGCCGTATTTGTCCGAACGGGTTTTAAACAGTCTTAATCCCGAAGGGGTTGTTGTTCCGTACAGAATCAGCGGTAAGTTTTTCGTATTGCGGATTTTTGAAGAGGCGGAAGTGCTTTCGGTAAAGGAAGCCGCCGCTTGCGCCAAAAAACTGGAAAGGATTGGCGACAAGCCGTGGATGCTTCTGACGCCGCAGCAAAAAGAAAGCTGCAAGGCTGTAAAAATCGAGCTGAACGAGGTTATTAAAAAAGTCGGAGGCGATTTGTTCGAGGGACATTATCTGACCAATCCGCCTTCTTACGGCAACAAGCCTGCGCAGAAGATCCGTTTTGCAACGGAACTGTAGGCTTTGTCTGCCGTGCAAGTTAGAAAAAGCGTTTTCCTTTCGGGGAAAACGCTTTTTTGCTTTGAGATGGTATAACCGTAAAGTTGGCGTTGATTCTGTGGGGAAATGTATGTTATAAATCAGGTGTCGTTTGGTAATTTTTTAATGAAAGATTTGGATAATGGTCGGAAACGAGGTAGTGATTAGAAAGGCCCGAGAAGCTGATTTTGAGTTTATTCTCGAGGCCAATGCGGCTGTTTCGGAAAAAGGTTCCAATACGGTTCTCAGAAACGCCGAAAGACTGAAAAAAGACCTGTTCGGAAAGACGGCCCGGGCGGCGGTAATTATTGCCGAGGTCGAAGGGCAGGCCGTGGGCATGACTTTGTATGCGACGACCTATTTTGCCAATGAAGGCGAGCTGATGTGGGTGAGCCAGATGTATGTCGAACCGCGTTTCCGCAACCGCAAGCAATGGATTGCTCCGGCGCTGATGTCGGAACTGATTAAAATCGCGCAGGAAAAGGGCTGGGCTTATATCTGCTGGGCAACCGACATCGGCAACAACATTCCCAAGAAACTTTCCCAGAAGCTTGGTGCGCATGCCTTGGAAAATTTTGTCATGTATGCTTTGCCGCTTAACGATGAATAGTTCGCAAAACAGCACAGGCGGCGGAAAATGCCGGCGCTCGGTCTGGTCCAGACGGTTGAACATTCTTGGAATCGTCCTGATTTTCGGCGCTTTGGTCATGGTGTCGATGCGCAGTTTTGTCGTGGAATCTTTCAACGATGCGCGGCATAAGAGTTTTATGGCTCCGGCCGGGAAAATGTTTGCCCCCGATGCCGGACATTTTTATTTTGCCGCCGTGAGCGATACCGGCGCGCGCAATGAGCCGGTCGAAAGAATTATGAACGAAATCCGCAAAAGCAAGGCCAGGTTTGTGCTTTATGTCGGCGATTTGGTGCGTTACCGGAACCCGAGCCATTTTCAATGGATGGCCGAGGAAATTGACGAAAAGCTCGGGAAAACGCCGTTGTATGCCGTGCCCGGCAATCATGAAATCTTGTCGGTCAACGGGGTGGTCGACCGGTCGCTTTATAACGAGGTTTTCGGACCGGGATATTACTGGTTCAGTTATGGCGACGTGCTGTTTATCGGGCTTGATTCGTCGACCTCTGCTTATGATGACGAACAATTGCAGTGGCTGGACAAGACGCTGGCAAAAATTCGGCCGCAATTCAAGTACTGCGTGATTTTTTCACATGTGCCACCAGTCAACGTAAAGGTTCCGAACGACCATCGTCTGTTTGACGAATCCCGTGACAGGTTTGCCGAGGTTATCCGAAACCGGGGCGTCAACCTGTTGATTTCGGGACATGTGCACTATTATTCGGAAAGCGAGTTTGCCGGCGTGCCGCTGATAACGCTGCCGTCTTCCGGACAGCCCATCCGTTCGGAGATTAAAAAATTCGGTTACGTTATGTTTAAGGCAGACAGGGACGGCATTGTCAAAATCAGGCCGGTTTATGTGGACGCGGGGGACGATATGGAACATTGGGAGGCGTTTATGAGCAGCGCCCTGGTTGACGAAGACATCAATTTCTTTTCGGTTTGGGTCTTTTGTGCCGGTGTGGTTCTGCTTTTTGGCGGAAAATTTTTCAGGCTTTAGCCTTTCTACTTTTACGTTATATGCACCGGGCGGGACTTCTCCGGCCTGAAGCGGATTTTCCGCAGCCGGAAGCTGAACGAGTTTTTGACGGAGTTTTCCTCCGTTTGAAAGAAACTCCTTGCAAAAATTATTTATTATAGTAGAAATTTACTTAGGCCGGAATTTTTTTGTCTTTAGTGTTTTGGTCGGCAATCCAAGGTTGTGTCCGAGATAAGGAAAACAGATGAATGATGTGAGTATATTTGTTTGCTGCCACAGACCTGCTCCGATAAAGAAGAGCAGCGTTCTGGTTCCCATTCAGGTCGGCAGTGCGCTCGGTACGGAAAAGCTTGATATGATAGGCGACAGCGAAGGCGAGAACATTTCGGGCAAAAACCGTTTTTACTGCGAGCTGACGGCCCAATACTGGATTTGGAAAAACTGCCGTTCCAACTATGTGGGGCTGTTTCATTATCGTCGTTTTCTGAATTTTAAAACCAAGGAAAAGGTTTTTCATACTTTCGGTGACAATTTTGCCGAAAAGTTCGGCCTGACCGAAGCCGGCGTTTTGGCTCTGTGCCGAAACTATGACGTTATCCTGCCGAGGAAATGTCCGAAAGGCGTTTCTCTGTATGAGAATTACAACAATGAGCACATTGCGGCCGATTTGGACGCTGCGGTTGAGATTATCGGGGAAAAATATCCGGCTATGGCGGAAACGGCGGAAGAGGTTTTAAGAAAATCCAATGAGGGATATTTTATGAATATTCTGGTAACGTCAAAAACGTTTTTTGACCGTTACAGCGCTTGGCTTTTTGATGTCTTGGGCGAACTGGAACGCCGTATTCAGGACGATGTCGTCAGACGCAGCGATTATCAGAAGCGGGTCTACGGCTTTGTCGCCGAGCGTCTGATGAACGTTTACATTGAATTTCTGCGGAAGACGGAAAACATTAAAATCAAGGAGCTGCCGCTTTTGTTCTGGGAAGAGGACGAAAAGGAATGGCGAAAGTATAAAAACAAGATGCTGAAGCGCAAAATTTTGACGGCTTTGGGTCTGGGTAAGAAAAAATGGAAGGTTCAGGATGCATAACATAAAAAATCTGATTGTCGGCTGCGGTTTTTCCGGAGCGACGATGGCTCGGAAAATTGCCGAGGATTTCGGCGAGGAAGTTCTGGTTATTGACGCCAAAAACCATATCGGCGGCAATTCTTACGACTATTATGACAAGAACAACATCTGTATCCATAAATACGGTACGCATATTTTCCACACCAATCTGGAGCATGTGTGGAAATATCTGAGCCGTTTTACCAGATGGCATCCGTATATGCACGAAGTCAAAGGAAAAATCGACGGGCAGGAAGTACCGATTCCGTTTAACCTGAACTCCATCC
>FR885491.1:0-33747 GCA_000436375.1 Azospirillum sp. CAG:239 | reverse complement strand
ACTCCATCCGCAAGGTTTTTCCGAAGTCGATTGCCGACAAGCTTGAGGACAAGCTTATCGAAAAGTTCGGTTTTAACGTCAAGGTGCCGATTTTGGAACTGCGCAAGGCCAATGACAAAGATCTTGAATTTCTGGCCGAATATGTTTATCAGAAGGTTTTTCTCGGCTATACGCTTAAGCAATGGGGAATGAAACCCGAAGATCTGGATCCGGCGGTTACCGGCAGGGTTCCGGTTTACGTCAGCAAGGACAACCGCTATTTTCAGGACAAGTATCAGGGAATTCCGATGAAAGGTTATTCGGCGCTGATTGCCGAAATGCTCGACCATCCGAAGATTAAGGTTTTGTTGAACACGGATTATGCTTCGCTTGAGAACAAGGAAAGCTTTGAGAGGGTGTTTTACAGCGGGCCGATTGACGAATATTTCGGTTATGAGCTCGGCGAACTGCCTTACCGCAGCCTGCGTTTTGACTTTGTCGAATACGAGCGGGAGCATTTTCAGTCCAATTCGGTCATTAACTATCCGGAAAACCACGATTTTACGCGTATCGGCGAATATAAGTACTTTTTGAACGACAAGTCGGAAAATACGGTGGTTTCGTTTGAGTATCCGGAGGCTTTTGAACGCGGCAGAAACGACCGTTATTATCCGATTGTCCGCGACGAGAACCAGAATTTGTACAACCGTTATCTGGAAAAGGCGAAAGAGCTCAAAAACGTTTATTTTCTGGGACGGCTGGGCGATTATAAGTATTATGACATGGACAAGGCAGTAAACCGCGCTCTGGCTTTGTTTGACGAGGTTTTTGCCAAAAAGGAGAAAAATAATGCAGCCTGATATTTCGGTTGTGGTTCCGATTTACGGGGTGGAAAAGTATCTGAAGCAGTGCGTGGACAGCATTCTGAATCAGACTTTCAAAAACATGGAAGTCATTTTGGTAGACGACGGTTCCCGGGACCGTTGTCCGCAGATGGTTGACGAATATGCGGTGCAGGACGCGCGCGTCGTGGCAATTCATCAGCCAAACGGCGGCTACGGAAAAGCCGTAAACGCTGGAATCGCCCGGGCACGGGGAAAATATATCGGGATTATTGAATCTGACGACTGGATTGCGCCGGACATGTATGAGAAACTCTTTGCGCAGGCGGAGAAAACCGGTGCCGAAATTACCAAGGGCAATTTTTACTGGGTAACAAATTCGGCGAAGGGCGAGATGTTTTTGTTCAAGCCCTGGACGGAGCTGGCCAAACGCGGCGAAGTGTTTACGCTTGAAGAAAAGCCGAATTTGTTCATGGATCATTCTTCCCTGTGGTCGGCGCTGTATCGGCGGGATTTTTTGGAAAAGCACCATATCCGTTTTCAGGAATCGGCGGAAGCCTGCTATCAGGACTGGCCGTTCTGTGCCGACGTCTATTCGGCAGCCGGGAGCATTACCATGCTGCCTGAGCCTTTCGTTTATTACCGCAACGACACCGACAACACCAATTCATCGTCGCAGGTCAGAAGCCGCAAGCTGATTAAAATTATTCATCAGGCTTTGTGCGCCCGTGATATTCTGATTGCCAACAAGGCATACGGGCAGGGAGTCAGGGAAGCCTGGAGCAAACAGGCTTATGTTGCTTCGCGTTCGTTTTTTGACAAGATTGCCGACGAGTACAAGGAAGAAATGTTTGCCGAAATGGTCAAACTGTATAGGGTTATACTCGGCGACGGTCTGGAATACAAAAACTTTACCCGGGACGAAATAAAGTACATGATAACGGCGGCCGGGTGCCGGGCGTATCATGAACATCGCGGGCTTTTTCCCGAGTTGTACAAAATTACGGAAATCAGGAAAATCAGTTTGTTCGGAATTATTCCGTTTCTTACGCTGCGCTCCAAGAAAGACAAAACCTGGATTAAGCTGTTTAATCTTTTGCCTTTGCTGACGCTGAAACGGTAGGAAAGCTATGAATTCAGGCGGAACGGGCGATTTGTACGAAAAATATGCGGATGCCGTTTATCTGCCGTCCAAAGTCCGTTTGGAGAGTTGTACGCTCTGTCAGCTGAAGTGCAAATGCTGTTATATGCGTAACGATGTTAATACGGTTGGCATCGGCTATCTCAGGTTTGCCGATTTTATGCGCTTTGTGGATCGGCATCCGTATGTTAAGGAGATTGAGATTTCCAACAGCGGGGAAATTTTTCTGAATAAGGATTTGCCTGCAATCATGGAATATGCCTTTCATAAACGTGTGGCGCTGACGGCCTGGAGCGGCGCAAATTTTAACAATGTTTCCGATGAGGCGCTGGATGCTCTGGTTCATTTTCGGTTCAAGGGACTGACGCTGTCGATTGACGGCGCTACGCAGGCCGCCTATGAAAAATACCGGGTCGGCGGTTGTCTGGACAGGGTTTTTGAAAACGTAAAGAAACTGAATGAACTCAAGCGAAAATACAACAGTCCGTATCCGAGGCTTTCGTGGCAGTTTATTATTTTCGGGCATAATGAAGAGGAAATTCCTCTGGTAAAGAAAATGGCGCCGGAGCTTGGTTTTTCAAATGTGTTTTTTAAGCTGAACTATGACGGAAATTTTTCGCCGGTTGAAGACGTCGAGTTTGTCAAAAGGGAAACAGGGCTTAAATATGTGTCGCGTGCCGAATATCTGGAGCATGAAGGAAAGTCATACAGCCGGAGCATGTGCATGGCTTTGTGGAAAGCGCCGGCCATAAACTGGGACGGACGTCTGCTCGGCTGCTGCAATATGTATAAGGACGATTTCGGAGTTAATGTTTTTGAATGCGGACTGGAAAAAGCGCTCGGTTCGCGCCGGTTCAGAGAGGCGCAGAAAATGCTGCTTAACTTCGGGCCGGAAACGGACAACCCCTGTGTGAACTGCCAACGTTACAAAATCATGAAGGAAACCAAGTCTTATTTGACTCTTGAAGAGATTGAGGAGTATAAAAAGTGAGGCCGTTTTACAGAATCAAGCGGATAAAACATACGGTTTTTGTCGTACTTGGGCTTAAAATCAGCATTCGCAACAAGTCGGCTCCCGATTATGATTTTATCATGACCGGGCGTGAGCGCAAATGTTTTGAAAAATATGTGCTGAAAAGCCGGAATTATCTGGAGTTCGGCATGGGCGGCAGCACGATTTTTTATTTGCGCAATTCGGGCGGAAAAGTGTGCAGCGTGGAGGCCAACAGCCGCTGGCTTGAGTTCTTGCGCCGGAAAAACGTGATTGCCAAAGCCGAAGCCTGCGGCCGCCTTAAAATCTGCCAGGCCGATATCGGTCCGCTCGGAGAATGCGGATATCCGGTCAACGAAAGCGCGCGTGAAAAGTTTCCGGATTATTCGCAGGCGGTTTTCAGGCAGACGGCGCAAAAATTTGACCTGATACTGGCCGACGGGCGTTTCCGGGTTGCCTGCGTGTTGGCTTCGATTATTCATCAGCGCGGGAACAATCCGCTCATTGCCGTCCATGACTTCCGGTTCCGCGGGAAATATCATCCGATAGTGAAATATCTGGACAAGGTTGAGAGGGCGGACAGTTTGTGCGTTTTTCGGATTAAAAAAGACATTAATGCGGAAGAACTCCTTGCCGATTATGAAAAATACAAATATAATTTCGAATAGTCAGCCGTTTGAAGAAAGATAAGATGAACATTTTCAAGAAACTCAGCGATAAAATCAATTCTCTTTATGCCGTGCAGAACTACCGGAAGATTCTGCCGTATGTGCGCCCTTACTGGATAAGGGCGCTGCTGGCCGTGCTGATTACCATTCCCATCGGTTCGATGGACGCGGTAATCGCCTGGTCGCTGAAACCGTATATGGATGTGGTAATGGTGGAAAAAAGTACGTCGTCGACGGCGTATATTCCGATTTTGATTATTCTTTTCAGCCTGTTGCAGAGTCTGCTCAACTATGCGGCGACTTATATGAATACCTGGGTCGGGCGCAAAATAGCCAATGATGTGAAGACAGACCTGTTTGACAAGCTGATGACTTATGACGCCGCGTATTTTGACAAGACGAACTCGGGCGACGTGCTGTTCCGGTTTAACAATGACGTCGATTTGGCCTGCAACGGGCTGTTATCCAACCTCAAACTGTTTACGACCCGCGTTTTTTCATCTTTGTCGCTGATTGCCGTGTTGTTTTACAATTCATGGCAGCTGGCGATTGTGGCGGTTATCGTGCTGTTCGGCGCGTTGTACCCGCTGACGACGGTGCGTCGCAAAATTAAGTCGGTTATGGACAAGACGATTTTTTCGGGTGCCGCGGTCATGAAATATTACAACGAAACTTTCAGCGGCAACCGCATTATTACTTCTTACAACCTGTATCAATATCAGGGACAGCGTTTTCGCGAGACGCTGCGTTCCGTGTTCAAGCTCGGAATTAAGATGATTCAGCGGACGGGAATGATGTCGCCGCTGATGCACTTTATCGTTTCGCTGGGTATTGCCTGCGTTATCTGGCTGGGCAGTTATCTGATTGTGACGCACCAGATTTCGGCGGGAAATTTCGTATCGTTCATTACGGCGCTGGTTATGCTGTACAACCCGATTAAGTCTATCGGCAACAATTATAACAACGTGCAGATGGCGTTAATGGCAATGGAGCGCGTATTCGGGCTGCTGGAGAGTTCGCCGCGGATTGTGAGCAAGCCGGACGCGAAAAAACTGGATAAAATTAAAAAGGGCATAGAATATAAAGACGTCTGTTTCGAATATGTGAAGGGCAAACCGGTCTTGAAACACATCAATCTGGCGGTTAAGGTCGGACAGACGATTGCGCTGGTGGGCAACTCGGGCGGCGGCAAAACGACACTGGTCAACCTTCTTCCGCGTTTTTACGACATTACTTTCGGTTCGCTGACGATTGACGGCATTGACGTTCGCGATTTGGAACTTAATTCGCTGCGGGACAAGATTGCCGTCGTTTTTCAGGATAATTTTCTGTTTGACGGTTCTATCCGGGAAAACATTCTGCTCGGCGACGAGACGGCAACGCAGGCGCAGATTGACGCAGCGGTAAAAAGCGCCTGTCTGGAAGAGTTTATCCGTTCGCTTGATCAGGGGTTGGACACACAAATCGGCGAGCGCGGCGTATTGCTTTCCGGCGGACAGAAACAGCGGATTGCAATAGCGCGGGCATTTATCAAAAATGCGCCGATTGTCGTATTGGATGAGGCAACGTCGGCTCTGGACAACAAATCGGAAGCCGTGGTTCAGGAAGCGATTGACAATCTGATGAAAGACCGCACGGTGTTTATTATTGCGCACAGGCTGTCGACGGTTCGCAACGCGGACAAAATCGTGGTAGTAAATTACGGTGAGATCGTCGAAACCGGCAGCCATGACGAACTGATGGCAAAAGAAGGAAGCATTTACGCTTCTTTGTACCGGACGCAGTTGAAATAAAAAAAGGCCGTTGCTACGGCCTTTTTTTATTTCAGTGCAGTCTGATCTGCGTATTGGTGCAGTTTTTGTTGGAAACCGTTCCCATAAAGGCGTTCATGTGCAGCTGGCATTTTTCGACGATGAGGCCGTTGTTGCCGTCGGACGAAATCGAAGTGACGAAAGGTCCGGCGTTGGTGCAGGCCGAAAGTCCAAGCGCAAGCAGCGCGGCGGCAATAAGTTTTTTCTTTTTGCAGTCTCCGATAGTTCAAGTTCATTTTTCGGATAACACAGATTTTGTTTTTTTGCAATTTAAAAAGAAAGTCGAGCTTAAAAGCCGTGTCGCAAAGTTTTATATATTGACGGTGTTATTCTTGCAGACAAGGAGGAACTATGAAATATGTAAAACCGGAGCGGCTGACCGAGCAGTCGCTGATTCTGGACGTACGGACGCCGGATGAAATCAGGGAAGAGGCGTTGTCGCTGCCTTTTTTTAACGAAGAGCTGAGCAAACTTAATCCCAGAGACTTTGTTTATGAGCATAATCTGGACGGCAGCAAAACGCTGAATATCATTTGCCATTCCGGATCACGTTCGCAGCGGGCGGCCGAGCTGTTTGAGAAAAACGGCTTTTTCAACGTGGCGGTTGTCGACGGCGGTTTGGTCGAAGCCGAACGGGAAGGGCTGCGCATTGTCCGCCATTGAATTTAAAAAGGCAAAGCCCTCATAAATGAGGGCTTTGTTTAGGGTTAATAATTTTTTTTACTGTCTGATTTGAGTGCAAAGAGCCTGATAGTCAACCGGCTGGTCGCTGCTGCAAACCAAAGTCATCGGCGTGCTGAAGATTTTTTCTGCAGCTTCGCGGATGTTGCGGGCGGAAACTTCAGGAATTGCGAACATCAGTTCCTGAATGTCGAACATTTCGCCTTGCGAGAAAATCTGCCAGCTGACCTCACGGCTGCGGGCAATCTCGGAACCGAACATTTCCATGTAACCGGTCATTGCCAGATTGCGCGAGCGTTCCATGCGGCGCGGGCTGGCCTTTTCGGTTTTGATGCGAATGATGTTTCGGCAGACGGTGTCGAGAATTTCGCCAATGTTTTTCTGCTGAGTCTTAATTGATATCTGCAGTGTGCGGCGGCCATAGTAGCCGGCAATGCGGACGTCGCTTAAAACGTCGCTGCCGATGAAAGAGCGTTCCAGACGGCCGTTCAACAGTTTGATAAGCACGGCAAGCTCGGCGTTGCGGATGCCGGAGATATCAAAACCGAAGTAGAACAACGACTGCTGCTGTGCGGGAATCGTTGCGAAACCACCGGTATAGATGTCTTTCTGCACTTTGTTTTTCTTGCCTTTCGGCAGGTCGACAAAGGCTTTTTCGGCACGGGCGGCAATTTCGTCCGCATTGATGTTTCCGCCAACCAGAAGCGCCATGTTGTGCGTTACGTAGAACTGTTTGGCAAAAGCCTGCAGGTCTTCGTTGGTGAAACGGGATACCGAGTTTATGTAGCCTTCCATGTCCCAGTTGATGTCTGCAACACCGTAAGCGGTGTGTTTGTAGAGCAGCTTCAGCTGGCGGCGCGGAATTGGGAACATATCTTTCGTGTGCTGGATAATGTCGGCTTTGGCAGCTTCGATTTCCTTGTCAGAGAAAGAAGTTTTGGTTACCATTCCGGCCAGAGCGGCAATGGCGTCGGGCACTTTTTCAACGGGTACTTCCAGATAGTAGTAGGTCATTGTGCCGGCGTAATCTGCGATTATGCCTTTGGTACGACTGAGGAGCAGCTTTTCAAAAAGCGCCGAGATACCAAGATTTTCTTTGGTCTCGTGATTGTGTCCTACACCTACTGCCAAGCAGAAGTTTACATTTTTTTCGCGTGGAGTGCTGAGATGTGTAATCAGAGTGACTCCGTTTTCCAATTTAATTTTAGATTCCATAAAATATTTAAATTAATATGTTAAACACGGGTAATGTTGTAGTTCCGGAAAAAGTTTTTGTCAAGGCTTATTGGAGGGAAAGTTTCGAAAATATGTTGAATTTGACAAAAAATAGTTGCGGAGCGGAAAGAAAAAGGGTAAAAGTTTCGCGGTAAAATTAAACTGATAGATTGATTATGGTAAAAAAAATTATTGTGTGCAGCCGCAGTCAGGAAAAAACGGCTGAGGCTGAAGAAGTGTTGAAAAAATTCGGAATCGAGGTTATTTCGCTTGAAAACGCGGAAATCGGAAATTTGAACGAAATCAGAGAGGCCGCCAAAAATATAGGCGCTCTGGTTGCTTTGGAAGTTGCCAATCTGACCGGAGAATGCTGCATTTGCGACGACTGTATGCTGGCCGTGAACGCATTGGGCGGACGTCCGGGGTTTGCCGCCAATGTTTTGACCGGCGACAGAACTTCGGACGAGGCCATGGATGATATTCTGCTGGCACTGAAACAGAAGGCGGAAGGCGAGCGCAACGCGTTGATGACCTGTGTTCTGGTTTTTGCCCGTCCTTCCGGCGGAGACAAAAAACAGGAGGCGGAGATGTTTTTGGGCGAAGTCCGCGGAAGCATTGCGCCTGATAGGTGTTCGGAAGCAGGAAGCGACTTTGAACGGATATTTATGCCGGAGGGATATGGCCTGACACTGGCGCAGTTTCCGATTGAGGAAAAAAACAATATTTCCCATGTCGGAAAAGCGCTGTACAAACTGGCCGCTTATTTGGTGCACGAATAGACGGACCGGTTCCGGAAAGCAAAGGGGTTCTTTTATGAACCTCTTTTTTTGTGCCGGTTGACAGCCGCGGCGGATTAATTTAGATTAGCCGTATAGCAAAGGAGCCTGAAATGCCTGATTTTGAAATAGAAGACAGTCTGAACTGCATGGTGGCCGGCGTCGACGAAGCGGGGCGGGGGCCATGGGCCGGGCCGGTGGTGGCCGGAGCCGTGATTATCCGTGACCGGAATCTTGGCGACGAATTGCTGAAGGGTTTGGACGACTCCAAAAAGATTTCGGCCAAAAAACGCGAGCTGTTGTATGAAAAACTGCGGGAAGAGGAGAAAAACGGCCGTCTGTTTATCGGCATCGGACAGGCAAGTGCCGAGGAAATTGACCGCTGCAACATTCTTCAGGCCACTTTTGCAGCCATGAAAAGAGCCGTTGAAGCATTGAAGGAAAAACCGGAATTTGCGATTATTGACGGCAATCAGACGCCGAAGGATTTTCCCTGCCGCACCCAAACCGTTGTCAAAGGTGATGCGCGCTGTATGTCAATCGCCGCCGCGTCAATCGCCGCCAAGGTTTATCGTGACCGCCTGATGCGGGAGCTGGCGCAGAAATATCCCTATTATGCTTTTGAAAAAAATGCCGGTTATGGTACGAAAGCGCATATTGACGGGCTGAAACGGCACGGTGTGACTCCCGAGCACCGCAAGTCGTATCGTCCGATTCAGGAATTTTTGCGTTCCGCTTAAAGAAAAATTGACAAAATTGTAAAAACAGGCAATAATTCGGTTACTTAAAACCGAATTATTTACTTTTTAAAAATTAACATATTATGACGAATGCAGAATTAGTTCGAGCCCTGAATCAGATTCATCTCGAAGCCAGTGTTGTCGAAACCCTGTTATGCCAGTACAGAGCCGTTGCGGACGAAGCCAACATAAGAGTTTTGGCGAGTGTTCTGGCGGAAGCGTGTCCGGGTATGAGTTTTGACGATTTCAGCGAACAATGGTGTCTGGAAAAACTCGGCGCCCTGTTGGACGATTATGTCGGAGTGTGCCGGAAGGTAAGACGTTCGCCGACGGCCGTAAAACCCAATCCGCCGATGTTTCCGGTGTTGTTTAACGTTTTGCTGCGCAGTTCTTACAAATATCTGTCGCAGAACGAAACGGAAAAGATGATGACGGAAACAGCCAAAATGATGGCGGCGGCTGACAAGTTTTTGACGGAAGACACTTTTCTCGACTTTATCTACTGGTTTGAAGCGCTTAATTTTGACAAGCCCTGGGAGGCGGCAGCAAAAATTCCGCGAGTGATAAAAATGGCGGAAGAGGAAATGGCCGCCGAAACGCATAAGCATCTGGGATTTTTCAAAAACGGCGGCGGACTTCCCGAAGCCTGATGTTTAACTTTTTAACATGTTGAATTATGGATAAACAGGAGATGGTTAAGGCTCTTAACCGGATTTATCTGGTTTTGGAGCTTTCCGAAAGCGTTCATGCCCAGATAGAGCATGGCGACGACTGGGAGAACAAGGCGCTGATGCGGGAAAGCATCCTGACGCTTATGGGACAGCGGCTTGATGACGAAAAACGCGAGCGGCAGCGGACGGACAGCAGAGAGTTTTCGATTTGGAACTATTCGATTATGTACCAATGCATCGGTCACTTCAAGGATATCTGTTCATGGATACTGATGAATCCGACTTTGACCGAAGAGTATCCGCCGGTTTTCGGGCATTTGTTCGGGCTGGTAAGCAAAATCGAAAGCCTGTATCTGGACGGAATTACGGCAGCGCGGGCAGTTGCCGACGTGCTGATTGTCTGGGACGAGAAAATCCCCGACAAGGACTTGGAAGAAATGGCCGGCATTTTTCTGATTGAGAACAAATGTATCGGACAGTTGTGGAAGATACCACGGCTGAAAGCTTTGTTTGACGAAGCGGAGGCGGCGCTGATGCCTTCCGACGACGAACTGATGAGGGTTCTGACGGGCTTTGCCGGAAAACTTCCGTCGGCCTGAATGCGAATTTGCAGCGGCTCCGCATAGTCAATGCGGAGCCGCTGCGGCATTTAAATATATTTTGCCTGAAAAAATAAAAGCTTACCGAAAGGAGCAGATTCCCGGGAGTTTTTTTTGATTCCCGTTAATAAATTTATAACCATCTGTCTATCATACTGGCTGCAGAGTGATAATGTAACCTTAGAAAAGCGGTTTTAACATGAGCAGTATCCAGACAAAGACTATTCTTAATACGATTATCAACGACGACTGTATTAAAGTTATGAATCAGATGGAAGAAGGTTCTGTTGATCTGATTTTTGCCGATCCGCCGTATAATCTCCAGCTCGGCGATGCTCTGACCCGTCCGGACAACAGCAATGTCAGCGGCGTTTATGAAGAATGGGACAGTTTTGAAAGCCTGGCTGCCTATGACCGTTATACCCGCGAGTGGATGACGGCTGCGCGTCGTATTCTGAAAGACGACGGCGCCATCTGGGTCATCGGTTCTTACCACAATATTTTCCGTGTCGGGTACATCTTGCAGGATTTGGGTTTCTGGATTTTGAACGACATTATCTGGAACAAGACAAATCCGATGCCGAATTTTAAGGGAACGCGTTTTACCAATGCTCATGAAACCCTGATTTGGGCGGTTAAAAACCCGAAATCGAAATATACCTTTAATTATGAGGCGATGAAAGCGCTGAACGAAGACACGCAGATGCGCAGCGACTGGCAGATTCCGCTTTGCACGGGAAAAGAGCGCCTGAAAGGCGAAGACGGCGGCAAGCTGCATCCGACCCAAAAGCCGGAAGCTTTGCTTTATCGTGTGATTATGGCTTCTTCTAATGTCGGCGACGTGGTACTGGATCCGTTTTTTGGAACGGGGACAACCGGCGCCGTGGCCAAAAAGCTTGGCCGCAATTTTATCGGCATTGAAAAGGACAAGCATTATGTCAAAGGCGCACAGGAACGCATTGATGCCGTGGAGCGCGTCGAAAACGAGCTTTGCCTTGAGTTCAGTTCCAAAAAGCGTCAGCCGCGCATTCCGTTCGGCGCGGTTGTCGAGCGCGGTTTGCTCAACCCCGGCGACATTTTGTACGATGCGGGGCGGAAGCATTGTGCTGCGGTTCGTTCCGACGGTACAATCAAAAGCGAAAAAATGGAAGGCTCCATTCATCAGGTCGGTGCCGCGGCTCAGAATGCGCCGGCATGCAACGGCTGGGTCTACTGGTATTTTGAAGACCGCGAAAAAGGTCTGGTCTGCATTGACGAACTGCGCAATCAGGTGCGGTTGGAAATTTACGGCGAATGACTTTGTTCTTCAATGCTTTGAAACCCGGCGGCTGCGCCGGGCTTTTTTGTTAAAAAAATCCGATAAAATTATTGTGCCGGAAGAATTTATGGTTTATATTTTTATGAAATGCGGAATTTTACGAAGAATTGAACAATATTAATGCAAAAATGGTACAAAAAAAACAATAACAGATCCGGAAATGTTCCGGCTTCGAACAAAGGCGCTTCTCAGGCGCAGAAAAATTTTGCCGCCATCGACTTGGGAACCAATTCCTGCCGGCTGGTAATTGCCAGTCCGACCCCGGCTTCCTTCCGCATCGTCGAGACTTTTTCCAAAATTACGCGGTTGGGCGAGGGCATCATCAATGACAACGAATTGTCGCGTCCGGCCATGCGTCGGACAATCAATGCGCTGAAGGTTTGTGCCGGCGTTATTGAGGAATATGCGCCGATTTACCGCTCTCGTTTCGTGGCGACGGCGGCTTGCCGCCGGGCCAAAAACTGTAAGGAATTTCTTGATTTGGTCAAAAAGGAAACCGGCCTGACGATTGAAACGATTTCTTCCAAGGAAGAGTCCCGGCTGGCCGTGGTCGGCTGTATTCCGCTTTTGAACCGCAACATCAAGCGGGCTTTGGTCTTTGACATAGGCGGCGGTTCGACGGAGATTTCGCTGGCAAGGGTTACCAACAGCGGCAAGACGTTTATTGAGGGGTTTGTTTCGCTGCCGTACGGCGTGGTTACGATTTCGGAAGCGTTTCCGTCGCAGGACATGACGGCGCTGGCCTATGATACGATTATTGAGCGGACGCATAAGCTGCTGAAGGAGTTTGACGAAAAATACAACATCCGCGAAGCGATTAAAAATCAGGAGATTCAGATTATCGGCACTTCAGGCACGGTTACGGTGCTGGGAGCCGTGCATTTGAATCTGCCGCGCTATAACCGCTCGGCGGTTGACGGTATTTCCATTACCCGGCAGGACATTGACCGGGCGATTGCAAAAATCAAGCGGCTGGGGGACGAAGGCCGCAAAAAGCATCCGTGCATCGGTGCGCAGAAAGCCGATTTGACCATGGCCGGCTGTGCGATTATCGAAGGGTTGTGTTCGTTTTGGCCGATTGAGGAAATTACGGTGGCCGACCGCGGCATTCGTGAGGGAATTCTGCTGGATATGATGCACAGCAACAAAAGCAAAAATTTTTACAGCAAAAAGAAAAAGTTTCATCCGCCGTTCCGGCGCCGCAGTGCCCGCCCCGAAAACGGAAATCCGTCTAAAACCAAACAGGAATGAAGACCATGACCAAAAATGTTTTTGCCGCCATTGACCTGGGAACAAACTCCTGCCGGCTGCTGATTGCCGATGAAAAAGGCCGGGAGTTGTATAAGGATATTGTTACGACGCGGTTGGGCGAAGGCATGTATCCGGAAATGAGGTTTACGGAAGAAGCTTTTGAACGCGGGCTGAAATGTTTTAGGAAATTTTCCGAGCAGATGAAAAAGTTCGGAGTCACGAAATATCGCGCGATTGCAACTGCCGGCTGCCGCATGGCGTCTAACGGTGCGGCTTTTGTCGAAAAGGTGCGGGCGGAGACCGGTATCGGAATCGAAGTTGTTGACGGGTACGAAGAGGCGCGGCTCAATTTGAAAGGCGCTCTGATAAACGTGAAAGGCAAGGCGCCTTATGTTCTGGTTTATGATCTGGGCGGCGGTTCGACCGAGATTACGCTGGCAACCAATGATGACAAGCCCGAAATTCTGTATACGGTTTCCATTCCCTGGGGGGCGCGCAACGCCACGGAAGCTTTTGGACTGGAAAATTACGAGCCGGAAAAGGCCGAAAAGCTTCGCAACGAGATTCGGCAACAGGTCGGCAGTTTCTGTATCGGCTGCAAGCTGAAGGAATATGAAGGGAAAGTCTGCTGCGTGGCAACGTCGAGCACGCCGCTCAGGCTTACGTCGTGGATAAGGCAGTACGGCGAATATGACCGCGACCGTGCAGACGGCGAGGAAGTCGGGGTTGACGAGATGGACCGGGTTATCGGCGAAATTAATGCCCTGCCGCGGGAGAAACTGGCGAAAGTTCCTTATGTGGGCGAAAAGCGTTCCTTTATTTTTCAGGCGGCCAGCATTATATTTAAGACGATTTATGACGGTCTCGGCGTACGAAAGCTGACGGCTTCGCTGAAAAGCGCCAAAGACGGAATTATTGACGAACTGGTGGAAGAAAATGGCAAAACTCACGAAATCGGCTAAAGAGGTTCGCGGCCGTCATCAGCTGACGGTGCGGGTCAAAACCTCGAAATATCGCGACAAGTCGTCCAATCGCTGGCTGGAACGCCAGTTGAACGATCCTTACGTTGCGGAATCAAAGCGTCTGGGGTATCGTTCGCGGGCGGCGTTCAAGCTGATTCAACTTGATGAAAAATACCGTTTTCTCGGCAAGGGGCGGACGATTGTCGATCTCGGCTGTGCACCGGGCGGCTGGACACAGGTTGCGGTCATGCGCAACAAGGGAACCGGGCAGGTGGTCGGTATGGATATTCTGGAAACGCAGCCGATTGAAGGCGCGACTCTGATTCAACAGGACTTTACCGAGGCTGACGCCGCGGACAGGCTTAAGGCGCTTTTAAACGGCAAGGCGGACATTGTGATGAGCGACATGGCCGCAAACACGACCGGACACCAGCAGACGGACCATTTGCGCACCATCGGGCTGGTGGAGGCCGCTTATGCGTTTGCCAAAGAGGTTTTGGCCGACGACGGCATTTTTATTGCCAAGGTTTTTCAGGGCGGGGCGGAAGGTTCGCTGCTGGCCGACGCGAAGAAAAACTTTAAAAAGGTCGGACACTGCAAGCCTGATGCCAGCCGACAGGGTTCGCCGGAAACGTATCTCGTCTGTCAGGGATTTCGCGGCAGTTTGCGTAAAGAAGCGTAAGGCGAGTTTGTAAATAATCTTTGTTTTAATCCGGTTAAAGGGAAAGTTATGCTTGAGAAAAATCTGACGGAACGGGTTTTGCTGAAGGCTTCGGAAAGCGGTGCCGATTTTGCCGAGATTTTTGCCGAGAAACTGCGTTATTCTTCCCTTACGGCCGGGGCCGGCAAAATTGACGGTTTGTCTTCGGGGCTGCGGCTGGGTGCCGGAATACGGGTTTTTAAGGGTAATTTCTGCGGTTATGCCTATACCAACGATCTCAGCGAAGCGGGATTGATGAAAGCGGCGGCAGCGGCTTCGGCTGCCATCGACGGCAAAAAGCTGATTAATTCGGTGAATCTGGTTCGGCAGGATATTGAAAACAAACATAAAATTTTAGTAAATCCGATGTCCGTGCCGTCGAAGGAAAAAGCGGCGCTGCTTAAAAAGTTTTCCGATTACGGTTATGCCGCGGCCCGTGAAGTTGCCCGGGTAGACGTCACTCAAAGCAGTAAGATTCAAGAAATATTCATTGCCAACAGCGACGGTTTGCTGGCAGAAGACCGACGGGTCAGAACCCGGCTCGGCTTCAGCGTCAAGGTTGAGGACGGCGGCCGCCGTTTTGAAAACTTCTGGACGAAGGGGATGCTGCAAGGGCTTGAAATGATTGATGAAACCGACCTGAACGAGGCGGCGGAGGAGACCGTGCGCCAGGCGGTGGAAATGTTGAAGGCGGATAATTGTCCGGCAGGCAAAATGCCGGTGGTTCTGGCTCGGGAAATCGGCGGCGTGCTTTTTCACGAGGCGTGCGGGCATTCGCTGGAAGCGACGGCCGTTGCACGCAATGCCTCGGTTTTCTGTGGCCGGCTCGGCGAACAGATTGCCAGTCCGCTGGTAACGATGGTTGACGACGGAACGCTGCCCAATCAATGGGGGTCGACCAATATTGACGACGAGGGCATCCCCACGCGGCGTAATGTTCTGATTGAAAAGGGCGTTCTGAAGGGTTATCTGGTTGACCGTTTTAACGGCCGGCGGATGCAAACGGAGCCGACCGGCAGTTCGCGGCGGGAATCTTACGAGTACGTACCGACATCCCGCATGAACAATACGTTTATCCTCGGCGGAGAGAGCCGTCCGGAGGACATTGTTGCAGCGACGGAGCACGGAATCTTTGCGGCGCAGATAAGGGGCGGTTCGGTAAATACGGAAACCGGAGACTTCAATTTTTCGGTCAGCCGCGCCTATTTAATTGAAAACGGCCGGATTACGCGCCCGCTGCGGGGAACCAAACTTATCGGCAACGGCGGCGAAATTCTCAGAAATATTGATATGGTCGGCAACAATCCGGGAATGCGCGGCGGCGGACAATGCGGTTCAAAATCCGGCTGGGTGCCGGTTTGTCACGGAACGCCGACTCTGCGGGTGGCGGAAATTGCGGTCGGAGGGCAGAAATGACGGAAATCAACGATTTTATCGACGCTTTGTTCGCTGAAGCTCGAAAGCAGGGATTGGACGAATGGCAGGTCAAATATGTTGAAAGCGAAAGTTCTGATATTCAGGTTTTTGAGCAAAAAGTCAGCAAACAGGGAGCTTCGGCGGTGCGGCGTCTTAATCTGGCCGTGAAGGCCGGAGACAAAATCGGCCATTTCGTAACCGAATGTTTTGATGTTGCCGAAGCGGCGTTTATCGTCGGCGAAGCCGCGGCCAATGCCGCGCTGATGGATTGCGACGAGAAATTCTTTTTTTATGACGGACATGGCGAATATCGGGCAGTTCATCCGTACCGTCCTCAGGATGACAGGCTTGCTGCGATTGATCCGGCAGCGTATCTGAGAGAGGCGGAAAGGCTGGCTTATGCGGCAGACAAGCGTATTCATCAGGTTATTTACACCTCTTTTTACAAAAAAAAGCGGAAACTGCTTATTCGAAATTCGCTCGGCTTGAATCTGGAAGACGAAACGTCGGCGGCCGGCGCTTATATTTTGTTGAGTGCCAAAGACAACGGCGGTATCCGCTCTTACGGAGCCAGCGTCTGTTTTGATAAGGAAGCGGATTTTGATCCTGCCTGTCTGGCCCGCAGTGCCGTCGACAGGGTTCTGGCGCATCTGAATCCGACTGACGTTGTGCCGCAAAAGATGTCGGTCGTTTTTGAAAACCGCCGGTTTGCCGAGTTTTTGGGAGCGATTGCGGGTATTTTCGACGCATATGAGGTTGAGACCGGCCGTTCGCGGTTGAAAGGCAAGATCGGCGAACAGATTGCCTCTCCGCTGCTGACGATTATTGACAATCCGTGGCTTGAGGGCGGATTTGCCACGGTTCCCTTTGACGGCGAAGGCGTGCCGACGAAATATAAGGAAGTGGTTAAAAACGGCGTTTTGCAGACATTTCTGTACGGCTTGTGCATGGCGGACAAGCATGGCTGCGATAGTACCGGTAACGGCAGCGGCATGCAGGAAGCCGAAATTTTTAATTTTTACGTTCAAAAAGGGGCGCTGCCGCCCGAAACGCTGCTCCGCGAACTTGACAACGGCGTGTATATTGACAAAATTAACGGGCTGCGTGTCGGCCTGAATACGGTAACCGGCGATTTTTCGGCTGCTGCGGAAGGCTTTGAAGTCAAAAACGGAAAAATCGGCCGGCCTCTGAAGCAGTTTACCTTTGCCGGCAATATTTACCGGCTGCTCAAAGACATCCGCGCCGTGGGCAGCGATTTGACCTTCTATTGTTCGCCGTTCGGCTCTCCGTCGATTTTGGCGGACAATATTACGGTCGTCAATTCCTGAAAAGAATATAATTTGACAAATTTTCCGAAACAGAATATTTTAACAGACAGCAAACTTTATAAAATTGTATGAATTATGGAAAATAACAGGAAAGACCGCATTTGGGAAGAAGACATTCCGATGCGGAAACTTACGGTAGACGACGCTGTGCTGTTTAATCTGAAAAAAATTTATTTTCGTCAGGTAGAAGAACTTTGCGCGCCCGTGCTTAAGAAAGCCGGTTATTCGGTCGGAAAAATCGGTTTTCGGAATGTGAACGTTTTGGCAAACTGTCCGTTTGTTCAGGAACTGCGTTTTTACGACTGCGTCGGCGGCGTATTGTCTTTGTTCGTGTTTAAAGCAAGCCGCGGCGGCGAAGATTTTTTGGCCGCATATGCACCTTATTCGTCGAAAATTTATCTTCTGAAAGATTCCGGCGACAGATTGCCGGAGGGAGCAGAGTTTGTTGATTGCGGCGCGTCAGAGGGAATTGTACGCCTGAATGTAAAATATTCCTTTCAGGAAAACGGTTCTGACGTTTACAAATATGTTTATCTGTATTTCCGGACGGCGCGGATTGAAAAAACGTTTTTTCTGCGGCGGCCGTTTTTGCGTCTTATCGGTGATTCTTCAATTCGAAAAACCGTCAGCCGTGAGCATAAGGACGAGTTGGAAGCTTTTACGCACGGTTTTCTGTTTTCCGAATGTTATCGGAACAGCGACCTGTTTAGTTTAACCGGAAAAAAGTAAGTATTATGTCAAAAGAAAATTTATGGCGGGAGAAAGGCGATGCCGGCGGCCCGCAGGTGAAAAAACGAAAAATGTATCCGGTTGACGACGCGTTGCTCACGCTGCTCAGAACAATTCGCCATGAACATGTCCTGATGGTTCTCGAGCCGGTTTTGAGAGCCGAGGGGTATCGTATCGGCGGAATTGAGCTGACATGGATAAAATTTGCGGAAGACAGCGGCGCAGCCGGCGATTTTTACAGTCCGCGCACGGATAATCTGCATGCGGTTTATCTGGCGGAAATATCCGGCGAGGTCAGGGCTTATGCCGTGTATCAGCCTTTTTCGCAAAAACTTTATGTGCTTGAGCCTGAAGAGGTTATATACCGCAGCGGTTTTTCCGCCGGAGAGTATGTTCAGTTTACACTGGGATACGGTTCGTTTAAATGTCCGTTCAGCATTTATACCAGAATCAGGCGGTGTTCGCGGTGTTTCAGGTTTGAAAAGCGCTGGTTTCGCCGGGAATTTCAGCTTTATGCCAGGGAAGACAGGCTGGTTGAACGCGATGTCGTTTATTCCGGACAGTCTTTGGAAGAAGGTTTTTATCTGGATTCCGAAAGCGAAAACCTGATTTCTTACCGGGCGATGTACTTTCGTTCGGTAGAGGACGAGTAAAAAGCTGCAAAGGCCTTAAAAGCGGATTGCTTTTAAGGCCTTTGGCGTTTATAGTGGGAGAAAAAAGGAGAAAAGAATGCAGCTAAGCGCCAGATATAACGCGGTTTTGGAACTGACGGAAGAAATATTCAAAGACAAAAGCCCCGCAGACGGGATTATCAACGCTTATCTGCGCGAGCGGAAATATATCGGTTCCGGCGACCGCCGCTTTATTGCCGAAACGGTATGGAAAATTATCCGGCACCGCCGGCGGCTGGAGTTTGAGGCTCAGTCCTCTGATCCGCGGCGGATTTTGCTGGTTTATCTGAAAGACGAAGATTTGGATTTGATTTTCGGCGCCGGAGAATATGCGCCGACGGCTTTGAGTAAAGAAGAAAGAAACTGGCTGAAAAAACTTAATGAGAGCGTCTATCCGCCCGATGTTGAGGCGGAATGTCCGCGCTGGTTGTTTGACAAAGTCGGAGACATGGCACTGTTGAAGTCATTGAACGAGCCTGCCAGCGCCGATTTGCGTGTTAACCGCGGCAGCAGGGAGAGCGTTTTGCAGAAATTGCGGGGCGAGGGGCTGTATTTTGCGCCGACGCCTTATTCGCCAATCGGTATCCGGTCGAGCGAACGCGTCAATCTTAATAACTGTATCGCCTACAGGGAGGGTGAAATTGAGGTTCAGGACGAGGCTTCGCAGCTGGCGGCGATTTTGTGCGACGTCAGGCCTGAGCATAAGGTTGTGGACTATTGTGCCGGCGCCGGCGGGAAAAGTCTGGCGATTGCCTCGCTTTCGGGCGGCCGCGGCAAAATCGAGGCTCATGACGTTGACTGGCGCCGTCTGGAACAGATTAAGCCGCGTTTGGAGCGTTTGAACATTAAAAACGTCGAACCGGTGCGTGAGGTAAAAAGCCGCGATTATGACCGGTTCATCATCGACGCGCCCTGTTCGGGAACCGGAACCTGGCGGCGGTCGCCGGACGCAAAGTTTCGCCTGACGCCGCAAAAGTTGAGCGAATTGAATAAAATCCAGTCAGAACTGCTTGATATCGCATTGAAAAGTACCAAAACCGGCGGGCGAATCGTTTATATAACCTGCTCAATTTTGCGCGATGAAAACGAAGATATCGTCAATGCCTTTACGGCGCGCAATCCGCAGGTGAAACATATTGATTTGAAGCGGTTGTGGCAAAGCCTGCTGGAAGCGCCGTATCCGGGAAAAGACGGCAGGTTTCTGCGCTTTTCGCCGTTGACGACGAATACGGACGGCTTTTTTGTAACGGTGCTGGAAAAAACGGCTTAGGTTTCGGGCAGCTGTTTGTTGTTGACCTGATAAACGTAGGAGATGATTTCGGCAACGGCGGCAAAGGCTTCGACCGGAATTTCCTCGTCAATGTCCACGGCTTTCAGAATCTGAACCAGATCGGCGTCCTGGCGGATTTCAATGCCTTCGTCAATGGCTATCTGCACGATTTTCTGCGCTATCGGTCCCTGACCTTTGGCCAGAACTTTCGGTGCGGCCTGTTTGGTATGATCATAGCCGAGCGCGACGGCATAATCTGTGGACAACGCGTCTGCGCCGTTGTCTTTGTTTTGTTTTCTGCTATCATCCTGTTCAGACATGATGCCATCCTGTTTTTTTTAATGTAATTGTAACGGCTGGCGTTGGGTTTGGCAAGGGTTTTTATTTGGCACAATTCTTGCATTTTGCAGAGTTATGTTGGGGAACGTAACTCAGGGCATAAAGGGGAAACAGCATGGATTTGAACAATCTGACCATTTTTCAAATGGCAAACAAGGAGCTGAACTATCTGACCGAACGTCAGAAGGTTCTGGCTGCGAATCTGGCCAATTCCAATACGCCCGGATATGTCGCCAAAGACATTGAAAAACCTCAGTTTGCCGAAGTTCTCAAAAATACGGTAAGTCTGGCGCGTACTAACGAGAAGCATATGTCCGGGGTGCCCGGCAATGCGGCTGCCGGCGGCGTTTATACGCCCAAACCCGATTATGCCTTAACGATTGACGGGAACGGCGTGATTATTGAAGATCAGCTTAACAAAGTGGCCGAAACCAAGGGCGATTATAACCGGATGCTGACGATTTACACTTCGTACCGCAATATGCTGAAAACTGCCAATACGCAGGCCGGTTCATAGGGAGGATAACGGATTATGGCGGGAAATTTGTCGGTAAGCGCGGATATTGCCGTTTCGGGAATGAAAGCCCAGGCCGAGCGTCTGCGCGTTATTTCCGAGAACATGGCCAACGCGGACTCCGTCGGCATTCGTCCGGGCGAGGATCCGTACCGCCGCCAGGTCGTGACGTTTAAGAACTATGTCGACGAGGCGACCGGTGCGCAGCTGGTCAAGGTGGACAAGGTTTTGCCCGACCGCTCGCCGTTTCAGATGAAATACATGCCGGATCATCCGGCGGCCAATGCCGAGGGTTATGTGGCCATGCCAAACGTTAATCCGCTGGTGGAAATGATGGATATGAAAGAGGCGCAGCGCAGTTATGATGCCAATATGAGCATGATGCAGACGGCGCGGGACATGAACAGCAAAATTCTTGATGTTTTGAAGTAGGATAAAGGGGAAAGACATTGACAAACAGTATTAACAGTGCGCTTAACGCTTATCAGCAGGCTCTTGGCAGAATAGGGGCCAAACTTCCGGCCGCTGAGCCTCAGCCGGCGGCAAAGTCTGGTTTTCAGGACATGGTTGAACAGGCTCTGACCACAACCGTCGACGTCTCCAGAAAAAGCGAGCAAACGGCTATCAGCGGCATTTCGGGAAAGGCTGACATTCAGGACGTGGTGCTGGCGGTGTCGAACGCCCAGATGGCTTTGGAGACGGTTGTTGCCGTGCGCGATTCCGCCATTAAGGCCTATAAGGAAATAATGTCCATGCCGATGTAACGGAACCCGTACGACGGGAAACGAATGCGGAAACGTAAAATTTTTCAACACCTTTGCAAAAAAAGCTTGATTATTTTACGGAATCGGAATAAATGTTTGCTTGTCTTTATAAAGATGCGGCCGTGGCGAAATTGGTAGACGCGTAACGTTGAGGTCGTTATGAGCTAAGCTCATGGAAGTTCGAGTCTTCTCGGCCGCACCAAAATAAAGACAAAGTCATTATTTTGGATAGCGGAGAGGGTCTTGGACCCACGCCATTCAAAACTCAGTTTATCAATCAGGAAATTTTGTTTTTTAACAACAGGGATTTTGCCATCGGCACGTCAGAAAAGCACTCGCGTTTAAACATCGGTTTAGAGTAAGTCTTTCAATCAGGGGAGGGAAAATGAAGAAAAAAGCAAAAAAGCGTTTACCCGGCTCCAAAGTTAAAAAACAAAGAAAATTTACCCGCAAAAAGCAGCGTCAGCAAATTCAGTACGGTATCGGTCAGAAGATGATTAATTCCGTCGTTATCGCTTTGGACGAAGACGACAAAATCCATGTCCGCAAGATTGTCGAAGGGTTGGACGAGTATGATCTGGCCCGTTTGATTGAAGCTTTGGATTTTAACCATCGGCGGCGTCTGGTCGAAATTTTGGGCGATCATATTGATCCGGAAGTTTTTCCGGAATTGAACGAGATTGTTCAGGAACAGGTTATCGAAACTCTGGACGAAGGACAGATTGTCAATATCGTTAACGAGCTGGATTCCGACGATGCGGTCGAAATTCTGGAACACATGGACGATAAGGAACAGAAGTCCATTATCGAACAGTTGGATCCGGAACTGAAATATCAGGTCGAATCTTCCCTGAATTATCCTGAAGATTCTGCAGGACGCATTATGTCCCGCGACTTTGTGAGCATGCCCGACGATTGGACGGTAAAGGAAGCCAAGCAGTATCTGCTTTCGGATACCGAGCTGCCGGACGAATTTTACACGGTATTTCTGACTGATTCCTCAACGTTGCGGCCAACCGGCGAAATTACGCTGGACAAGCTGCTGCGCGCCAAAGGCGATGAAAAACTCTGCAATATTATGGACTGCGAAATTGTGCCGATTGACGTTTATACGGATCAGGAAGAAGTGGCGCATATGTTTCGCGAATACGGCTGGATGTCGGCGCTGGTGGTTGACAATAAGGGGCGGCTTATCGGCGTTATCAATATTGATGATGTGGTCGACATTGTCCACGAGGAGGCCAGTGAGGACATCATGCATCTCTCCGGCGCCGAAGAAGGCGACGTGTACAAATCGGTTTTCGGCATTTTTCGTTCGCGTTCCGTCTGGCTGATAACCAATTTGTTTGCTACAATACTGGCGTCGACGGTAGTTAAGGAATTTCAGGACATTATTGCCGAAATTTCGGTTTTGGCGGTACTGATGCCGATTGTGGCTTCCATGGGCGGAACAACCGGCAACCAGACGCTGGCGGTAGTGGTGCGGGCGCTGGCGACCAAGGAATTGACGTCGCGCAATACGCTGCGGATGATTGGCAAGGAATTTATGGTCGGCGTGGTCAACGGGTTTTTGTTTGCCTGTCTGATCGGTCTGATAACCTGGTTTATGTTTCCGGCCCGGCACGAACTCAGCGCGATTATAGCCATTGCCATGCTTTGCAATTTGTCGCTGGCAAGTTTGGCCGGTATTCTTATTCCGCTGACGCTGAACCGTTTTAAGGTCGATCCGGCAATTTCCTCCGGCGTTTTTCTGATTGCAATGACCGATTCCGGCGGATATTTCATCTTTTTGGGACTGGCCAGGCTGATTCTGTTCTAAAATATCTGTATATTTGCGAATATAGGCTTTTTATCTGCAAAATTTTGCTTATAATACAGACTAATGTTTTAACGAACGGGAGGAGCATTGTGTTTTTGGGCTTATGTACGGCTGCCGCGGTTCTGATTGCGGATCAGGTTTCCAAATATTATATTCTCAACGCCGTGCTGGAAGACAGGGCGATGATTATTTACACCTCCTGGTTTAATCTTGTCAAAGCCTGGAATACGGGCGTTAGTTTTTCGATGTTTAACGACAAAGGGTTTTGGGGCGTCGTGATGCTTTCGGCTCTGGCTGCCGGTATCATCGCCTTTTTGCTTTGGTGGCTGCGCCGCGAGCCCAGCCGTCTGCTGCAGGTTGCGCTCGGCTTTATTATCGGCGGCGCGGTCGGCAACCTGATTGACCGCATTCGCCTGGGCGCCGTTTTTGATTTTCTGGACTTTCACATCGGCGAAGCGCACTGGCCGGCTTTTAACGTATCGGACAGCTTTATCTGTATCGGTGCTATAATAATTATTATTCACAGCTTGTTTAACAAAGATAAGTCTGCTATTTAAATATTGTTGCAGGAAAGAGAGTGAGAATGAGGAAATCTTTGGTTTTGATGTGTGCGGTGCTGGCCGTTTCGGTTCTAGGCGCGTGCAGCACGGCGACGAAAAAGAAGCTCGGTTTGGTCAGCGAAGGCCCGGACGAGTTTATGGTCATGTCCAGAGCGCCGCTGTCGTTGCCGCCGGATTATGATCTGCGCCCGGTCAACGATATGAGCGCCCTTAACGAAATAGACATGACCGAGAGACTGTCGGGCATGGATTTGTCCGAACAGAAGCTGATGTCCAAAATTGAGGCACAGAACACCGACGATGATATTAAAGCCAAAATCGAACGGGAATTTAAGGAGTTAAATGCAAACAGTTAGAAAATATCTGGTTTGGGCCGTTTTTTGCTGCTTTGTTCTCGGCGTCCGTTCCGCCGGTGCCAAAATTTTTGACATGGAAGAATTTCGGCTCGACAACGGCCTGCAGGTTATTGTAATTCCCAACCGCAAGGCGCCGATTGTCCGCCAGATGATATGGTATAAGGTCGGCAGCGTCGACGAAGCGCTGGGAAAAGGCGGTACGGCTCATTTGCTTGAACATCTGATGTTTCGGGGCACGAAAAAGGTAAAGAATTCCGACTTTAACGCCATTATTGCCCGCAACGGCGGCGAAAGCAACGCCTTTACCGCGCAGGATTTTACCGCTTATTACGAAACAACGGATGTCAGCCGTTTGGAACTGGCCATGGCGCTGGAAGCCGACCGGATGGAAAATCTGGATTTCGGCAAAAAGGCTTTTGACAAGGAACGTGATGTTGTGTTTCAGGAGCGGATGCAGGTCGTGGAGAACAATCCGTCGTCTTATTTTGGCGAGTCGCTGCGGCGGGTTTTGTGGCAGCAGCATCCCTATAGCCGGCCGATTTCCGGTTCTCCTGAAGAAATCAAAAGCGTCAGCCGTGCCGACGTTATGGATTTTTATCGCCGCTATTATGCGCCGAACAATGCGATACTGGTTCTTTCCGGCGATATTGAGCCGAAAACGGCCAAGCTGCTGGCGGAAAAGTATTTTGGCAAAATCAAACCGCGGCCGGTCGGCGCCAAGGCCGATTTTCCGAAACTGGACAGGCATTTTGCCGGACGTTTGGAAATGAAACTGCCGCAGATTAAGACCGTGCGGCTGACAAAGTCCTATATTGCGCCGTCGTTTAACACGAACCGCGAAGCGGTGTATCCGCTGCTGGTTCTGTCGGCTTATCTGGGCGAGGGAGAAACCTCGAAACTTTATAAAAAACTGGTCTTGGAGGAAAAAAACGCTTTGGGCGTTTCGGTTGCGTATGATTTTGCATCGCGGAGTTACGGCGGTTTCAGCATTTCGGCCATGCCGAAGGAGGACGTTGACGCAAAGGCTTTTGAGACGGCGCTGGATAAGGCCGTAAAAGAGGCTCTGGCCGAAATAAGCGTTGAAGAGATAGAAAAAACCAAGGGCAAAATGCTCGCGGGACAGGTTTATCTGCGCGACAATCCGAATGATGCGGCCTATATTGCCGGTTCAATGGCCGCAGTCGGCATGTCGGTCGAAGACATTGAAAATCATGCCGACAATATCCGAAAGGTTTCGGCAGGAGACGTTCGAAAAGCGGCAGAAAAGCTGTTTGGCCGTGCGATTAACGTAACCGGCGTTATCAAGCCGGAGAAGGAGGAGGGGCGGTAAATGGCGCGCAGATATTATCATAAAACCCGTTCCTATGCCTGGCTGTGGTGGCTGCTGCTGACGGCTCTGCTTGTCTATGGCGGCTGGAGGCTGTATAACCGCTGGTTTGTTTTTAATCCGCAGGCAATTTTGGAAGACGCGATTCTGAAAGAAAAAAACTTTGATACGGAAGTGAAGGAAATCACTTCGCCGAAAGCCAAAATAAAGGCTTATTTGTTTCAGGACAAGACCAATCCGATTATAAGCATTAATTTTCTGTTCAAAAACGCGGGGCTTTCGACCGACGAAACGCAGCAAAGCGGCATCAGCACAATGGCGGCGGCACTGCTGACCGAAGGCGCCGGCAATCTTGACAGCCAACAGTTTAAGGAAATTTTGGAACAGAAAGCCGTCGGCATGGGTTTCAGTGCGGATATGGACGATTTTTCGGGACATCTGCTGACAACCCGTGAAAATATGAATACGGCCTTCAAAATGCTGAATATGGCAATGACGCAGCCGCGTTTTGACGAAGAGGACATCAGACGGACAAAAGCGCAGATGCTGGCGGCTCTCAAGCGGCAGACCGAACACCCGTCCGGGGTTTTGGCCTTGGAGGCGGCAAAGGAAATATTCGGCAAGCACCCTTATGCGCGCAATCCTGTCGGCGACGCCGCGGCAATTGCGAAAATCGGCCGGCCGCAGCTGCTGGAATTCGTTAGAAATCATTTGAGCAAAAGCAATCTGATGGTCGGCATTGCCGGTGACGTAAGCGAGGAAGAAGCGGGAAAAATCGTCGATGCGCTGTTCGGCAGCCTGCCCGAAAGCGGGCGGATTGTTTTTGTGCGCGAGGCCGAAATTGATTTTGACGGGCACGTTAAAAACATCAGTCTGCCGTCGGCACAGGTGGTTTCTTCTTTTGCGGCGAAAGGAATCGGACGGACTCATCCCGATTTTTATCCGCTGTTTATTGCCAATCATATTCTCGGCGGTTCGGGACTGAGTTCCAGGCTTTCGACGGCCGCCCGCGAAAAGGAAGGGCTGACTTACGGGATTGACACCTATCTGAGCCTGCTGGACAAAGCGCCGATGCTGCGCGGCGGCTTTTCTGCAACCCCTGACAATTTCGCGCGCGTGGTCGAAATCGTCAGACGGCAGTGGGCGGAAATGGGACGCAAGGGCGTAAGCGAAGAGGAGCTTGCGGAAGTCAAGGATTATCTGATTGCTTCGTATAATCTGCGTTTTGCGTCAATTGACACGATTTCGGCCATATTGGTTTATATGCAGAAAGACAATTTGGGGCTTGATTTTTTGCAAAAGCGCAATGATTATGTGCGGCAGGTCAAGTTGAAGGACGTTAACCGCGTTGCCCGGGAATATTTCAATCCCGAGAAGATGATATTTGTCAATGTCGGCAGTTTTGAAAAACAGGGAGTTCGATGATGTTTGAGAAAACCGTAAATAAAACCAAAGCCTGGAAAAAGCTGGAAAGTCACTATAAGCATTTTCGCAAGGTGGAAATGAAAGATTTGTTTGCCTGTGATGCGGATCGGGCAAAGAAATTCAGCGTTAATCTGGAAGCTATGTATGTGGATTATTCCAAAAACCGCATTAACGACCGGACGATGAAACTGTTGTTGAATCTGGCCAGAGAATGCGATTTGGAAAACAAAATCAAAGCAATGTTCAAAGGCGACAAAATCAATGTGACCGAACGCCGTCCCGTTTTGCATATTGCGCTGCGAAACCGTGCCAATACGCCGATTTACGTTGACGGCAAAAACGTCATGCCGCAGATTAACGAAGTTTTGGCGAAGATGAAGAAATTTTCCGATGCGGTGCGTTTCGGCGAGTTTAAGGGGCAGACCGGCAAAAAGCTGACCAATATCGTCAATATAGGCATCGGCGGTTCTGACTTGGGGCCGGTTATGGCCTGCGAGGCTCTGCGCAAATACTGGGCCAAGGACATCAACTGCTATTTCATTTCCAATATTGACGGAACGGCCTGTGCCGAGGTTCTGAACAAGGTTGATCCCGAGACGACGCTGTTTATCGTTGCGTCCAAGACCTTTACGACCATTGAAACGCTTACCAATGCCAGAACCTGCCGCAAATGGCTGGTTGACGCCTTGGGTGAACATGCGGTTGCCAAGCATTTTGTGGCGTTGTCTACGAATACAAAAGAGGTGGAGAAGTTCGGCATTAATCCCGAAAACATGTTTGAATTCTGGGATTTTGTCGGCGGACGCTATTCCATGTGGTCGGCCATCGGCCTGATTATTGCCATCGCGGTTGGATTTGAGAATTTTGAACGGATGCTTGAAGGCGCCTATGCGATGGATCAGCATTTTTACAATACCGATTTTGAACATAACATTCCGGTTATTCTCGGCATGCTCGGCATCTGGTACAACAATTTCTTCGGGCTGCACCGTTATGCGGTTATTCCCTATGACCAGTATTTGCAGTATGTGCCGATGTATTTGCAGCAGCTGGATATGGAAAGCAACGGCAAGTTTGTGGCCATGAACGGCGAATATGTGAAATATGCGACCGGGCCGGTGTTGTTCGGCGGCGCGGGAACAAACGTTCAGCATTCTTTCTTCCAGCTGATTCATCAGGGAACCGAAATTGTGCCGATGGATTTTGTCATTCCGGCAATTTCGCATAACGAAATCGGCGAACACCATGAGATTTTGGTGGCGAACGTGCTGGCGCAGGGCGAGGCTCTGATGCGCGGCAAGACCGTCAAAGAAGCTGCTGCCGAGCTGAAAAAGGCAGGAAAAAGCCGGGAAGAAATCAATTATCTGAAGAAATTTAAGAGTTTCGAGGGAAACAGGCCGTCAAATACCATTGTGTTTAAGAAAATGGATCCGTATACGCTGGGCATGCTGATTGCGATGTATGAGCACAAGGTTTTTGTTCAGGGCGTGGTTTGGAACGTCGACTCGTTTGACCAGTACGGCGTCGAGCTTGGCAAACAGATGGCGCTGAGCATCCTTCCCGAGTTGCAGGGAACTGCTTCCGGCATTAATCATGACGGTTCGACCAATTCGCTGATCGGGCTGATTAAACGGCTGCGCAAGTAACGGCCGGCAGAAATGTGACGAAAGGGACCGGATGACGATCAGAATTTTACCGAATAATCTGGTTAATCAGATTGCCGCCGGCGAGGTCATTGAACGGCCGGCGTCGGTGGTAAAGGAACTGGTGGAAAACTCGATTGACGCGGGAGCAACGTCGATTGAGGTAACGTTGGTTGACGGCGGCAAAAGCCTGATTGTGGTTTCCGACAACGGCAGGGGTATAGACAAAGACGAACTTCCGGTGGCCGTCGAACGGCATGCGACGTCAAAACTTCCTGATGATAATTTGTTTAATATCAATTTCTTAGGCTTTCGAGGCGAAGCTTTACCTTCAATTTCTTCCGTATCCCGCATGACGATTGTTTCGCGTCGGGAAGGAGCGGAGAATGCCTGGAAAATTGAAGTCAACGGCGGCGAAAAAAGCGAGGTTATGCCTGCGGCGCATCCGCAAGGTACCCGGATTGAGGTGCGCGATTTGTTCTATTCGGCGCCGGCACGGCTTAAATTCTTAAAGACAACACCGTCGGAAACGGCGCAATGCGTTGACATTCTGAACAGAATTGCATTGGCTAATCCGACAATATCGTTTTATCTGAGTGACGAAAACAAGAAAAAAGTAACTTTGAACGCCTGTCAGGGAGAGCTTTTCGATGCGCGGCTGAAACGGCTGGCCGATGTGATGGGGCGGGAATTCAGCGAAAATTCGCTGCTGATTAATGCTCATCGCGAAAATCTGACGATTACCGGTTATGTGTCGCTGCCGACCTTAAACAAATCAAACTCGCTGTATCAGTATTTGTTTGTCAACAACCGTCCGGTGCGCGACAAACTGCTGCTGGGCGCGATAAAAGGGGCCTATCAGGACGTTTTGGCACACAACCGTTATCCGATGGCGGC
The DNA here is from genome assembly GCA_000436375.1 of Azospirillum sp. CAG:239. GTDB lineage: Bacteria > Pseudomonadota > Alphaproteobacteria > RF32 > CAG-239 > Scatacola_A > Scatacola_A faecigallinarum. The sequence continues at coordinate 4,344 of FR885491.1, read as the reverse complement.
GCTTTATTTTGACATTGATCCGGCGTATGTGGACGTAAACGTGCATCCGGCCAAAGCAGAAGTGCGGTTTTATGACAATGCGCTGGTTCGCGGGCTGTTGGTCAGTGCCGTTCGTCAGGCGCTGACGCTTGGCGACCATCGTTCGGCGAATAATCTGGATTTGGCCGGATTTGTGCATGACAACATTCCCGGTTTTGGTGAAAATGAAGTTGCGGTTTTGCAGGAACATAAGCCCGGCGGCGGCAATGTTCCCGCATTTCGGCCGTTTATGTCCCAGCCGCGCCGTCAGGCTGAACTGCCGGAACTGGAGCGAAAAGTTTTTTCGGTTAAGGTAGACGAGCCGTATTCTGCGGTTTCCGCTGCGGATGACAGCGGCGAAGTAGGTCCGCTTGGACTGGCAAAAGCTCAGTTTCATGACACCTATATCATTTCTCAGACCGAGGACAGCATTGTCATTATTGACCAGCATGCGTCGCACGAGCGGATTGTCATGGAAAACCTGAAGGCTTCGCTGCTGGCGGAAAATAAAGTTGCGACGCAGATATTGCTGATTCCGGAAATTGTCGATTTGAGTCCCAGCGAGAAAATACGGCTTGTCGAAGCCGCGGAAGAACTGCAAAAGCTAGGCCTGTCCGTTGAGGAGTTCGGTTCGACGGCGGTTATTGTCCGTGAAATTCCGGCATTGCTCGGCGATTGTGACATAAAGGCGCTGATTCGCGATTTGGCCGGCGAAATGGCCGAGTGGGGAAAGGGTTTCTCTTTGACCGACAAACTGCATACGATTTGCGCGACAATTGCCTGTCACGGTTCGGTGCGCGCCGGCCGCAGGCTGAACATTGACGAGATGAACCGGCTGCTGCGCGACATGGAGAGAACCGAACATTCCGGACAATGCAACCACGGCCGTCCGACATATGTCGAGCTGAAACTGAAAGATATAGAGAAGCTTTTTGAGCGTCGCTGAGGAAAAGCGGCTCCAGCGGGAAAACAGCGCAAGATTCGGAGCAGCCGAAGGATTGGCAAAGAAGACGAACGCGGCGTCGGCCGACAGAAAAGATTTTACGAATTTGCTTGCTTAATTAATTTATTCGTGTACGATGACAGACATAGCGAAACTCTGTGGTTCAAGAGTTATATCTTTGATAGACGATTTTGATATCCTTACTTTAAAGAAAATAATCCCACATTGCATAGTTATTGAAAAAGAAGCGCAAAGCTTCGTTGTGTCAACCTGTTTTTAAAGTAAAGGAAAAGAATATGTCTTCTACAGGTACGGTTAAATGGTTCAACACCACCAAAGGTTATGGTTTTATTCAGCCGGATAACGGGGGCGCCGATGTGTTTGTACACATTTCTGCCGTCGAAAAGGCCGGTTTAAGAACCTTAAACGAAAATGAAAAGGTTTCTTATGATCTGGTTACCGAAAAAGGAAAAACTTCTGCCGGCAATTTGGCCAAGGCGTAACCGCCGGTTTGGCAAAAATCCCCTGTTTTTGGTAAAACAGGGGATTTTTTGTTGCGATTTCCGTCTGTTCGGATAGAGTTGAAGGCGGAGTGGAAAATGTTTGAACAGCGAATTGGAAAAAAGGAGTTTTTGCGCGATCCGTTTGAAGCTGCGACCGAAGTCTTGCTCGGTTCATATTTGTGCAGCACTATCGGAGGAAAGCTGACGGCAGGGCGGATTACCGAACTGGAAGTTTATATCGGCGCCGAAGACAAGGCCTGTCATGCGTATCTGAACCGTAAGACGCCGCGGAACGCGGCAATGTTTGAGACGGGCGGCTGCGCTTATGTTTTTTTTGTTTACGGAATGTATAATCAGTTTAATGTCGTCCTTAACGAAGCAGGTACGGCCAATGCCGCGCTTATCCGCGGTTTAGAGCCGATTGCCGGTATTGAAACGATGCAGGAGAGGCGCGGAACAGACCGGCTGGACAATCTGACGACGGGGCCGGGCAAACTGTGTCAGGCTTTGGGGATTGGCCGTGAGCAAAACGGCGTTGATTTGGGCGGCGACCTGTTGTGGCTGTCGCCGCGGGACCGGGATTTTGCCTGGGCGGCAACTCCCAGAATCGGTATTGATTATGCCGAAGAATATGTTGAAAAGCCTTGGCGATTTGTCATAAAAGGCAGTCCGTTCGTAAGCAAAATGCCGAAAAAGGGGAAAAAAGAATAATGCCTGCCGTTATTGCCGCTTTTTTATGTCCGTTGTTTCATGCCGTATCAAACATTATTGACGCGCATTTGTCGAACAATGTGTTTCGAAAGCTGCCGACGTTGATTTTTTACAACTGTCTGACCAATTTTTTCGCGGCGCCGATGGTTTTGGTTTTCGGACTGCCGCAATGGTACGGATGGGAGATTATGCCGCTGCTGGCTCTTGTCGGCATGATAGACGTTTTTTACCAGATACCCTATTATGAGGCACTGCGCCGCGGCGATACTTCGGTCGTTGTGGCCTGGTTTTCGCTTGGCTATGTTCTGGTGCCGGTGCTGGCTTACCTTATGGTTGATGAAAAACTGAGCTTTGTCCAATATGCCGGTTTCGGAATCATCATTGCTGCCAGTGTGGTCCTGAATATTGAGAATCCGCGGAAAATAAAAATCAACAAAGCCTTTTATCTGATGCTGCTGTCGTCGCTTTTGCTTTCGCTGCAGGCGGTTTTGTACAAGTACGCGCTGGAAAAGATAGACTGGATAAGCGCGGTCTTCTATTCGGCACTGTTTTCGACGTTGACGGTTTTCGGTTTTTTGATGCCTCGTATCGTCCGGTTGAACATTAAGGCGAATTTTCCGCGTTATAAGACGAAATTTTATGTTTTCGGTCTGAATGAGTTTGTGAATCAGGTCGGGACGGTTGCATCCATATTTGCCATGTCGTTGCTGCCGGTGGTCGCTGTCGAAAGCATCAATTCCACGCAGCCGCTGTTTGTTTTGGGAATCGGCGCCGCTTTGTATGCCCTGTTCGGCAACAGGTTCAAAGAGGACGTTTCGACAGTTCATCTGCTGCGCAAGAGCATTTGTTTTGTTTTTATTACGGCAGGTGTGTTTATGGTCTTGAAATAAGTGCGGCAGTTCATATTTTTTTACTGGCAAGGAGAAAAATATGAGCAGGGCAAATTCACAAAATCCTAATCTGGACGTTCAGGTCGAGGCTTTTATCCGTTCTTTGACGGCAAAAGGCGGCCGGCCGTTGCATGAAATCGGCTATGACGCTGCGCGCAAGGTTCTGAGAGATGTTCAGGACATTTGCGTCGAGAAGGGCATCGTTGACATCAAAGACATTGACATTCCGCTGGAGAACGGCGGTGCAGCCAGAATACGCCTGATTTGTCCGGAAGATGCAGGCATTCGGTTGCCGGTTATTTTTTATATTCACGGCGGCGGCTGGGTAATGGGTGATGAAAATACGCATGACCGACTTATTCGCGAACTGGCCGTCGGTGCCAACGCGGCGGTGGTCTTTCCGGTTTATGAACCGGCGCCTGAGGCACGGTATCCCGAACAGCTTAATATGATGTTTACGGCTCTGGAACATATTGCGCGGCATAGCCGGGAATATAATTTCAGTTCCCGGGTGGCACTGGCCGGCGACAGCGTTGGCGGCAACATGGCGACGGTTTTGGCGATGATGGCCAAGAAAAAGGGGTTTCCCGAAATTGCCTGTCAGTTGCTTTATTATCCGGTAACCGATGCTGCCATGGATACGGATTCTTATCTTGATTTTGCCGAAGGTCCATGGCTGACGGCGAAGGCGATGGCATGGTTTTGGGACGCTTATCTGCCGGATATGGCGCGCCGCAACGAGGTTTATGCCTCGCCGTTGAACGCGACGGCTGAAGATTTGAGAGGATTGCCGCCGGCGCTGGTAATTACGGCGGAAAATGACGTGTTGCGCGACGAGGGGGAGGCCTATGCCCGTAAATTGTCCGCAGCCGGCGTAAAAACAGCATCGCTGCGGGTTAACGGTACAATTCACGACTTTTTGATGCTGAACGGCATTGCCGCCAGCGAGCCGACCCGGGCGGCAGTCCTGCTTTCGGTTTGTTATCTGCGGCAGATGTTGAAGGAGAAATACTGAGGCTGAGTAAAAAAATGCTTGACGACAGTGGCGAAATTGATTAAAAGCATACACAAAACGCATTGTGTTATGGAGAGGTGGCAGAGTGGTTTAATGCAGCGGTCTTGAAAACCGTCGAGGGTGCGAGCCCTCCCAGAGTTCGAATCTCTGCCTCTCCGCCAATTGTAAAGAAGCCCGGTTATTCCGGGTTTTTTTTTGTGGGCGGAGCCGCTCAAAGGTTGCGGGCTTGTTTTCGCGGGGCAGAGCTTTCAATTCGTCCGGGGC
>FR885490.1:24096-52759 GCA_000436375.1 Azospirillum sp. CAG:239 | reverse complement strand
CCGCAGCCGATGTTGCGGTCAAGCTGGCTACAGCTTGTCATTCCCGTGCTTGACACGGGAATCTAAAAGAGATATCCGGGTCACACGCTCAGCGTGACGCCTGCGGTTGGATGTCTGGGTGTAAATTCCCAACTACGTTGGGCCCCTTTCGTCCCGTAAGCCTCGAACTTCGCTTATAGCTCGTTCTCGCCAACTATCGACTCCAAGCACGAACATGACTGTAAGGAAAAAAGCTCCCCTTTGAGGAGCTTTATTTGCCGTAAAGGCGAATGGCATAGTCGCGGTACTCTTTCAGCTGTTTTTCGGATATTCCGCTGTCTTTGCCGTGGTTGCGCTGCCGGCTGATTTCACGCGTTTGCCGGTAGCAAAGACTGTCAAGCGAACGCGCGGCGGCATGATTGTTCAAATCGGGAATAAAGTCAAATTTCTTTTCCGCAGCTTCTAATTTTTCCACTTCGGTTTGCAGATAATATTTATGTAAGTTCATCGTGTTTCCTATTGGCTGGCCCAGACAATACGATGGACAATGCGAATGTCTTCGACATTGACCGAAGTTTTGTCTGCGGAAAGAATGTCCTTAAGTTCAAGCGTTGTTGCCGTCCGGTGGACAAACTCGCGAATGACGATGCTGTTGTCAGACATGAAAACCGCAATGCGGTCGCCGCGGCGAATTTCCGATTCCTGCGACAAAATCAGCAGTGTGCCGTTGCGATAAAACGGAGCAAACTGATCGGTGTTGATATCCAGTGCATAGAGATTGTCATGCCCGTCGGGAAAGCGTATCCGCTGCCATTTGTTTTTTCTGAAGTCGATGCAGATTGTCTTTTCGCCTTCAAGCAGGCGCGAACATTCAATATACGGAATGGAGTGAACGATTTTGTCTTCGTTTTCGTTGCCGGCCAGAGCAAAAAATTCGTCGAAACTGATGTTGCAGACTTCAATGATTTTGTTCAGGCTGTCCAACGACGGCCATCTTTTTTTTCCGTCGGGGCGGGTGCGTTTGCTTTTGTTGAAGGTCGTTGCGTCCAACCCGGCTTTTTTAGCCAGTCCGGAAGGGGACAACCCGTTAATTTTGGCCAACTTATCAACAGCTTCCCAGACTTGTTCGTATTTCATTTTCTCTCCTCGAAATCAAAAGATTCGCTCACTTTAAGCCGATAATAAAATATTTTTAAGTAGGAATCAATTCTTTTTTTATGTTGAAATTCCTACAACTTTATATATAACTTTTAAAAGTTAACATTTAGTTAAGTTGAAAATAAGGGAGAAACCAAAATGAGGGAGATTTATGAACCTTTCGACAATGCGGAAGAAGTATGGTTCTGGTTTTGCCGCTCTCTGGATGCCCGGGGGGACGGGCTGCGTTCCAGAAGCGACTATCCGGGCAAGTGCCGCAGCATCGAAATCGGCGACGTTTCGCGGATTTTGAAACGAATGCGCGCCCACGGCGAAATAACCAACCGTTGTCTGCGCGTCATGTCCAAATGGGGGATGCTCGGCACGCCGCCGTATTATGACGGCAGAGCCAAACGAAGCGAAATAAGACTCTGGGAATATGGCATCGGCATCTTTGACTTTTACCTGAAAACCAAGGGGATTCTGTAAGATGAAAGGTTACATACATATAACGCGGCGGTTCGAAAAAGCTTATGTCGTCTTTACCGACAATACGGATTTGTGGTGGCTGCGTCTGCTTAAACCCGGTTTCCGGCATTGTTACCTGCTGTTGTCCGGGCGGGGTGGCCGCTGCTGGCTGGAGCTTAATCCCTGCTCGGACCAGATAGCGGTTTCCTTGTGCGAATTCAGCGATTCGCAGCAGGAAGAAATGCTGCTTCGCTGTTATGAAAACTGCCTGATTTTCCCGGTAAAAATTAAAAATGCGCCGCGAAAATGCGCGCCGCCGGGATTTTTTACCTGTGTCGAAATGGTCAAAAGAGTCTTGGGAATACATGATTTTCGCGTAATAACACCATATCAGTTATATAAAAAATTGAAAGTTGTAGGAAAAAACTCTTGACATACGATTTTTTTTATGCTACACAACAAACATCACTTGCTGGTAGTGTATCCAAAATAAACTGAGCATTAAAAAACAGACCTCCGTATCGAGGTCTTTTTTTTATGGGATTTTACAAGAATGACAAGCAAAAAAATAAAAACGCTCAAAGCGTTGAAAAGCCGGTTGCGGAAAACGCTGCCGGAAAAAATTTCGGAAGTAATCGACAGTTACGAGAATTTCTCCGAACAGCCGGTTCCTGATGATGCCAAAGGTTTCAGCGCGCATCATTCCGCCTGCAAGTCGGCGGTAATACATGCCGAAACGCTGCTGAAACTTGCCGAGTGGACGGACGAAAAAACGCAAGGGGACAAATCTGCGGATGGGGACAGACAAATATTGGAACTGCTGAACGAAGCGCGGAACGAATTGAATGGCGATGATGAAAATTGATTTTTTTGAATTTATGTACGTCTGGTTCAAACTGCAGGGGCTGAAAGTGCCGTTGCACCAAAAGAAGATTGCCCGATGGCTTTCCGGCCTCTGGTGCCGCGGCGGCGAGCGCCAGGCGTTGCTGATGGCGTTCCGCAATTCGGGAAAATCGACCGTTGTCGGGCTGTTTTGCGCATGGGTTTTGTATCGCAGCCCGTCAACGCGGATTTTGGTAATGGCTGCCGACCATTCTCTGGCCAGGAAAATGGTGCGCAATGTCAAGCGTATCATCGAGCAGCACCCGCTGACCAAAAAGTTGAAACCGCCGCGGCTCGACCAATGGGCCTCAGACCAGTTTACGGTCAGCCGGGTGGCCGAGCTTCGCGATCCGTCCATGCTGGCCAAGGGATTGGGCGCCAATATTACAGGCCTGCGCGCCGACCTGATTATCTGCGACGACGTCGAAGTTCCCAAAAACTGCGATACGCCGTTGAAGCGTCAGGAAATGCGCGAAAGGCTCAACGAACTTGACTATATTCTGACCCCGGCCGGCATGCAGCTTTATATCGGTACGCCGCATACTTATTATACGATTTATCAAACTGCGGTTGACCCGAAGAAACCGGAAACCGAACCGTTTTTGCAGGGATTTGAAAAACTGCTGATTCCGATTTTGGACGAAGAAGGCAGAAGCGCCTGGCCGGAAAGGTTTTCCGAAGACCGAATTGCCTCGGTGCGCATCCGTTCCGGCGAAAACAAGTTTTTGTCGCAGATGATGCTGGAACCGGTAAACTTCCGGGACAGCCTTCTTGATCCGTCAAGGCTTTGCGCTTATGACGGCGAAATAGCCGTAACCTTTGCCAATGGCCGCGAGATTCTGAAAATCGGCGGCCGGAAAATGCTGTCGGCTTCCTGTTGGTGGGATCCTTCTTTTGCCGCCGGCAAAAAGGGTGACAACAGCGTAATCGCCTGCGTTTTTGCCGACGAAGACGGAAAATACTGGCTGCACGATCTCGAATATATCCGTGTGCCGGTTGAAAACGCCGATAATGCCGCTTCGCTGCAATGTCAGAAAGTGGCCGATTTTCTGGTTCGCAACCGCCTGCCTTCCGTACGGGTAGAGGTTAACGGCATCGGACGTTTTCTGCCCGGAATACTGAAACAGGTTTTGCATAACCGCCGAATACGCGCCGCGGTTTTGGAAGCTTATTCGAAAGAAAACAAGCAGCAGCGGATTTTGGAGGCTTTTGACGTTCTGCTTGCCGAGCGCGCGCTGCATGTCAGCCGCAAAATCTGGACCACGCCGTTTATTGAGGAAATGCGCGAATGGAGTGTTGACGGTTCCGCGCATGACGACGCGCTGGATGCCGTAGCCGGCTGTCTGGCCTCGGAGCCGGTGCGTATCGGAGCGTTTCGTTCGGACGGCGTTCCTCTGGCTAAGGCCGGCTGGCAGGGGGCGTCGGAACAGTTCGCCGCCGAAACGAATTTTAATTTATAAAGGAAAATGAACATGTTTTTAGACACTTTCAATTGGGTAACAATGATAGAAATTCCGCTTTTGGCGGCCTTGTTCCGGATTATTTTCAGACAGAAAAGGGACTGCGAAAATTCCATCGGTTTCTGCCGTGACGCTTTGGCGGAGTTCAAACTTCACGTTGCGCGCAACTATGTGTCGGTAAACTATCTCAAAGATGTTGAAAACAGGCTTACCGACCATTTGCTGCGCATTGAGAAAAAGCTTGACGGCGTGGGGAGGCGAAGCCGATGAACCGCGATACTGACATTCTGGCCCGTACGATTTACGGCGAAGCGAGAGGCGAGAGCATTTCCGGACAGGAGGCAATCGCCTCTGTCATTTTAAATCGGGTCGCTTTTGCCAAACGCCGCGGCCGTTATTGGTGGGGCAACACGATTGCCGGCGTCTGTCTTGCGCCGTGGCAGTTTTCCTGCTGGAACGAAAACGATCCCAACCGGAAGATTATCGAACGGGCCGATGACGCCGACATCGGTTTTTGCATTTGCAAACGCATCGCTCTGCGTGCGGCGTCGGGACTTTTGGAAGACCGGACTTCGGGCGCAACGCATTACCATACCCGCAGCCTGCGGCCAAAATGGTCGGTCGGCAAAATTCCCTGTGCCGAAATCGGCAGTCATATCTTTTATAACGACATTGAGGCATAAGATGCGCGTCCTGATGAAAAGTTTTTTTCTGCCGCTGCGGCTGCTGAGGCGCTTGAGCCGTACGCTTCGGAGCGGAAAAAGCCGGACTGTTTTTGGTGCGGCGGTTTATGGCTGGGCCGTGTCCGCGTCCCTGCTGATGCTGACCGGCGCTTTTTGCTTGGTTGCCGTCGTCGGCGGCCCGCAGGCGCCTGAAATTATTATGGCTTTGGCCGAAGCCTCTCCCTTGTGGGGAACGGCGCTCGGTGTTTTCGGCATTGCTCTGGTCCGGAACGGAACGGCAAAACCGGATTCGTCCGGAAACGGAAAAAAGAAAACAAAATAACGAAAATTTTTGAAAGGAAAATAACAATGGGAGGATTTAAACCGTCTCGCAAACTTTTGATTTTGCAGGCCATGGAACAGGACCGCAAAAGAAAAGAGGAACTTGAGCGCAAGCATCGCGGCTATGACAGTTTGGTCAAAACCTCGTATACCGGCATAAAGGAAGATGAGAACGAGGCCAAGCCGGAAACCGGCCGTAAAAAGCTTCTCGGAGAATAGCCATGGCGGAAGACAGACTTGAAAAACTGGTCAGACGCTATCAGAAGGCGGCCGAAAAAAAAGACAGCTGGGGAGAGCATTGGCGCGAATGTTACGAATATGCTTTTCCGCAGCGGGAAAACGTCAGCTGCGAAGGTTTTTGCGAAAACAGCGGCGCCAAAAAAAATCTGCATCTTTATGACGGTACCGCGCCCGACGCCGTTGATCAGCTGGCTTCGTCGCTGTTGGCCGAACTGACGCCGGCCTGGGCCAAATGGTTCGGTCTCCGGGCCGGCAGTGAGCTGAACGAAACCGAACGCGCGCAGGTTGCCCCGGTTTTGGAAAAAACGACCGATGTTATGCTGCAAAATTTTGAACATTCGAATTTTGCGGTGGAGATACATCAATGCTATCTGGATCTGGTTACGGCCGGCACCGCCTGCCTGATGTTTGAAGAGGCTCCTTTGGGCGAGGCGACGGCTTTTCGCTTTTATGCCGTGCCGTTGCGCGAAATTGCCATTGAAGAAAGCGCGGCCGGAAAAATAGATACGACTTTCCGCTGTTCATGCATTAATCTCGGGGGAATTCGCGAACGGTTTCCCGAATGTGAGCTGCCGTCGTCCTTTGCCCGAAAATGTGAGGAAGACCCGGATTGCAAGGTAAAGCTGATTGAGGCCGTAATACCCCGCAACGGCAGCTGCGGCGCCTGCGGTTACGATTACACGGCCTTTGTCTGGGACGGCGAATTCGGCGGCGACGCCGGATTTGTTCTGCGCGAAGGCGTGTTTGAAACTTCGCCCTTCATCAACTTCCGCTGGCTTAAGGCGCCGGGAGAGGTATACGGCCGCTCGCCGGTCATGAAAGCCCTGCCGGACATCAAAACCGCCAACAAGGTTGTAGAACTGATTTTGAAAAACGCTTCGATTTCGGTAACCGGAATTTGGCAGGCCGACGACGACGGCGTGCTGAATCCGGCCAATGTCAGGCTGGTGCCCGGAGCAATTATTCCCAAAGCCGTCGGTTCCAAAGGGTTGACGCCGCTTGAAGCGCCGGGAAAATTTGACGTTTCCCAGCTGGTTTTGGAGGACCTGCGCAAACGCATTAACCATGCGCTGCTGGCTGACCGTTTGGCGGAAATCAATACGCCGGCGATGACCGCGACCGAAGTTTTGGAGCGTTCTGCCGAGATTGCCCGCATTCTGGGCGCCAGTTTCGGGCGGTTGCAGTCTGAGCTTTTGACACCTTTGTTAAAACGCGCTTTCTGCATTCTGCGCCGGCGCGGCGATATTATGAATTTCGACCTCGACGGCAAAATTGTCGACCTCCAGTATAAGTCGCCCCTGGCTTTGTCACAGGCGCGCAAGGATGTCGGCAACGTTACCGAATGGGTAACGCAGGCGGCCGCGCTGGGCGCAGACGGTCTGGCCGCCGTCAATATGTTCGAAGCCTCCAAATGGCTCGGACGTACGTTGAATGTTCCGGCTTCTCTGATTATTGAAACCAAACCCGAAAAAACGGGAGCGGCTCTGGAGCTTTCCCCGGTCGGAAACGGCGGCAGGGAGGCGGGCAATGTCGGAATATTATGACACCGGGCAGATGAGCGATGAGGAAATCCGCACCGCCTATGCCAGATGTTTTCAGACCCGGGAGGGACGGATTGTTCTCTCTCATCTGCGCAGAATTACCCTGGAGCGCTATCTTGGACCGGACAGTTCTTCCGAAGAGCTTCGCCATATGGAAGGACAGCGGCATCTGGTAAGCGCCATTTTGGCGCTCTCGGGCAACAGATAACGTAATAACCTGTTTTTTTGAAAGGAAAAATAATGAACAGAAACAACGAAGGAAACCTGACCGAAAAGGCCCCTTCAGCCAAAAACGGCAAACCGGCCGGGCTTCCGGATAAGTTTTGGGACGAAAATAGCGGTAAAATCAATCTGGAAGCTCTGCTTGAAGATTACAACAGCATGGCTTCTCGCGACGAAAATCTGATTGAAAGCCATAATCGCCGCATGCCGGAAAGCTATGACAAGTATGAGGTAAAGTTTCCCCATCCGCTGCTTGAACGGGACGACGAAATCTTCAGACGCTTTTTCGAAAACGGCTTTACCAATGAACAGGCGCAGCTTGTCTATGACTTGGCCAACGAGCGCGTTATTCCCGTTTTGGACAGTCTTGCTTCCGATTATGAAGCGGAAAGGCAGTTGGAAAAGCTCAAACGTTTCTTCGGTTCGGAAGAAAAATTCAACGAAGTCTGCCGCCAGCTTTCCGTCTGGGCAAAGGGCAGCCTTCAGCCTGACGTCTACGATGCGCTGGCCTCGACAGCCGACGGCGTCATCGCCCTTTACAAAATGATGTCTTCCAACGAACCGACCCTCGGCCGGGAACGTGACTTCGGCGGCGAACTTAACGAGGAGAGCCTGCGTAAGATGATGGAAGACCCGAGATATTGGCGGGATAAGGACGCTTCCTACATCGCCAAAATTACCAAAGGCTTCGAAAAACTCTACCCCGAAAAGTAAAACTCCGGGGTTTTTTATTGATAAACAACCGAATTTTTAATTTTATGGAGAAAAAACAAAATGTCTACACAAGTAAGCGAATCTTTTATCAAACAGTTTGAAGCCGAAGTGCACCTGTGCTACCAGCAGAACGGTTCCAAGCTTCGCAATACCGTCCGCTACAAAAACGGTGTTAAGGGTTCTTCGACCGTCTTTCAGAAGGTCGGCAAGGGCATTGCTTCGCAGAAGGCGCGCCACGGACTGGTGCCGGTTATGAGTCTGGACCATTCGCCGGTTGAATGCGAACTGCAGGACTACTATGCCGGCGACTGGGTCGATGCGCTCGACGAACTGAAACTGAGCATTGATGAACGCCGCGTCATTGCCAATTCCGGTGCTTATGCCCTCGGACGCAAAACCGACGAACTGATTATCGGCGCTTTGTCCCAGGCCGGTTCGGCCAATGATGTCGGCGATTATGCCGAAGTCATGGGCAAGAAGGATATTCTCGACGCCTTTGCCAGACTGAACGAAAACGACGTGCCGGACGACGGCCAGCGTTTTGGTCTGGTCGGTCCGCATCAGTGGAACGCTCTGCTCAACATCCAGGAATTTTCCAACTCCGACTATGCCGGCGACAACCTGCCGTTTCTGAAAGGCACCGAAAGTCGCAAATGGCTTGGCATCAACTGGATTATGCACACGGGGCTGCCGCTGGACGGTACCAGCCGTGACTGTTTTATCTTTCACAAAACTGCGGTCGGACATGCCTGCGGCCAGGAAGTAAAGTCCGACATCAGCTGGCACGGCGACCATGCGGCTCACTTTGTCAACAATATGATGAGCCAGGGCGCCTGCCTGATTGACGAGACCGGCGTTGTCCGCATCAAATGCAAAGAAGCTTCAATTTAACCCGCAAACGAAAGGAAAAAACAAATGGCTTTTAATTCAAAAAACTTTAGCGTCATGGCTTATGCCAACGGTTTTACGCTGTGGAACTATCAGACGCCGGACACTCTGGAAACGGTAACCGCTTCCGGTTACTTTAACGAAGCTTCGGCTTTTGCGCGCAAAGGCGACATGATTTTGACCGTTGCCAATAACAGTGCTGCTGTTGCGCCGGCAATTCTGGTCGTTTCCGACATTGCCGCCGGTTCGGTTACCGTTGCCGGCGTCATTCCTCAGGGCAAATCTTCGGAAGAAGAAGCCGCATAGGAAAAATAACCGCATTATTGGCAAATGATACCGGAGGAACCGCTTTGGACGGTTCCTCTTTTTTATGGAGAATAAAAATGGCTTATACCGACATCAGCATTTGTTCCAATGCTCTGCTTAAAATCGGTGCCGAAAGCATAACCTCGTTTCTGGACGGTACCGCGGAAGCGGAAGTTGCCGCCAACCTTTATCCGATGATACGGGACGGATTGCTGGCTTCTTATCCGTGGAGTTTTGCCGTTGGGCAGAAATCCCTGCCGCGCCTGGCCGGCGTTCCGTTGGCCGATTACAGCTACGCCTACCGGCTGCCCAATGACTTTTTGCGCGTACTTTCCGCCGGCAGCGGCCGCAGCGGCCGCGGCATTGAATACCGTATTGTGGAAAACCGCCTGCATACCGGCGCGTCGGAAGTCAATCTGACCTATATTTTCCGTCCGCACGAAAGTTTGTTTCCGGCCTATTTCTGCGAGCTTTTGATTGCCCGTCTGGCTTCGGAATTCTGTTTGCCGCTGACCGAAAGCACGACGCGTTCGGAATATCTGCAGAAAACTTTTCAGGAGCTGGAAAAACGGGCGCGGTTGACCGATGCCCAGCAGTCGACCCCGCAACGTTTTGAAGATTTCAGTCTGGTGGAGGCGAGACAATGAGCAATCTGCTGCAGGTCAAAACCAATTTTACCGCCGGCTGTATCGGCCGCAATTTGTACGGTCGCGGCGATTTGAGCATATTTGAAAACGGCGCCCGCACGCTGGAAAACGTAATTATTCATCCGACAGGCGGCGTTTCACGGCGCAGGGGCCTGGCTTATATTGACCGTATAGACAGGAAAGCCCGCTTGATTCCGTTTGAATTTAACACCGAGCAGACTTATCTGATTTGTATCAGCGCCGATGAAGTCCGCGTCTATCGGGACGGCGCTTGTATCAAAACGCTGCCGTCTCCCTGGCGGGAAGAGCATTTGAATTCGCTTAACTATACCCAGAGTGCCGATACGCTGCTGGTGGTCCATCCCGACGTTTCGCCCCGGCAGATAACCCGCGGCGACAACGAGGACTGGAAAATCGGCGAGTGGGAGTATTATACCAAGGACGGCAGGGTTTTCTGCCCCTTTTACAACTATTACAACCACAAAGCCAAAATCAGTCCGGGCGGCACCGGCGGGACTATAACCGTTACGTCCTCTTCAAAGGTTTTTGTTCCGGCGTCTGTCGGCAGCCTGATTAATGTCAGGGGCGGACAGATCAAAATCAGCGAATATGTCAGCGCTTCGGAAGTAAAGGCGGTGGTAAACAAGGGGCTGTCGTCCACCGGCGAGACCGTCGACTGGGAAGAGTCCGCTTTTTCGCCGCAGCGCGGCTGGCCGAATTCGGTTACGTTTCATCAAAACCGTCTGGTTGTCGGCGGTTCCAAAAGTCTGCCCAACCGGTTGTGGTTTTCAAAATCGGCAGATTTGTTCAATTTTGACATCGGCACCGGTCTGGATGATGAAGCAATTGAGTTTGGCATATTGTCGGATCAGGTCAATGTCATTAAGGCCGTTGTGTCGGCAAGGCATCTGCTGGTCTTCACGACCGGAGCCGAATGGATGGTCAGCGGCAATCCACTGACGCCGACCAGCATTCAGCTCAGCCGGCAGACCAGTACGGGAAGCTACGCGCCCTGCAGCATTTATCCGCAACAGATAGACGGTGCGACGGTCTTTGTTTCGCAGAGCGGACACCAGCTGCGCGAATTTTTGTATACCGATACCGAACAGGCTTACCAGTCCAAAGATTTGACGCTGATGTCCGGCGATATCGTAAACTGTCCGGTCGACAACGATTTCAGCCGGGACGAATGCGTTTTGTACATAGTGTTGGCGGACGGTACGGTTTCCTGTCTGACGACCTATCGTACCGAGGAGGTTACGGCTTGGAGCAGGTTGAAAACGGCGGGAAGCTTCCAGTCCGTCGCCGTCATCGGCAACGAGATTTATTTTTGCGTCAAACGCGGCGAAGCTTATTTTATCGAAAAAATGAGCAACGGCTTTTATGCCGACTGCGCCGTGAGGCTCAGTTCCGAAACGCCGAAAAAGGAGTGGTCGGGACTGGACAATTTGGAAGGATATGAGGTTTCGGTGCTTGCCGATGGTTTCAGCGTCGGCAAGTATACGGTTTTTAACGGCAGGATAACACTGTTGGAAGAAGCCTCGGAGCTGGAGGTCGGTCTTCCCTATGAACATGTTATTGAACCGCTGCCGTATGTTGCCGATGCCGCAAGGCCCTATTCGCCGCAGGCGCTTCGCGTCATCAGCGGTCTGTTCCGTATCCTTGACACCAGATGTTTTTGTATCGACATGGGCGGCGGTTATTTGCAGGTTCCGTTAAAAAGGCTGTTCAAAGACAAAATTCTTGATGCGCCGCCGAGCGCTTACAGCGGTGACGTAAAGCTGCGCGCCATTGGGTGGATAAGGGAAATGGATGCTCCACTTTGGAGCGTCAAATCAGACGAGCCGTTGGCTTTTACACTGCTCTCGGTCGTTCTTGAAGTTAAAATCAAAGGTTAATTTTTTTAGAAAGGAGAAATGTTATGGGAGGATTATCAGCGGCTGCGGCTGCCGGTTCCGCAGGAGCGGCCGGAACGGCGGGAACCGCAGGTTCGGCCGGACTTGCCGGCGCTGCCGGAACGTCGGCGCTGCTTGCTTCGAAAGCCGGAGCATCCGGACTTTCGGCCACGTCGCTGTTGGGGCCGATGGGCATGGCGTTTGACGTGAAAAACATGTTCGATTCGAAAAAGGCGGCCAAAAAACAGACCCGAAATTCTTTTCTTCTGCAATATGCCAATATGCAGCGCAAGAAAAATATTCTGGAACAGCAGCTGGCAACCCGGCATGCCCGGATGGCCAACATGGGCATCAGTTCGTCGGCTTCGGCCGATGCTGCCAATAATCGGCTTATTGACGAAGCTTTCGACGAGATTGAAAACGACAATATGGCTTTTCTGGCCGAACAGGATGCCAAGGCTGACGGCTTTAATCTCAAGTACCGCAAAAATCTGCTTGATACGGGACTTGCCGCTGCCGGAAAAGTTTTAAAATAAAGGAGAAAAAAATGCCCAGACCCAAAATGACCTATCGTGACAGACGGCGCAAGGCTTACGAAAAAGAACTGCCTCTGGCCGATCAGCTTGACGCCGTGCTTAAGGCTTTCGATATGGTTCTGCAGGACGGCGGCGAGTTGCCGTATGAACTGATAGACGTTATCGAAAAATGGCAGGAAATCAAAAACCGCTATCCGAAAGAATAGCCGTCTTCTCTCCGGATTTCTCCGGGGATATTAATGCAAGAACAGCGTTATCAGAAGATAACGCTGTTTCTCTTTGGGATATCAGCTGAAAGCTAACGCTACGCGGTCATAGATGCCGGTACCGTTCTTACCGTCCCACCCACTGCCGCCAGAGTTCAAACTGAAACAACAGGCAGTGAGCGGACTAGATACCTCAGAGCACCAAATGCATCCCCGGTAACCGTCGGCTTCAATTTCGTTCTCTTCCAAAACTTCAACCGTTGCCGCAAATTTTGCTTCTTCCTTATTGCTCCAATGTTTTTTCAAAACATCTTGGGACGGAAGAACACCCGGCTTGCCGTTGAAAGTCATTTTTTCGGCAAACTTTTTGACTTTTCCCCATGTGGTATCTGAAACATTGTTTCCCGAACCGCATGTCAAGGCGACCATCACGCCGGACAACAGCTGAATTCCCCATAACTCGCTCTTGCGGTTCAAATTCAACCCGTTTTCAACCGTCAATTCATTGCCGCGGCGATACACCAATGGCAGTTCCGTCGGTATCAAACCGGTTTTATCCTTACCCCGGTTGTTAAACCACT
Organism: Azospirillum sp. CAG:239; assembly: GCA_000436375.1. Classification (GTDB taxonomy): domain Bacteria; phylum Pseudomonadota; class Alphaproteobacteria; order RF32; family CAG-239; genus Scatacola_A; species Scatacola_A faecigallinarum. Next base: position 40,053 of record FR885490.1, on the reverse strand, counting down.
TTGCCAATTCGCTTTCGCTGATGTTTAGTTCTGAAATCAGCTTTTCCAGTTTTTCAAATTTTGTTTCCATAACATAATAAATATTTTGATAACGTAATAAACAATTTTATAAATAAGTTCTTTATCCATAGCATTAAATTGACGGAAAGTCAAATTTTTTGTCGATAGTGTCTGAGCGAAAATCCGGTTTTTTTATCTGTCTTTAACTTATTTTAAGAATTATTGGTTAAAGCTTTTTGAAAGAGGATAAATAAGGAAAGCAAACACGGTGCCGGATTTAATTACCGAAGAAATTGTCCATATTAAGGGATACCCTAAAAGGCTGGTCGTTTTTTTGCACGGATACATCGATTCTTCCGAGGCGACCGACAAGTCGATTGCGCCTCTGATCGAGCGTCTGGACGACGTTGCCGTTCATGTGCCGCAGTCGCCGTTTACCTGTGAGATTCATCCGAACAAACGCCAGTGGTATTCCATGCACCGCTTTGATCCCAACGACGATCGCAAAACCGTCCCCACGCTGGAAGAGTGCGTTGCCTATTATGACCGGATGTCGCCCGGATACCGTGAAGCTTTCGACTATATCAATCCCTATATTGACCGCTGTCTGGACGAATATCAGCTGGAAGATCGTGATTTATACCTTTGCGGCTTTTCTCAGGGCGCCATGCTGGCGATATACATTTCGCTGATGCGCGAAAGAAAAATCGGCGGCTGTATCAGTTTCAGCGGCATTTTTGCGCCCAGCAGCTATTTGCTGGCGCATGCCAACAGCGCGCCGGATATGCTGCTCATTCACGGTAATGACGACAATCTGGTTCGGTTTGAGGCCTTGGATTTTTCAGAACGTAACCTGCGCCGTCTCGGTTGCAACGTGCAGACTTACGTCATTGAAGGCGGGCGCCATCGCGTAACCGAAGACGCATTGGATGCGGCGGCAGCCTATCTTCGCTCAAGGTTTAAAGAAACGGCTGCGGAATAATCAGGCCGCCGTCCTTCAGAAGCCGGTTCTGCTCTCTTTCCAGCTTAAATTCGGATTCCCTGCCGAGGTTCTTTTCATAAATTTCGCCGTAGTTGCCGATTTCTTTGAGCGCTTTTCGTACCCATTGCGGGTCACGAACCTTAAACCGGTTCCAGAGCGCGTCGTTGACGCCGAGCAGATTTTTGGTCGAAGTATCTTCCACGCCGATGAAAATGTCGATGTTTGACGAATTGATGCCAATGTCTTCGGCAAGTTTGAGCGCGTTCAGAATCCATTTGGCCGAAATCCGCAGGGCGTTGTTGTTTTTGGAAGCAAAGGCATAAACCGGTTTGACACTGATGACTTCCGGGAGAACCATGGTGTTTTCGTCTTTGATCCCGGCCGATTTCAGCGTGTTGGTCAAATACAGGGCGTTCCCGGTCAGCAGCGTGCAGCGGTTAAGCAGAAACGCCTCTTTGGCGCGCTGCGAGCTGGCAAAGGGCAGTGGCTTCAGGTCAAGATTGTAACGGGCGTTGTATTCTTCCAGATTATACTGGTCTTCCGAATTGTTGACCACACAGACTTTCTGCCCGCGGTAGTCTTCCATCGAGCCGGCTTTGTCTGCGTTGCGAGCCAGAAACATCTGCTTGTCGTAGTAGATGACGTCGATCGGCGTTGCCTGCGAGCTTATTTCCATGCCGGCAGAGTAGGGGGCGCCGCCGAGCATAACGTCGATTTTGTTGGTCGTCAGATATTTTGATACCATGTTGGTCGTAACGTTGACCATTTCAATTCGTTCTTTGTCGCCGAGAACGGCCGCCGCCAGCGTCCGGCACAGATCGGCGTCAATGCCGCGCCAGTAGCCGTCCGCGTCCTTATAGGCGTAAGTCTTGGCCGAAAGGTCCGTGCCGCAGCGCACGACGCCCCGTGTCTGAATATAGCGCAGCCCGGCGTCGGCGGCCGCCGCTTCGGAAACGGCCGAAACCAAAAAAAGACAGCAAAGCGCAAATTTAAGTTTCATTTTGTTAACCAAATGATGTTATACTGTTACAAGATGAAGTGATAATAAGGGATTTTTCATGAAAAGTAAGATTTTTTTGCAACTTATCATATTTTGTTTTGCATGCTTTTCAGAACCGGCGGCTGCCGCCGGAAAGATAACGGCTTCCGAGGCCGAGGTCTGGGCGAACCAAAAGGGGCGGCAGCTGCTCGATACTTTTTCGGAACCGGACGTCAAAACCAAATACGCCAAACTTGACGAAATGTTTTTGAACGACGTCGATTTGGACTATGTCGGCAAATTCGTCGTCGGCAAATACTGGCGGCAGATGACGCCGGAACAGCGCGAACGGTACATTCCTCTTTTCAAGCGCTATTCCCTGAGCCTGTATAAGAACTTTCCGCTCAGTTTCGATTTCAAAATAAACTTTAAGATTACCGGCGTCAAACTGGACAGGGACTACGCCGACGTTACCGCCGACATTTCGCTTGACGGCCGGCAGCAGCCCGGGCAGCCGGCGGAAAAGTTTCTGGTCGGCTTTCGCATTCATAAGGTTGGCGGCAAACTTAAAATTATTGACCTGAAACTGGCCGAAAGCAGCCTGATTCTCTCGTATCGCGGCCGTTTTTACGAGATGCTGCGCCGCAATGACGACGAGATTGAATGGTTTCTTGAGGATCTGGAGCTGATTACTTCTTCCGCAGAACAGCAGAACCAAATGACGCTGAGCGGACAAAACCTCTAAAAATCTGTTGAATTTATTGTCGTAAGCTTATATTATCCGCTATAGTTTTGCAAAACCGTAGTGGATTTTTTTACAATGAACAACATCAAGGTCAGATTTGCGCCCAGCCCGACCGGCCATATGCACATCGGCAATACCCGCACTGCGCTGTTTAACTGGCTTCTGGCCAAAAAGCTCGGCGGCTGCTTTATGCTCCGCATCGACGACACCGACAGGGAACGTTCCAAAAGGGAATATGAAGATTCTCTGCGGGAGTCTCTGCTCTGGCTCGGTCTGAACTGGACGGAAGAAGCCCGCCAGTCGGCGCGTCTGGAACGCTATTATGAGATAGTCGAAAAGCTGAAGGCGCAGGGACGGATTTATGAATGCTGGGAAACGCCGGAAGAATTGGAACTGATGCGCAAGCGCCTTATTGCCAGAGGCCTGCCGCCGATTTACAGCCGCGACGCTTCGGCTTTGAGCGACGAGGAATGTGTTGTGCGCCGTATGCGGGGATGCCGTCCGCATTACCGCTTCCGCCTGACTGCCGGCGAAATCCGCTGGCACGATATGGTGCGCGGCGAAGTAAGATATGACGCCGGCAAATTAAGCGACCCGATTGTCATTCGCGAAGACGGCAGCTTTTTGTATCATCTGCCGTCGGTCATTGATGACGTCGATTTCGGCATAACCCACATTGTCCGCGGCGAAGACCACGTCAGCAATACGGCGGTTCAGATAGAGATGTTTGAGGCTCTCGGCGGCAAAATTCCCCAGTTCGCGCATTTGCCGCTGCTGACCGGCAAAGAGGGAAAACTCTCCAAACGTTTGGGGTCTTTGGGCGTTCGCGAGTTGAGGGAAGAAGGCGTCGAAGCGCTGGCCGTTTGCTCTTTTCTGGCCAAAATCGGCACCTCGGAAAGCATAACCCCGTTTTATTCGCTGGCGGAACTGGCCGCTTCGCTGGATTTCGGACGCTTGGGACGTTCGCAGCCGAAGTTTGACGAAGCTGAACTTCGCCGTTTCAATACCGTTTATCTTCACGGCCTGCCTTATGAAAATGTCAAAGACCGTACCGCCGTCGGCGAAACTTTCTGGAATGCGGTTCGCGGCAATCTGACCCGGGTCGACGATGTCAGAATCTGGCATGACGTCTGTTTTGAAAAAATTGAGCCCGTGCTTGAAGACAATGAGCTGACTGTTGCGGCCGCCGGACTTTTGCCGCCGGAACCGTGGAACAGTGAAACCTGGAATTTATGGATAGAAGCTGTCAAAAAACAGACCGGCAAAAAGGGACGCGATTTGTTTCACCCGCTGCGGATGGCGCTGACCGGGCTTCCCGACGGGCCGGAGCTGAAACGCCTGCTGCCGTTTATCGGCAGGGAAAAGGCGTATAAGCGCCTTAACGGAATAAGAGATTAGGAGAGAGAAAATGAAAATCAGCCTGCACAATACGCTGCTGCGCCGCAAACAGGAATTTGTCCCGATTGACGAGAACAACGTGCGTATGTATGTCTGCGGTCCCACCGTTTATGACCGCGCCCATCTCGGCAATGCCAAAACTTCGGTCGTGTTTGACGTGCTGTATCGTTTTCTGTGTCAGGTTTACGGCAAGGACCATGTGACCTACGTTTCCAACATTACCGACGTTGACGACAAAATTCTGAACAAACACAAGGAAACCGGCAAGTCTATCCGCGAAATTACCGAACAGACCTTTCAGTGGTATCTGGACGACATGAAAAAACTGAACGTGTTAAATCCGAACCACCGCCCGCGCGCGACCGAATATATTCAGGAAATGATCGAGCTGGTTAAGCTGCTTCTGCAAAACGGTCACGCCTACGAGGCGGAAGGCCATGTTTTGTTCAGCGTCGATTCCATGCCGGACTACGGTTTTCTGTCCGGCCGTTCGATGAAGGAAATGCTGGCCGGTGCCCGCATTGAAGTTGCCGATTATAAGAAAAATCCGGCCGATTTTATTTTGTGGAAGCCGTCAGAGGCGGACCAGCCGGGTTGGGACAGCCCCTGGGGCTACGGCCGTCCGGGCTGGCATCTGGAATGTTCGGCCATGAGTTCCAAGCTGTTGGGCGATTCTTTTGACATTCACGGCGGCGGTTCCGATTTGATTTTTCCGCACCACGAAAACGAATGCGCCCAGTCCTGCTGCGCACACCCCGGATCAAGCTTTGCCAAATATTGGGTGCATGCCGGCATGCTGATGGTCGACGGTGTTAAGATGTCAAAATCGCTTGGCAATTTTTATAACGTTGACGAGATTATTTCCAAATATCCGGCCGAGGCGCTGCGCCTGCTGTTTTTGACCACGCATTATCACCAGCCGTTCAACTTCACTTTTGAAGGGCTGAAACAGGCCAAAGCCGCGTTAGACAAGTTTTACAACGCCCTGCGCCAAAATGCGGCGGTAAAGGTTGAAAAAGCGTCGCCGAACGCCAGACTGATGGAAGCTTTGGCCGATGACGTCAATACGCCGCTGGCGCTCTCGGTTCTGCATGAAATTGTCAATAATCTGAATAAGTCGGAAACCGAAGCCGACAAAGTCAGATACAAGTCGGAACTGATTGCTTCGGCGGAAGTTCTGGGGTTGTTGTATCAGGATCCGGAGGTCTGGTTTAAGGGCGCGTCCGGTGAAAAGGGCGGCCTGAGCGAAAGCGATATCGAGAGCAAAATCGCCGAACGTCAGGCGGCCAAAAAGAACAGGGATTATGCGCTTGCCGATAAAATCCGCGGCGAATTGAAAGACGCCGGCATTGTTCTGGAAGATACGCCGTCCGGCACGACCTGGAAGCGCGCATAACTTTAAGGCGCTTGATAAACAAAGCCCCGCTGTTGCGGGGCTTTGTTTTGGAGTTGTCAGTTTTTGAGGCGTTTTAGTTTTTTTCTGTCGTTATTTTTCTGAACCGTACTGAAGATAGTGTCGGCAAAAGATTTTTTTGCCACGTGGGTTATAAAAAGAGGCTCTTCCAGTTTCAGTTTTCCGAGCGTTTCTTCCAAAGCTTCAAAACTTTCGTAAATTTTGCTGATTAGGACAATGTCCTGTTCCGATGAGTCCGCACGTTCCGAAATAGTTTCTTTATTCATGAGTCTTTTCCTTCTAACTGTTTTGATAATATGTGTCGTCAGTCCGGTCTCCTGAAGTCTGCATACAGTCTAAACGCAAAACGTTTTTTGTACAGGCTGTAAAAAATGTCTTCAGGCAACGAAAAATAAGTACACAGAATAAAAGCTTCATAAAAATATCCGGTACCCGCACCGGAACGGATTCGCCTAAGGCCGCATGACCATGCACTGAATGTTGGTCGTGCTTTCCAGTTTGCTTTTAAATTCAAACGGGTCGACGCTGCCTTCCGTATAAAGGTCATAATGAATCGGTACGACAATGCCCGCGCCCAGCCAGCGTACCGCAACCAGCGCTTCGTTGATGTTCATGTTGGCGCGTCCGCCGATGGGAACAAACGCGATGTCGGGTTTGTATATTTCGCCCACCAGTTTGAAATCCTGCTGCAAGGCGGTGTCGCCGAGGTCATAAATTTTGACGCCGCCGATATTCAACAGAATGCTGGCCGCCTGTCCGAAAGGTTTTCCGTCGGGCAGAAAACCGCTGTGCATGGCATAGCGGAACTGCGCCGACCCCCATGGATACTGCCAGGTGCCGCCGATGGGTACCCGGATTGTCTCGGCCCCCTGTTCGGTGCAGTATTCCGCCAGTTCCATAACCGCGGTAATTTTGGCCTGATTGTTCTTGGAAATTTCGACGGCGTCGCCGAGATGATCCTGATGCCCATGCGTAAGAAGAATGTCCGAAGCCTTGATGTCGGACGGTTTCATGACAGCCATCGGCGCTCCGGTCAGAAAAGGGTCCAGCACGATGCTGTATTCTCCTTTGGCAATGATAAAGCCGCTGTGTCCCAAATACCGGATTTTAACGCCTTTATATTCCAATGTGTCGGTCATTATGTTCTCCTTGCGCGGTTAAAAAAAAGATGCAGCCATTATAAAAATTTTCTTATGCTTTGTACATAAGGATTTTGCCGTTCCTACATCAGATATTTTTCCGGGGAGAGTCTTTCGCTGTGAAATTTGAAGTCTTTGCCATAGGCTCTGAAACGGTTATTCGACCAGTCGTCAATCACGGCATCAATCAGGTCGGCGTTGACGACGTCTTCGCTGCGCATCGGAAAACGGCTTGACATTTCCTGAATGATGTAGTTGGCAACATTAGCTTTCATTATACATCTCCTTTATAATGAACGATTAACCTGCGTTAATATATTGTTAATAATTGAAACTCAAAGGTTTATAGAACTAAAGTCTATGTTAATGAACCGCTTTTCCGCTTGCATTTCCCGCGGTTTTTTCTCTCGGATTTCAGAGTCTTTTGTCGGGTCTTTCGCGGTCAAATTCGCGGCATAATTCCGATTCCATCGTATAATTGACGATGTTGTCGAGTTTGCGCTGTTCGTTTTCTCTGGCCTTGTGAAATTCGTCGATAATCGGTTTCAGCCGGGCGGTGTAATATTCGTAAAGCCGGTCGATTCCGGCGCGGATTTCCGCGTCGCCGGTGCCGGAAACCTTAATGGCGCGAACTTCGCTTATGGCATTGCGAATAGTCTCGTCAATCAGCGGCAGAAAATATTCCAGGGTCAGAATGTTGATGCGCTGATGAACCTGTTCGTGACGTATAACCTGCGAAAATTTGCAGCTGTTGCGGTCAATCTCTTTTGACACATAAATCAGCGGGTCGTTGTAGCCGAACTTTATCTCAATTTCGCTGGGCAGCAGACAGGCGTGATTCTGATCTAAAGTTTTAACGTAAACGTCCTTAATCCAAATCTGATACTGGGGCTTGAGCGTTGCCAGTCCGACGACGAAAAAGCCTTTTTCGGCGCCGCCGGCCATGCGTTCAATTTCCCTCTGCGGGGTCGAGAGGTCGTGTATCAGCTGGCCGTAAGAGGTCAGAAACGTAATTTTCGGTTTGGGATTGATGGCGTCGCAGGACACGAATTCGCCGTAACTCCAGGCGGACGCTTTTGCCGCGAAAAAACAGACGCAAATCAAAACCAGTATTGCCGATTTTTTCATTTTGTTGTTCCAAACGTTTAACCTGAAACAATTTTATTATCCCTTTGTTAAAATTTATTTACTAACCTGTAAACAATACGGAGGAAGAAAATGAGCCGAAAGATAGTCTTATGTATGTTATGTGCCGCTCTGGCTTTCAGCCGGCCGGCAGCGGCGGAAGAAAGTGCCGAAGACGTTTCCCGCCGTTATCACGAGGCGGGTGTCGCCGATGCCGAAGCCATGGCGCGCAAATTTGAAGAGGCTGTTAAGCCGCGTTACCAGAGAGCCTATGACAATTATCTTGCCGACTTGGAAATCATTAAGGTTACCGGCCGCGCCAACGATGACGAAAACCTTTATGACGATTTGCGCAAAATGAACAGTAACGAATTTTTCGTTTATTCCCAGTCTGAACGCGGAATCAATCTGAATCGCGGCAATGCTTTCCGATAGATGTATTGACTCTGTGCCCGGAGCAGGCTAAAACAAAAACGGAATAAGTTTTGCAAGAGGATGTCATGAGTGAAGTAAATCCGGTTTTAGATGAGTTTTTTCCGATATTGATTGAAAATTTTATCCGCTTTGAAACCGCGTCGCTGTATGTGTGCAGCCGGGAAGCCGGAACCGGGACGCCGCCGGCGGCAAAGTTTAAAATTGCGCCGGAATATTATAATCGGATAATCAATAACGAAATTACCGCGCCGCTCATCGGCCTGAAACTGTCTTACGACGAGGCCTCGTCAATCTTGACGGTCGAGCCGACGCCTTATTTTACGGAACTTTACGAAAACAAGATTATGAGTGACGTCGCCCTTAAACAGTCGGAAGAGAGCCGGGGGCGCTATTCGAAGTTTATCGAAACCGTCGAGTAGTTCGCAATGTTGTCAATCTGTCCGCTTTCTGTTTGGAAAAGCGGATTTTTTTTTAATTGATTATCGACAAATTTCTGCTTATACTTGCAGCGTGCGGGTTATCCGCCGTTATAACAACCATATTATTATAAAGACCACGAGGTATTTCAGTGCCTAAAGTCTTAACACCGTCAAATTGTTAGGTGGCAAAAAATTTGACACATCCAATGTTTTAAACGGAGGAGTGTCAAAAATAAGCGTGCATGCATGACGAATAATGACTGCACAGACTTTGTGTACTGAAAACTCCTCCACCTTTCTAAAAGGTGGAGATTGTTTTTATAAAGTACAGGAGTTTTTACATGAAGCAGAACAAAACCGAACGATTGCAGGCAGAGGTTTCCAAAATCAGAAAAATAAAAGTTTCAAGCCGCGGCCGTACCCCGGACGGAGAGCCTAACCCGATAGACACGCATGTCGGCAATCGGATTCGCCTGCGCCGCCAGCTTCTGGGATACAGTCAGGAAAAACTGGCCTCCTTATTGGGGCTTACTTTTCAGCAGGTTCAAAAATATGAAAAGGGCATGAACCGCGTCGGTGCCAGCCGCCTGTGGGATATGGGCAAAGTTCTCGGTGTGCCGATAAGTTTCTTTTTTGAGGATATGGACGAAGAGACGGCCGGGCAGTCGCCGCGTATGTTTCAGCTTTCCGGCGGTTGTCCGCCTTTGAAGGAAGAGGCCGAACCTGAGCCAAGCGACCCGATGTTGCGGCAGGAAACGATTGAGCTGGTTAAAGCCTATTATAAGCTTCCCAATCGCAAAGCCGTAAAACACCTCTATGAATTTATTGTCGCCATGTCCAAAACCGTCGTTAATGCGGAGCAAGAGGAACAAATTTAATTTTTGTGCCGGAAATCAAAATGAAAAATCAAAAAAAGAAAAAACCTTGATAACAAATCAAGGTTTTTCATTATTGGTAGGGGTAGTCAGACTTGAACTGACACTCCCAGAGGGAACAAGATTTTGAGTCTAGCGCGTCTACCAGTTCCGCCATACCCCCGTCATTGCCCAAATAAATATATTATTTATCTCGCAACGTCAATAGTTTTTTTACTAAAAAATGCTGATTATATCAATAACCGAAAAGCATTATAAAGGATTCGCAATTGTCCGGTCTAGAAGAAACAGCCAGAAACCATTACCAAAACGGAGAATACGCGCAGGCGCTTTCCGCATGGCTTGAACTGTCGCAGAATTTTCCCGGGCGCGACGATTATCTCGTCAGCAGCGGCAACTGCTTTGACGCGCTGGGCGACAAAAAGGCCGCTGCCGGATATTATCTCAAGGCGCATAAGGTCAACAAAAAGTCATTGCCGGCGCTGACCAATCTGGCCATCGCCTGTTACGAAACCGGCGATCTGAAAGCGGCGGAAAAATATTCGCGCCGGGCTTTGAAACTTGATGCCGAAAGTCTGCCGGCACTGATAAATCTCGGCAATGTTTTCTATCGCAGAAAAGACTATGCCGCCGCGCTGCAATATTATCGGCAGGCCGCCGAACTGCGACCCGGCTATTACGTCGCCGAAATCAACCTGGCCAATACATATTTTGAACTGCGGGATTATGCCGCCGCCGCAAAACATGCCGAAAGCGCTGCCGCTCTGGATTCCGGATCGGTGCAAGCCTGGACGTTGCTGGGAAATGCGGCGCTGGAAAACGGCGTTTTTGACGCGGCGTTGGACGCTTTTGCCAAAGCGGCGGAAATCGATTCTTCCGATCCCTGGATATACAATTATCTTTCGCAGGCTTATCAGAAAAAATCGCTCTGGAAAAAAGCGCTCGAAAACGGCTGGCAGGCTGTGGAAAAAAGCGGCGGCGACGAAGCGCACCACATAAATTTCGGCTACCTTCTCTATGAAGCTTCGCTGGAAAAGGCGGATTCCCTCTGCGGCGGTTATGCCCGAAAGTGGCTGGAAAAATACCCTGAAAATCCGGTCGTGCGGCATATGGGCAAAGCCTTGTCCGACGGGCGTTCCGCACCGGTTGCGCCGCCTGGTTACGTGCGCGATATTTTTGATGTTTTCGCACCCGACTTTGAGCAGGTTCTGCATAGTCTGGAGTATCGTGCGCCGGATTTGATTCTCGGATTCCTCAGGGATATTTACGGCGAAAAAAAACATCCGAAAATGAGAATTCTCGATGCCGGATGCGGTACCGGGCTTTGCGGGGTTTTCCTGAAAAAATATGCTTCTTTCCGTGGTCTGGAAGGCGTTGATCTGTCGGCCGGAATGTTGCGGGAAGCCGCGGCCAAAAAAGTTTATAACAAGTTGATTTGCCGAGAGATTACCGACTGGCTGAACAATGTGAAAGCACGTTACGGACTGGTGGTTTCCGCCGACGTTTTTACCTACATCGGTGACCTTGAAAACCTGTTTTCCGCTTTGTTCGGGGCACTGAAAAAAAACGGCCGCGTTATCTTTACCGTTTCGGAAAATTCCTTAAACGATTCCGACTGGTTTCTGCACATTTCCGGACGTTTTCTGCACCGCCGCGAATATATTGAAAAACTGCTTTTGCAAACCGGTTTTGAGTTGGAAAAAATCAGCAGGGAAAAGCTGCGCAACGAGGGGAATTCCGAAGTTTGGGGATATGTCGTTGCCGCGCGGAAACAAGGTGCCTGACAAGCGGATTCCGCCCACAAAAAAACCTCTCTGTTCGGAGAGGTTTTTTCATTTTTTCAACTTCAAAAAAACGCAATTATTTTGCGGATTTTTTGGTCGAAGAAGCGCTCTTGCAGGAAGAACTTTTGCTGCTGGTTTTCTTGGCAGAAGCAGTGGCCTTCTTGGCGCTGCCGGAAGTGGCAGACTTGCAGGAAGAAGACTTGCAGTTGTTAGAAAACTGAGCTACGGCCAAAGACCAGAAATACTCGTCCTGACCCATCGGGCGGCCGGCATTTTCCCACAGATAGTAGGCAGCTTCTTTGATTGCATTTTCATTATTTTTAACCATAACTAACTCCAAATAAAAATAAAAAATGTTTGCTCAACACGTTCTAATATACATTCAAAATTTTATACGTCAATAACAAATCGAGTGATAATATTGATTCTGCAAAATAAAAGATAACAGCCTCTCAATTTGCTTGCATTTAATATTATAAGAATTTATATCTAGGTTTTAAAGGGCTGAACTATTATCAAAATTAATTATGTCTAAGGCTATAGGGGGCTATATGGAATATCTGTTATCTAAAGAAGAAATGCAGGCTGTAATCAACGGCGACCACGGCAATGTTTTTGCCGTACTCGGAATTCATCGCGATAAGGGCAGCAAAGAGGTCTTTATCCGCGCATATCAACCCAATACGCGTTCAATTGAGGTCCTGAAAAACGACGGCACGTCGCTGGGGATGATGACCAAACTTGATGATCGCGGCTTCTATCAGATTAACCTCGGCGTCGGGGAAAATTTCGCCTATCGTTTCAAAATCGAAAACGACTTGGGCAATACCTATATGGCCGAAGACGCCTATCGTTTTCAGTCGAATATCGGCGACATCGACGCCTATCTCTTTGCCGAAGGCACCCATCTTGACATGTATAAAAAACTCGGTGCGCATCCGATGACGATGGACGGCGTGGCCGGCGTAAGTTTTGCCGTCTGGGCGCCGAATGCCAAGCGTGTTTCTGTCGTCGGCGGCTTCAACAACTGGGACGGACGTGTCAACGTCATGCGCAAACATCCGACCTGCGGCGTCTGGGATATTTTCATTCCCGGCATCGGGCAGGGCGAACTTTACAAATACGAAATCAAAACCCAGCAGGACTACATACTGGTTAAGTCGGATCCGGTTGCTTTTTATTCCGAAAAAAGACCGAATACGGCATCTGTCGTTTACAATATCGAAAATTATCATTGGGAAGACGAAAACTGGATGAACTACCGCGAGCAGGCCAACAGTTTCGACCGTCCGATGTCCGTTTACGAGGTTCATCTCGGTTCCTGGCGCCGCAAGGGCGAACATGGCGAGGAGTATTTGACTTACCGCGAGTTTGCCGACTATCTTGTCCCCTATGTCAGCAATATGGGCTTTACGCATGTCGAGTTTCTGCCGCTGTCCGAACATCCGCTGGACGCTTCCTGGGGGTATCAGGTTACCGGCATGTTCGCGCCGACTTCCCGTTTCGGCAATCCGGACGATTTCCGCTATATGATTGACAAATTCCATCAGGCCGGCATCGGCGTTATCATGGACTGGGTGCCGGCGCATTTTCCCAAAGACGGTCACGGCCTTGTCGAGTTTGACGGCACGCATTTGTACGAGCATGCCGATCCGCGCAAGGGCGAACACACCGATTGGGGAACCAAAATTTATAACTACGGTCGTACCGAGGTCTGCAATTTTCTCTGCGCCAGCGCGCTCTACTGGTTGAAGGAATATCACATTGACGGTCTACGCGTCGACGCGGTCGCTTCCATGTTGTATCTGGACTATTCGCGCAAAAACGGCGAGTGGATTCCCAATATCTACGGCGGCAACGAAAACCTTGAGGCCATATCTTTTCTGCGCAAGATGAACGAGCTTGTCTACGGCCACAACAAAGGCGCCTTTACCTGTGCCGAAGAGTCGACGGCCTGGCCGATGGTTTCGCGTCCGACTTCCATGGGCGGCCTGGGGTTCGGTTACAAATGGAACATGGGCTGGATGAATGACACGCTGCGCTATATCAGCAAGGATCCGGTGCACCGCAAATATCATCACGGCATGCTGACTTTCGGTCTGCTCTATGCGTTTAACGAAAACTTTATTCTGCCGATTTCACACGATGAGGTGGTTCATGGCAAAGGCTCTATGCTGGCTAAAATGCCGGGCGACGAGTGGCAGAAATTTGCAAACCTGAGAGCCTATTACGGCTTCATGTTTACCCATCCGGGCAAGAAACTGCTGTTTATGGGCAACGAGTTCGGACAGGATTGGGAATGGAACGCCGAAGAAAGCCTGCGCTGGCATCTGCTGCAATATCCGATGTATAAGGGCATGCAGAACTGTGTCCGCGACCTTAACCTGATGTATAAGGGAAATCCGGCGCTTTATGAGGTCGATTTCGACTACCGCGGTTTTGAATGGATTGAACATTCCAACGCTGACGACAGCGTCATCTCTTATGTTCGCAAAGGAACGCAGCCCGGCGATTATCTGATTGTCATATGCAACTTTACGCCGGTGGTCCGCAGGGATTACCGTGTCGGTGTTCTGGAAAAATGCAAATATCAGGAAATTTTTAACAGCGACGATGTAAACTACTGGGGAAGCGGCGTCAAAAACGAAGGCTTTATGGAGGCGCAGGAACAGGAGTGGAATATGAAACCTTATTCCGTCCAGATAACGCTTCCGCCTCTGTCGACCATCGTAATTAAGCCGATACGCTGATTTTTAACATAAGGGAGGAAAACAATGGCAGGCAGCAAACCCACAATCGGAAAACCCTATCCGCTCGGTTCGGTTTACGATGGCAAGGGTGTTAACTTTGCCTTGTTTTCCGCTCATGCCGAAAAGGTTGAACTCTGCCTGTTTGACAAAAGCGGTGCGCAGGAAGTGCAGCGCTACGCCATAACCGAAAACGACAACAGCATCTGGCATATCTATGTGCCGGGACTGGAGCCGGGGCAGGTCTACGGCTACCGCGTTTACGGCCCTTACAAGCCGGAAGAGGGCAAGCGTTTTAATCCGAACAAGCTGTTGATTGATCCCTATGGCCGGCAGCTGGTCGGCAAGCTCATCTGGCATAAGGCCATTTTCGGCTACGACTGGGACAGCCCGGACAAGGATTTGTCTTTCTCCGAACTGGACAGCGCACCCTATGTGCCGAAGTCCGTGGTTGTTGACGATGCCTACGACTGGGAAGGCGACGAACCGCTGCGCCGTCCTTTTGAAGATACCGTAATTTACGAAACCCATACCCGCGGATTTACCCGCCTGCATCCGAAAGTTCCCGACGCCAAACGCGGCACTTTTGCCGGCATGTCGCACCGGTCGGTTGTCAACTATCTTAAGTGGCTGGGCATTACCGCGGTCGAACTGCTGCCGATTCACGCTTTCTTCGGCAACCGGCACAAAAAGGGCTATATTGTTGACAATTACTGGGGGTATGAAAGCTTTACCTTCTTTGCTCCCGAGCAGTCTTACCTGAGCCGTGACGACATCCGCGAATTTAAGGATATGGTCAAAACTCTCCACAGGAACAATATTGAGGTTATTCTCGACGTCGTGTTCAACCATACCGGAGAGGGCAACCAGCTCGGTCCGACTTTGTGTTATCGCGGCATCGACAATGAATCCTACTATATTCTCAATCCCGAAAACCGGCGTTATTATTTTGATACGACCGGTTGCGGCGCGACGTTTAACGTTCAGCATCCGAATGTCTTAACGTTGGTTATGGATTCGCTGCGTTATTGGGTTAAGGAAATGCATGTGGACGGTTTCCGTTTTGATCTGGCAACGACGGTCAGCCGTCATAATCTGGCCTTTAGCCAGCAGAGCGGTTTTTTATATTCCACGCTGCAGGATCCGCTGATGAAGCAGAGCAAGCTGATTGCCGAACCCTGGGATGTCGGTTACGGTGGCTATCAGGTCGGCGGGTTTCCGCCGGGCTGGGCCGAATGGAATGATAAGTTTCGCGACGTCGTGCGCCGTTTCTGGAAAGGCGATTTGGGCCAGACGCCCGAACTTGCCAGCCGCATAGCCGGGTCGTCCGATGTCTTCAATTATAACAATCGCGATATTTGGGCAAGCGTCAACTTTATCACGGCGCATGACGGTTTTACACTGCGCGATTTGGTAAGTTATAACGGCAAACACAACAACTCCAACGGCGAAGAAAACCGTGACGGCAGCGACAGCAACTGGAGCTGGAATTCCGGCGCCGAAGGCGAGAGCGACAACAAAACCGTCACTTCCAACCGCTACGCCCGCGGTCGGGCGTTGATGGCGACGCTGCTGTTGTCTTTCGGGACGCCGATGATGCTGGCCGGCGACGAGTTTGCGCATACCCAGTTCGGCAACAACAATCCTTATTGTCAGGACAATGTGCTGACCTGGATTGCCTGGGAGGCGATTACCGACGAGAACCGGAGTTTTGCCCGTTTTGTCAAAAAACTGGTGCAGTTGCGCAAGAAGCTCAGAATTTTCGAACGCCGTCATTTCTTTACCGGACGTCCGGTCAGCCGCAGCGGCGTCAAGGATATTACCTGGTATACGGAAAAAGGCTGCGAGTTTGCCGAAGCGGACTGGCATGACACAAACCGCAAATCTTTGTCTTATTGTGTTTACGGCGGCAGCC